>JAVXVG010000008.1:0-288671 GCA_032229975.1 Acidobacteriota bacterium | reverse complement strand
CGGTTCCCAACCTCCTCTCCTCGCGCCGCGCAGCCAACGAAGGTTCCGCCATCGGCTCGATGCGCTCACTCAACACCGCGCAGGCTGAGTATTTCTCGACCACGGGCGCGAGCACCAGCTACGGCACTCTCGCGCAACTCAACGCCGATGGTTTGATCGACAGCGTGCTGTCGGGCGGCACGAAGAGCGGCTACAAGTTCGTCATGACGCCGAGCGGCGGCGCGGGCGGCGCGGCGGCCCAATACGACGCTTCGGCGGATGCCGTCTCTTACACGCAGCTCACGGGCACGGGTACGCGCGGCTTCTACTCGAACGAAGCGATGGTCATCTACGGCACAGCCGGTGCCGCAGGCAGCCGCGCCACACCGGGCACTGCGATTCAGTAACTCTCAAACAACCACCCGTCCAGTACGGGCTTCGACTCGGCGGAGGCGGGAAAGAACTTCCCTTGCCTCCGCCGTTTTTTTTCAGAAACTTCACCCACGCGCGCGCTTCCGTTCGACACGATCCGGCCGCGCACTTCCGTGCTATCCTTCAACGCGTCGCTCACACTTCGGGCGGCGCGCCCACTTCACAGACAAACGTCTTCCGATCATGTTTGAGGCAATCGACTCCGGACGAGTGACGAAAGAGCCGACAACAACGACGACGAGCAACGACGCTCCACGCGCAACTGCTGACGACGCAACGCGGCCGACTGCGACCGACGCGCGAGGCAGCGCGCCGCGTCGCGTTCTCTCAATCGCGCGCAATGCCTTTCGCGAAGCCGTGCGCGATCGCGTGCTCTATAACCTCGTCGTCTTCGTGCTGCTGTTGACGGCGGGCGCGATCTTCCTCGGCGAATTGTCCGCCGCGCAGGAGGCGAAGATCATCGTCGATATGGGCCTGAGCGCGATGCTCATCTTCGGCGTCTTCATCGCCATCTTCGTCGGCGTCGGGCTCGTCTATAAAGAGATCGAGCGGCGCACGGTCTATGCCATCTTCGCGAAGCCTGTGGGTCGCGGCGAGTTTCTCGTCGGCAAGTATCTAGGCTTGTGCGCCACGCTCGCCACGAACGTCGCGATCATGGCGGCTGGGGTGGCCCTCGCGCTCGTTTACGTGCACGGCGGCTACGATCCGCTCGTCGCGCGCATCTGTCCGGCGGTCGCGCTCGTCTTCTTCGAGTTGACGATCATCGTCGCCGTCGCGCTCCTCTTCTCTTCGTTCTCCACGCCCGCGCTCTCCGCGCTTTTGACCTTCGCCGTCTTCATCATCGGACACTTCAGCGCGGACATGAGACTGCTTGCCGCCGCAAACGGCACGACAGCCGCGCGTCTCCTCTTCAGCGCGCTCTACTATCTGTTGCCGAACCTCTCGCACTACGCCTACATCACCGCCGCGAGTCACGGCACGATGCCGACCGCGCCCGATTTCTTCGCCGCCGCGCTCTATGCGCTCCTCTACGACGCCGCGCTCCTCACCGCCGCCGCGCTCATCTTCAACCGTCGCAACTTCAAATGATCGAGACGATGATCAAACAGCACGCACGCCGGAGACTTGCGCCACGCGAACTACTGCTGCTCGTCGTGCTCTTCATCTGTCTCGGATCGGCTGCTGGTGTCGCGCGCTGGATCGAGCTGCGTCGCCCGATGCCATCTGAAGTCGCGCAGGTCTCCGACGAGTTGTACGTCACTCCAGACGCCGCGCGTGAGATGAGCCTCGCCTTCAACGGGCTCGCTGCCGATTGGTACTGGCTGCGCACCTTGCAATACGTCGGTCGCAAGTCCACGGCTTACGAAGGCCACATCCAACTCGACGATCTGCGCGCGCTCAACCTGAAGATTCTCGCGCCGCTTCTCGACAACACGACCACGCTCGATCCGCAGTTCATGGCGGCCTACGAGTACGGCGCGCTCGTCCTTCCGGCCGTTGACACCGAAGCCGCGATCAAGCTCGTTAACAAAGGCATCGCAGCGAACCCAGACGCGTGGCGGCTCTATTCCTATCTCGGTTACATCTACTGGCAACAGAACCGATTCAAAGAGGCGAGCGACGCTTACGCCGCAGGCTCGCGCGCTCCCGGCGCGCCCGCGTGGATGGGCGCGCTCGCCGCGCAGATGTCTGTCAAAGGCGGCAGCCGCGAAACCGCGAGGGCCATCTATGAGACGATGCTGCGCACGACCGAAGACGAGCACACGCGACAACTCGCCACGAACCGACTCGCGCAGCTTCAATCGCTCGACGAGTTGGATGCACTGCGCGGCGTCCTCTCCGCCTACCGCGAGCGCGCCGCCGGTCGCTGCCCGGCCACGTGGCGCGAGGTCGCGCTGACGTTGCGCGCCGCGCGCTTCCGTCAAGACGCGACAGGTGCGCCGCTCGATCCATCGGATGTGCCATACAAACTCATCAACGACCGTTGCGACGTTGAACTGGACGAACACTCGACGGTCTTGCGTAACTACTGAGGCTCGGGAACCACAGATGTCAAACGTCATTGAGATCGAGAACCTGTCGAAAGACTACGAGGTCGGCTTTCTACGCAAGAAGCGCGTGCGCGCGCTCGACCGTTTGACACTCAACGTCGCGCGCGGTGAAATCTTCGGCTTCCTCGGCGCAAACGGCGCGGGCAAATCGACGACGATGAAGCTGCTCATGCGCCTCATCTATCCGACCGAAGGACGCGCACAGATACTCGGTCGCGACATCGACGACGTGTCGATGCACGCGCGCATCGGTTACCTCCCTGAACATCCTTACTTCTACGACTATCTCACCGCGCGCGAATTTCTAATCTACTGCGCAGAGTTATTCGGTTACTCAAAGCATGAATGTCGCGAGCGCGCGGGCCGTCTGCTCGAACTCGTCCGGCTCGACGAGAAGAGTTGGGACAAACAGTTGCGCAAGTTCTCGAAAGGAATGTTGCAGCGCGTGGGACTCGCGCAGGCCCTCGCCAACGATCCCGAAATCGTTTTTCTCGATGAGCCGATGTCAGGCCTCGACCCAATCGGCCGCCGCGAGGTGCGCGATCTCATCGCCTCTCTGCGCACGATGGGCACGACGGTCTTCTTCAGCTCGCACGTCCTCTCAGACATCGAAGTGCTCTGCGACCGCGCGGCCATCCTGCAACGCGGCCGACTCGCGCACGTCGGTCGCCTCGAAGAACTGCGACGCGTCGCAGGTGAACAGCGCGCGTTGGAGATCACGGTCGCGTGCGCGGACGCTTCGCAGATCGAATCCGCGCTCTTGCCGCTCGCGGGCGCGCAAGTCTTCTCAACGCCCGGCGGCGCGCGCATCGAAGTCGGCGCGGAGAGCGACGTTGACGCGGCGCTTAGGGCCCTTCGCACGGTCGCGGGCACGCGCCTCGTCTCCATCCAACCCGTCGGCAACTCACTCGAAGAACTGTTCGTCGGTGACAATGAAGCCGCAGCGAGAAATAACTGACGACCGCAACACGAGATGCGAGACATGAAAGAAGAGAGCCACGACGCAACTGCGGTTGCGTCGTGGCTCTCTTCTTTCATGCGCGTCGCCTACTTGAAGCGCACGCCTGTGACTTCGATCTTGATGTTGGCGGCCACTTCCTCTTTCTTGAATCCTTCGATGGGGATCGTCACCTTCGCAAACTTGTTCGGCTCAAGCTCGGTCTGACCCGTGAAGACGTTCGGGATCACCACCATCGTCCTCTCGCGCACCGGCTTGCCGTCCAGATCGATGGCGGTCGCTTTCAACTCAAGCCCGTTGATCGTGCGCCCTGTGAAATTGCGAACGGTCGGCTGCGGCGTAAGTGTGCGACCGCCGAGCGCGCTGATGGAATCGAGCGTGTCGTTATCGACGAGATAATCGACGACGACGCGTTCGCGCGCCTGCGCAAACTCCGGCGAGCCAGCGCGAATGGCATTGTCGAGGCGCGGCTCTTTGATGGGCGGCGCGGGTCGCGTGGCCCAGTAAACCAGCAGCGCGACGACGAGCGCGCCGAGGAGGCCCACGCCGATGAAAATTTTCTTCCGCGCCGAGTCCACCTCTTCAACACTGTTCGATCTGCTCATCTTTATAAGTCTGGAGTCTAAAGTCGAGAGTCGAATCGTTGTCTAGTTTCTGATCTTTTGTCTTCCGACTCAAGACCTGCGACTCCAGACTCCAGACTTTTTTCATCTGCGCGCGTAGGAGCGCAAGTTCGTGTCTGCGTGCGCGTCGGAAGTATCGTTCGTCGTGGCTACGGGAGCGGACGGCGCGTCGTCGTGCAAGAGCGAGCCCGTGCCGGTGCGCTGTCGCGCGGCGCGCGGCATCGTGATGCGAAAGCGACTGCCCTCGTTCGGTCGGCTCTCGACTTCGATCTCGCCTTCGAGCAGATCGACGATCCTGCGCGTGATAGCCAGGCCCAGACCGACGCCGCTATATGAGCGCGCGAGATGATCATCGACTTGGCGAAACTCGTCGAAGATGAAGTTTATCGCCTCGCGCGAGATGCCGATGCCTGTGTCGCGCACTTCGAGCATCCAGCGCGTTTCGTCCAGAGGCCCTGCGCTGACAGTCACCTCGCCCGTCGCCGTGAACTTGACGGCGTTCGAGAGCAGGTTAGACACGACCTGCGTGAGTTTGTTCCGATCAGTGCGCACGCGACCGAGTTGTGGCGCAACCTCTGCGCGCACCTTGATCCGCTTCTCCCTCGCTTCGTGCGCGTAATCGGCGACAGCCTCGTTCAGCAGCGCGGCAACATCGACCTGTTCGAGCATGAGCGCGGCCCGGCCCGCTTCGAGGCGCGAGTATTCGAGCAGATGATTGACGAGTTCGAGCTGCGCGTGCGCGTTGCGCTCCATGCGCATGACCACCTCCGCCTGCAAAGGCGCGAGCGGTAGCTTCCGATCACGCTCCAAGAGTTGACACAGGCCGATGATGACGTTCAAAGGAGTGCGCAGCTCATGCGAGACGTTGGCGACGAAGGCGGACTTCAAACGATCATGCTCGCGCAGACGCCCGTATGCCTCCATCAGCTCGCGATACTGCCTGACGTTCTCCGTGATGTCGCGAAAGACAGCGACGAGACCGGCCCTCTCGCCCGCGTCGTCTGCGAGCGGCGTCGCGCTCACTTCGAGTATGCCCTCTTCGCCGCCGCGCTCGATCTGCAGGTGTTCGCCCGTGACGTGCTCGCCGCGCAGGAACGCGCGACCGAGCGGCGTCTCCTCCGTGGGCAAGACTCGACCGCTCGCATCGCGCAAGCTCATGTCGGCGATGAGCGCTTCGAGTCCGTCGCGAAACTCGCCGGGCCGACGCGCGAGGATGCGCGCGGCGGAAGGATTGACGCGGTAGCGACCACGTGCGTCAACGATGACGACGCCCTCATCCATCTGATTGATGACGGACTCTAATTCCGCAGCGCGCGACTTCTCGGCGGCGAAGGCGGCGGTCGCAAGTTTTTCGGCGCGCACGCGCTTCGTCACTTCCGAGAGGATGAGGATGAGATCGCCACGTCCATCGCTCGCTTCATTCGTCGGGTAGAGAGTCACGTCCCAGAACTTTCGCGGCTCGTCGCGCTCCGCATCATTGCGTGAGACGAGTTCGAGCGGCAGGCCGTAGTTGACGAAAGCGCGACGCGTGCGTCGCACGTCTTCGATCAACTCATTCAACGCGGCGAGTCCGGCCGTCGCTTCGTAGAGCCCGCGCCCTTCGAGCGAGGCGGCATCGCGTTCGACGAAGCGCGCGAAGGTCGAGTTGGCGCGGCGCACGACGAGGTTCGCATCAAGCACGACGACGCCGAGCGGCAGACTATCGAGCACCTCCGCGATGAACGCGCCCTGCGTGCGCAGTTCCGTGAACTTGCCTTCGAGCCGCGCCGCCATCGTGTTGAAACCTACGGCGAGCGTGCCCACCTCGTCGTTTGTCTCAACCGCGACGCGCTCGTGCAGGCGGCCATCGCCGAGCGTCGAGGCTGAAGCAGCAAGTTGGCGTAAGGGTTTCGTGAACCGGCCCACCGCCCACACCGAGAGGATGATCGAAGCGATCAGCGCGAGGGCCCATGTCGCGGCGACGACAAGGACCGCGTGGCCCGCGCGCGTGTCCTGCGGTAGCGGCACGCCGACCGCAACTGACCAGCCTGTCTGCGCAACGCGACGCGCGACCGTCAGACGCGCCACGCCATCGCGCCACGTCTGCTCGCTCAAGTTCTGCGAAAAATTTTGTGCCGGGATCGCCTGCGGCGACGCAGGATTCGGCAAGGCTTCCCCGCGCGCGTCGAAGACGACGAATGTCGAGTCGTCGTCGGGCGAGGCGTGCTGCCTGATGCGCGTGTAGAGTTCGGCGGCGCGTTGCGGATCGAGTTGCGCGTTCGCGTGTAGAGTCTCAGGATGATTTTCGAGCCAAGATTCGAGCGCGCCCGCCGCCGCGACCGACTTGAGTCGCGCGATGGTCGTCGCCTGCTCGTAGGTGTTCTGCCGGTAGTCGCGGAGTTGAATGAGGCTGACGATGAAGAGGGGCAGGGACAGCACGGCGAGCATCACCAGCAGCTTGGTGCGCACGTCGAGTAAAATCTTTCGCCCATCGCGCTTCCCTACCACGTCGCGTTACGATCCGGGTGACTATTGCGCCGACGCCTCGGCGGGGGCCACTGCGGCGAGCGCGTCCGCACGGGCGGTCGCATACTCGCGGCGAAGATGATGATCGCCTGCGCGACCAGCTCGTCAACGAAAAGATCGATGCGCGCCAAAGCATCGCGCAACTCCCGGATGTCCCCTTCAGTGACGCCGATACCTTCACGCCACAGGAAATCTGTTAGAACACGACGTAAAATCATCAACTCTCGTGCCACTTCGTCGATCAGGCAGCCCTGCTGGAATCTGACCTGCGCGTGCATGCGAAGGCTACGCACGGCGACCTCGATCTCTTGCGCGTCCGCATCAGCGTCGAGCAGGCGCGCGAGTTCTTCGATGACTTCGGGAATGCTATCGACAAGTTGCCTGTAGGAGAGCAACGATGCCAAGTCCGTGCGTCGATCCTGATAGACGCCGTCCGCCCACGCGCGCACGAGCGCGTCAGCATGTTGATGGAAAAGCGATGCGAAACGTCCGGACATAAAAGCAGAGGTTAGAGCGTAGAGGTTAGAGATCAGTTAAAGAACTGATCTTTTCTAACCTCTAACCTCTGACCTCTAATCTCTCATTTCCCCAGCAGTCTCTTCAAAAGCGACTCCAACTGGTCGAAGTCTATCGGTTTGGTAACGTACTCGTTGCAGCCGGCGGCGAGGGCGTCGGCGTGAAAGTCTGTCGTGTCGTGCGCGGAGACGGCGACGATGGGCGTGCGCGCGAGTTCGTTGTGCTTTCGTATGCGGCGCGTGGCGGCCAGCCCGTCGAGTTTCGGCAGGCTCAAGTCCATCAGGATCAGGTCAGGGCGGTCGCTCAAGGCCTTCTCCACCGCTTGCTCGCCATTCACGGCTTCGACCACGCGATAACCGCTCATTTCTAGCAACCTTCTCATCATGAAGCGATTGTCTTCAAAGTCTTCGACCACGAGGACAATCGGCAGGGCTTTGCCTTGTTCCGTCGTCCGCTGCTGTGCCATGAAGGTTTCACTCATTATAGGAAGGATGTGCGCGCTCATATCGTATCACTAGCAAACACTCGCCTTTTTTGCTAAGATGCGAACCGAAATACAACACGAAAAGCAACAACGTTCGGGTTTAATCCGTCAGGGCAGCGCGGCTTGCGCTGCCTTCGAGCAGCGACTGACGATGGTTCGTCCGAAGTAGGTTTGAGCCAAATGATGCCGCAACAACAGCCCGAACACGATGCCGAAGCCTTGCAGGAACTCGGTCGCGCGTCGGTCGAGATCGTCCACGACATCAAGAATCAACTAAATGGTCTCAAACTCTATGCCACGTTTTTGCGCAAGCGCGCCGAGCGCGACGCGAGACCGACGGATGAGGTTGAGACCGTCAACAAGATCATCGCCGGACTTGAGCGTGCCGCCGATGAGATGAACCTGCTCGTGCGCTTCGGTCGCACGCTTGAATTGCGCCGCGCGCCGCAAGACTTGGCAGAGATCGTGCGCGCCGCAGCAACCACCGAGGGCGAAACGTTCGACGCGCAGGGCACAGACTTTCGCGGCGAGTTCGACGCCGAACGACTCGCAGAGGCTCTGCGCGAGATCGTGGCGGCCGTGCGAGCCAATGCCGCGAATCAGCAACTCGCCCCGGTCTCGCTACGGCGCGAAGAGACGGCGGGCGGCGCGTCCGCCATTATCGAGTGGCGCGGCGTGAAGGATGCAGGCGCGCGCAACATCTTCGGCGGGCTCGACGGCGTTGGATCGCTTCGTGCTGCGCTCGCCGCCAAAATAATCTCCGCGCACGGCGGCGCGGTCGAACACGTTGCGGATGCTATTCGCGTCCGCATACCGTTAAAAGAGTCGTGAGTCTAAAGTCGTGAGTCATGAGTCGAAAGCAGAGGAACTGTCTTTGACTCCGGACTCCAAGACTCCAGACTTAATTCAGAGGAGAGCAAAAGGTGGATCGTAAAGACGTGCGCGTGCTCGTGGTAGATGACGAGCCGATGATGGCCGACTCGCTCAAGCAGAATCTCGCAGAGGAAGGCTACACGGTTGATACCGCTTCGTCGGGCGCGGAGGCTATCGAACTGTTCGACCGTGGTGGTCATCACCTCGTCGTCTGCGACGTGAAGTTGCCGGACATGGACGGTATGGAAGTCCTGCGTCACATCAAGGACGCGAGTCCTGCGACTGAAGTGATCGTCGTCACGGGTTACGGATCGGTCGAGCGCGCGGTCGAGGCGACGAAGGCCGGCGCGTTCTGGTTTCTGCAAAAGCCCTTCGACTTTGAAGTCTTGCAGCCGCTCGTCGGGAAGGCCCTCGAACGTCGCGAGTTGATGGCGGAGACCGAGACGATGCGCCGACAGCTCTCGACGCGCACCGAGTATCTCAACATCATCGGCGCGTCGAAGCAGATGCAGACGATCTACGAGACTATCGAATCGGTCGCCAAGTCCGATGCGAACGTCTTGATCGTCGGCGAATCGGGCACAGGCAAAGAGTTGATCGCGAACGCGATCCACTACAACTCTCTGCGCGTGAAGAAGCCCTTCATCAAGGTCAACTGCGCCGCACTGCCGAAGGAGTTGATCGAGTCGGAGCTGTTCGGTCATACGAAGGGCGCGTTTACGGGCGCGCACGCGGACAAGGATGGTCTCATTCAACACGCGGCCGGTGGCTCGCTCCTCTTAGACGAAATCGCCGAGATGCCTGTCGAGCTACAACCGAAACTCTTGCGCGTCCTGCAAGAGCGCAGCTATCGCAAGATCGGATCGGAGAAAACTTACGCCGTCGATTTCCGACTCATCACTTCGACGAATCGACTCCCCGCCGACGCGATACGCGATGGCCTGCTGCGCGACGATCTCTTCTATCGCATCTCGACGATCACGATCCACGTCCCGCCTTTGCGTGAGCGCACAGAGGACATCCAACTGCTCGCCGAGCACTTCTTCAAGTTGTACGCGCGCAAGTATCAGCGCAACGTCAACGGCATCTCGCAGGCGGCTTACCAGCGTTTGTTCGCGCACGGGTGGCCCGGCAACGTGCGCGAGTTGCAGAACGTGCTTGAGCGCGCCGTGCTGCTCGCCAAGACGAACAAGATCGAGCCGGTCGATCTTCCGTTCGACAACGGATCGTTGCCGGAGAAGTCCGCACAGGGTCAGGGCTGGGACGTGCCGCCGAACATGACGCTCGAAGACATCGAGAAGCTCGTCATCGAAAGAACCTTGCAGCGCACGGGCGGCAACAAGCAGGCCGCAGCGAACCTGCTCGGCATCTATCGCCCACGCCTCTACTCGAAGATCAGGAAGTACAACATCGACGTGCCCGCGCTCGTCTCGTCGTAGGAAGTTGAAAGTTCCAAGTTGAAGGTTGAAAGTTAAACGCCAGCCACGCGACTGATGCGGGCTGGCGTTTAGCTTTACGACGTAGCTTCCAACTTGGAGCTTTGAACTTGTAACTTGTAACTAATCCATTTGATATGTCGCCACGCTCGTCGGCGTCTCGAAGCAGCGCACTTTATAGACGCTGACGCGCGCGTCGCCGACCTGCGAGGCGACGCGCTCAAGGATGTAGCGCGCGAGATTTTCGGCTGAAGGATTCAACTCCTCGTCGAAGGGCGGCAGTTCGTTGATGTTGCGATGGTCGAGGTAGGCGACGATCTCATCAGCCGCCGTCTTCAACTCGCCGAAGTCCACGAGCAGACCGATATTGTTCAACTCGCGGCCGCGCGCGTAGATTTCGATCTTGTAATTGTGGCCGTGCAAATTTTCGCACTTGCCACGATAGCCGCGCAGTTGATGCGCGCTCGAAAAGTTGCGCTCGATCATTACTTCAAACTGTCCGGCCATGTTTCTCCCACATCACTAAACTTTATATCTGCCTTCCACATTATCACGCCATCGCATCGGTCGTTTCAAACATACGCGCGACTTCCGTGAGGTCTGATGTTGTGCGACGCACTGGCAGGCTCTTGAGAAACTGCTTGCCGTAGGCTTGCGTTCTGAGGCGCGGATCGAGAACGCAGAGAACGCCCCTGTCCGTCGCGCTGCGGATCAAGCGTCCAAGTCCCTGCTTGAGCGAGATGATGGCCTGCGGCACGCTGTACTCGTAGAAGCTCGATCCGCCCGCATCTTCGATGAAGCGCAGGCGCGCGGCGACGACCGGATCGGTCGGCACGGCGAACGGCAGCTTGTCGATGATGACGCATGACAACTGTTCGCCGCGCACGTCAACGCCCTGCCAGAAACTCGACGTGGCGAAGAGAACCGCGTGCGGCGTCTGTCGAAATTTCTCTAACAGGTAAGACTTCGATGCGTCGCCCTGCACGAGACAAGGGAAATCGACGCGCGGCGCGACGCGCTCGTAGAGAGAGCGCATTCCGCTCAGAGAAGTTGAGAGGACGAAGGCCCGCCCTTCTGTGACTTCGAGCAGCTTGACGATCTCATCCGCCGCCGCCTCTGCCCATTGCGGCGAGCGCGGGTCGGGCATCTTCGGCGGCAGATAAAGGACGGACTGTCGCTCGTAGTCGAAGCTCGTCGGCGCAATCAACTCGTCGGTCTTCTCGATCAAACCCAGACGCTCGCGCATGAAGCGGAAACTCCCTGCGCTCGCAAGCGTCGCAGATGTGAGCACGCACGTCTCGACGCGGTCGAACAGTTTGTCTTGCAGCAACGTCGACACGTCAATCGGAGAGGCGCGCAGGAAAGTGCCGCGACCGCGACGCTCTAACCAATAGACAAAACGCTTGTCATCGCCCGCGACGATGAACTCAAGTTGAAAGCGCACCTCGCGCACGCGACGCAGAAGGTTATCGACTTCGGGCGGCTGCTCGCGCAGAGCATCGAGCGTCGCCTCCATGCGATTGAGCGCGCCGTCGAGCGCGAGATACGACTGGCCCAAATTAGTCGGCTCGATCTCGCCGTTGCGATCTTTGCGTGCGAACGTGCCGGGCAGGATCGGCGAGCGACCCTGATCTTCGCCGCGCGAATCTTGTTGAAAGCCGAGCCACAGGTGATCGGCGAAGCGCGCGATGCGAGCCGCGGCCTTCGTCAACTCTTTGTTTGCGTCGGCGTCGTTGATGGGCAAGGTTTGCAGGTCGCGCAGCAAGTCGTCGATCTGGTAGCTCGACACCTGCGCGCCGAAGTATTCCGCCGCCACGTCCTCGATCTGGTGCGCCTCATCGAAGATGACCGCAGAGTAATCAGGCAAGACCTGCCCGTACTCGCCGCCCCTGAGCGCGAGGTCTGCGAAGAAGAGATGATGATTGACGATGACGATGTCCGCGTCCTGCGCGCGTTGTCGCATACGCGTGATGAAGCACGGATCGTATTCGGGGCACTTCTGTCCGAGACAGGTTTCACTGCGCGCGTCGATGTGTCGCCAGAAGGAGAGATTTTCGGGAAGCTCGATTAACTCCGCACGGTCGCCCGACTGCGAGTCGTGTGCCCAATGCTTCACTTCGTCGAAGTGGTCAACGTCATCGAGACCGTCGAGGATCGGCGACTGATCGGCGCGCTTGATGCGATGTAGGCAGGCATAGTTGTTGCGCCCCTTCATGTATGCGGCGGAAAACTTTTTCGGGAGCACGCGCTGAAGGAATGGGATGTCCTTCCCCATCAACTGCTCCTGCAAATTTTTCGTCCCCGTCGAGATGATGACGCGCGAACCGCGCGCGGTCGCCGCCGCAATCGCGGGCACGAGGTACGCGAGCGTCTTGCCCGTGCCCGTGCCCGCCTCGACGACGAGGTGGCGACGCTCATCGAAGGCGCGCAAGACAGCTTCGGCCATCTGAACCTGACCGGGCCGGTGCTCGTAGTCTGGATGCGAGCGCGCCAGCAATCCGCCGCGCCCGAAAATCTCTTCCATAAAAAAAGTGGTCAGAGGTCGTGCGATTGAAACTCCCGCACGTGCCTACTGACCGGTAATCATAACAGAGAAATCGCGCACCGCACGCGAGCAAGCCAGCGTGCAGTGATAGAGTCGCAGTTAAACGCGCTCTGCGTTCAGTGTTCCATCAAGCCCACGCCGGTTTCTGACTTGAGCGCGGCGAGCTTGCGCGTGGCGTTGAAGCCGCGATAGATGCTGTAGAGCGCGAAGGCGTGGAAGGCGACGCTCAGCCAGACTTGGAAGAAGGCGAGGAGCACGCCGTCGAGCGCATAAATAACCATGCCGACGACGAACGCCCAGAGCATCGCGCGACGCGCGAGCATTCCAAGCGCGACGAAGCAGGCCGCGACGAGAAGATCGAGGATGAGCGCGACCGCCGTTGCGCCGCCGCCGAGTTCGTCCGAGAGTCCGTTGGCGAGCCCGTCGAAAATCTGTGTGATGCCGAGACCCGCGAGGAAACTCCAACTGCCCTTCGAGAGCGAGACGATGGAGTTGATGAGCGACAGTCCGGCGATCCAGAAGAACCAGTTAGCGCCGGAGTTTAGATGTCGCGTGTAAGCAGACGCGATGCTGCCGGAAGGATCGTTCACGCTCGCAGAGGTCATGCTCTGCCCATTGAGATTGAGGCTCACTTGAGTCGTCCTTTACTGTCTGTTTTTGCGGGCACGTGAGGTTTCAAAGCCGCGCCCGAACATCTCTTCGACGCTGCTGATTATAGCCTATCAGATTGTGAGTCGCGCGTTGCGCTTTGCCGTCGCTTCACTTGAGACTGTTTGCGTCGCAGTCCGGCCCGTTCCGACTTGTGATTACGTTGATGGCTGCGACTTTCGCGCCGGGCGAGAGGGAGACGGGTTTACCGTCGGCCTTCTTGTCGGTGATCGCGAACTCGACGCCGGGGTAACGGAAGGATCGCTGGTCGCCCGTCGTCGTGGGATCGATCGGCCCATAAGCGGTGAGCACGTCGCGCAGCGTACTCTTGCCCAGCACGATGCCGCGCGCGGTGAAGCCATTGAATGGCGCGCGAGCTTCGATCCCGAAGATGCGCTTCTGCTGATCCGCGTGACAGAGATAGAAGGAGAGTCCGAGCGGCGCATAACGCATCTCATAACTTTGCGCGCCGCGCTCGACCGTCTCGAAAGTCTTGCCGTAAGCCGCAACCACGTCGTCCATCGTCGAGTGGCCGACGTAGATGCGACCGACGCCGAGACCTTCGCTGATCAGTTCGCGCGGGCGCGCATCATCGTTGCGATTGATGCGCGGGAGCGATTGTGCGTGCGCGAAAATCAGCGCGGCGCACATGAGACACGCGAGCGCGAGCCTGTTGAGTATCTTTATCATCTTCAGTCTGGTTCTCATTACACGCGCGCGGTCTTGCGGTAGGCGCGCCATCAATTCGTGCCGGACTCGACGCGCTCGTCGTTTAGTCCGCGCCGACGCCTTCGGCTTCCGGCAGAGGCTTGAGTCGCTGCGGGTAGAGCGGGAAGCGCGCGGCCAGTTCCGAGACTTCGCGTCGGACTTTCGCGCGCACATCTTCGGACTGCGGGTCGTGGATGATCTCAGAGATGAGTCGCGCGATGAGACGCATCTCGTCTTCGCCCATGCCGCGCGTCGTGAGCGCGGGCGTTCCCAAGCGGACGCCGGAGGTGACGAAGGGCTTGTTCGTGTCGAAGGGGATCGTGTTCTTGTTGACCGTCATGTGCGCCGCTTCGAGGGCCTTCTCTGCCTCCTTGCCCGTAATGCCTTTGCCATTCAAGAAGACATCGACGAGCACGAGATGATTGTCCGTCCCACCTGAAACAATCCTCAAGCCCTGCGCTTGAAGTTCCGACGCAAGCGCCTTCGCGTTCTTCAACACTTGGCGTTGATACTCCTTGAAGTCGTCGCGCAGAGCCTCACCGAAGGCGACCGCCTTCGCCGCGATGATGTGCACGAGTGGGCCACCCTGCACGCCGGGGAACAACTTTTTATTAACTTCGGCCGCGTGCTCTTGCTTGCACAGGATCAAGCCGCCACGGGGCCCTCGCAGAGTCTTGTGCGTCGTCGTCGTCACGTAATCGGCGTGTGGCACAGGCGACGGATGCAAGCCCGCCGCGACGGGCCCCGCGATGTGCGCGATGTCCGCCATGACACGCGCGCCGACCGAGCGTGCGATCTCGCCGATGCGCTCGAAGTTGATCGTGCGCGGATACGCGCTCGCGCCGCAGACGATCATCTGCGGTCGATGCTCTTCGGCGCGACGTTGCAGATCGTCGTAGTCGATCTGCTCCGTCTCCTGCGAGACGCCGTAGTCCGCGACCTTGTAGCTGATGCCGGAAAAATTCAGAGGGTGGCCGTGCGTGAGATGCCCGCCATGCGAGAGGTTCATACCGAGGATCGTATCGCCGTATTTAATCGCCGCGAGATAGACGCTCATGTTCGCCTGCGCGCCCGAATGCGGCTGGACGTTGGCGTGATCGGCTCTGAACAACTCTTTCGCGCGATCAATAGCCAACTGCTCGACCACGTCGGCGAATTCGCAGCCGCCGTAATATCGCTTGCCCGGATAGCCTTCGGCGTACTTGTTCGTAAAGACCGAGCCCATCGCTTCGAGCACTGCTTCCGAGACGAAGTTCTCCGAGGCGATCAGTTCAAGTCCGTTCGCCTGCCGCGCAACCTCTTGATCAATCGCACGACCGACGAGCGGATCGACTTCGGCGAGCGGCGCATTGCGTTGATCTCTCATCTCTTCCCCTCCGGCGTTGAACCTGTCGAAATTTTCGCGGGCGAGTCGCGGAAGTGCGGCTCATCTTCGAGTCGATACTGACTCAGGAAGGCCCACGAGTCGCGATTGATCTGGTCGGCAGTGTCATAGTAGTTGTGATCCTGTCCGAGCAACTCTTTAAGTTGGACTGTGAAGCCGTGCGCCTTGAGCACGTCGCGCGTGGCGCGCACGTCGCGCAGAGAGTAGAACGGATCGCTCGTGCCAACAGTCAAGCTGATCGGAATCTTGCGCGCCGCCTGTTCGAGCATTGGGTAGCGCACGGGCAAGAGCGCGCCCGCAAAGATCGAGGCGGCGGCGAAATACTCCGACTCGTAGAGCGACATCTGGAGACCGAAGTTGGCCCCCGCCGACCAGCCGAACAGATAGACGCGACGCGGATCGATGGGCGCAGTCTTCTTCAACTCTTCGACGAGGTCGCGCAAAAATTCTGGACCATCGACGGGCACAGACCATCCAGCCGAATCACGCGAGTCTGGCCCCGCGACAATGAAATGCTCCTTCGACGCCAGCTTCTTCCACTCGACGACGAGCCCGCGCCCGTCCATCCCCGATCCGTGCAGCGTCAAGACGAGCGGCACTGTCGCGTCCTTCGTCACGTCCGGTGGGACATACAGATAATATGTGCGTCGCTTGCCGCCGGAAGTGATCTCGCGTCGCTCGATCTTCCCCGCGTCGGCGGCGCGAATCGTGCGCGCGCCCGTTGAGAAAGAGACTGCGAGCGCGGCAGAGAGCAAAAGTATCGCGCGACGTGTGGACATCATTTGAATCTTAAAGGCCTTCGGAGAATGCCTGTCGTTGCGGGCGATGTTACCCCACGCACGCTCAACCGTGCAAAGAGATCGGTTGTACGGCGACGACGGTTGCGCTTCAGCGCGCTCGTGCGCCACAATGCTCGCTCATTTCAGTCGCCGAGTTTAGCGACGGAAGAGACGGAGACGAAAAACTTTCATGCGCTGGTCACAATTCTTCATCCCAACTTTGCGCGAAGACCCTGCTGACGCAGAAGTCATCTCGCACAAGCTCTTGCTTCGGGCCGGACTCGTGCGCCAGCTCGGCGCAGGCATCTATTCCTATCTGCCGCTCGCGTGGCGCGTCATGCGTCGCATCGAGAAGATCATACGCGAAGAGATGGACGCCATCGGCGGTCAGGAGTTTCTGCTGCCCGCTTTGAATCCGAAAGAGGTGTGGGAGGAATCGGGACGCTGGACTGTGATGGGCGACAACATGTTTCGCCTCAAGGATCGCAAGGGCGCGGAACTCTGTCTGGCGATGACGCACGAAGAGATTTTCACCTCCATCGCGCGCCACGAACTACGCAGCTACAAGCAACTCCCGCAAGTCTGGTATCAGATACAGACGAAGTTTCGCGACGAGCCGCGCCCGAAGTCCGGCGTGCTCCGCGTCCGGCAGTTCATCATGAAAGACGCCTACTCGTTCGACGTTGATCAGCCGGGCTTAGACAAATCATTCGAGGATCAGCGACAGGCTTACGTCCGTATCTTCACGCGCTGCGGCTTGAAGTTCTCGATGGTCGAAGCCTCATCCGGCGCGATGGGCGGCTCGGCTTCAAACGAGTTCATGGTCAAGACCGACGCGGGCGAAGACTTGATCGCGTCCTGCGAGTCGTGCGGCTACGCAGCGAACCTTGAGAAGGCGACATCAAAGCTCGACGCGATCACTGACGAGCCTTCGACGTTGGCTGAGCCTGAATCGTTCGCTACGCCTGACGTGCGCACCATCGAAGACCTGATCAACTTCCCCGGCGGCGCGACCGCAGAGCGACAGATCAAAACGCTTGTCTATGCACATGGCAGCGACGCTAAAGGGGATGATCCAGAAAATTTTATCATTGTGCTTCTTCGAGGAGACCATCAGCTCCATGAGACAAAACTACAAGACAATATTGGAGCAGTATGGGTTAAACCTGCTACCCCCGAAGAGATTTTTGATCACCTCGGCGCGCATCCCGGAAGCCTTGGCGCGGTCGGCGCGAGTGATATCGTTCGCGCTCGGAAAGGTATAAATATAAGCGTTATCGCTGACAAAACTTTAGAGGGTCGTCATAACATGACAACTGGTGCCAATAAGGATGGCTACCATCTCCGCGGAGTTGATATCAAGCGAGATATCAAACCCAAGCCCTTCTTTGTTGATCTTCGCACCGTCCAATCCGGCGAGCGTTGTCCGAACTGTGAGGCGGGCACGCTCGACGTGGTTAAGGCTCTGGAAGTCGGGCACATCTTCAAGCTCGGCACGAAGTATTCCGTCTCGATGGGCGCGAACGTGTTGACGCAGGATGGAAAAGAGACGCCCATCGTGATGGGCAGCTATGGCATCGGCGTCGAGCGCATCATGGCGGCGGCGATTGAGTTGCATCATGACGCGGACGGCGTCAAGTGGCCCCCCGCCATCGCGCCCTTCGACGTGGTCGTCACCGTCACGAATATGAAGCAGGCGGAGTTGAAGGATGCGGGCGAGAAACTTTACGCGGACTTGCAGCGCGCGGGTCTCGACGTTTTGCTCGACGACCGCGACGAGCGCGCGGGCGTGAAGTTCAAGGACGCGGACTTGATCGGCGTTCCCTTCCGCATCACCGTCGGCAAGAAGATCACGGACTCGACAGTTGAACTGTTCGAGCGTGCAACCAAACAATCGACCGACGTGCGTCTCGACGAAGTTGTCGCGCGCGTGCAAGCACTTGCGTTCGCCGGACGCTGAGACACGACGGATAAATGTAGGGCCGGGCCCGTCCCTGCCCGCGACAGCGAGGTCGCTAAACGTGAAACGCGATCATTCAATCTCGAATGATCGCGTTTCACTGTCCGCGCTGACGAAACCAACGGGCCGGAACAAGTCCGGCCCCTACAGATGAAATGTCGCTGCGTTGTCAGTTCATCACTTCGCTCAAGAGCAGCGTGAGCGCGTCGTCTTGCAGGGTCTTGTTCTTTTGCAGATCGCTGTGGAGATCGCAGGCGAAGGCGGCGTAGGCGAGCGGGAGCGGGCTGTTGAAGAGGACGCTTCCGCGCGGGGGCACGTGCGACTCGCCGATGAGAGAGCGGCGCGTGACGCGGCCATCGCCCGGCTCGTACATCGCGTGCTCAACCTCCTTGCGCTTCCACTCTCTGCCCGTTGAATCACGCAAAGGGCGCGGCTGTGTGATCATGATCCAACGATTCGTCTTCGCGTCGCGGATGATGACGGGGGCGGACAAGGTCTCTTCGCAGTCGCCGCCGAAGGCGAAGAGTGCGACGGGCTGCGCGGACGATGCGGGGAAGGCGGCGTCGAGCGCGTCGTGAAAGCTGCGGGCGCGCTGGAGGACGACGGCGAAGTAGCGATCCAACTCCGCGAGCGACCCCGTTGCGTTGCGCCTCGCGTCCTCGTCGCGCCAGCCGCCTTCCGCGTAACGCTTTCGGAAATTCGGATCGTTGACGGGCGACCAGCCGTACTCTCTCCACGTCGCAGGATCGTAGAGATCGACTTTCAACTCTTTCAGATCGGCGTCGAGAAAACGCGCTGCGCCGTCGTGCGGGAGCAGTTGGAAGATCGCGGGCGAGGTGATCGCATCCTCGCGCGAGAGCTTGTTCAAGAGATGCACGCGGCGACGCAGGCCCTCTGTGACGGAGTAGCCGTCGAGCAGCGTGACGAGCGCTTCGGCAGAGCCTTCATTGGGCGTGCCGATCATAAAAATCTTCGCGATGTCGCGCGCGCCCGACCAGTCGGGCTGCGGACTCGCGCCTTCGCTCGGAAGATCACTCGCACCGTATGCTGCTGCGTAGCGCGCGACGAGTCCGCCCATCGAATGCGCGACGATGTTGAAGCGCAAGTCGGGCCGGTTCAGCTTGCGCTTGAGTTCGTCGATCTTGTTGACGAGCAGACGCGCGCTCTCGACGTTGTCGCGTCGCCAGTCGTAGGCGAAGACGTAGAAGGTGTCTGCATCGTCGCCCGGCGCGGGATTCTCCCAACTACCTTCGCGATAGCCCGCGTAAGTTGTCAGGGCGTTGAGCAGCTCGCGATAGACGAGGACTTCGGGCGAGAAGCGTTCGAGCTTGGGGAACAGACGCGCGGTCGTGACGATCTCGTCGGCGACCAGATCGTCGCGGTCGTTCTCAAGGTTCGGCGTCGTCGGTAAACTTAGACCGTCAACGTTCGAACGGATCGCGGAGGGCCAGACGATCTCGCCCGTGTGTTTGTTCCGCAACTGCGAGCCGAGTATGCCGGGGATGACGATGAGCGGCGGCTTGCCACGGCGCGCGCGCGCTCGCTCGAAGATGCGCGCCAGATCGGGCGTGCGCCGCGCGCCGCAACCGGGCATGATCATCATTTGCGCGATGATCAGAACGATGAACGCGGAACGATGAACGCGGAACGGAAAACCCGTTGCGGTTGTTCTTCTCTTTTTCATTCCGCGTTCATCGTTCCGCGTTCATCGTTCCAACGCCTGTTGATGAGGCTCGCGACGAAGCCCGCGCCGAAGCCGTTGTCGATGTTGACGACCGTGACGTTTGACGCGCACGAGTTGAGCATTCCTAGAAGGGCCGCCAGCCCGCCAAACGATGCGCCGTAGCCGACGCTCGTCGGCACGGCGATGACAGGCACGCCGACTAAACCGCCGACGACCGAAGGGAGGGCCCCCTCCATCCCTGCGGCGACGACGACGACGCGGAAGCCTCGCAGCCGCTCGCGCTCTGCGAGGATGCGATGAATCCCCGCGACGCCCGCGTCCCAGATGCGCGCCACGCGATTACCCATCGCTTCGGCGGTGAGCGCGGCTTCTTCGGCGATGGGGATGTCGCTCGTCCCTGCGGTGACGATCCCGATCTCGCCCGCACCGCGCTCCGTGCGATCTCTCTGAATGCGAATCAGCCGCGCAGACTCGTGCCACTCTGCGTCCGTCGCGATGTTGCGCACCTCGCCGTAAGTCTGCGCATCTGTTCGCGTGATGAGCACGTTCGGCGCGCGCTCTAATAGCTTCTCGACGATCTCTATGACCTGCGCGCGCGTCTTCCCGGCCCCGAAGACGACTTCCGGGAAGCCCTGCCGCGCGGCCCTCGCATGATCGACGCGCGCATGCGGCGTCTCCTCGAAGTGCAGGTTCGCCAAACGCCGCGCGGCATCCTCCGTCGTGAGCGCGCCCGATCCGTGCGCGCGCAACAGTTCTTCGATCTCCTTCAAGTCCATCGTGCCCGATTCGTTTCCGAAAAGACGTGCACGGATTCTAACACCGCGACGCGAAGGCCACGAAACGCGCCTATCGTGAATTGTGAATAGTCAATCGTGAATGCAGTTGCGTTTGACGGCTGACAATTCAACATTCACAATTAACGATTCATGATTAACGATGGACGATTCACGAGAGGCGCGTCTTCGCCGGCACGCTGGCAAAATGCGACGGGCTCGCGTCGCGCGTGGCGATTTGCAAACGTTGTGGCTTCGCGCGTGCGCGAAGCGCGCGGCTTCTTCGTTGGTCTCAACTTTGCATCTCTTAAGGTGCGCGCGGCAGCAACTTCCCGACAGCGCATCTGTTCATGTTGATGAACTCGACAAAGACGAAGAGCGGCGTCCGCACGACGCTCGAAATGATCAAGATCGAGCACACGCTCTTCGCGCTGCCCTTCGCTTTCTTAGGCGCGGCGCTCGCGGCGCGTGGCTTACCGACCGCGTGGCAGATCATCTGGATCACTGTGGCGATGTTCGGCGCGCGCTCTGCCGCGATGACCTTTAACCGCATCGCCGACCGCCGTATCGACGCCGCGAACCCGCGCACGAGAGAGCGGGCCATCCCCGCCGGTCTGCTCTCGCTGCGCTTCGCTTGGGCCTTCACCATCGCGGCGTGTGCACTCTTCTTCGTCGCCGCGTTGATGCTCAATCATCTGACGCTCTTGCTCTCGCCGGTCGCGCTCGCAAGCGTCTTGCTTTACTCATACACGAAGCGTTTCACGTCGCTCTCGCATCTCGTGCTCGGCTGGTGTCTCGCGATTGCGCCGACGGGCGCGTGGATCGCCGTGCGCGGCCACCTCGATTCGCCCACGCCTCTGCTGCTCTCGCTCGTCGTGCTGCTCTGGACTGCGGGCTTCGACGTGCTCTACGCCTGTCAGGATTTCGACTTTGATCGCAGCGCCGGACTTCGTTCAATTCCCGCTCGCGCCGGTATCAATCGCGCACTCTGGATCGCGCGCGCGCTCCACGCGGGGGCGTTCGTCGCGCTCGTCGGGTTATACTTGATCGTACAACTCGGCTGGCTTCCGCTCGTGGGCCTGTTTGCGACGGGCGCGCTGCTCGTCTATCAGCACTCGCTCGTGCGCGCGGACGATCTCAGTCGGCTCAACGCCGCGTTCTTCACGACGAACGCCTTCGTCAGCGTGATCCTCTTCGTCACGTTCGGGGGCGCGACGTTGTTGACGAGACTGTGAGATGTTGATTGGAACTTGATCCGAAGTTGAATGCTTCGGTGTTCGGAATATCGAAACTGGAATTTGACGCGATGCAATTTTCACACGACACGAAACTCAACCACATCGCCGCGCGCGTCGAAGCGGGCGAGCGTTTAACTTTCGACGATGGGCTGGCCCTTTACGCGACGGACGATCTCGGCGCGCTCGCGAAACTCGCCGACATCGTGCGCCGCAGTCTCCACGGCCGGCTCACTTACTTCAACGTCAACCGTCATTTCAACTACACGAATGTCTGCTATGCTGACTGCAAGTTCTGCAACTTCTACCGCACGCCGCGCCAAGCGGACGCCTACACGCACAACATCGACGAGGCCCTGAAGATCGCGGGCGAGGCTATCGACGAAGGCGCGACCGAGCTGCACATCGTCGGCGGTCTGAACACGAAGCTGCCGTTCAGTTATTACACAGACCTGCTCTCAGGCCTGAAGCGCGAGTATCCGCGCCTGCACTTGAAGGCGTTCACGATGGTCGAACTCGATCACATGACCTACTTCTACAAGATGCGCGACGAAGACGTGATCTCTCAGCTCAAGGATGCAGGCATGGACTCATGCCCGGGCGGCGGCGCGGAGATTTTCCGCGAGCCCACGCGCTCCGCGATCTGCGCGCACAAGACGGATGCCGCGCGCTGGCTCTCGCTCGCGGGCAAGGTTCACGCCGCAGGCTTGAAGACCAACGCGACGATGCTCTACGGTCACATCGAGTCAATCGAGGATCGCGTCGATCATTTGATCCGGCTGCGCGAGCAGCAGGACATCTCCGGCGGCTTCCAGTGCTTCATCCCGCTCGCGTTTCATCCGGCGGAGACGAAGCTCGCCCATTGCCCAGGCCCCTCCGGCGTCGATTCCTTAAAGACCATCGCCGTCTCGCGTCTCCTCTTGGACAACTTCGCGCACGTCAAAGCCTACTGGGTCATGTTGGGGAAGCGACTCGCGCAGGTGGCCCTCCACTACGGCGCGAACGACCTCGACGGCACGATCACCGACGGCGGCGAGCTAACCGAAAGCTACTCGGTCGAAGCAAACCACGAAGTGAAGATGAGCAAGCAAGAGATCGCCGCGCTCATCAGTGATGCAGGCTTCGAGCCCGTCGAGCGCGACACGCTTTACCACCCTGTCGCGGAATTATCTGTTGCTTAGGATGTAAGACGTGAGCCGCGAAGCGACCAGCGAAATCAAAACGTCGAGCAGGTTCAACGACCGCGTCGAGAATTACGCGGCGTATAGACCGGACTATCCGGCGGGCATGATCAATTTTCTGCGCGACGGGTTGGGCGCGACATGCGGCGCGTCGGTCGCGGACGTTGGATCGGGCACGGGGATTTTATCGGAGTTGTTACTCGAAGCGGGCTGTGCGGTTGTCGCCATCGAGCCAAACGATGCGATGCGCGCGTTCGCGGAGTCGCGCTTGAAAAGTTATCCGAATTTCAGGAGCGTGAAAGGCACAGCCGAGGCGACGATGCTGGAAAGTGCGAGCATCGATCTCGTGACGGCGGCGCAGGCGTTTCACTGGTTCGACGCCACGCGAGCGAGCGCGGAGTTTCGTCGCATCTTGAAGCCGAATGGATCGGTCGCGCTTCTTTGGAACATGAGACGAACGGATGCGACGCCGTTCCTGCGCGACTACGAACAGCTCTTGCGCGAGTTCGGCACGGACTACGCGCAGGTGAACTGCGAACAGGTGTCGGACGAGAGGATCGCCGGGTTCTTCGGCGGCGAGTTCGGCGCGCGCAGTTTCGACAATTTTCAATCGGTTGACTTCGCGAGCTTGCGCGGTCGTCTATTGTCATCGTCGTACGTTCCACTCGAAGGCCATCCGAGCTACGAGCCGATGCTCGCGCGCTTGCGTCAACTATTTGACGAGCATCAACAAGGCGGGTGCGTTGAGATCGAGTATGACGCGAAGGTCTATTACGGCCGGCTCAACTGATGATGCGCGAGAGGAGAGGCCACGCGCAGAGTCGCAATCCTGTCCGGCTGAAAACTGAAAACTCAAAACCGAAAACTTATCTCATGCCAACTGCCACCGACACGCGCACGATCACCGTCGCACACTCGCCCGACTCGGACGACGCCTTCATGTTCTACGGGCTCGCGACGAACAAGCTCGACACCGGCAACCTTCGTTTTGAGCACGTGCTCGAAGACATCCAGACGTTGAACGAGAAGGCGACGCGCGGCGTCTATGACGTAACCGCCGTGAGCTTTCACGCCTACGCCTACATCTCGGACAAGTACGCGCTCTTGCCGCACGGCGCGTCAATCGGCGACAACTATGGCCCCATCGTCGTCTCGCGCGAGAAAGTGTCGCCCGAAGAGATGTCGCGTCTGAGAGTCGCCGTGCCGGGAAAAATGACGAGCGCGTTTCTCGCGCTGCGTATCTTCTGTCCCGACTTCGAGTATGAGGTTGTGCCCTTCGACAAGATCATCGATCACGTGCGCGAGGGCCGAAGCGATGCGGGACTCTTGATCCACGAGGGCCAGCTTTTCTATCAGGAGTTGGGCTTGCACAAGGTCTTAGACCTCGGCGAGTGGTGGCACAAAGAGACGGGCCTCCCGTTGCCGATGGGCGGCAACGTCATCCGACGCGATCTCGGAGCCGACTTGATGCGCGAGGTCTCGAAGTGCCTGCACGCGAGCATCCAATATTCGCTCGATCATCGCGAGGACGCGCTTGAATACGCCATGCAGTTCGCGCGCGACATGGACGTGGGTACGGCTGACAAGTTCGTCGCGATGTGGGTCAACGAGTTAACGCTCGATTACACTGAGCGCGGACGTGAAGCCGTGCAGCGTTTGCTCGACGAGGGCGCATCTCGCGGCGTCATCCCGCATCGCGTCGAAGTCGAGTTCGTCGAGTAAGCATTGGCAACACGAGCAACGCACGTTGCATCTTAAAACTTCCCTGAAGGGTCGCTCGTTGACTAGCGCGGCAGTTCGGGGCGGCAGAGATCAAACCTTAACACCCGCGAAAAATATGAGACGCAAAAGCCTGCTTCCATTTCTCTCGACAACGTTGTGCGCGGTCGCTTTCATGTCGCTTGCTTCGAATGTGCGCGCGCAGGGTGTCGTGCCCGCGCCGTCGGCGGACGCGAATCAGATCGTCGCGAAGTTCATCGCTAACGAGACGGCCTTCCAGCGTGCGTTCGCGCGCTATGCTTTCCGACGCGACGCCGTCATTCAATCCATCGGCATGGGCGGGCAGGTGACGGGCGAGTTCCATCGCCTCTCGCGCATCTTCTTCGATGCCGAGGGCAAGCAGCAGGAGAAGGTCTTGCATATGCCCATCCCGACGCTCGCGCCTTCGCAGACGGACATGGACGATCTCAACTCGATCCAGCTCTTCGTCCTCGAAGGGCCGAAGCTCGCGCAGTACGACTTCAAGCTCGTCGGCAGAGAGAAGATCGACGAGATCAACGCCTACGTCTTCGACGTTGGGCCGAAGGTGATGCCGAACCCGAAGAAGTCGAAGGATCGTTTCTTCGAGGGCCGGGTCTGGATCGACGATCAAGATTTTCAGATCGTCAAAGCGAACGGCAAGGGCGTGCCGCAGGGCAAGGAGGTCTTCCCCATCTTCGACTACTACCGTGAGCACGACGGTCGCTACTGGGTTCCTTCGCTCGTCACGGCCAACGACGAGCTAGTGTTGCAGAGCGGCGATGTCGTTCGCGTGCGAATGCGCGTGCGCTATACGAACTACGAATCGCCCAACGCTGTTGAGAAGGCCAAGAACTGAAGCCACGAAGGAATCACGATAGACAAAAAGCCCCACGCACATCGCTAGTGTGCGTGGGGCTTTATTCTTAAACGTGTGACTCAAGCCGGGTCGCAGCTACACGCAACTCGCTCTGATGTCAGCCCGCGCGCGATCCTCACGTCGCGGCTTCAAACTCCGTCAGGGTGTGTTGCCCGCCGATACCCGTTAGCTCAATGCGTCCGCTCGTGAGCACGCGTGCGACCGTGTAGGTGCGCTCCGATGCACTGCGTCCGGGCATCAACTCGGCGCGAAACGTGAGTCGGGCCCCGACGGTCGTGAGAGCGCGAGCGAGCGCGCTCCTGCGTCTGCGCAGAGCGCGGCCTCGTGCGCGCCGCAGCTTACCCCTGAACACGCGCGTGTATGAGTCGGCGCATTCGATCTGGAAAGAGCACGTCGATCTTCTGCGGATCGACAACCGCCGTCACCTCGCCCTCACCGAACGTGGGGTGCGAGAGCGACTGACCGGCCCGATAGGTGCGCGTCTGATCATAGGGCGCGCTCGCCTTCGACGAGGCACGACGCGTCGCGCCATCGCCGCTCTTAAACGTGCTGCGCGTGCCGCACTGCGGGCAACTGACGCGCGAAATCTGTCCGCGCTTCGTCACCGACGCAACGACGTGCCCGCGCTCTTCGCCGCACACCGCGCACAACTTCTCCACGCGCTCGCCGACCGTGTATGTTGGCTTCTCCTGCTTCTCCACGAACACCTCCAGCTTCCGTTACCTGTCGGGGCCGGAGTCTCGCACGAGAGACGAGACTCCGACAGTTTGTTTACCGGCCCGCTTGGTTAGCGACTCGCGCGACGCGGTCTGAACGAGCGGCGACTTGAGCTGCCCGCACGACGCGCTGCCGCCAAGGGCTTCGCCCCGACGCCGCCGTTGCTGCGCACGCTCGTCGAGCCGCCAAAACCCGGCATCGCGACGCGCTCGACGGGCTGGCCCGTCAGACGCTCGATGGCCCGCATCGACAACTCTTCGACCGGCGTGACCAGAGTGATCGCGCGACCGACTTTGCCCGCACGACCCGTGCGACCGATGCGATGCACGTAATCTTCGGGCTGTTCCGGCACGTCATAGTTGATGACGTGCGAGACCGAGTCCACGTCTATGCCACGCGCCGCGATGTCGGTTGCGACGAGCACGCGCGTCTGGCCCTCTTTGAATCCGCGCAGTGCGGCTTCGCGCTGCGGCTGCGTGCGATCCGCGTGGATGCGGTTCACCTTGTGCTCGCGCGCTTCGAGGATGTGCGAGAGTCTTTCGGCTCCGCGTCGCGTGCGCGTAAACACCAGCACGCGGTCGAAGTCTTCGCTCTCACGCTCGCGCTCCAAGAGATCGAGCAGTAGGGCCATCTTCGATTCCGCCGCCACGACGTAAGCCTTCTGCTCGACTGCCGACGCCGCTCGGCCGCGCACGTTGACCTCGATGAGCTTCGGCTCCTTCATGGTCTTGCGCGCGAGTTCTTCGATTGAAGACGACATCGTCGCCGAGAAGAGAAGCGTCTGTCGCTTCTTCGGCAGCATCGCGAGCACGCGACGAATCGAGGGCAGGAAGCCCATGTCGAGCATCCGGTCGGCTTCGTCAAGCACGAGCACTTCAACGTGCGAGAGATCGAGCGTGCCGCGCTCGGTGTGATCGAGCAGGCGACCGGGAGTCGCAACGACAATGCCTGCGCCGCGTCGCAATGAGTCGAGTTGTTTAGTCATGCTCGCGCCGCCGATGACGCAGGCGACGCGGGGGCTGCCCTTCGGGGCGAGTTGTTTGTAGCTGCCTTCGATCTGCGAGATCAACTCGCGTGTCGGTGCAAGGACGAGCACGCGCACGCCGGGGCGCGGCTGCTCGGCCATGCGTTGAATCGTTGGCAGCAAGAAGGCTGCCGTCTTGCCCGTGCCGGTTTCGGCACAGCCGATCACGTCCACGCCGGAGAGCACGAGCGGGATCGCTTCGCGCTGGATCGGCGTCGGTTCCGTGTATCCGAGGGATTCGCAGCGACGCGCGAGCGCGGTCTGCAATCCTAGTTGAGAGAATTTCTCCATGAAGTTTTTCTGTCTTACCTGTCGCCCTGTAACGTTCAGGGCCCTTTCGTTTCGTTGTCTGTCAGTGAAATTTAAAAAACGCCTCTGGCTTCAGAGTCCGTCTGCCAGAGGCGCTTTCGTTAGAGAGTCGCTGCTCGGCTTGCTGCCGCGCCGCTTACCAGCGGGGCTCGCGGTTGCCGCCACCGCCGCCACTGCCGCCGCCATAGCCGCCACCGCCTGCGCGGTTGCCACCACCGCCGCCGCCGTAGCCACCACGACCGCCGCCGCCACCGCCGCCGAAGCCGCCGCGACCACCGCCGCCGCCGCCGCGTCCGCCGCGATCTTCGCGCGGGCGCGCTTCGTTCACGGTCAGGTTGCGACCGTTGAACTCTTTGCCGTTGAATTGCGCGATGGCCGCCTCGCCCTCTTCCTTGTTTGCCATCTCGACGAAGCCGAAGCCGCGCGAGCGGCCGGTGTCGCGGTCTTCGACGACGTTCGCCGTTTCGACCGTGCCCGCCTGTGCGAACAGATCGCGCAGGTCATCGCTGGAAGTTTGGAATGAGAGGTTGCCGACGTAAAGTTTAATGGACATGACTTGTCTTCCTTCTCCTCTTGCGGAGTCTCTTGAGAAGCTTTCTTGACGGAGTGTGCTTCGGAGTAACGGTGACAGCGAAGGCTCGCGTTCGAGTGCTCTTCAAGTAAAGAGCGGCTTCTACCTAGTTGAAATCAACCTACTCTCGAACCATCCAAACGCCGCCGCCTATCTTTGCAGGCACGCGCGCATCACCGTTGATACGCTGAGAGAAGGAGTAACTGTCTTATGATGCAACAGATCGCGTCTCGGTTGCAAGGTCTGGGCGGTGAGTGACCTCGGAAACCCGCGAGGCATCGAAGACTTGAACAGTATATCAGGTGTTCGCATTCGCGTGCGACTCTTGTTCAGATTCCAGTCTTCATGCTGTCTGAAAACGCACGCTAAAGTGTGAACTCTGAGCTGGCCGTGCCTGATAACTCCGAGGCGATCTGTGTGCGCGTCCGTGAGATCAACTGCGCCACATCCTCTTCGCGTTGCGTCGAGAGCCCGCGCGTCTCAATCGGCGGGAGAATGACCATCTCAATCGTGCCCGAACGAGCCAGCCCCGTTCCCTTGCCCATCAAAACATCCGTGTGCTTGATCGCGACCGGCACGACAGGCACGCCCGCATCAATCGCCATGTGGAACGCGCCCTTCTTGAAGGGTAGCAATTCGCCGGGTTGCGCGCGCGTGCCCTCCGCAAAGACGCCGAAGGAGACGCCCGCACGGATACGTTCCGTTGCGACGCGCACCGTCTCAATCGCTCGCTCGCGGTTCGTGCGATCAATCGCCAAGATGTTGACGAAGCCCATGCCCGTGCCGAGGATCGGCACTTTCAACAGCTCCTTCTTGGCGAGCAAGCCGATGCGCCGCCCCGTATAGTCGAAGAGCGTGGCAGTGTCGAGATAAGAGCGATGGTTCGAGATGAAGATGTAAGTCTCGCGCGGATCGAGTTGCTCACGACCGCGCACCGTCACGCGCATCCCGCTCATTCGCAGCCACGCCCGCCCGCCCCAGATGGCCCACGGATAGACCCACTCACGCCGTCCGACGAGCCACGCCACCGTCATGATGGGGGGCCCGACGACGAGTAGCAACATCGCCGCGACGAAAAATATCCACCATTGGTGCAGCCTCCCTCGCAGAGTCGGGCGCACTTCTGGGAGCGGCGTGCGTATGATCTGCCGCGCGTCCTCATCACCCGCGCGCGCGCCGCTCGCACCTGTGATAGACTCTGCAGCACCGCTTTTCAGTTCAGCCTGTTCTGCCATCAAAGTCTTTTGCGAAAGAGGTTCTTGATTGCCTCGTCAACTGCTCCGACTCGCGCTCTCGCTCCTTCTCGCCTGCGCGCTCTTACCGCATGCGTTTTCGTCCAATCAAGTCCACGCGCAGAAACGTAAGAGCGCATCGCCCGGCTCAGCCGATCCGCCGCACGTAATCGTGACCGCACAGGTCGCGCCGCCCACGCCACAGTCGGTGTTGGGATTCGCGCCGGGCGATGATCGAACGATCGCCGACTGGTCGCAGATCACGAAATACTTCGCGCGACTCGATGCCGCAAGCGATCGCATCAGCGTGCAGAAGATCGGAGAGACGACTCTGGGCCGCCCGATGATCGTCGCCGTTATCAGCGCGCCAGAGAATATACGCGATCTCGCGAAGTACCAAGACATTCAAAAGCGACTTGCAGACCCGCGCCTCGTCCCGTCAGACGCAGAGCGCGAGCGACTCGTCCGCGAAGGCAAGACGGTCGTCGTCATCTCATGCTCGATCCATTCGACAGAGATCGTCGCCTCGCAGATGTCGATGCAGTTGGCTTACGAACTCGCCTCCGCACAGGATGAAGAGACGCGAGAGATTTTGCAGAACACGATCCTTCTGCTCGTCCCTTCCGCCAATCCTGACGGCGTGCAGATCGTCGCCGACTGGTATCGTAAAACTCTCGGCACGCCTTACGAGGGCACGGAGCCGCCGGAGATTTATCATCACTACGCGGGGCACGACGACAACCGCGACTGGTTCATGCTCAATTTAAAAGAGACGCAGAACCTGACGCGTCTCTTCTGGAAAGAATGGTTTCCCGAAGTCGTCTATGATGTGCATCAACAAGGCTCGACATCATCGCGCTTCTTCGTCCCGCCCTTCTACGATCCGCCGAACCCGCACATCGCGCCCGTGCTGCTGCGCGAGGTCGGCCTCATCGGCCACAAGATCGCCGCCGACGAAGAGGCTGCGGGAGTGCAGGGCGTCGTCACGAACGCTTTGTACGACACTTGGTGGCACGGTGGCTTTCGCACCGCACCATATTTTCATAACTCAATCGGCATCCTCACCGAAGCTGCCAGCGCGCGTCTGATGACTCCGCTCAACGTCACGCGCGAACAGCTCGCGCGCTCATCGACGCGCGGCATGGACTCGGCCCTCCCCGCGACTCCGCAAACGAACTTTCCCGATCCGTGGCCGGGCGGCACGTGGAGAGCGCGCGACATCATGCGTATGGAGTTGATCGCCTCGCGCGCCGTGCTCTCGATGGCTGCGAAGTATCGCGCGCGCTACCTTAGAAACTTTTACGAACTCGGCACGCGCGCACTCTCGCTCGCAAGCGCGAAGGATGCGCCCATCGGCTATGTCATCCCGCCCGGACAGGGGCGCGATGAATCGGTCGCGAAGATGATCGGCGCGCTCGGCGCGCAGGGCGTCGAAGTTTATAGATTAGAGCACGAGATGCACGGCGAGACGGCGACGCAGCGCATTATCAAAAAGATCACGCACGAAGATGTGATCGCGCGTGGGGCGGAAGGCGACGCGAGCGCGGATCAAACTGCGACGCGCGAGACGCGCACGGCGACACGTGAGACGACAGAGATCGCGACCATCTCCGACGGCGCGGCGCACGAGATTCCGGCGGGCAGTTATTTCATCCCGCTCGCGCAACCTTATCGCGCCAACGTGCTCGCGTTGTTCGAGCCACAGGTCTATCCGGATCGTCGCACGTCGGGCGGCGCGGCTGAAAGGCCCTATGATGTGGCCGGTTGGACGCTACCGATGCAGATGGGCGTCGAGGCGAAACTCGTGCGTTCGTTGAGCGAGCCCGTGGGCCAGCGTCGCATGACACTGCTTGAGGATGAGTCGGACGTGCGACGCGATCTCGGTCTCGCGTTAAAGTCTGGCGCGGCCTCTCCGGTTATCAATCCGCTCGCGCAAAGCGGCGCGCGTCTTGCGCTCTATAAAAGTTGGACTGCTTCGATGGACGAGGGCTGGACGCGCTACGTCTTCGACACGTTCAACGTCAAGTATTCATCCATCTTCGACAAAGATATTCGCGCGGGAAATTTGCGTGCGAAGTACGACGTGATCGTGCTGCCGTCGATGCGTCTGCGTGAGATCGTCGAAGGGCGCGCGAAAGGGACTGCGCCGGAAGAGTTGACGGGCGGCATCACGGAGGCGGGCGTCGAAGCCTTGCGTCGCTTCGTCGAAGACGGCGGCACGCTCGTCTGCTTCGACGCCTCGACCGAACTTGCCATCAAGCGTTTCAAACTCCCGCTCAAGAATGTCCTCGAAGGCGTGCGCTCGTCCGAATTCTATTGTCCCGGCTCCGTCTTGCGACTCGACGTTGACACCGCGAGCCCGCTCGCGCGCGGGCTCGCGCACGACACGGACGCTTACTTCATCAACAGCTCCGCGTTCGACGTGACGGGCGACGACAAGACAGTGCGCGTCGTCGCGCGCTACGCGGCAAGCGACGCGTTGCGTTCGGGCTGGCTGCTCGGCGAGAAATATCTCGCGGGCAAGATCGCGCTCGCCGAAGTCTCTCTGGGCAAGGGCCGCATCGTCCTCTTCGGCTTCCGTCCGCAGCATCGCGGTCAGACGTGGGGCACGCTGCCGTTTATCTGGAACTCGATTGCGACGAGCAACGCGAGAACAACTGATTGAGGCGCGGCCTCAAAACGAATCAACAAAACGCACGAAACTTTTTCACGTCCGACCCACGTCTCTCATCAACGGGCCATCCCGCCGGAAGGAGCACACGACATGAGACGAATGATCTTCGCCTCCCTGCTCTGCTGCCTCAACGCCGCTTCGATGGCCCTTTTGATGGCCCTCATGCCGCCTTGTGTGTGCGCGCAGCAACAGCAACCACCTGCGGCGCAGACGCGGAAGGACGACGAGGTCGAGACGGTCAGCACGTCGCTCGTCACAGTGCCCGTGCGCGTCTCTGATCGGGCCGGTCGCTTCGTCACCGATCTGCGGCGCGAGGACTTCCACGTTTTTGAGGACAATGTCGAGCAGGAGATCAACTTCTTCGAGACTGCGGACAAGCCTTTCACCGTCGCGCTGCTGCTCGACATGAGCGACTCGGCGCGCTTCAAGCGGGAGGAGATTCAGGCGGCGGCGCGCGCCTTCGTCGAGCAGCTTCACGCGGGCGACCGCGTCCTCATCGCGGCCTTCGATAAGAAGGTCTCTCTGCTCGCCGACGCAACCGGCGACCGGCAAATTCTCTATGCCGCGATCAACCGCACGAGGACGGGCAGCGGCACGAGCATCCACGATGCGATTCAAGAGATCGTCGGCAAACGCCTGCGCCTCGTCGCAGGGCGCAAGGCGGTCGTCATTCTCACGGACGGCATCGACACGACGAGCCGCGCCTCGCAGCTCGCGGCGGTCACTGCGGCTGACGCGACAGATGCACTCGTTTACACCGTGCAGTACGACGTGGTCGGCGAAGTGTCGGGCATTCCGGTCGAAGCCTCCACGCGCGGCGACTCGACGGCGGGCGTCGTCACCTCGCGCGGCGAATCGCTCACCACCGCTTACAGACGCGCGACGCTCTTTCTCCAGATGCTCGCCGACCGGACGGGCGGACGCTACTACATGGCTGACAACGTGAGCCGCCTCTCTGAATCCTTCGCGCGCATCGCCGCAGAGTTGCGACAGCAGTACAGCCTCGGCTACTACCCACGCAACCGCGCGGGCGAAGGCAAGCGACGCAAGCTCAAAGTGATTGTGAGCGGGCCGGACACAGTCGTCCACGCGCGCTCCGCTTATGTCTTCAAGCCGCGCAGGGTTTCACAACGCGACGATCTTTCAGGCCCGGTCGCCGCGCTCTCCAAAGACTGAGGTGATGCAACGCGTTCGATCACTTTCGCGCATGATTTGCAACAATAACTTTCCGTGCATCCCCTTCTCCTTCGCGAGAATCAAAGCTGTTGTCCATTGCGCTCTCCCGCGCCCGTCTGAACTCAAAGGAGCACGCTTCAAAATGAAAAAGTCCGTCGCGCTCGCACTCTTCCTCGCGCTCTGCGTCTTTGCGCTCTCGCCCGCAGCCACAGCGCAGACGCGCGCGCGTCGTGTCGGCTCGACGGCGAGCGCATCGCAGCAGCAGAGCAGCGATCAGCGCGCGGGTGACGACGCGAACGATGCTTCGACTCAGACGCCGCGCCGTCCGCCTGTGCTTGGCGGCGCAATCGCGACGAACGATCAGCCTTCGGGTGCACGCCCATCCGCGTCGAACGGGCCCGTTGATGTTGACGAGAGCGAAGTGATCAGCGTCAACACGACGCTCGTGACGATCCCTGTGAGCGTGACGGATCGCGTCGGCAAATACATTCCCGATCTGCGCAAGGAAGATTTTCGCATCTACGAGAACGGCGTCGAGCAACAGGTGGCCTACTTCGCGACCACCGAGAAGCCTTTCACCGTCGCGCTGCTGATAGACACTTCCGGCTCCACGCGCTATCGCATGGAGGAGATGCAGGACGCCGCGATCTCCTTCGTCGATCAACTCCGGCCCGATGATCGTGTCATCGTCGTCTCCTTCGACGACGAGGTGCGCGTGCTTTGTGAAGCGACGAACGACCGCAACGCTCTGCGCTCTGCCATCCGACGCGCGCAACGCGGCGAGGGCACGCGCCTCTACGACGCCGTCGATTTCGTCATACACGAGCGTCTCAATCGCATCGAAGGTCGCAAGGCAATCGTCGTCTTCACCGACGGCGTTGACACGACGAGCCGACGGGCCAGCTATCAATCGACCGTGCGCGACGCCGAAGAGGCCGACTCGCTCATCTACGCAGTGCAGTACGACACTTGGAGTACGCAGAGCGGTGGGGGCAACGGGGGCGGGGGCTATCCGCGCGGTGGTGGTTATCCGGGCGGCGGCGGAGGTGGCCGTCGCGGCGGAGGCTCGCGCCGCGATAGCGACACTGTCGCAGACATCCTCGGCACTATCTTCGGCGGCGGCGTCACCATCGGCGGAAGTCGCGGCGGCGGTCGCGGTGGCGGAGGCTATCCCGGTGGCGGCGGGGCCACCAACTGCACGGGCTGCACGCGCGAAGAGTACGAGCGCGGCGACCGATACCTCGGCGATCTCGCCACGGCTTCGGGCGCGCGTCGCTACCGCGCCGACGACAATCGCGATCTCTCTTCCACCTTCGCGCTCGTCGCCGAAGAGTTGCGACGACAGTACAGTCTCGGCTACTACCCGAAGCAGCCCGCGAGCGCGGGTGAACGCAGACAGATCAAGGTACGCACGACGCGCCCAGACCTCGCCGTGCAAGCGCGCGACAGTTACATCGTCGGCTCGCAGAACGCAAACAACGCGCAGCAGACGAACGGCACACAGCGACGCACGCGCCCGACAATCAACAGCCAGCCTTTGATCACTACCGCTCCGCAGTACGAGTGATGTGCGCGAAACGATGAATGTTGAACGAAGAGGCCGGAAGAGAAGTCGATCAATTTCTCTTCCGGCCTCTTCGATCCGGCCCTTAACCTTTATTGTCGTGATTAAGTTCTTACTTCATCGTTCATCATTCCGCGTTCATCGTTTCATACGATAGTTCCATCTTTCACCGTCGCGTTCTTCGACACGATGATGATGCGGTCGCGTATGTAGTAGCCCGCTTCTTCGTGGTCGGCATTCTCGATGCCAGCCTCGTTGAGCAGTCGGCAGTTTGCGCCGATGCGCGCGTTCTTATCGACGATGGCGCGGCGAATGATGGTGTTCTCGCCGATGCCGATGCGCGGGAGTCCGGCTGCGGCGTCGGCGCGCACCTCTTCGACCGTTTGATAGAAGTCCGCGCCCATGAGGTAAGTCTCTTCGAGGACGGCCCCGGGCTCGATGCGCGCGCGAAGGCCGATGATTGATCGACGCAGGAGCGCGCGCCGGATGATGCAGCCCTCGCTGATGATCGAATCGGCGATCTCCGAGTCGTGAATCTTCGATGGCGGGAGGTAGCGCGCGCGTGAGTAGATCGGATACTTCGCATCGAAGAGGTTGAAGCGCGGGACGGGTGTCGTGAGATCGAGGTTCGCCGAATGGAAGGCGGAGATCGTTCCGATGTCGGCCCAGTAGTCGTCGAAGAGGAATGCCTGCACGTTGTAGTTCTGGATCGCCGCCGGGATAACCTCGCGCCCGAAATCGACCCACTTGCTGTTCTGGCTAAGCAGGCCCTCGAGCTTCTTATAGTCGAAAACATAGATGCCCATCGACGCGAGGAAAGGCCGGCGCGCGGCCTCCTCCGCGCTCAAGCCGAAGGCGGTCGTATCCACACGCATCTCTTCGAGAGCCGCGCCCTTCGGCTTCTCGCGAAATTCCGTGATGCGCCCCGTCGCGTCCGCTTTGAGCAAGCCAAACTCTTCCGCCGCCTCGCGCACGAACGGGATGACCGAGACGGTCACGTCCGCTTTCGACTCGAAGTGGCGCGCGAGAAACTTTCGATAGTCCATGCGATAGAGATGATCGCCGGAGAGGATCAGAAGCGTGTCGATGCGCCAGTCGCGTATGTGCGGCAGCACTTGTCTCACAGCGTCCGCCGTCCCTTGAAACCACTGCGGCGAGTCGGGCGTCTGCTCGGCGGCAAGAATCTCGACGAAGCCATCACTGAAGCGCGAGAAGCGATAGGTGCGACCGATGTGTCGATTCAGAGATGCGGAGTTGTACTGCGTGAGGACGTAGATGTTGATGATGTCCGAGTTGATGCAGTTCGAGATCGGGATATCGACGAGTCGATACTTGCCCGCGATCGGCACGGCGGGTTTCGAACGTTGCCGCGTCAGAGGGAACAGCCGCGAGCCCGCGCCGCCGCCGAGTATGACCGCCAGAATATCGTGCCGCTCAGCCATGACGAGTCCCCTGCCCCGTTCGATTATTTGAAGACGAGTCTATCGCGCAGCATAAAATGACAGAGGATGAACGGCTCAGTAAGCCGCCGCACCCGGCGCAGTCTTCACGCCCGAAGCCTCTTGCGCGATCTTGACTCCGACGCTTGCGCCGATCCTCGTCGCACCCGCTTCCACCATCGCGCGCGCATCTTCAATTCCCTTCACGCCGCCCGCAGCTTTGACGCCCATCTCTGCGCCGACCGTGCGACGCATCAACGCCACGTCCGCCACGGTGGCCCCATGCTTGGCGAAGCCCGTCGAAGTCTTGACGAAGTCCGCGCCCGCGCGCTTCGCCGCGAGACACGCGCGCACCTTCTCGTCATCCGTCAACAGGGCCGCCTCGATGATCACTTTCACCAGCACGTCATACTCGTGCGACGCCTCGACGACCGCGCGTATGTCCTGTTCGACCGCGCAATCGTCGTTGCTCTTGAGCGCGCCGATGTTGATGACCATGTCTACCTCGCGCGCCCCGTCGAAGATCGCGCGCCGCGCCTCATACGCCTTCACGTCCGCGAGCGTCGCGCCTAAGGGGAAGCCGACGACCGTGCAGACCGGCACGTTCGACCCGCGCAGATTGCACGCCGCCGCGCGCACCCACGTCGGGTTCACGCACACGCTCGCGAAGCGATACTGGGCCGCCTCCTCGCACAACTTGCGTATGTCCGCGTCGCTCGCTTCGGGCTTCAGCAAAGTATGATCGACGAGACTCGACCAATCGCGCGCCGTCGCCGTCTCACCCAACACGAGCCCGATACGCGACGCACCCGCATCGACGACGCGCTGCATCCTCTCCGGGCAACGATTGAAGCACGTCGAACCGCACCCGCACATCTTCGCCTGCGAGTCGGCATCGCCATTCAGCCGCGCCACGATCACGTCCGTGATCTGCTCGACGAGGTGTTCGAGATTGCCGTTACTTGAATAGGACATGAATCGACACTCCTAAGCTCAATCTTGCTCACCAGACAATCTCTTGTACGCCAACTCAAATAGCGGCAAGTAATCATTAACTTTTGTCTTGCCCGGCTCAATATAATAAACAGTCTGCTTCCACTGAGACTCGTATCTGGTCATTGCGGGGGACAGGCGCTTTGCATCTTTCTCTGAAATCTTAACGAAGAACGCTAGAGTTTTAGCACCCACCCATGTAATACCAAAGGCATTAAAGAAGCCTGCTTTGAAGCCACAATAATGCTTATTAAATTTAATTTCTAATGCCCACTCCTTTTGCTCCACTATTTTTTCCAGTTCTCTCGCATACTTCAAGAACTGTTCTGCACTTTGCTTGTTGTAATTATGTTGGTAGAAAGCTTCGTCGTATTTTGGCAAGCCACTTACAACTTTATGCTTTGCCTTCCTCTCTTCCCGCTCAAGCTTATCGACTAAAAGTAACTGATTATCGCCTTCGACCCATCGCTTCACCTCTATTAGATCAACGTCATAATTTATTTTCTCCACGATAGCTAACGTGGAGCGCAGGATTGAAGGAGCGATGATAATGATCCGCACTTGAAAAGTATCCCAGTTAATTTGTAAATGATCTGGCTTGTTATCACACTCTAACCAAAGTGATTTTATCGAATCAGGATTAGTTTCTGCCCAGAAAGCATACTGCAATACTTGCGGAATGATCGAAGCATCGACCGTGACGTTTTTCATCTCAACGATGCAGACGTTACCATCACTATCAACTCCGACAATATCAGGTATGCTCGTTTTGCCACCGCCTCTTATCTGGCGTTTAAGCAAGAAGATTTCCTCTAGTAGTTCCGAGGTATCGAAAATAGTTCTCTCAAATTCCTCTTCCGTCTTAAACGGAGTTGCAAGAAGACTTTTAATTCCTGCCTTAGATTTCCAAAACAGATTTGCCATGTCAGATGTTCCTTGTGTATGTACAGGAAATAATCAGGCGCGTATCGGTCGCTGCTCCTTTGGCTTGGGCACGGGGTTGCCAAACTCTTTAGCAGTATCGATCCAAAGCTAGATCGCTTCATTCGCATTTGCTAGAGTCTCGGCTTGACTGCTCCCATGAGTAATGCAGCCAGAAAGTTCGGGCACTTCCGCTAGGAAAGACTGATCCTCATCGCTCCAGTAAATAATGATTTTGTACTTACTCATTTGTTAGCACCTGTACTGTCGCTCGACCGCTTCTATCTTCGCGACGCGCTTCTTGTGCCGGTCTTCGGTGATCTCGGTGGAGAGCCACGCGCGGACGATGTCGCGCATCTCGTCGGAGTTAATCGTGCTGCTGCCGAGGGTGAGGACGTTGGCGTCGTTGTGCTCGCGGGAGTTGATGGCGACTTTGACGGAGTAGCAGGCGGCGGCGCGCACGCCGGGAACTTTGTTGGCGGTCATCGCACTGCCGACGCCTGCGCCGTCGATGACGATGCCGAGGTCTGCTTCGCCTTCGGAGACGGCGCGCGCGACGGCGTGTGCGAAGTCTGGATAATCGACGGCGTCGGTCGAGTTCGTGCCGAAGTCGAGTGCGTGATGGCTGAGTTCGGCGAGGAGCGACTTCAACTCCTCTTTCATCTTGTAGCCACCGTGATCGGAGCCGATGGCGATCCGCTTCGGCGCGTGCGAGCCGCGACGCGAACGGCGTCGGACGATCTCGATCCCGCGCTCGCTGATGATGTCGGCGGCGAGCGGCGTGAGACGCGCATCCTCGCCGATGCGAAGTCGCGCGCCCGCTTCGAGCCCGCGCACGTCGTCCTCAGTGATGATGGGCTTCGATGATTCGTCGCGCGTGAAAGGCTTATCGTCTCCGGTCGGAGCAGTGGGCGCGATCTGTACGGTGCGCGCGTGTTCGGGCGTGCGGACGTTGATCTGTGAAGTCTGCGCGGTCGGGCCTGCCGGCCCTGCGTCGCTCGTCGTTTCCGTCTCACCTTCGGGCAGCGCATGCGCGAGCACCTCGCGGACGAGTGCGCGGACGCGGTCGCGTGTTGGTTGATCGTCAGCCATAAAAAGCAGTCAGCATTCAGCACTCAGCATTCAGCCGATCCTTTATGGACTGCGCGGCGTCATGCTGGTCGCCATCCGAATCACGAATGGCCGATCGCTGACGGCTGAATGCTGAGTGCTTTTCCCGTTGACCCGTGCGCGGAGCTTGCATAGTATGTCGCACCATGCGGTGCGCGCGCAAACGAAGCCATTGATTCATTGAATCATTTAAATCAATGAATCAGTGGTTAAGTGAATCAATGAATCAATAATTCAATCTTGGAGAATCAACGTGTCAGCATCGAGCGCACATAACCCTTCGGAGTTTAGCAACACGAACCTTGAGCCTCTGATCACGGGCGAGCGGATTCAAGCGCGCATCGCGGAGATGGGCGCGGAGATCGCGCGCGATCATGCCGGACGCAATCCGCTTCTAATCGGCGTGCTCAAGGGCGCGTTCGTTTTCTTGAGCGATCTCGCGCGGGCCATCGACCTGCGCGTGAGCCTTGAGTTCATCGCGATCTCAAGCTATGGCGCATCGACGCGATCTTCCGGCGAGGTGCGGATCATCAAAGACCTCGGCGTGCCGATTGAGGGGCGCGACATCATCGTCGTCGAAGACATCGTCGATACGGGACTGACGCTCAACTATCTGATGTCGAATCTTGAATCGCGCGGCGCGACTTCCGTCAAGCTCGCCGCCCTTTTGAACAAGCCGGAGCGACGCATCAAGGAAGTGAAGATCGATTACATTGGCTTCGACATCCCGGACGCTTTCGTCGTCGGCTACGGTCTCGACTTCGCCGAACGCTACCGCAACCTCCCCTACATCGCCGTCATCAAAGACCCGACGCAAGGGTGAAAGAGATGGTGAATATGAAACGATGGCTGAGAAGTTTTTGTGAACCCTTAATCGCTGCCGACGATTGCGCTCCTGCGTTCGAGTAGGACGACATCGCGCCACACACCTTTCAACTTCCCCAGACGCTCGCGCTCTCCGACGACGCGAAAGCCGCAACGCTCGTGCAGCTTGATGCTCGCCGCGTTCTCTGCGAGTACGCCCGCCTGTAGCGTCCACAACCCCGCGCGCTCCGACTCCTCGACGAGTGTAGAGAGCAACGCGCGCCCCACGCCGCGACCGCGAAACTTTTCGCCGACGTAAACGCTCACCTCCGCGACTCCGCCATAGACGCAGCGCGAGGAGACAGGCGAGAGTGCAGCCCAACCCGCGACCTCGCCGCCCATGCGCGCGACGAGTCGGCACGCGCGCAAGTGCGCCGCATCCCATGCGTCGAACTCAGGCGCGTCGGTCTCGAAAGTCGCATCGCCCGTGGCGATCCCTTCCAAGTAGATCGCGCGCACGCGCTCCAAGTCTTCGGCGCGCATCCTTCTTTTGCAGCTTCAATAATTGCGTACTCAGTATTCTGCTCTCGCAAATCTTCGACCGATCACTCGCTCGACATCGAAGATGGACAAGCCATCACCGTCCATCTCTTCTTCGGCGTGCAGCGTCATCACGTACCGAAGCGCGCGTGCTTTCTCGCGCATCTGTCGAAGGATTCGTTCAAACATGACCTGCCGCAGACTCTACAGCGCAATGCTACCTTCTTATCCTTCAAGCAATCTCACGCAAAAAGCTCTCGCCCGCACCGAGGCGCAGACCGAAGTTGTCGGCGACCGTTTGACCGATGTCGGAGAGCGAGGCGCGCGTGCCCAAGTTGATGCCCGCGCGTGCGTGCGCGCCGTAGGCGATGACGGGGACGTACTCGCGCGTGTGATCCGTGCCGCGATAGGTCGGGTCGTTGCCGTGGTCGGCGGTGATGATGAGCAGATCATCGTCGCGCATCGTCGCGACGATCTCAGGCAGGCGCGTGTCGAAGTGTTCGAGGGCGCGCGCGTAGCCTTCCACGTCGCGCCGATGGCCGTAGAGCATGTCGAAGTCCACAAGGTTCGAGAAGACGAGACCACGCGAGTCGTCCCTGAGCGCACGGATGGTCTCGTCGATGGATTGATCGTTATTCTTCCCCGGCAGTTCGCGCGTGACGCCTTCGGAGTCGTAGATGGAAGCGATCTTGCCGATGGCGACGACATCGAGTCCCGCGTCTGAAAGCTCGACGAGCATGTTGCCGCGCGGCGGCGGGACGGCGTAGTCGTGCCTGTTCTCCGTGCGATAGAACGCGCCGGGTGAACCTAAGAAGGGGCGCGCGATGACGCGGCCGACTTCGTTCTCGCCGCGCAAAATCTTTCGCGCCGTCTCGCAAATCTCGTAGAGGCGCGCGAGTGGAATGACCTCTTCGTGCGCGGCGATCTGGAAGACGGAATCGGCGGACGTATAGACGATGGGCTTGCCCGTGCGGACGTGCTCCGCGCCGAGTTCCTTGATGATCTCCGTGCCCGAAGCTGGATAGTTGCCGAGCACGCCGGGCACGTGCGTCTCTCTGATGAACTCGTCGATGATCTCTTTCGGGAAACCGTGCGGATAAGTCGGGAAGGCCTTTTCGAGAATGATGCCGGCCATCTCCCAGTGGCCCGTCGTCGTGTCTTTGCCGTTCGAGCGCATGGCACAACGACCGTAAGCAGCGCGCGGGCTATCGGCGGGCGGAACATTCTTTAGAGGATGCGCGTTGCCCAGGCCCCACGATTGCAGGTTCGGCAAGTTCACTGTGCGCGACTCGCAGATGTGACCGAGCGTGTCCGCGCCCGCATCGCCCCAGTCGGCAGCGTCCGGCATCTCGCCCATGCCGACGCTGTCGAGGACGATGAGACAGGTGCGTTTGAAGGCGCGGCGTTGCTGTGGCTGCATGAAGTTTTCGAGACCTCTCGTCGGGCTGAAACGCGCCGCGTGCGGCGATCCGCGTAGGCGCTGGCCGTCTTTTAATTTGGAATCGACGTATCTTAGCACGCTCGTGCGGAAGTCAAAGCGCGCCCGCCCGCGCGATCACGGAGATCGCGCGGGCGTGCGGCAACTCGTGCGAGCCTTTGCTCGAACCTCCCGATGAACGTGCTACTGCGCGCCGTTGAATGATGCGCTGCCGGACTTGACGACGGAGGTGAAGCTCGACTGCTCGCAGTCCGATCCGGAGTAGTAGATCGTGGCTGGCGGATCGGGGAATCTCCAAGCGATGCACGGCGGCTGGTTGGTGAATGCGCTGCTGCTTGAAGTGATGTCCATCGTGGGCGAGGCGGAGAACACTTGCGCCGGAGTGTCGCCGGAGATGAGCGCAAGGTTCAGCCCGAACTGTGAGCCGACGGGCAAGCGCGTGCCAGAGGCCGTCGTATTGCTGCTGTTGAGGGTGTAGTCGTAATCATCGACGCGGACGCCGTCAACGCGATACCAATACTTGGCGTAAGAAGACGAGTGATAAGTCACCGTCCCGGCGAAGCGATCATACTGAACTGTGGTCTCCATGAACTGTGTCGTATCGTCGATCTTGAAGAGGACGTTGGAGACGAACACCCTCACGTTCTGTGAATCATCGGCGGCGAAGCCGGAGGCGGTGGTGTAGTGGAAAGGGCCGAAGTCGAAGCTGAACGATCCGCCCTGCTCGACCGTGAGCGTATCGGAGAAGGGTGAAGTCGCCGTGTCGCTCGTTTCGCCGACGGAGAACTGATAGGGGAACGATGAGTATTGGCGCGCGTATCCGTTCAACGATACGGCTTGCGAGCCCGACTCACCACTGTTCTCGTTGCCATAGGAGGTCTGCCAGCCGAATTGTGGATCGTTCCATCCACTGATGTGATCTTCCTTCGACGTGGAGGTGTTCGACTCGTCTCTGAAGTTGGCTTCGTAGTTCAGCGAGTCGTCGGGCTGGACGATGATGAGGTCGCCGGCGATCGTGTTGTTCGTCGTGTCGTAGTCGCCCGGCGCAACGTTCTCCAGCTTGACCTCGATGTGTCTCGTGCCGGGCGACGTGAAGACCTGCGTGAAGGCGACGGTGACGGCGTCGCCCGCGTCCACGAAGATGCCGTTGGCGCGATCAATCTCCACGCCGTCCGCGTAGAGCACGCAGTTGGCGGTCGCGCCCACATCGCCGTTCAGCTCGCGCACCAACGCCGAGATGACGACGGGCGTGCCGACGAGTCCGGTGGCCGGCTTGAGACTTGAGAGCGCGAGGTCGGGACGCTTCTTGACGGTCTCGACGACGGTGACGACGTTGGTGCGCCGTGCGTCTATGCCGTCGATGTTCGTCTGTGCCTGCACTTGCTGGAAGTGGTGCAGATCGTTGACGGTGACTTTGAAGTAGCCGCCGCCGGTCAGCCCGTTGTAGTTGCGTGCGTAGATCGCTTCGCCGTTCTGATCGAGCGGCTTGAGCTGCGCCTTCTTGATGTTGCCCGGCGCGAGTTGCGGCGCGTCGAGAGAGCCGGTCGTCATCTCCACGTCGGTCTGGCCGTCCTTGCCTAAGAGCGCACGCACCGTCAGCGTCGCCGAACCGGCCCGCCCCTTCGCCGGTTGGAGGCCCCTGTTTCTATACTTCGTCGTGTTGGGGATCGGCGACGGCCTCGAGTGATTATTGGACGTTTGTGCGTATGCCGCGCCGCCGAGCAGCGCGAAGAGGGCCACGCAAAGAAGCGCGAGCTTGGTTGAAATCGTGGATCGCCTGCTGGTCTGGATGGCGGGTAGGGTGCGAATCGTTTTGGGGGTAAGCATCTGTCTCTCCTTACTGAAGGGTTAGGGTACTAAGGATTCATCCCACACGGGGGACGACATGAAACGGGCGGGAACGGGGACGCAGAAAACTTGACGAAGGATTTCCGTGGCAGGCTCTCAGACGAGAGTAGCAAGTGTTTCAGCAGACGGACTACAGTACGACGGGCCTGCATCGGTTCCACTCCGCGGCGTCCATAACCGGCGGAACTCTTTTAACGCAAGCCCCACAATGCGCGTGCATCCTATCCGCGCACGCGCGCGCTGTCAACGACGGCGACGGCAAATGTTCTCCCGTTCTATCCCTTCGGCGCTTGGTAACCTTCGCGCGCGGTGATTTGCGCGCCGGGGACGCCGCGCACCTCGACGTGGATGGTGCGAAAACTTCCGTCGCGCGTCTTGTTCGTCGGGTAGTAGCCGAGGCTGTAGAGCTTGCCGATCTCTTCGGCGACCTCCGAGAAGGCCCGTCGCGCGTCGCGCAGATCGAGGGCGTTAAAGGTCTTGCCGCCGGTGTCTCTGGCGAGCGTTTGCATCTCACCGCGCGCGAGTTGGTAGAGCTTGCGGCTGATGTCCATGCGCTCGAACGATCCCATCTGGCAGAAGTTCGCGTAGTCGGCGGCGTCGGCGCTTGATGCGTAGATGCGCCGGTAGCGTTGCAGTTGAACTTTCGAGAGCGAGAGACGGCCATCATCCTGACAATCGCGCAGCAGACGATCCTCAACGAAGTCTTCGGTGTTAACCTGTATGAAGTAGCTGATGATGCCCGACTGACGCAGGCGCGCGCGCGCCTCGTCGAACTCCGCGTCGCTCGTCGAATCCACACCGTCCGTCAAAGCGACGAGCGCGCGACGGCCCTTGACCTCCGCGCGCGGCGGCTCGCGGAAGACTTCCGTCGCGACTCGCTCAAGCGCGTCGTAATAGGGCGTGCCGTTGCTCGAACCGATCTTATCGAGTGCATCGCGCAGCATCTGCCGGTCGTCCGTCAGCGGCGACTTCACCTCGACCGTCGCGAGAGAACTTTTACCTTCCAGCTTCGTGTTGAAGGAGACGATGGCGACGCGGTCGCCGGGCCGGAGCGCGTCGATGAAGAGATTGGCGGCGCGGCGGATCAAGCCGATGTCTTCGCGCGTCGAGCCGGAGGTGTCGAGCACGAGCGCGATCTCGAAGGGCGCGTCCGTGGTCGTAAAGTTCGCGATGCGCTGTGGCCGCCCATCCTCATAGAGCGTGAAATTTTCCGCGCGCAGGTTCGCCACGGGCCGCCCCGCCTTGTCGCGCACAACGACGGGCACGGGCACGAGCTGCGTATCGACTCTCAGCACTTCATCGTCGCCAACCTCGACGGGCGCGCTTCGTCCGTCGGCGTTCGCGTTCGGCGAAGGCTTCGCAGGCAGAGTCTGATCCGTTGGCGTGCCGACGCGACGCGGTCGCTGTTGCGGCGTTTGCGGTGCGTTGGTCTGCGTTTGCGTCGTCTGCCCTTGAACGATGCGTGCGACGTTCGTGAGAATTGCAATCGCGAGCAACGTGAAAACGAGCAGCCAACCGACACTCGATCTGCTTGGAAGATGCTTCGACATGAGCCTACACTTTCATTCGCGGCGCGTGTAGATAATGATAGCCGCAAAGTTTGACGACCGGAAGGAGCGCAGGCGATGCCCGTCATCGGAAGATTGGACGAACAAGTTCACGACGTGCTCATCGAGCCCATCGGCAAGCAACGCCCGCGCGACGGAAGCGACGCCGCGCACACGCCTTCGGAGGACTCACGACACAACGCAATCGACGAAGATGCACGAGGCGACGACGCGCGTCGAACGAACAGCGAGAAGATTCGCGCGCATATCGAAGATGATGATGTTCACGTTCGTGACGATGCACAACTCCCCGTCTGGTTGTTGTAAGCGTAAACTTCGCACGCGAAACTCGAATGCCGATCCGCAATCTCCTCTTCGATCTCGACGGCACGCTGACAGACCCTGCCGAAGGCATCACGCGCTGCTATCAATTCGCGCTCGAAGGCTTGAATCGCCCGATGCTCACGCGCGCGGAACTGCTCCGATTCATCGGGCCACCCATGCGAGAGAACTTCGCCGCCATGCTCGGAGCAGATGATCGAGAACTCGTCGAGCGCGCCGTTGCGCTCTATCGCGAGCGGTTCGCGCGCGTGGGCCTCTATGAGAACGAAGTCTATCAAGGCGTGCGCGAGATGCTGTCGGCTCTCAGCGTCGCCGACTTCCGGCTCTTCGTCGCCACGTCGAAGGTGACAAAGTATTCCGCGCTCATCCTCGAACACTTCCGCCTCGCAGAGTTCTTCGTCTCAGTCCACGGCGCGACGCCCGACGGCAGCCTCGACGACAAGGCAGACCTCGTCGCGCGTTTGCTTCGCGTCGAAGAGATCGACGCGGCGGAGTCTGTCATGATCGGCGACCGCGAGCACGACATACGCGCCGCGAGACGCAACGATGTGCGCTCCGTCGGCGTCACCTACGGCTACGGCTCACGCGCGGAACTCAAAGCTGCGGGCGCAAACATCATCTGCGACACGCCGGAGGAAGTCGCCGCGCTGCTGCTCTCTCAAAGTTAAGTCCTCTTAGTCAGTGTCAAGACTGCTTGACACCCGCGCGCACCATCTCTTACGATTGGCTCGCTTGCGCGAGAGGGTTCGTTCAAGCGCGTTGAAGCGCGTAAGTTCTTTGCAAGCGGGCGCGTGTCAAATAGAGTTTGCAGGCACGTACTGTCAATGGTAGACGACCGCCCTTACAAGGCGGGGGTTGTGGGTTCGAGTCCCACCGTGCCTACCAAGAAAGAGGGCGAGCCGTTTGCAGGGCACGCTGTGTGAGCCCGCATGGTGGCGGAAAGTTTTGCGGAGTCGTAGTTCAGTTGGTTAGAACGCCGGCCTGTCACGTCGGAGGTCGCGGGTTCGAGTCCCGTCGGCTCCGCCACTAAATCCTCTTAAATGAGGCACTTTTGGTCGTCCTTCGGGGCGACCATTTGTGTTTTGAGGGGACGGGGACAGATTTGTGGACAACTGGCGGGACAACCGGCCGGCGATTAGTTCGACCGTCTGCTGCTTGAAGGCGGGGCTGAGGTGCTTGTAACGCTCTAACTCCTCCGACCTGTGGCCGGTCATCTTCCTGATGATCGCGTCCGCCACGCCTTCGATGAACAGCATGGTAGTGGCGAAGTGTCGCAGATCGTGGATACGAAGGTCGTGGACTTCGGCGAGGTCGCAGATTCTTCTGAACCGCTTCCCTAAGTCCCAGGCGTGAGGCTTTGAGAATTTTTCAACGTCCCTGAACCTGACGTTGGGCTTTGCCGGAAAGAGGTATTCGTGCGTCCCGTAGCTCGGAAGCTGGCGGAGCGCGAGAACAGCCAATCCGGGCAAAGGAAGCCGCTTGGGCCGCCCGTTCTTGGTCCTCGCGGTATAGATGAACGGGAACTCGTCATCTACCGCCACCTCTGACCACTTGCGCGGCATGATCTCCCCTTTACGCATCCCCGTGCAGGCCGCCAGGACGATGAATGCCTGAAGCTCAAGGTCATTCTCCTTCCGGCACTGCTCGATCAAGGACGCGAGTTCCGAGACCTCAACGAACCTATCTCTAGGCTCGCGTTCGGGAATCTGTGGAATGGGAGCGACCGGGTTGTCATCGTACTTCTTCCACCTGATTGCGAAGTTGAACGCTGAGTTGAGGATCGTCCTGTAGTGGTTAGCCGATGATGGCGACAGCTTCTCAACCTCCAGCAGTTCGTTCAGGAAGTCCTGCACCGCTTCCGGTGAAAGGTTGCGCGCCTTCATGGGCCTAAACCTGTCGAGCCGGAACAGGAGGTACTCGAACTTACTACCTCTATGCTTGCCGTGGCGCCCCCACCAGAAGTCTAGAATCTCTCCTACCGTGATTGACTCGAACTTCCGCGTAGGAATCAACCGGCACTCCTCGACTAACGCCAACTTCTGATTGCGTACTCTCAAGGCGAGTTCCGGATCGCTAGTTCCGGCCGCCTCCTTGACGCGCCTGCCCTCCTCGTTCATGTAGCTGATCCAGAGTTGAGGGCTGCTCTTGTTTCTCTGGAATACGCCCTTGGGTAATTTCATTGATGCTCCTTTCGTCGTATCGAGAGCGACTTGCAAGAATAGCACGATGTATCACAGTCGATACAAAAATAAAATAATGATTTGTGAGAACTCTGCCTTCACCAGCAGTGACTATTGTCCTGACGGTCGTTAGGCGACGAGGGCTATTAAAAACCCGTATTGAGGCCGGCTCTTGACGTGCGATAAAGCACACCGGACCCCCATACGGAATCTTAAGGCACGTCAAGATTATGTGCTGATGTAAGGATTGTTACTATCAGTATAGAGGATCCAAAGAAACGCGCAAGGGGTCTATATATTGATGTTTATAAGCTAATTTGTACCCTATTATAACTTTCTTCCAACTCTTTCAGGTCAGCCTCGTCGAGGGCTAACAATATATCTTCCTTGTCGGTAATGTTCTCGTTGCCCATCAGAAAATTGATGCCTACCTCCGTCGCTATAGTTCGTAACTGCTCTATAGATAGTTTTTCAAATTTGCCTAAATCAACTTGTACCATACTTCATTATGGACAATAAAAAAGAGGCCGTAAAGGCCTCTTCAAAACCTTGATGTAAACCGGCTTACTTGCTCTTCGAGCCGGAATCACCTTTGCTGTTGACTGGCTACTCTCCGCTATAGATGTTCGCGTGGCCGACTTTCTGAGGCTTTGCTTGGTCAGAACTCCGACTCATCACATCCAAATGAACCTGTGGGTTTGCCTTGCTAGTGTGCGGAGAAGTGTATGTAACATTTTGCTGCTTTGCCATACCTTGATAGCTCCTCATATGGCTGGAAATCGAATGCGCTCAGCTCTTACAAAGCGTTTGTAATAATAGACCGCAAGTGTCGTTCCGAAGACAGCGAAAGGGATATGATGCTCTCGATTCTTTGGGGGCTGATTCTGCTTCTATAGCGGTTCTCACTTATGCGCATATCAAGTAACTACAATGCTTGAACTAGCCACAGAGGTTGACTGCGGTCATCGGCTTGATAGCTTACGCCGCTGCATTTATAGAGAAGCTACCGAACCATGCAAGAGTAGATCTACCTTCCAAAATTAAAGGAAAAATAAAGACGGAAGCCATTAAGCAGAGCGACAATTCGTTCATCCGGTGCATATCCACAGCGTGCCCACCTAAAACCCCCGCTAACTAGCCTACATAGGCTAATTTTCACCCCTTCGCGCGGGCACCGCGCGTGCTACAGTTTAAATACTTCAATCATTAACCCTGAAACAAATATGTCACCAGGAGGAAAACACGCGGTCGAGAACTGCCTCTGGCAAACCCGCAAGCGGCGCGGGTTGGAGCAGAAGCACATCGCCTATCTGCTCAACCACCACACGGCCGACCAAGTCTCGCGCTACGAATTAGGCACTCGGCTGCCGACGCTTGAGACTGCACTGCTGTTAGAAATAATCTACGGCGCTCCGCTGCGCGTGCTGTACAAAAATCTATACGAGCGGCTGCAAGCGGACTACCGGCAGCGCCTCGAACGCATCACGCAGCTACAGGATCGCCTCGCTGACTTTCTCAACGAGGACGGCGCGCGCGAATACTGCGCCTACCGAGAGTTGATCCAGACGGGTCAGCCGACTCAAGCCGACCTGCTTAAGGCACGCCGTCATGTGACGGAGCTAGCGAAGCGGATGGCCTTCCTGTAAGCCCCACGTCGCGGCGCGCGAGTGCCCTGACGAACAAATACCATTAACCAAAATCACAATGAACGGTCCCAGAATCCTGGCCGTCGATCCCGGACGCACTATGTTCGGGGTGGCGGTTTTTGAAGGCGCGTCGCTGCGCTACTATGGAGTAAAATGCCTCCGCGTGCCGGGCACCCCCGCAGAAGTGCGCCGTGCCGCTGCCCGCGTCATAAGTAAGCTGATCGCCACGTACAGGCCGACCCACATGGCCATTGAACAGCCGCTCGTCGTGCAGCAGCGGGCGGAGCTTTTAGCGCACGTGATCGCCGCGATCAAGGCGACCGCGCGCGTGCGCGGTCTGCCCGTCTGTGAGTACGCGCCGCTTCCGGTACGGCGACTCGTCTGTCTTAGCGAGAAGCCGACCAAGTGCGATGTCTCTCGAAGGCTTGCCGAGCGTTACCCGGAGCTGGCCCGCTACGATGCCTTGCGCGGCGCGGCAGCGAAAGCCTATTACGAGAGGATGTTCGGGGCAGTGGCCGTTGGGCTCGTCGCAAACGAACTCGGTGGGGCGCGACACGAGAAGTTCGGCGGCGGACTGGAGGAAGACAAATATCGTGAAGGAATATGAAACAGCGTGAGAAGAAGCTGGCGATTGTCTGGGAAGAGATACAAACGCCTGACGCGACTGAGCGTCTGTCGGCGGCTTTCGCCATGCTGTTTGGCCCCACCTCCGCCCGTGAGCCGCCGGATGAAGGTCTTGACAGCGACGACAGGACGGCTAAGATCAGTAGCAGATACACCAGCAGCTACACCTCAGCATCGCATTGAGGGCTGGTGCCCGCCCGACATTAACTAACGCCTCAACCATGCCGGATTCCGCCACTGCCCCGATTCTGAGGGCGGCCATCTACGCTCGCGTCTCATCCGAAGAGCAGCGCGAGGGCCAGACCATCGACTCTCAAATAGCAGAACTTGAACGCTTCACCCGAGCGCAAGGTTGGGCCCTCGCCGAGGTGTACAAGGACGAGGGATGGAGCGGCGCGCTGCTCAGTCGCCCCGCGCTCGATCGGCTACGCGACGGTGCCGCGCGCAAACGGTTCGACATCGTGCTCTTAAACGATGTGGATCGGCTCGCCCGCGATGTCGCACACCTCGGCATCGTCAAACGTGATCTGGAGCGCAGCGGCGTCCGCGTCGTCTTCCGCAAACTCCCGCAAGAGGAGAGTCCGACCTATAACCTGATGGTCAACGTGCTCGGCAGTTTCGCCGAGTTCGAGCGCGAGATGATCGCCGACCGCACAAGGAGAGGCCGACGCCACAAAGTGGAAGTACGGCAGCAGTTCTTAGGTTCGGTCGCTTCTTATGGCTACCGCTATGTCCCGAAAAACAACGCCTCAGGACAAGACGGCTATTTAGAACTCGTGCCGGAGGAAGCGGCCCTCGTCCGCCAGATGTATGAGTGGGTCGACAGGGAAGCTCTGTCTGCCAGCCGCGTGGTCGCGCGCCTCAACGAGTCAGGCACGCGACCACGCAAAGGTGGGAGGTGGGCGAAATCGACCGTGCTGCGCGTACTCAGGAACGAAACTTACGCTGGCGTCTGGCACTACAATAAACACTACGGCAGCGAGTCGCAGAGGCCAGGCGCGCGCTCAAGATACAAGCGCTCGCTTAAAAATAGTAGTCGGCTGCGCCAACGCACGGAGTGGCTGCCGGTCACGCTACCTGTGGAGTTGCGTATTGTGCCCCGCGACCTGTGGGAGCGTGTGCAGATGCAACTCACGAAGAACACCGTCTTCTCACCGCGTAACGCCAAGCATTCGTACCTCCTGAAAGGGCTGGTGCGGTGCGGCGGGTGCGGCGCGGCTTACGTCGGCGATCCGTGCCACGGCAAATACTACTACCGCTGCCTCAACCGATGTAAGCGGTTGCCGACTGTGAGGGAGGGCATATTGGATGAGGCAGTATGGGGGGCCATAGCGGAAGCGGTGCTTGATCCGGCCGTCATCATTGATCAGGTTGGCAGACTGCGTGAGCGTGAGTCGGAAGACGAAAGAATCAGCAACCGCGAGGCCGAAGTGGTCAATCGTGAGGCGGAGCGGGTAAGCCAAGAAGAAGCGCGCCTGCTCGAGGTCTACCGCACCGGATTTATTTCTCCTGCTCAACTGGGACAGCAGTTGGAACAGTTGAAGCAACGCCAGAGTGCACTCGAGGTACGATCCGCCGGCCTGAAAAAAACAGCCGGAACACCTGCCGGCACGAACATTCGCCGCACGCTGGAAGAGTACTGCCGAACCGCGGCAAAGCGGATGCAGACGTTTGACGACGCCGAACGCCAACGCTTCTTAAGGCTGCTCATCGACAACATCATCTTTGAGGGAGAGCAAATCAGAATCAGGGCGGTGATTCCCCTAATCAATGCCACGAACCATCTATTAGACATGACGCAGACACCAGAAAGGGTACACCTAGCGGGCGGAATAATAACGACGACAGATATGCATTACAGTGTCCGCAGTTCGGACCGCACTGCGGACACTGATTTAAATATCTATGGTCGCAATGAGGTGCGGAGGAATGACTCAGAAGACCCCATGTTTGAAGGGAGAAATCGCATCAACTACGTGAGCTTCGAGCTGTGTAAGAATCTAGCGCAGAAGCCATTCTCCATCCTAAGCGACGAAGGACTCAAACTCATCCGGCGACTCAAGATTGAACTGGGAGACCCTACTTTGCAGAAGCTGTGTGAATATGTGCGGGAAGAACGCGGAGACAGCGTAAGCATATCCGCCATGAGCAGGGCGCTTAAGCGGCTCGATATATCTCCCTTGAGGAGAGGCCCCAAGCCGGTTGCCAAGAAGAATTGAGGCGCGCCGTGTAAAGCACCGACCATCTTCGCTGGAGACCCTTTCCTGCCGCGTACTTCCACAGGCGGGAGTTATCCACTATGCCCTCCAGGATCATTCGTAGTTTTGCGCGTGAGGCGCAGAGACCTGCGTCTCTGATACGCAGACTTACGGCAGAGACTAGCCGAAATGGATGACGAACTTACCTGTATGTATGAGGTGTATCAGGATATCCACAACCAGCTAAATACAGAGGGTTAAATAAATATGTTAAAGAAAGGGCGGCGATGTGAATAACTCGCTTATGGTGACATACTCGCAGAATGCATCGTATTCATCTTCCCCGGTTTCACCATTAACTACTTCACAACATCTATGCAAACAGCCTATTCATCCCCACAAAGACTAACTTTCCGAGCACAATTCTCCCAGACTGATCAGAACGCTCGCCCCGCTGGGTGGTGGGGTCCGGTTTGGCGCGGGCTCTTCGTCGATCCCACAGGCAAGCACTATCACGCAATGGGAAAGGCACTGTGGCTATTTGGCTACCTGATCGTCCACGCCGACCGTAAGTCCGGCACTCTGTATAGGAGGGTGTCGACCGTCGCTCGCGACATGCAGGTGTCAGAGCGAACTGTGCAATCCTGGCTCTCTTTGCTTAGGCGGCACGGATACATCAGGGCCGAGACGACGGGGCGCGCGCTGGAGATAGGGGTTGAAAAGTGGCGACCAGTTATGAAAGAGGCGCGGCATGATCGATCAGCAAGCTTCATGGCAACCAGACACGGCAAATAAATTTCTGTGGCGTCGCTCAAACGCTCCGCACGCCGACTTCGACGATTTTCAATCGGCAACCCCGCAGCAAGCTGAGGAGAAATTTAAGATGAACGGAGATTCAGAACAAGGCTTGTCCGGTCTGGCGCGTGACTCTGACGGTTTCTTCGGGCGGCACGAAGGCGCACAGGGCGTCTTGGAGCACAGATTTACCCGCGCCCGAACGGGCGACAATCAGCACGGCTAACGGCTCTGAGAGTTTGCGGGAGACGGCGGCGAGATACGCCGTCAATACGGTGCTGCGTGCGCCGACGAACCCGCAACGCCTAAATTCCTCTACGATGCGTTCGCATAAATCGGGCGAGTGTAGGAAGGTGAGCGCATCGTCTCTTTCCTGCGGTGTCATCTGCCCAACAATTTCTTCCGCGCCTTTACTTCGCATCTCAAGTCGCATTGATTCCAACCGTTCGATCAGCGAAAGCAAGTCTGCGCTCACCTGCTTTTCAGCGATGCCGCACAGCTTCGCCGCCGTTTGTGCGAATGAGAAGCGGGCGCGTGCGTGATAGAGATCGAGCGTATCAAGATGAAAGTTGTTGCCAACGGTCAAGCGGACATTCACTTTCAAGCGGTCAAGACCTTTTGGCGACAAGCCGCGAATGCGGTACTCGTGGTCTTGCAGATTGAATGTGAACGATCCATCTGCTGCCATCTTGACCTGCGGCGCGGGCTTCTGCTCACTCGTCAGTGTATTTGTCGGTTCGGTGATGAGTCGTCGCACGTCATCGGACGTGCCACCGTTAATAACAAAGGTGCTGGCATCTTTAGCTGGTAGCTCGACTATGCGGAGTTCGATGCTCGACTCCGCGAGTCTCGCTTGCATTTGCTGGGTTAACACGCAGTTTGCTGTACCTTCGCCTGTCAGCAGTACCACTCGCCTGATGCGATGTTCGACTAGATGCTCGATGATTTCATTTGTCAGACCTAGATCAGCATAAGCTGGAATGACGTACCTAGTACCGATTGACCACAGCAAGGCTGCGTCAATGACGCTGCCGGTGATGATTACTTCGTCGGTGTTTTGCGCCGCTTGCGGGTTGAAGATTCCGCGCCGCCCGCCGGGTAGGAATAGATGTTGGCTTCGCTCAAAGTGATAGGCATAGAGGTTAATGACTTGCTTGCTCTGCGGATCAAGTAAGGGGAGGATTAGACAGCCATTCACCACTTCACTCCCTGATTTACTGAGCAAGCCGATACGCTTGAGAGCTTGTCGCCCTTGCGCTGCTAGCTTTTTGGTTAATGTTCCGTCTGAGCATCCGATACGGAAGGCTGTGATGATTTCGGGTGAGTAGATGCCTAGCTTGCGTAGAATGTCCTGTGCTTCTGGTGAGTGGAGTAGGCACGCATGGTAATGCTCGGCTGCTCGTTCGAGCCATTGACGGGCTTCAATATCGACCTGCCTTGCTTCTGCACCCATTGCCAAAACTACCTGCTATTAGCACTCTTAGGCTGAAGTGAAACTATATGCTTATGCAGATAGATTTGTCAAGGGTAATTCTCTCTTTATTGACAGATAGTTTCTATTGAAGTAATAAAGCTGCTATGAAGCTAATCTCTTCGGCTGAGGCGGCAGAAAAGTTAGGGGTTCATATAACGCGGGTACAGGTATTGATTCGGCAGGGACGCCTTCCAGCGCAGAAGGTGGGGCGGAACTACGTGATCAATGAGGATGATTTGAAGCTGGTAAAGGAGCGTAAGCCTGGCAGACCGTTAAAACGGATCAGTAGGAAGAAGGCAGCAGGGAAAAAGTGAGTTTATGTGGAGCGTTAAGGACAAGAGAGCGCGGCGGGGGAGCATGTGAACGCAGGGCGTATCATGCTGTGTATTAGTCACGGCTTAGCCTAACACTTCCGATAGTCTGAGCGTCTCGCTTAGAGGAGTATCAAACTAAGTTGTGATAAAAACACGTTATCAAGGCCATTCAGGTAGAGCACTTGAGTAAAAATAGACTAGATGTCTCGTCTCATTAGGGAGTTTTGCGTCTTTAACAATCTCCCAAGAGAAGTTGAAACCCACGTAGATTTTGCTGTTTTTCGGGAAGTCTTCTCGTGGTACTGTAAAACTAACGCTCCCACCCGACCTCAGCTTGCCTTTAGTTATTACATCAACATGACTTCTCTGTTCGGGGCAGCCTTCCTCAGATACAATGTTATAAATCATGGCTACATCCCCCGTCGGTGTACGTTCTAGCCACTCACTATAATAGATTGGCCATCGTGTATTATTGTGTAGGACGAGCCTTGCACCTTCCGATGGGTATGCATCATTGGCTGTCTTCTTCACGAATCCCTGAAAGGTAAGGTAAACGCTGGGTTGACTCTTAATAATCTTTTGTGCATGGGAATGTCCCCCGCATAGTATTAGAGTGCAAGAAAAACTAAAGAGTATGAGCCGGCATCTTAACGTTTGTTTTCTCATGGCTGGAAGTTTTTAGGCGGCCTCAAACCATACCCATGTACTCCGTTTATGCTCTCTGACCTTGGGGTTTCAAGCACCGTTTTAATTGTAAATGATTGGTTACTCTCAATCGTTTTTTGGTCTACTTCCTGCCAAGAGGGATTCCACAAGTCTAACTTGACAGGAAATCTATCTTTAGAACCTGGTATAGGCGGATGCGAGTACCAACCATATGAGTTCCCAACATTGTAGGCTTGGAAAACCCCGGCACTAGCAAAATAAGCATTATATTCTGTACGGTACTGATAATCATTCGCGATATATCGTTGCCTAAAGTCTGCCATACTTCTCGACATAGAGAAGAGGTTAAAAGCATCATCAGCGTGAACACCTTCATGGCCTAATACCGAAGCTCTTGCTTCCACGCCCGATTTGTCAAATTGATCTTGATTAATAGTAATGGTGACAGTTCCTTTGTCAATTTTGTTTACATCTGTCTCACCTGTGTTGCCGGATTCTGTCGCCCCTACATTAACAACGACACCATTCTTTTCATCCGGCTTGCCTAATCTCTCTAGTGATCGTGCAATATTCTTATAGGCTTTTGAATCCGGTTTTAATTTGTCGAGTGACGCTTTTAGTGCATCATACGCGGCGATGATCTGTTTCCGATATTCAGGACTACCAATAGTAAACAGTCCAGTAGGATCAACAAAACGGAGAGGGTTATTTAAAGTGTAAGGATACCTATTCCAAGTTTGTGGATTTTCAAGTCGAGCAGATGACAATAGTGGGTCCGATGAAATGAACCTTCCTTGAATACTTCCGTAGTATCTTGCTCCAAAGTAATCTAGCCCTGTCTCAACGTCCCTCTCCTTTGAGGTAAATCGCTGACGCACGTTATCAACCTGCCCGTATCCTTGTGCCTGAGACCTCCCTCCTGTGCCAGCCCCAATTTCCTCCCCGAATGGTAAGTAGTCGTGTCTCTTTATTCCTGCGAGTGCCCCCGTCTGGTTAGCAATGATGCGCGGCGTGCCTAGATGATCAGAGACCAGCCAGTTGACCTCTGCCCCTGTCCCTTGCGCTCCCCCGCTGAACTGCTGCTGCCCGCCCTCGTAAGCCTCGACCTCCGCGATTCTCGCCACGCCGTCCGCCGCCGCGTTCACGACCACCCTGATCTTACTGGTGGCTACTGTCGGGAAGGTCAGCTTCTTCCACACGAGATTATTCCCGGACACACTCCCGCCCGACACAGTGGCCCATGCCGACCCCGTCCAGTACTGCACGTCGTAGGTGCTCGCACCGTAGAGCGAGAAGGTCTCAGCAGCCAACGGGTCGCTCTGGTCGGTGTAGTTATCGCGCACCGTATAGACATCGATCTCCGAGATCGACTTCTGCCCACTGAAGTCAACTTCGAGCCACTGCGATGGGAGCGGATGGGCTCTCCAGTAGCCGGTACCGCAGGCGATCTCCGTCATCGCTCGCACTCCATCGATGACATCCGAGGGATGGGTGTGCGTGTTCGCGCAGAACGTATTATCAGGATCATAGGACGAGGCGTTGGCCGTCGCGCCGTTGGCTGCCGCCGCCACGTTCGTGCGCGTGGCAGTCGCAGCCGTGCCCCACGCTTCCAGCTCCGTGATGCGCGCCACGCCGTCCGCCGCACCTGTCACCGTTAGCCTGATGGCCGTCGTCGTGACGGGCGTAAATGTCAGCTTGCGCCACGCTAGGTTATTGCCGGACACACTCGCGCCCGGTATCTGCACCCATGCCGACCCCGTCCAGTACTCGACGTAGTAGTCACTCGCACCGTAGAGCGAGAAGGTCTCGTTCGCCGATGGGTCGGACTGTGCGGCGTAGTTATCACGGAGCGTGTAGACATCGACTTCGCCGATGGTCTTCGAGCCGGAGAAGTCCACGCGCAGCCACTGCGACGGCAAGGGGTGAGCGCGCCAGTAGTTAGTGCCGTTGATGTCGGAGTAGCGTACGCCATCGATGGCATCTGAGGGCCGCGTGTGTAATCCCGCACCGAACGTGTTATCGGGATCATAGAAGGAGGCACTCGCCGTCGCGCCGTTCGCGGCTGCGGCGACGTTGATGAGATTGCCGGAGCCGCCGATGCCGCTAGTACCGGTCGTGGCGGGTGCAGTAGCAGTGACTAACAACTCGCCCGCGCGATAGCCGTATTCCTTCTGCGGTTGAGTGAACGCAGCCGTGGGCGCGTACTCGGCCACCAGCTCACCATCGAAGCCATAGACCTGCCACATCACCTGCCCGCCCACGTCTCTGCGCACCCGCTTGCCTTCAGCGTCATACTTGTAGCGCGAGAAGATCGACGTGGCGGAGTTCTGCTCCATCGTCATCCGGTTCTCAGCGTCGTAGGCGCGCTGTGCGGCTGAAGCCGAGTAAACGTCCTGCGTGAGATTGCCCGCCGGGTCGTAGCTCATCCCGCTGCCGCCCGGCGCGTAGAGCCGGTTCGTCGAAGTATCTATCGTGAACTGTTTGTTGTTGATGCCCGCTGTAGTCGTTGCCGTGTTGATCTGACGATTGCCCCACCGGTCGTAAGCATAGCCTTGCGAGAGGGGCTGTCCCCATCCGGAAGTCGAGTTGTAGTTCGCCTCGTTGTCGAGCATCAAGCGATTCAGAGAGTCGTAGGAGTAGCTGCTCTGCGTGGAGAAGTAAGAGCCCGCCGTACTCACGCCGTCGTAAGTCGCGTTTGCGTCGGTCGGGACGTAGGCGTCGGCGCGCTTGAGGTTGCCATTGTTCTCCGCCCCGCTCTGGGCACGCGCCTCACCCGTCGTCGCGTTGACCTCGTTCTGCGAGTAGTAGTTGATGAGCGCGCCGCGGTTCCAGTCCCACTGTCCAGTGTTAGTGTCGGGCTGCCAAGCGACCGATGAGAGGCGCACGTCGTAGAGCTGGCCCCGCACGTTGTAGTGCAGCTTATGGTAGAGCGGTGTCTGCGTGCCGAACTGCTCCTGCCGCAGACGACTCGCCTCGTCGTAAGAGAGACCTCTGGCGTAGGTGCGCGGCACGCCGTCGCCGAGGTTGCCCGTGAAGGCGAGATTATTACCGTTATCAGCGAGCCGCCCGGCAGCGTCATAAGAGTAGTTGACCGTGTGGCCCGAAGGGTAGCTCTGCTGCGTCACGTTGCCGGCTAGGTTGTAGAGCCGCGACATGGCATAGCCGTCGATCCAGCCCGTGCCCGCGAGGTAGAAGTTAGTCTTGCGAGAGGTGGGGCGGCCAGCCGCATCATAGGCGAGCACGAAGTTGAGCGTGCCCTGCGTGCTGCTCTCATAGTCGGCGAAGTAGCGACCTCGCCCGTTCGTGGCGAAGTCGTAGGTGTTCAGCGTGTAGGACGTGACGCCATCATTATAATCGGTGCGGATGATGCGATTTAAGTTGTCATAGGTGTAGGCGGTCGTCACACCTCGCGTGTCGGTGCGGTGCGAGAGGTTGCCGTCCGCGTCGTAGTCATAAGCCATCGTCCACTGATAGTTGCCGCTCACAGGATCGGCACCAGTGTCGAGGATCGTGTTAACAGCCTGCTCCGGGTTCCTCGCCCTGATGAGACGCGAGAGCGAGTCGTACATGAAGTAGCGGCGCTGCTGCACGCCCTGCGGGTACTGCGCGTTGGGCGGCTGATCCTGTATCACTTGGCGCAGGTTGCCGCGCGCATCGTAAGCGTAGTTGGTCTGGTAGTTGAGTCCGTTCGTCGTCGGGTCTTCGACGACCTGCACGAGACGACCCAGCGCGTCGGAGACACTGCTCCTGACCTTGCCCGCCTGATCCGTCACTGTCACCTGTCTACCGTTATATGAAGAGGTGACCGCCGCGCCGTCCGGCGTCACGACCGATGTCACCCTGCCCGCCAGATCATATGCGCTCGTCGTCCACCGTCCCGACGGGTTGACCGCGTCTAGAGAGTTGACTGTCAGGTAAGGGTTCGACACCCGCTTCACTCTGCCCAGCGCGTCGTACTGCATGTCGGTCGTCGCGTAGGGCGTCCCCAGGTTGCCGACGTAGGAGAGAGAGCGGCTCTGCCGCCCGAACCCATCGGAGAACTGGTAAGAGTCCGTGGAGCGCGAGGCGTCGAGAGCCGTCTGCATGCGCACGTAGTCGCAGGGCGTCCCGGCGCACGTCGCAGTGGCGTAGCTGTAGAGCGTCCACCCCGCGTCGGGTCGATCAACTCTTGTCACCCGGTCAAGCGGATCGTTGTACTGGAAAGAGGTCGTCTTGCCATTGGCGTCTGTCGTCGTGCGCGGCTTACCCGTCGCGAACTCGTAAACTGTCGAAGCCGTGAGCGGCGTGTTCGTGCCCCGCTGGTTCGTCGGATCGGGGACAGCCGAGGACGTACTCGTCGCGAAGGCATAGGTGGCCCGACCCACGCCGTCGGCGAACGAGTCGGTGTAGGAGACGAAGGACTCTATTCCTCTCGCGTCCTTCGTCGAGACGACGTTGCCCGCGTTGTCATAACGCGCGTAAGAGTTGACGAAGGAGGAGTCACCGGCCCAAGCCCCGCTCCGCGTCACGTTGCCGCGCGGCTGCGTCGAGGCGGAGAAGAAAGAGAAGCGCGAGCCGTCGTAGCCGCTCATGCCTGAGTTGATCGCAAGCGGCGCGTTGTTGCCGTCCTGTGAGTAGTTGTCGTACTCGATCTCGCTGTACGCCTCCTGGTTGCCTGCCCCATCTTTTATAGTCTGGTTCAGGAGCAGGGAGCGCTGGTAGATGACGGAGTTTAAATCGGTGGCCAGCCCCGTGCCGCAACTGCCGTCCGTGCCGTTGAGGTTCGTGTAGCAGTAGCCATGCAGACTCCCGACATAGTTGCGGAAGGTCTGACGCAGCAGCGCACCCGTTGAGCCCGACGTGTCGCCGAAGTCATACTCCTTCTCCGAGGTCACGTTGCCAGAGTCGTCGTAGGTGTACTCGGTGAGCTTCTTCCGGCCGTCCTCTAAGGCCGTCTCCTCTGACATGACTCTGGGATCATTTGCGGGTTGTTCCTGACTGTGGTGCGTTACGTAGTCGTTGTAGGAGAGACCAACGTCATTCGCCCAGACGACCGCCGCCCGCTGCGCCCAGTTCCGCACGGTGACCTGCGTGCCCGTGCCCGTCTCTCGCTCGACGCGGTACTCCTTCGCGTTCTGCCACTTCTCGTAGCCCGTCCCGTTCGGGGTGTTCCCCGACAGGCAGGTGGTGTACTCGGCATCCGTCGCGAGGAAGTAGTGATGCTCCCTCATCATGAGAGGGCCGGTGCTGCCGCCCTGATGCGTCTCGACCGTGCTCGCGACGTTATTGCCCGGCAGCGGGAACGCATAAAGCCACGTGCCGTCCACGTTCGCGCTATCGGTCAAGAGCCGCCTCTGCGTGACCTTGCGGTTGATCTGCTGGTAGAAGTCTGCCGGCCCGTTCTCGCCGCACACGGTCGTGCGATAGCCCTCATAGTCGATCTGCGACACTCCGCCGCCGGGGTAGATGACCTCCGCGACCTCGCCGTACTGGTTGTAGCGGAAGCGTATGGAGTGGCCATCGGGCAGCGTCACGCTCGTGACGGCGCTATGCTGATCGATGTTCTCTCCACCTTCCGAGCCGTCGAAGAGATCGGTGTGGGCGGTGGTGATCGTGTGCGCCTGATAACCCATGGAGCGGTCGCGGAAGGCGTCGCCGTCCGTGAAGGGGCGCGGCAGAGAACGGAAGTCAGCGCGCAGGTTGTCGGCTATGCCTGAGCCGTTGAGCGCGCCGATGACGCCGGAGCCAACCGTGATGACGCGGTCTGGCACGCCACCGTAACCTTTGACTGTGACGGTCGCGCCGCCGCCCGCGCTCTGCAAGATGGTCTGTCTGCCGAGCTGGTCGGTGTAAGTCGTCGAGCCGGCTGAGGGCGTGTCGTAGTCGATGGTCAGGTAGTTGGCCTGACGGTCGTACATCGTCGTGCGCCCCTGAGAGGTGCGGTAGCGCGAGCCATCGGGGAAGAAGACCCATGTGCCGGGCGTGTCGGTGACGAGCGTGACGTTCGAGCCGTCCGTGCTGCGCCAGACCCTCCCACGGTCGCGATCCACCATGACCGTGTAGGGACTCGGCACGCGCGACGGAGCACCGTCTGTGAGCGCGTCCCTCATCTCGATCTCGGAGCCATCGGGGAGCACTAACCACATCTTGGTGAGCACGTACTTGTAGCAGCCGCCGTCCTCGATGTGGTAGTTCGGGTCGAGGCACTGCGTCGGGTCGATGTGAACGAACTCCGTCCTCGTGTAGGGGCCGGGTGTGATCGTCCAGCCGCCGCCCAAGGCGATCACTCCAGGTCGTTTCATTGCCGGCGTGTCATAGACCGCCTTGTAGTGGTCGAAGGCCGGCTCAAGTACGTAGATCTGGTTGTAGTCGTAGTAGTCGTGGGCGATGATTTCAGCATCTTGATCGTGTTGCGTTGACCAGAGCTTGCTGTTGTAGGAGAGCAGCACGGTGAAGGAGGTGGAACCGCGACCGCCAACAGTGGCGAGCGGCAGGTTGATGGCGAGGTTGCCGTTAGCGAGGTTAACCGTCTCCAGCTTGTCGGGCGCGTAGGTCGAGGCAGTCGAGGTGCCGCCTTTGGACTCGGTGGGCGTGCCGTGGTCGAAGGAGTTCTGCGCAAGAGCCGTCGCCGCCAAGAGCGTGAGCGCGAAGGCAGTTGACAGTATCGTGCCCGCGATGCCCTTGACCTTGTTCATGTTCTTACCGGCCATCATTACTCTAGAAGTCATTCCGCTAACGATCTTGGTTGCGATCAGCTCGTGCCTACATTGAAGCTGATCTTGTGTTCCGCTTTACCTACTTGGCTCGACGGTGAGTGTGCCTTTGTACTGCGGACGCGACTCTTCGTAAAAGGCGTATTCGCCCGCTCCCAGTTCCAACTCCTGGCGTACTCGTCTGCCCCGGTGTGTCACGGCGACTCTCGCCATGCGCTGCGGCGCGCCACGCCCTGGTGAGACGCGCTCGACGATTAAGGCGATGTCTTCACCGGTCTCGTCTTCAGCGTGGATGGCAACCGGCCCCGGCTCGGCGTAGAGGACTTGAGGGCGCACGCTATCCGCGTGCACCCAGATGCGCAGGGTCTGCCGGTAGGCGGGCGCGCCGTGATCTGAAGACGCTTGCAGTGGTGTTTGCAGGGGCACTTGTTGCGCTGTTGTCGCGGGCTCCTGCTGTGCGTCGGGGGTGGTCGCACGAGCGGCGCGCGCTCTCATCGCCACCATCGAGGCGCAGACCAGTGCGGCAAGTACAAGCGCGCCAAGCGCAAGGGTGCGAGTTGATCGGAGAGTCGAGCGAGACATCAAGTGTGCTCCTCTGTGAAAGTTGAGGTCTTTGACACCAAGTATCATGTGAACGTTAAGACGCCGCCCGGCATGACAGATTTCGCCTGCGACTCTGAGGTAGATGACCTCAGCGTGCCGTGGCGAGGCAAACCCCTAAAGCGCGAGCCAGACTAAACGATCTGTCGAAATGTGGTAACTGGGAGCGCGCGCTCGATGTCGTGTGGATCGCCACCGGCCGCGACCCGCATAGAGTGTGGGTAATACAATCGACCTTGCGGTCATGTTCGATGATTACGTGAGAGCGGCGCGAGTGGGGCGGTCCACGCCATGGCAAAACCTCTGCGAAGCGTGTCAGATGTGGCGGCGGCGGGCGCGGTTGCACGCGGCGGGAAAAATCGCGGAAGTTTTTCCTGAGCCCAATGAGAGGAGTTAGTCGGATGGAAGAGGTACCGTGCAAAAAGGTTGAATTGTCTAATCTTCTGCTTAGATTGTTCTGGCGAGATATCTCTCTGTTGCTTGACGGCTATTATCTTGCGAGCAACACACTATACTCCTCAGCCTAAGCCTATACGGAACTATCGTGCACTAGGTCAGTGGGGTAAATCTGTGTGTACGCTCTTTTATGAAATGGCTGATATTGATTTGGCTACAACAAGCGTATTGCCAAAACTGCCGTCATACTTCGACGCGAGGCGGGGCGACGATCTTCCCGATGATATTGTGGGTGCGACGATAGTACGGATCGGCACTGTCCCTGTAGAGCGTTGTGTAGAAGGCGGCGGCTTGATTATTGACTACCGTAGTCCGCAGTCGGGACAGGTCAGGCGGATCGTGCTCGCCTTCAATGAAGAAGGGATGTGGATCGGCTTTGCCCAACGGAAGCCTTTTGCCCAACAGAACGGAAAGCTGCCCAACAGAAAGTGCTGGACAGCTCAAAGCAGTTCTAGGGCGACTCTGTGCGAAGTTTCGGGCGGACGAATCCTGTTTTCACAACCTTTTTACCCAGAGCGCGCCGACGAAAACGATAATCACTCCGACGACAGCCATGACCGAGATCGGCTGATGGCGCATGAGGGATTCGGTAATCGAACCAACCGACGCCAGAAGGATGAGAGCCGCGGCGATGACAAACGACGGCGCGTAAGTTGACACTAAGCGAATCAGACGCTTGGACATACCTTCGGCATCATTATATACGATTCAGCTTTCCTGCCTAACAGAACCATTTTCTGCCCTAGGGAATGCCCCTCTAACCCTTCCGTTGGGCAAGCCCATGTGGATCGAGTATTCAGGGGGTCAGTAAGGTTTTCCATTCAGGCTTGATATCCAAGATCACCCGCCGAATAGCAGGTAAGATAGGCCCGATGTTAAAGTCACTCCCGTCTGGTATACCTTCATAGTTATAGCGCCAATCTACGAAGCCGTTGCTCATTCTTTCGAGCGCCTGCTCTAGGTCATAGTGCGTCTTGTCAGGGTGCTGCGCACGCATCGCTACAAGATGCGGTATTCGAGAAGACACCTCCTCATAGTAGGTCTTAATCTGCGCTTGGCGGTTAGGGCTAATAAGCTCGAATAACCTCTTAAGATCGTGCCCTTTGACAAAAGCGCCGGTCTCAAGATGGTAGAGGCATTTAAGATAAACTTCGACGCTGAACGTCGCGCACACAATCGCAGGTACGACAGAATGGAGGTTGTATGATGCTCGTCCTGAGAATTTTCTCGTCACCCAATCGACGTGCTCCCAAAGGATGGTAGATGCGAAGTCAAAGCCTGCCGCAGTCTTGAACATAGCCTCCACGTCCGGAGAAGTGCCCGGCACTCCGACAGAGTTCAAGACGTGTGAGTTAGGCGGCAGGTTGTTCACAGCTTACGCCGTTTTTCTTTAACGCCCATCTCGCCACCGCCGCCTTACTAGCGATCTCCTTCCGTTGTTCGGGTGAAAGGCTTTCAGCGCGAGCGCGACCGCCTTTCAGCCCTCCGAGCCGTCCGGCGTACTTCTTCGACATTTTGGGATCGGGTTCTTTACTCATTTCCTAAACAATAGCACGTTTGCTCAAGCATTAAAAGCATAACAACGAACGGTTTGGCTCAACTTTATGCTTGACTTTCGCGTGCTCAAGCATTAAACTGCGTCTTGTTAATAGTTAAGGGCGTCACCGCCGCCAAGCGATAACGCCCTTTTGATAAACCAAACGCGATTGCTCGCATCTAGTCTCAGCAACTGCATTGTGAGCGAATCGCCAACGAAAGGCAAGGCTCACAATGACCTGTCATAACTGTCAGATTGTCGCCGTCAAAATCGGCAAAGACCGCAAGGTAATCAACGCTTTCGCTGCAACGCCTGTCGCAAGACCTTCGCAGAGTTGCAAGACAAGCCGCTCGGCAATATGTATCTGCCGATGGAAAAGGCTCTGCTTATCCTTCGCCTGTTAGTCGAAGGTAACAGCATCCGTTCGACCGAACGCATTACGGGCGTCGAGAAGAAAACGATCCTCTCTCTGCTAGCGTTGGCTGGCGAGAAGTGCGAGCGTCTGTTAGATGAGAAGATCAAAGGCGTCGCCGTTCGTGACGTGCAAGCCGACGAAATGTGGGGCTATGTCGGCATGAAGGAAAAGACTAAGAAGCGGCAGCTTCGTCACGATACCACGCTAGGCGATGCTTATACGTTCCTCGCAATCGAGCGTCACACGAAACTTGTCTTAGCTTGGCACTTGGGGCGTCGCAACGTGCGCGACACCTTCGAGTTCACAGAGAAGCTATACAACGCGACGAGCGGGCGATTCCAGCTAACGACGGACGGCTTTGTAGCCTATCCCGACGCAGTTATTCATTCACTCGGCACGCGCGTTGACTTCGCGCAGATGATCAAGATTTACGAACAGCCGGAACAGGGCGGCGGCGAGCGTCGCTACTCTCCCCCTCGCGTCGTCGAGACGATTAGGAAAACCATCTTAGGTCAGCCGAACGAAGATCGCATCTGCACGTCGCACGTTGAAAGACAGAATCTAACAATGCGAATGATGATGCGTCGTCTTACTCGTCTGACCAATGCGTTCTCTAAGAAGTGGGATAATCTTCGCGCGGCGTTGGCTCTGCACTTCGCTTACTATAACTTCTGCCGGATACATTCTTCGATCCGCTGCACTCCGGCAATGGCGGCGGGAATTACGAGCAGTGTGTGGGAACTGCAAGACTTGTTAGCAAACTAAACGTGGGGTGGGGTAAATCATCCATACAGATTTACCCCACTACCTACACTAGTGCCTCACTTAGATTCACTTCTTCTGCAAAGATACTCGTCGAGCAGGCTGCGTTCTTGCGCGCTGATTTCCGTGATGCGCACGCCGGCGACGTGCCTGTCCTCCACGTGCAGCTCGTCAAGCGGGTTGCAGCGCGCGGTTTTGGCTCTCAGCTTGACGACTCCACTGGAGAGCTTGAAGACGACCGCGAGCGAGCAATCCCTCTCCGCCAGTTCGCCGCAGGGCTCGCCTGTCGGGAGCACGATTCCTAGCCCCGTTGCGCTAATGTCTCTCACACGTCCGGTAAAAGTTCTCAGCCTACCGGCCCCACCGAGGATGGCCACGCCGACGACCAACGGCGCGTCCGAAGGTATGACGAAGCGTGGCGACTTGCGGCGCTCGACCTGATGCTGTTGCATTAAGTCCATGGTGAGGTTGCGAAGCGGGCGATGAGTGCCCGCCACTAGTCGATCAAATACCGCCGCGATGAACCGCCCCTCTAGGGTAGGCAGACTGTCGCCGGGGTGCACCCGCCAGCAGGCTGTGAGTTACGCTGCCGCGATCATCCTAGAGCCACTGCGCCACGCCGCCGTGGTGAGAGCAGGTGCCGCGCCGGTGCTCGCTGAAGCTGTAGGAGCCGTCCCGGCAGCGAGCACTGGCCCCTACGGGCACGCTCCTGCTAACGGAGGGTCGGCGAACTCTGTGCCCGACCGAGTTCGTGTAATAGCCGCCGCTCACCTGCGCGGCGCGATGAGAGGTGTGGCGGCTGTGCCGTTGCCCGAAGGTGGGGGAGGCAGCAAGCAGCAGTGCCAAGAGTAACGTGGCGAGACGGGCGCGAAGTTTCATCGGCTGCCCCTTTCGAGGTCATGAGATTAGCAGCAGCGAGCAGCGGTTTACCTCCCGCGCGTTGCGCTTTGATCTACCGCACGCTCTCCAGCTTGAAGACAGGATGTATCTCCCAGATGCCACGCACCGGGCTGACGCTAAGATTCCCCTTAATGCCCCGCCCGCCGTTGTTCGTGCAGAAGTCCGTCCGGCCTGCCCTCATGTGCGCCTTGTCTAAGAAAAGGTAGCCCGTCAATTCGACGTGCGGCGGATGCTTGAAGATATAGCTCGCGAGCTTCGTCCCGCCGTCCGCCCTGAACAAGTCCATCAGAGCGGAACGCGCGTCGCAGTAGTCTGCGCCGGGCGGTATCTCAACGATGAGTTGCTGCTGCTTGTAGGGGCTCGCCGCGTCCGCGATCTGCACGTGCAAGTCGTTATCGGGGTCGCGCTTCATCGCCATGACGAAGGCTCTGATCTTAATCGTCACTTTCTCAGAGTCCATCGGCTGCGTCTCCGAGATGGCGCCCTTCTTTGTCGGCACGTTCACGTCGAGCGGACAGGTAGAGGCGAAGAAGTCGGTGACCGAGATGGCGCGACCGCCGTTCTGGAATGGGTAGTTGAGTGAAGTCGAGCGCAGCTTGACGGCTTTGCGTGAACTTCCGGTGAAACTCAAATCGCAACCGTTATTCTGCACGGGCGCAGCGACGGCGGGGCGTGCCCTGTGGCGTGCTCCGTGCCGATGTTGGGCGGATGACGTGGTGGTGAGAAGCGCGGTGAGACAAGCGAAAGCCGAGATGGCGAGAATGAATCTCTTGATGCACATAAGTTCCTCCGGCGGGTTGAGGTCGTTGACGCGGGCGGACGAGTGGCAGGCTCTCGCCGTCGTCGGGTCGGGTTAGCAGGCGTGAAGCGCGCTAAGACTATTACCACACAGGTTGGGTGTCAACAGAGAAAGTGAGGCGAAGAGTTCAAGGGCGGCGGGCTTTTGCCTCGTGAGCCAACAGCACGGTCGCTCCGTCAGCCCGCTCGTTCAATGACGTGCGGACAGACGAGACGGAACCGTGGAGAGGCGGGGCTGTCAGAGTTCGTACATAAAAGCGAACAGGCGCGGCAGCTTTGGGAGCTTCGCGCCTGTCCAATTGATGGTCACTGTCCTCACCCCAGCAACCACTCGGCATTTGGATTCACCGCACGCCGGTTGCCGCTAAGATACATAGGTTAGCTCCGCATTTCCAGCGTTAAATTCAGCTGCAAGAGGCGCGAATCTATGCAAGAATCTTGCAGCACAATGCAACCCGTGATCGAGGTTTATTTAGTCGGACGAGCGTGCTCATTACACATCGATAAAATATTTTTCAAGGGGCGTGGCGGGATTCTATTAAAACTACGTGAGTTCGACGTAAGCGAATGGGTTACGCTGTGAGTAATGCAAGTTCTTTGACTTCGATGTTGAGCATCGGCTTCTTTTCGCGGAAGGTGTAGGCGATCAAGCCCGCGACGACGTTGCCGACGAAGTTCATCACACTGCGATGGCGGGAGTGTTCGACCTGCGAGATGTTCTTGAGTTGGTCGATGACGGTCTCGATGATCGCCCGTTTGCGTAAGAGCAACTTGTCGAAGACGGGCAAGAACCTCTGCCGCATGTTGCGCTTGACCTTGGTCACGAGTTGCAAGCCGTGCTCGTATAATAAAGCGGTGAGTGCGCCGGAGATATAGCCTTTGTCGCCGATGAGCTTGCCCGATAGTTCTTTGACCAATGCCGGAACCGGTTGCCGGTCATCTATAGTTGCCCGGTGTCAGGCGCACGCCCAAGAGTTCGCCGCACTCGTTGATGACCAGATGCAGTTTGAAGCCGAAGAACCAGCCGACGGAGGTCTTGCCGCGTCGTGCCACGCCGCGAAAGACGCGGTGCGAATGGATGCGCCGGTTGTGACAGACCCGCAAACTCGTCGAGTCAACAAAGGCGATGCCGCGACACTGGCCCGTGCGCGTCTGGAGATAGGCACACAACGGGATGAGCGCGTCGCGCTGGAGTTCCACGAAGCGGGTGTAGCTCACCAGACGCGGAAACGCCGATGCCATCTGACGCTGCACCTGCTGCGTGTAGTAGGTCTTAAAGTCGCGGTAGCCAGAAGCGTGAAATAACACGATGATCGTCCTGACTTCCGAGAGTCAAAGCGTTGCCGTGCGGCGGCGCAGGCGTCGTCCTACGGTGAGGAATTGCTGATGCCAGCGTGGTTCAAAGCGCAAGCAGAAGTCGCTATGTCGCAGAACACAGGTAAGATATCCATTGAGAGAACTCCTTGCGGCGAACAAGATGTAGTTTTGGTCAACCACATCTTACCCCTTGGGGTTCTCTTTTCAATTCCTTACGTCGAACTCACGTTGCCTTACATTGATTTCCGCTCGAACGCGACCGCGAAGGACAAGCGTAGCTCGTCCGTATGGAAGCGTATGTTCAAGTTTTACCAGTACAATCAGGAGTGGTTCATGCAGCACTACCACAAACGCTCTAATGTGGAATCTACCTTCAGCATGATTAAGGCGAAGTTCGGCGAGAGGGTGCGGAGTAAGACGGAGAGGGCGCAGGTCAACGAGGCTCTTTGTAAGGTGCTGTGCCACAACATCTGCGTGGTCATTCAGTCTGTTTATGAGCCAGGGATTGAGCCGAGTTTTTGGACGGCAGATTAGGTTGAAAGGCTACACGCGAAGAACATCCGGCACAGTACCTCACCATTCAAAGGCAAAGAGTCGAGCGGCGCAACCAAATAGAAATATGGTATACACCGCTCACTTGACTGATTGAATTTCTTAAGCTCTAACCCTCTCCGGTAATTATGCTCCTATTTCAGTGGCGCTTGGTTGGGAGGAGGGGTTCTGGCGAAGTGCCAGCGTATTGCTATCCGGGTCATAGAAGGATGCCATCAACACTCCGAGACCTACATCTTGGATCGGGCGTACTTCCACACCAGCGTCGAGCAGGCTCTGCCGAGCAGCATTTATATCGTTTACTATGAATGTAGGAACCGATCCCCCCGGACTTACGCTGCCACTTGCGTACAGTCCAATTGCGACTTGATCTATGTCTGGCAGATTGAACTGCATCCAAATGGGTGTATCGAATCTGGGGTCGTGCTCTAAACCGAGGGCGGTGTAGAACTCTGCGCTGACCTGCAAATTGGAAACATCCAATTTGGCGACGAACCCATATTCTCCAATAATGTCTTTCAGTGACATGGTTTGCTCCTTATCTGGTTAGCTCACATCTACTGTGAGGCGAGTTGAAGTTGATGTTTGGAGGCAACCTTAGACCAATCGGCGCGGCAGAGTATATGTTCCATTGATAGCAATGGCAAGAGAAATCCCTACCTTGAATCAGACTAACGCTGCTAATAACACGCCGCCACGCACAAGATACATAAGAGGGTTCGTGGCGGGCGGTTAGTAGATGTCCACAGCTATAACTGACCTGACTTTTCGGGCAGAACGGCCTTTTGCCCGAAAAGTCAACTGCCTGCCCAGTAATTCACCTCAAAACCTTGATTGTCGGGCAAAGCCCTTCCGCCCAGCCATGCGGCCACTGTGCAAAGCTGGCAAGGGCTTGAAGAGTAAACTCCGTGCGGCGTGGGGAAGCAGTTCGAGGCGCGGTTAGGTCTGCTCTGTAGAATTGAACAGAATGGCCATCCTGTTCAATTTCATCATGCTCGGCAGCGGTGTTTATTAACCTCCGCGTTTCACCAGTTATAGGAATTTCAACTGTAAGGTTCAATGTGAAGGAAAAAGGAAAGGGTTACTTAACCCATGCCCCTCCCCAACGTTTCGCGCTCTGAGTATGCGGGTGCACACATACCGCTCCCTCATTTGATCAAGATAACAATCGTGACAGAGCATCCGGGTGAATGTGCCAATTGAGAAGCCCCGCCAACCCCATGATTATCCCGAAGAGAGTCGGCACCAGTGCGAGGACAAACAACCAACGCTTCTGTGTGAGAGCCGTTATCGCGAGGAGCGAGATCGCTAGCGCCAACATGGCGTCGGAGAGGTCGAACTGGTCGTCGTGAAAGTTGAGTTCGTTATAAGTCTTGTCCGCTTGATCGGCGGCGGCTTGTTGAGTCTTTTTCTTCTCCGCCTGCTCCTCGGCGATGGCTGCGTAAGCTTTGATCTGTTGCTGATAGGCTGCCTGAGCCTGTGGCGGCGCCGAACTGGCTTGTAGGGTGAGTTGCGCGAGCGTCGCGCGGGCCACCTCTTCACGGATGTTGCGCGCCTGATACCAACTGTAGTTGTCGATCTTATCGGCTTGAGCCTGCTGCATGGCTTGCACGATGTTATCGTCCTTGACCTTGCAGACGCCCATGAAGGTTGCAAGAAGCGCCACCGTGATCGCCACCAGTGTGTTCAACTGGCTTCTGGCTTTACTGGCGCGCGCCGCCTCTGCGGTCTTTGCCTGCTCACCGTCTTCCTCGATGTACTGCATCGGATCGGGATCCATCGAACATATACTCCTTTCACCAATTTAATAATGAACCTATCAGGCCGCTTCGACAACGGTGGTGTGTAATGTGCTGAAATCGGATGCCGACTGGATAAGAGATATCATTCTGCCGTGCTCTTAGTTCATCGGTGAGTTGCTATCTTTTGGTGATTATATGCTTGAGGTAGGATAGAGGATTTATTGCATTCCATCGACCAGCATAGTTGAAGGATTGATGAGTGTTCGATTTGACGACCTGCGTCAGGTATATAACCACCTAATTTAGAGGGAGAACTTTTACGACCTCTTTGCCAGACGCCTAGTTTAGAATTACGCGGATTTCTTCCTACGCAGAATCCATTCATATGCTCCTGTCACCGGGAGATGTTCGGGCAAATCCATCTCATCATCAAGTAAGAACTCTACCGGTGTTCTCGCCAGCCGCGCATATCTAAGCAGCACCAGAAGCGAAGGCTCTCTTGTTCCCAACTCATAGCTGGAAATAACCGTATAATTTATTTCTAGTTCCAATGCCTTGGCCATCTGCGTTTGGCTGAAGCCGAGCAGTTGCCGTATAGAGAGAAGTTTTTCTCCGAGGCGGGCGGGTTTTTCCCGCGGCTGTCGTCCCATCAGGTGTCACCTCCTGATGCGACTTTCGACTTGCTTCTATATTCAAATGAATATAGAATGCCGCCTGCTGAACGATTCGCCCGAGAGCCAATGCTCACCCGGGCTCCAGCCATCACCCGTCCTGAAGCCTTAAGGAGTTCCCCATGAATACCCGCCGCAGGGCCCTTCGGGTTCTGATCGTTTCCCTTCTCTGTATCATCTCAGGCACTACCGGCGTGACTGGTTTGTGCCAGCAAGCCGTGCCCTCGGCACCAAACGCGACGCAGGACAGAAAACCCTTAACGAACGCCGACATCACCCGTATGGTCAAAGGCGGCTTCGGCGAGTCCATCATTATAAACGCGATTGGGGCAAGCGACACGCAATTCGACGTGTCACTCGACGCGCTCTTCCGCCTGAAAGAGGTGGGGGTCAGCCAGAGAGTCATCGAGGCGATGCAAACTGCGATGACGCGCCAAGCTGCCGCAACAGTAGGCACCATACAAGCGACGCCCAGACTCGCGCCAGCCGTCTCAGTTCCGCAGGCACAACTTACGCAGCCCTATGTGCTCTACGGCGAAAAGAGTAAAGCCGGCATTCCCGCTTCCAGCCCGACGATCATTCAGACCAAAGCCAAGGGCGACAGCGTTCCGGCACTTCTCGCAGATTCAGCAGTGAAGGACATCGCCGGAGACGCCATCCTTAGTGCTGCCGCCAGATCTGTCATGGCAGCCCCCGGCATAGCGGGGCTCCCCATTATCGGAATGGCGGGGATGGCAATCCTCAGTCTCCCGAAGGTGTTCGGCAGCGAGCCGACCTACACCTTCATCTACGCTATCGGCGGGCGGCGCGCAGCAAGCGTTGTCTCGAGCGCCTCGCCGCACTTCGAGATCATCTTCGGCGATGTGGTCGGTGCTAACCCCGATGAGTTCGAGCCCGCGCTCCTCAAGGTCAGCCCAACAGACAATAACTGGCGCTTGGTGGGAGCGCAAAAGGCTAAAGCGAAGCAGTTCCAGTCAAACGATCCGAGCGAACTCAATTTCATCGAAGAACGGGTTCCATTAAACGTCACGAAGATCGAGCGAGGTCACGTCACAGTCTCGCCGCAGCAGCCGTTGCCAGCGGGAGAGTATGGTCTTGTCCTGCGCCCAATTTCACGAACTAAAAAAGCATCCCTCAAGGCGGTAGCCGCGCGGCAAGGTGATGGATTGCTGCTTAGTCCGGTATGGGATTTCTCGGTTGTTCCGTCCCAGCATCAAGACCCAGCGACAGAAAATACTGCCGTACCGGTGCAGCAGGCAACTACGGTGGTCGGCCAGCCGGTATTCAATCCGACGCCCCTGAAGGCTTCGCCAAAAGCGGACGATGGCCCCGGCGCGGTGAGCTTTCAGACCACAGCATCTTATGACTGGGCGTATGAGGCAGCACTCGATACCGTGAAGCGGGCAGGGTATACCATCGAATCTGCCAGCAAGGAGACGGGGCAGATAAAGACTGCGATGGCGATTGAACACGGCGCGGTCGATATCGGTAGGTTCGTGGTCGTCACTGTGATCAAAGAGATGAACGCGACCAGCACGATTCGGGTCGAAGCTTACAAGCAGGGCAGGCGCATTGGCGGCCAGTGGCAGCAGCGGGTGGGCACGAAAGACAAAGCGCAGAAACTTGCGGACAGCATTCAGGTAGCACTCAGCCGCCCATAACCTTTTTGCGTATGCCCTTGCCAATACAGATCGCCATGAAGCGCGCCTTCGGCTGCCTCGCGACCGTAAGAGGACCGGACGCCGCCACAAAGATTCCCAAGATAATAAAATAGCTGCGGTTCAGTAGGGGCAAGGTCTGCTGGTGAGACGCGCCAGAAAGTAGAAATCTCCGACAGTATGGAGCCTCAGGCCCCCAGAAAAAACGTTCCAAGTCAGTCATGAGAGGAAACGTGACCTGGCGTAGTCGAAGACATTGTTGACGAACTGTCAGGGTAGTACCCGTGCCGTGATCGTGAAGAAGCGCGAAGGAGATCATCGTTATTGCCGGCACGAACCAGATTTGGTGGATCAGCCAGTGGAGTGTCATTCCTCTGTCCCGCCCTGTTGTAGCCGAAGGTCAACCGTCGCCATGTGAATTCGCTTTGCAGCCAGATTACAGGCTTCAATTTTCGGTGAGTTTCAAAGGTTAAATTAACCCCATTGACACGTCCTACCTATTTGTTAATCTAAGAGTACTAACCTCCTTCTTATGGAACTTACCCAAGAGTATTTCGATCAACAACTCAAGAATCTGGTCACGAAAGATGACCTTAAACAGTTCCTAACTGTTGCCGATCTCGATCAGCGTCTAGCGAGCCAGACTTCAGAACTAAAAACCTACGCCGCCGAGCAGACGGCACATTTGGTAGGCGTCATCAACGAGACCATCGCCGAGCCGATGAAGCAGCATTTCGAGGAGCTAAAAGACTTCGTTCGGGTGCGTGAAGACGTGCAGACAATGAAGCTTGAAATGCAGCGCATCAAAGAAGCACTGCACTTGGCATAGGCTTCGAATAGAAACATCGACACTCCTTAGGCAGGAGTCATGGCTTCGATTCACTTGTGGGTTAACTCACCTACCCCTATAAGGAATTCCCCATCTCAGTTACCGAGTTCAATCCGGAGACAGCACAGGCATCCGTTGAGCGGACACGAGACCGGAGCAGTGTTAATAATTAGTTGGCTTTCCGAGATTGAATGGTTACGTATCAGCGAGCACAGATCTCAAGGACGGGTATTTAACCGCACCCTGTGCGACTCCCGCCACATCTGATCTCCAAACACTGCATACCAGGGATTCCGAGATCAATGGGCCCGGCCTCGAAATGGCAGGTTTGGCATTTAAGTCCTCTTATGATTGGGACAGAGCTTCTCATTCCTTCATATTCGAAACTGATCAGCATACCGGGGACGCCGCACGGCACCGTTGCGGTGGCTCTCCCGTTCCTCGTGTACGTTGTGGTGCTAAAACCGGGGGCGCTGAACTCGACGCGCCCGCCCGTTACGGGCATAGAATGATCGAGTAGCGTGAAGCTTAAGGTGACCATTCCCCCAAGACTCGGGATCGGCAATTCCTGCGGAGCGGGACGTGGTCTCAAAGTAGGGGCAGGGACTGGCCGCGGCGTAGGCGACTGCGCGGGAGTCGGCTCTCTGGTTGGGGACGTTGTAGGTATCGGCGTAGGCGACAATGTCGGCGTGGGTTGCACGGTAGGCAGGGGCGAAGGACTAGCTGAGGGCGACGGGAACGGTAGCATTCCAGGGGGATGTAGTCTAGCATTTAAGCCAATGTTCTGACTCAGTGTCCACCCTAGCCATGATATAAATAGTACGATAAACACTCCCATAATTACCAAAGCAGTATTCCTTACACGGCTTCCACGCGTAGAAGCAGCAACGATAATACCTATGACGGTGAAAATTACGCTAAAGAGCGTTATTATTTCTCCTTTCGACCAACCCTCCATCGACACATCCTCCGTCTTACTTTATACTACAAAGTATCTTTCCTGCCTCATGTCATCTATTTCCAAGCTGCTTTTGCACGCCGAGCGCGACACCGGAGCCAAGCACTATCGGCGTCACGCTCCCACGTGCAAAAGGAGGCGGACCATGTTTGTTAATCTGGCGATCTATTTTATGTTGGTCGCTTCGTTTTTCCTATTAGTTCTGGGGACGGTCAGGACTGAGTCAGAAAGCGAGATTGTACGCCATATCGGCTTGGGTAACATCGGAGCAGCCATCTACATACTATTGATGACCTGCTTAGTTGCTTACCTTAATCCGTAAGGGCGCGCTACAACCTGCACTCACGACTAGACGACCACAATAAAGTGGTCGTCTTTTTTCGTCTCACGGATAAGATGGAGCCGGGCGGATATAGCCCATAAGCTCAAGGCCAAGATTGTGAGCGGCGTAGCTGAGTACTAGCGCGAAATCTTGACGGTCAATATGCTGTCTGTGATACTCCGCAAGTCTAGCGCTCAGGTCCAAGGCTCGCTCAAAGCCTCGGTGCCCGGCCGCAACGCCAGCCGCCAAGGATGGCACCTCAGAAAGCAGAGCTCACATACTCAGACAGAAAAGGGCTATCATGACCACCACACCTCACTGTGTATCTCCGAATGAACTCGCCGGTTTGCTCAAGCAGCTTCCAAGCTTACCGGAAGAGCAGGGCCGCGTGCGGGTATCAGGCATCTTTGTTGATCGGGGCAATAAACCGTATGCCGGAGATATGTATTATGACGACCTGCGCGATCCTGTCTCGCTGCATACTCTGACATTGCAACTGCCGGGTAAACTCAAAAAGCAACTCCGGGATGGGCGCGCTTACGTGCTGCACGGATTCATTAACCGTAGCTTTCCAGGCAGAAACCTACGTCTTGAATTCCTCTTCAATGTAACCGAGGTTGAAGAGATAGACCTACCATCCTTTACGGAGGCGGCCATCAAGCGTAGCGATGTGTTCTATGACAAGTGTAAACGGGGGTTCAAGCGTGTCGATAGTGTCATACTCGACGCGCTCCTTGATAACAATCTAGTTCGGCTCGGCCTTATTTACGGCGTCAACGCCATTGTAGATAAGGACGTGATCAACCGCCTGGCAGGGGCATCTGACCGCTATCAGATCGAATGGCGGGAAACCAAGCTCTCTAGCCAAGCCGCTATCATCGAGGCGCTGCAGGAACTTGATGCAACGGGTAACAAGGATGTCATCGGGATTGTGCGCGGTGGTGGTGAGTTAGACATATTTGACGACATTGAGCTTGCTTCCGCCGCCTCGCATGTACGCACGCCGTTTATTACCGCCATCGGGCACGCGGTCAACCGCACGTTATGCGACCAAATTGCGGATAAAGATTTTGACACCCCGACGGTACTTGGACACTTCTTAAGTGACATGGTAGCGAAGGCGGGTGAGATAGCGTGGCGAACCCGCGAATTGAGTCTCCGAGAACGCTCTGTCCGGGAGAGAGATGCTAGCCTTTCCGAGAAAGCCGCGCAGGTGCAGCAGCAGGTCGCCAGCGAACGGCAGGCGCGCGAGGCCGACCGCCAGCACCAACAAGGGGAAGTTGCGGAGCTTCAGAGGAAATACAGCAAACTACAGGAAGCGCACCGTAATTTACTGGAAGGCGGCGAAGTACGCCGCCCCTTCAGAGTACGCTCGGCGGTGCTGGCTAGCCTTTTTATCGGCATGGTCATCGGGTGCGTCATCGGAGTCTTTATCATGAAGCGTATGAACTTCCCTGCAGTTCAGCCTATCCCAGCGCCACAGGAACAGGTACAACCAATAGCCTCGCCGGCCGTCACCCCTTCTCCTAACGGAAATGGCCGGCGGCGGCGTTCGTAAGTAGAATGGATTAATTCTTCGCCGAGTGCTTTAAGGGCTTATTAGCCGATAACGCGAAGGTACTCTACGAGGCACCTCGCTTCGGTGAACTAGGGTTCTAATGTCATCAGTTAACAGAAGATCGCATCATTCAGTGCTAGTGAAGTACTTGGCTAAAAAGAAAACAGGGATGACATTCACCCCTGTTTTGTGTGGCGGACTTCCGCCACCAGTCTGTACCTCTCGAAATGGTCAGTGATTTTCTCCGACAATTCTTCCATTGCGATCATCAAATTCTGGTCCTCAAGACTCAGATGGAATCCGAGCGGGATCGCCGTGTTATCAAGCTCTTCCTTGACGCGCTCAAGCGTTGTCCATAGCCGCGCCAGCCTAAGCGAGTTGTCCATAAGACCTCCTTTACTGGCAAGCGTAACAGTACGGCACAGACAAACAAGTAGGGTGAATTAGCCAAGGCGTTTCGGCTAATTCACCCTACTTGTCACTCTGCACAACTCGCGTAGCATTAGGGTAAGATTTATTTACAACTTCCCTAATGCCGAACCTCCCGCTCGACCGCGTCATCTGCGGCGACGCCTCACGAGTTCTTTCAAAGCTTCCCAGCCGCAGCATTGACCTCATTGTTACCGACCCGCCTTACGGCGATAACGTCTCCTACGGCCCGAAAAACGTCCGCATCGTAGGTAACGAGCACCCGCTCCTAGCGCTCTCGGTAATGAGCCTGTCTTACCATCTGCTCAAGCGGGACAGTACGACCTACATGTTCTGCTCGATGCGCCACCTCGATTTCGTCCGCGCCTTCTTTGCGCGCTACACGCACTTCCGCCTGCGCGAGGTCATCATCTGGGACAAGATGACGATGAACGTCGGGCCGGCGTTTCGCAAGCAGTACGAATGCATCATCGCGCTTGAAAAAGGAAGACCTGTCTACCGCGATCCCCGGATGCTTAACCTCATAAGCGTCAGGCGAATCCGTGACAGGAGACACCCGCACGCAAAACCGGTTGAGTTGATCAAACTATTAATTAACCATAGCAGCGAAGAAGGTGCGGTCGTCCTAGACCCGTTTCTCGGCACGGGCACGACTGCGCTGGCTGCCCACGAGATGGGCCGCCATTTCATCGGGATCGAACTTGATGACGACTACTGCCGTATCGCGCGGGCGCGCCTCGCCGTGCTGCCCCTACGCGCGTCACGCATTTAAGACGCTTCTCCCTTCACACCACTATGCCCTCACCCAAATCCCTCAACCGCATCGTCTGCGGCGACGCGCTCAAAGTCTTACGACGGCTTCCCGCAGAAAGTATCGACTGTGTCATCACCAGCCCTCCCTACTGGTCGCTGCGCGACTACGGCGTCGAGGGCCAGCACGGACTGGAAGCGAGCCCCGATGAGTATATCGAACGGCTCTGTGCGGTCTTCGACGAAATCAAGCGCGTGCTAAAACCTCGTGGCACCTGCTGGGTTAACCTCGGCGATGCCTACTCAACCCGAAGCAGCAAGACGGGAAAGCCGAAGCACCCACAGCCGATCCTCTCTGGTGCCTCAAACAAAGCCCTCGATTTCAAACGTCCGTCCGCGCGCCTGCCCAGTAAGTGCCTCGTACAGCTCCCGGCGCGCTTTTCGCTCGCGATGACGAATCGCGGCTGGGTCCTTCGGAATGAAATCATCTGGCACAAGCCGAACTGCCTGCCGCAGAGCGCGCGCGACCGCTTTACAGTAGACTTCGAGAAACTCTTCTTCTTCGTCAAACAGCGTCATTACAACTTCCGGCAGCAATTTGAGCCGCTCTGCGGCAGAGACCGGATGCTGCGCCGGCTCGTCAACCCGGACGCGCAGCACAAGCGCGCCTACGGTGACCGGTATATCTCCACCATCAACCCGCGCACGGCGGAAGCCAGCAGGCTACGAATCCTACGACGCGGGCGTAACAAGCGGGCCGTCTGGCGCATTCCTGTACGCCCTTTCCGGGGCGATCACTTCGCAGTCTACCCGCCTGAGTTAATTGAAACTCCTGTCAGGGCCGGCTGCCCCAAGGGCGGCGTTGTGCTCGATCCTTTCATGGGAAGCGGCACGACCGCGCTGGTTGCCCGAAAGCTCGGGCGCAACTTCGTCGGTATCGAACTAAACCCAAACTACGTCCGGCTCGCGCGGCGACGCCTGAGGGATGCCGCATGATTGGGCCCCATGGCTTCTTTAAACCGCTCGGCTAATTTTCACTACTTGGCAAGGACTACCTGCTCGCTATAGTGAAGGCAGATGAGCAACCAACCAGAAGCGGAGGAGATCACTTACTTCGCCACAACCAACTTTCGCCACCAGGCGACCCCGTTCGGCATCAAGCGCGATGACAGGCGGGCCCACATGTACATTATGGGAAAAACCGGCACGGGCAAATCAACACTGCTCGAAACACTCATCCGGCATGACCTGTCGCGCGGTCAGGGACTCGCGCTCCTCGACCCGCACGGCGATCTGGTGGAGAAAGTGCTTTCGGAGGTACCGGCAGAGAGACGGGCCGACCTCGTTTACTTTGACGCCACAGACAGCGAACACCCGTTAGGCTTTAACCCGCTAGAACCGGTCGCTGCTAGGTTCCGGCCCTTAGCCGCTTCAGGATTGCTGTCAGTCTTCCAGCACATCTGGGCAGACTCGTGGGGCCCGCGCCTCGAGCACATCCTGCGGAACGCGATTCTCGCGCTCCTCGAACAACCTGATGCCACACTCGCTGACATACCGCGTTTGCTTGGCGACAACATTTACCGGAAACAGGCGGCGGCAAGAGTGGCGAACGAGCAGGTGCGCGACTTCTGGCTAAAAGAGTATGCAGGGTATCCTGCGCGCTTTCGGGCAGAGGCTATCGCGCCCATACAGAACAAGGTCGGAGCATTCCTCTCCAACCCGGTCATTCACCGGATCATCGCGCAGGGGCGAAGTGCCTTTCGCCTACGAACAGTCATGGATGAGGGCAAGATCCTGCTCGTTAATCTTCCCAAGGGGAAGATCGGTGCGGACACTTCAGCACTGCTCGGATCGCTTATGGTCTCGCGCTTGGGACTTGCTGCCTTAAGTCGCGCCGACCGGCCCGAAGAGGAGCGGCGAGACTTTTACCTCTACCTGGATGAGTTTCATAACTTCACCACCTTGAGCTTGGCAGTTATGCTTTCTGAACTCAGAAAGTACCGGCTGAACCTCATTCTCGCACACCAGTACTTGGCGCAACTTGATGAGCGGCTACTTACAGCCATCCTCGGTAACGTCGGGACCATCGCATCCTTCCGGATCGGCCCGCAAGATGCCGAGATCATCGCGCAGGAATTCGCGCCTGAAATTTCCGCAACCGATCTGGTTAACCTGCCGAATCATCACGTCTACCTCAAGCTGATGATTGACGGGCGGGTGTCGAGCCCGTTTAGTGCCAAGACGCTGCCGCCATACTGAAGAAGCTGCTGGCGGAGCAGACACCTCTACCAGAGCGCAAGTCCCAGCTCAAGTGGCGAGGCTACAGCTTGAAGCTACTGCGGGTGGCTTCAGGCCTGAGTCTCACACTACACACAAAGGAGGAACTAATGACCACGCCACAAGTAGCAGGACTGCCGCCGCCACAGACGGCATTGACCCAAATCGTCCGATGTGCCGGCGGCTGCAATCGCAGCTTGCTTAAGCCTGCCGATACTGGCAATCGCCTCGTGCTCTGCCACTCGTGCTGGACGAGATGGCTGCACACCATGTTGAAATTGATCAGAGTCGTGAAGGAGGAGATATGAACGGAGGAACTCTCGTCGCCCACTGCGGCGCACGCAAGATCACGCGGGAGGAACTAACCGGATTGCCTATGCCGGGGGCCACCCGTACACACCAACCGCTCGCGCACCACGCGATTGTCGAAGCCCTCATCGAAAGTCTCAGCTTTCGCCACATCTCTGTCGTCAGGGATGAGTACGCCGTCACGCCTGACGGGCTCAGGATGTTCGGCGTCATGGACCTAGATTTGGAGTACTCTGACTGCCGATTCTCGATTGGACTGCGAAACTCGAACGACAAGTCCATGCGTCTAGCACTGACCGCAGGTTACCGGGTCTTCGTCTGCGACAACATGGCGTTTGCTGGGGAGTTTACACCGATACTCTACAAGCACACGCGCAAGCTCGACCTCGTGGAGGTGATCTCCGTCGGGGTGGACCGCATCCAGCGTAACTTCACGCCGCTCCGCGAGCAGATCAGCGAGTGGCAGGCGCGGGAGCTTCTGGACGAGGAGGCGAAACTCCTCATCTATCAGGCGTTCGTTGACCGGGAGTTGCCCCTGCCAAGGCACCTCCTGCCTAAGGTGCACGAACACTACTTCGCACCGACTTATGAGGCGTTCCGCCCGCGCACGCTTTGGTCGCTGGCCAACGCCTTTACCTCAGCGTTCAAAGAACTGAAGCCGGTGTCGCAGTTTATGCTGACAGCCAAGCTCGGCAGCTTTCTGAGCCAGCGGATAGGCGCGCCGATGCCTTACCGGTCAGGGCCGGTTCAAGAGCCTGCGGAGATGCTGATGGCTGCCGGGTGAAAGCCTCCGAAAGGACTCAGTGGCAGCAGCTATTCACCGGAAGCGGGATAAAGGACTTCCATCACTTATCACCTACCCGGCATCGCGTAGGTTGAATGCAGTTGACTCAAATTCAAAGACACACCAGACTTGGTCAGGTGTGTCTCTTTTTTTATGAACGCAAGAAAAGGTTCAATACAGGCGATGCACAGTCCTTTTATTGATGTGTTATAAAGTTCGATTCCCGCAGCGTTTAGGCATTCACTCATTAACTAAACGAATTGACAAATGATGCGGGCATGTTACGATGCCCTTACAGTAATTGCCCGCCTCCTTACATTAAAGCAATCTCATATTGTACCCACTGAAACTCTCTCATACTCACACGCCCGAATTATGAAGCACAAAAATGCTATACCTTGGGTTGTATTCGTACTTACATGTTCCGTTGCAGTACTGAGTTTTGCGGCAATACTTTGGTGCAGACGTATACATCCCGCTCCACATAGTCCAAGTATCCGGCTCTGCAACATTTATCTGCCAGAGCCGAAGTTCGTAACGAGTGAGTTCAAACAGGACGATAATTTCTTCAGGAGTGTTGAGGGCCAGCTAGCATGTAAATATGACGCCGGAAGTCTTGATGTAATCATCCTTAGAAAAAACCTTCCAACTTCTTCTACCTATTGGGTGGGGAAATTCCAGGCATACGAGGAGTACAAAACCACGTCAGACGCTGGACAAATACCTAATCTATCCATGCCTTATGTCTATGGTTCTATACAACCGGAGAGCGTATATCAGAAACTTTCTGATGATCGCGGTCAATTCAAAGGTGTAGGCTATACGGCAATCGTTTTATATGACCGTGAGACTCCCGGTACCGGAGTCTACCAGATTGCCACCGAACCCGATTCCAGCACCTTGGTCTTCCTTACTTACACGTTGTTTGACCGTAATGATAAGCAGTGGGCCGAGTATTTCAAATCGCACTACCCGTCGAATTTATCCTATTTAGATGATGTGTATATGTCATACATGAATTTAAGGCTGGGCAACCAGACAACTAATAGGGAAATTCAAGAGATAAATGATAACGCACTCCAAATTCATTAAGGTTATAAATGAAAACCCCGCCGATGCGGGGTTTTCATTTGTTCAGTAAAGCACGATGCTACTGCTTCACCCTATCAATGGTATAAATGACCTTCGGCAGGGTCAGGATCGTGTACGCCCCGCCCCGTGATCTTTTCACCGTCATGGTCGTCGAGAAAGGCGATTTGCTCCCCTTGCAGTCTCCGTTGTATTGGGAACCGGTCAATGTATAGGTTGTGGTCGTGCTGCCATCAGAGTTGGTGACTTGCCCTGTCTTAGTGTTTGTCTCCACGTAAGACATATGCTTTTCGTAGGTCATGAGAATCGAACCCACCTGTGGAAAGCCCGGGTTAGCAGGGTCACCACTGGGCATGACCCCACTGCTATAACCCTTGATGAAACTCTGATTGTGCGTCAAACGAGCTATGCCGGCCGCGTACCACGTACATTGGCCCCACGCCTGATTATCCTGAGTGAGCGTCGGAATGATACCGGGGGAGATTTGCTTGCTGAAGCTAGTACCGTTGCCATAGCTGAATACCAGTGTTGGGGTACTGGCTGGCTGCGGGTACTCGCCGACTGATGCGGCCCGTATGTCAAGTTTTAGCTGTGTTGCAGTCTTACTCGCAATACTCGCCACGTAGCCAGAAGTTGAAATCGTCACTGACGTCACCTTATCGAGGCTACTTCCGTGCGCGACGATAGGATTAACATTCGAGTCATTGCGCCCAATATATGGCACTTGCAGGTAGCGTTCCAGTGAAGGCCGACTACACTTCGGATATGTCCAAACGTCGCCAGTGAAGCTAGTAATCGCAGGCGGGGGAGTTGCGGCCGATACGACGGTTAGTGACTGATGCTTTAGAAACGCAACGGGGGAAAGTATTAGCGCAACGAGCATCATTAAGTGCCAACGCTTTTTGACTGCCTTCATCATAATCTGCCCCTCCTTAGTTGGGCTGGGAGAACTTCATAAAGCGGTAACCTAAAATTAAGCCACCACCCTTTATCCGCGTAGACTACCAGATGCAATAATCGTTCCTGATACCAAATTGTCTTGCCAAGTTTGAAAACGCAATATCCATTACCGTTTCTGCCCCGTGATCAGCGACGGTAAAAAGCGATATTCATTTTTTCGGACTTCCCCTTATGGAATTCCGAATATGTACAATCCGTCGCCTATCATTGCCCGTTCAATACCAACTTTAAAACAACAAGGAGGCTACTATCTTTCTTCTGGAGTTTTCGCTAAGGCGCGCTCTAAATCATTCAATCTTTTACTTATCTCTTCTAGCTTCTGCTTTTCCGTCGCCAACTGCTCGGTAAGTTGTCGTTCACGCCCGCGTTGCTGTTCGTCTCGCTGCTTTTGTTGCGCATCTGAGAGTTGGATGTCCTTTACTTGACTCTCCCACTGACTTATTCGCTCTGCATCTGAATCGGCTTTAGCTCGCTCCTCCTTGATTTTAGTGTCCAGCTCTTGAAGCTGTTCGGCAAACCTGGGCAAACTAAGTTGCGAACTGGCAAGTTCACTACGGACATCGTCGAGCCGCTGCTCGATAAAATCGACATGCTCTTGCTGAATTCGTATCTCTTCAAGCGCTATATGAAGGAGTGAAGCAGTGCGGTTCGTTCGCTCAAGCGTTAGTCGCAGAAGACGAACTTCCTCAATAAGGGTCTGGAGCGTGCGCTCCTCTTTATTCTGAGTCGGTTGACCGGGGCCGTTATTTTGTGCACGCGCCACTTCTTGGGAGCCACAACAAAGAAGGAAGAAACCAATTAAGACGTATGCCGTAAGCATTCTCATGCGCTGTTACCTCTATATGGACAGGTGTGAGCAACATGCACTCTGACAGTGTAACGTCGCGCCCACCGAGCGCTAACCTGTTGCCCTCATAATTACGTTCAGTTTACAGCGTATGTTTCTAAGTAAAAGTGAATGGAATTTAGATCGGTTTTCAATTCAGTGTAGGACATAGCCGCAGTGTTTGAACACGGGCGGGCGTCCAACTCGCTCATCGTCGCGATGGCCTGCCTGATGGACGCTTCCAGTGCCTCGCGTGTGCGCGCCTTCGCCGCGCGTAAGAACGTCTTGATCTTTTACCAGCACCGCTCTATCGGGTTCATGTCCGGCGAATAGGGCAGCAGAAACACGAGCCAGGACGTCGGGCGTGAAGCCAGCAGTGTTCTACCACACATTGCAAAACAATCCCGCACATCGGCTGGGTATTGAGGCGATAAGCTCCGTAGAAATTTGCCCCCTCGCAAGCCCTTGATGCGCCTAAGGCCGGCTGCTAAAAAGGAAGGCGGCACGCGATTGCCAGATCGAACAGCACCTTACCGCGCCGGGAAGAAATACATGAGCAGAAGTAAGGTGAGAGCTAATAGAGAAAGCAAACGATAGGCTAAAAGAACGTGTACATTCACTACCACATACCCCTCCTTCCTCTTCTGTTGAATGTCTAGTTCTAGTTCTTTGTAGTACTGTCGCTCTAGCTTTCTCATTAGCTCGACTTCTCTTATGTTCATCGTGTTTCCTTTCGCCAGCGGATGGTTAGGTGCCTAGACGAGCTGGCATATCGCCTTGACGCTCCTTTTAGGGCAGCCGTCGCCTCGGGCGGGTCAAGGGACTTGCTCACCGCCAGCAAATTTCCCAGGACAAGGGACCTTTGCGGGAACGGTTTTGCCCTTTAGCACCACTTCCCTACTCGCCCGGCAAAGCCTCTCCTTACCTGAAACAAAAACACGCAATCCTGCTGTCCCTGGTATTTCAGTGAAATACATTGTCCTTCACGGCAATTGCTCGCGTCCTTCCTCAAGTCACCTAAGGAACACGCAACAAAGCCTGCCCAGCCTTTACTAAACCAAGGCTGGGCAGGGCTCTAAAGAAACATACGATTGCCTATTCTCCTTCGGCTTTATGCGAGCAGGCTGTAAGCCTGCGAAGCAGATTACGACACGCCGCTGCTCTCCCCTTTTACGCTATTGTCTTGAGCTTGAAATTCCGGCAAGTATCTAGAATTCAGGCGGATAGAAAAACCGACCTGTTGTCTTCGTTACAACACTTCGCCCGACTCGTTACAACACTAAATCGAGGCAAAGGAGTACCGTCCCTCAGGCGAGAAAAGCACCTCGTCCTCGAGTCCGCTTTCGGTAAGCGTGAGGTGGGAGGCAAGTGAGAATTGATTTGCTAAGCTGTAACGATCCAGGAGCGCGCCGATGTCAGACGTTCGCCGGTTCACCCCGGATGCGTCATTCCCGACAATGTCAAACACGACATAAAATTGCTCGCCGGTATCACGCCCATACCGGATGTAGGCTTTGATTTTGTCTTCGATGATCCGCAGGTTTTCGGTAGATAAATCCACCTCGAAGTAGAAAGTCTTGCCGGAAAGCTTCATGCCCCGGTCGGCGCGCGCGCTTCCCACAAATGGCTCGTAGCTCCACGCCTCTATGTACCGGTAGTAGGTGACGAACAAGTCAGCGGCGGCTGTTTCGTGCGGGTAGGACTTGTTGACCTTCCGAGTTGATGAAAGCATGAACCAGTCAGCGCGGCCAATGCCCATGTCCTGCACTTTGAGGGGCGCAGTAGGACGCCTCGGGCTGGCCTTAGCCATCCTTCTTAGCAGGTCGTTTACGCCCTGATAGGTCTTCGGGTAGTACCTGCCATTTTTGAGCACCTGCGGCGCGCCCGGGTCGAGCAGCCTTGTTATTTGTAGGGCGGTCATCCTCGGCTCGATCTCGAGCAGCTTTTCGATTGTCCCCTGTCTCATATGTTGGTTCGGTTAACTTATCGCTGTCGTAATACCAGCCTAAGTCAGTTCCCCGGCGGTATAACTCCTGCGTGTACTCAAGCAGCTTTTGGGCAGATACCTTTGGCGTCGCTACGTCAGGTATCCGCACCCGCACCGGTGCACGTTTACCAAACTTAATGACCGCCGTCTGCTTCGGCAGATTCGAGTTGGCATACGATGCGTCTTTCGGATCAATGTCTCCGCCGTACATTTCGCCGGCCATCTCGTCCCGGTCTTTTCGGCTCCTCGTGTAGAACTCAACCGTCATGTCGCAGTTGGTTTTGATGGAGTCGTACACGGCCGGGTCGGTAAACTGCGACGCGGTGTGGTGAGCCAGCGTAACTTTGAAGTTGCTTTTCTGCCGAAGATCAAGCGTGTCCTTTAAGGCCTGCGAAGCAAACATGTAGGCTTCGTCGGCATAGACGTAGTAGGGCCGGTACTTGCCCCGGTCTTTTAAATCACTTCGCTCGTCAAATATCTGGTTCAGCCTTGTCTTGGCCTTCTCAAGTTCCGTAATGAAATACGTGCCGAGGAGCCGCGCGTCAAAGGTATCGATGTTATCGAGCCGCACGATGACAATCCAGTGTTCCCGTATCAGCTTGAAGAAGTTCACGCCTCTTTCGGCGGAGAACATCTGGCCCACGCGTCCCCGGTAAAAACGAATGAGGCGGTTAATGGTTGACTGGAAGTTGCCGTAAATGAGGGACGACCGAAACGCGTCCGACAGCACCGCGCGCGATGCACTGTCGGTAAACGCCAGCAGTTCTTTCTGCTGCGCGACGTACTCTTTGCTGGAAAAAACTTCCGCATCGCGAAGCGGCATCTGGTTGTCATAGAGGGCGGCAAAGACAGCCGGCAAGTAACGTTCGATGTTGGATTGCACGGTCGGGTCTTTGACCCCGTAGAGCGCGCGAACTGTCCCCATTAATATATCAATCGAGCGCTGCCTCAGGCGCGGAGCGGGTTGACCCTCCTCGTCGTATTTAAACGGCTGGAGGCCCAGAAGCTTTTTGTACGGGCTGTAGGCGTGATCAAGGTCAACGTAGAGGACGTTTGGTAGGGACTTCTCGGCGCAGTAGGCAAGGGTTCGTAGTGCTGTCTCCCCTCCGGCTGTCGGATCGAGCAGGCAGCACCCGAGTCCCCGGTTAATGTCGCTTCTGATGAGCCACTCGATGAAGCGAGACTTGCCTTGGCGCGAGGAGCCGATGATGTGAATGTTCGGCCGCTGCTCCTCAGAAAAAAACAGCTTGTCGGAGATTTTACGCAGCGGGTAGCGAGACTCGGTCTGCGCCGCGATCTCTCCGAGCGTCTCATCGGTATTCGGGAAGGAGAAATACTCATCTTCGGGAAGTCCGGTATAAAACTTAAACCAGTCCTCCCCGAATTCGCTCGGCTTGCTCACGGATTTGCTCCTCCACTTGCCTGATCTGCACTTTCAGCCGCTTCGCTTCTTTCTTCCTGATGGGCTCCGCCATGCTTGAGTCGGCTAGGGTGTGCGCCTGCCGGTAGAGATCAGATAACTCGTCATTCAATTTTTTAAGCATGGTCTGGGGCATGAAATATTTTTCCTTAACCATGAACAGCTTCAGGCGGTTGATCTTGTCCGTAATTTCTACATCAAGTTCCTTCAGTTCCCTTGCCTGCGCGACGGTAAACGCTAGGTCACTTAGCCGCGTGTTGTAGTCCACCTGCTGCTGGGCCTGCATGAGCGCAATCTGCTCCCAGGTTACAGGAGACACCCCCATGGTGCTGGCCGCCTTGTTGACCGCTTCCGTGTTCTGGTGTCCTGCGATCCGCTCCTGAAACGCCGCCAGCGACTCCTGCGACCCGAGCATGAGCGTGGCCGGCAAATTCACGAGGTTGTACTGCGCCGTGAGTGCCTGCGTCTGCGCCTCCCCCACAAGCGCAAGCTGGTTTATCTGCTGCGTGATCTGTTCGAGCAAAGCATTTTGCTGCTCGAGGCGTTTTTTGCCGACAAGAGAGGAAATCCAGCCCATGTCAGAGGAGAAGTTTTCCGTCACCGCCGCGCTCGCCGCAGCCGGAATGTCCGTATAAGTTTTGTCGTGCCCGGCAAGACGCTTCCATATTCCCCTTACGACCATCGCGCCGCCGGCAATGACAAGTAGCGAAACTGGCTCCATGTCTCCCTCCAAAAGTTACTTCCAGGCGATTCTTTCGAGCATCTGCCGCTTCCATTCTTCTGCCGGTTCGTGCAGGGCATCGTGCTCTGGGCTATCGTATGGATCGTATATGTACCACGCGCCCGAACCATTCAGTTCAACCGTCACGACGATCCACTTACTTGGCCCCTCGTCGTCGAGCTTCAGCTTCACCGTGTCCCGGAAATCGTAATCCGTGACTAAGTTCGACCGCGGGTTTTCCCCGACCACCGCGCCTGCCCCGCGCCAATTTGGGTCGAGGGCACTGTCGCCTGCAAACCACTGCCCGGCTCCGACCTTCAGCAAGAATTTACTGTCCCTTCCCTCGGTCTCAGCCCGAACAAGATCGTTAGCGATCACGGGAATGCCCGTATCAAACCAGCCAGGGCCAGAGAGCACGACCCGCCACTTATTGTTATCTACCTGCTTGACGGAAGGCGGCGGTATCTTCTCCGGAGTAGGCGTAGAGATCGGGACGGGAGTTGCTGCGGCTACCTTTTCAGTCCTTCGCCCTTTAGTGATAGGGCTCGGAGTTGAGTAGCCCGCAGGCACAGGCGGAGCTTCGGCGAGCGAAATGAGATACTGTGCCGAGAAGTTCCTGTAGCAGTAAATGCCAAAGCCGGTCAGCAGCAGCACTAAGCCGCTGATGATGTACAGCGAGGATGACTGCCTGCGGGACAGCATCGCCCCGTGCGCCTTGACCATGTTTACGCTAAGGCGCCTGACATTCTCGTGCTGCTTTTGTAAAACGTAGGCTTGCGGGTTGCTGTCTTGGAGTTTTACGTCATGAACCCGCCGGGAGAGCCAGTCGAAGGCAAGGAAGCCGACGACGAGTGCCGCAACGCCAAGCAGGAAGTCGAAGGCGGCGTTCCACTCGTAGAGCCGGCCGATGAGGACCGCGACAAGCGGCGTGGTTGCGAGGGCCAGCAAGCCTTTGCTGCCGAACTGCTCCTGTAGGCGCAGGAATAGGCGGATGAGGAAATCGATCATGACTACTCTGTCGACGGGCCAGAGGACGCAGACGAAACCCGTGAGCGGTCGGGAATACTATATTCCCTCGTAAAATTTGTAAATGATTAAGGCGGTTATCCCCTTGACAAAACGGATAACGTTGCATCAATCTGGTCGCGCCTAAAGAGTGGCGGCGTTTACAGCCATGTCCGCTATTTGGCTAGTACCATTTTCCCTTTCTCGGATCAGCATAAGTATATGTTGATGCTCACAATCTACGTTGATGAAACGGGGCACTCAAAAGATCAGGGGCAAAAGTTTGTCGGCGTCGCGGGCGTTATCGCTCCGGCGGCTAATTGGGAAAGGTTTGAGTCTAAGTGGAAAGGCATTCTGGCTGAGTTCAAATTACCTTACTTTCACATGAGAGAATTTGCTCACTCAGAAGGCTTGTTTCGCAGCTGGAAAGGAAAAGAGCAGAAGCGGCGCAAGCTGTTCGGCAAGTTGATGAAAGCAATCGAAACGGCATATCCGATACCATTCGGCTCAGTCATGCCTCTAGATGCTTTTCGACGCTTAACGGATTCCCAAAAGGTGCTTTTTTCCGATCCCTATTTCCTCTGCCTACAGAACTGCATTAAAGGCGTAGGGCGCATCATTCAGATGTTTCCAGAAGAAGAAGAAGTCGCCTTAGTGTTAAGTGAACAAGGGGAGTTCAAGCGGCAAGCGATTGAGATGTGTGACTTCATGAGAGCCAACTACTCATACGCGCAGAAGCTAACATTCCCTGTCTTCCGCGACATGAGAAAGATTGTGCCTCTCCAAGCGGCTGATGTAGTAGCATACGAGTTCCAAAAAGAGTATGAAAGGATGCTATATAGACCAACCAGCGAACCGCGCTTTGGCTATAAGGTTCTCGAAGCCGCCCTCGGAAGACACAGGTTGCCGCAAGGGTTTTGTATGTTGCAACTACACGACGCGGATTCAGTGATGCAGTACGTCAGAGCTATTGAGCAGTGGCGCGGCTTGGCGGAGACAGAAGCGAAGAAGCAGGCTTAAGCCTGCTTCTTCGGCTTGAGTTTAATAGCACCCTTTCAAGACGCGATCCATGAGGTTGAACTCGTCGCGGTTGTTGAACCGGAACGCGAACTCGTCCAAATACAAAGGAAGGTACTTTGCGGACACCTTATGGAACGCGCCAATGATGCCCCGCTTGAAAAGCGATCAAACATTTTCGACGCCGTTCGTCGTAACGCCTTCGGTCGTCACGTACTCGTCGGCGTGCTTCACAGCCTTATGCTTGTACTCCGAACCGTCCTGCTAGAAATAGCCCGAAAACTCGTCAGTGTGAATCTCTGCGCCCGCGTCGGCGTGCGTGCGGATGAACTTGGCAAGGGTGCTTCCTGTCACATCCTGCGCCACCTGCATACGGACTTTGCCTGATGTCTTCTCTCTTATACCTAGCACGGGAACTTTGGTGGCGGTGCTTCTGCCGCGTTGACCTTTTCGTTTGCCGCCTACATAGGTTTCGTCAACTTCGCAAACACCGGAAAAAGTCAGACAAAAATCCTCGTCTTGCTGCATAGCCAAACGAATACGATGCGCCATGTACCATGCAGTTTTATAACTCGTATCCAACTCTCGTTGAAGTTGCTTCGCGGAGACGCCTTTCTTAGCGCTGCAAATCATGTAGATCGCGAGAAACCACTTGGTAAGCGGAAGGTGCGTGTCGTGGAAGATCGTTCCGGTCGTAATCGAATATTGATAACGGCAGTCGCGACAGTGGTAGAGGTAGCGTGCCTTGCCTGTCTTGCCTTCCGCTTCAAACTTGTGGACGTTCTCGCCTTCACACTTGATACAGCGCAAACCCTCAGACCATCTGATCTGTTCAAGGTGCGCGATGCACTTCTCTTCGGTCGAGAACTTGTTGAAGACCTCGAAAATCGAAGACTGCTCATGCGACTTGACGCGCTTAAATGTGCCGTTGCCGCTCTTCATGCTTGAAGATTACACGAAGAGCGTGTTTTGTCAAGGGGATAATCGCCATGATTAATTGGCACCTACAGCTTACCCTGCATCAATGCCCCACTGCCGCGGCGACAAGCGGTATGTTACGTCGGACTACTCTCTGTTACCGATACCGGTTGCTATAACTCTAGTGACGTATGAGGGTAGTAGCATGAACAGTCTTGCAGTCGAAGCAACCGTAGCGAACTCGCCTGCGTCGTAATAATGGATGATTAGAACTTCGGCTTGCGAGGGCTGACTCAGCCCTGTTGCTTCCTCTGGCGGGAAGTTTCCGTAACCGTTAGAATAGCAGTATGGCTTCCCATTTTAGAGAAGAAGGGCAACAGATTTGTTTCGAGGTCGAGAATGCTGCCGAAATCGATAGCCGCGATCCTTGGGCTTGCATAAATCTTGAAAAGGCATTGCCTGAGATAGGCGTCTTCGCGACGCGGATAAATGTTCGTGACCGCGTCTTCTGCGTATTCAATAGCTACCCAAAAGATAATTCGGTAGAAGAAATTCTCAAGATCTTCTCCAGGTTCGGTTTTACAGCTCAGTTGAAAGGAAATGTGAACGATCATGAACCGTAGAGACATTCTAAAACTCGGTTTGGCGGGCACGGTCGGAGTTGGGATAACTAAGACCTTAGCTCAGGGTCAGTCGGAATCAACAAAACCCGTCGCACCAGACTTTCCTCGCGTTTCTCCGATATACAGCTTCATTATTGAACCCGGCGTGATCAGCCAAGTAGATATGGAAAGTCGCACGGTTTTAAGCACAACGCCATGGGCTATACCGGCTAAATTTGAACACTTAGTACCAGCCTTACTTTCACCCGTATCTAACACTCTCGAACAGTTAGAGTCCCACATACAAGGTTGGGATAAATACGGGGATACCAGCCAGCCAGAAAGTGAGAAAAGCCCCACCGCCCTTGATGCGCTTCAGGATGTAACTATCAGTGGCGGTCCTGACGTGACTGATATCGTCGGGGCGCTGACCCTCTCACTTCTGAACGGTCAGGAGACCGATCTGACCCTTGAGTTCCTATCCGGCCCTGCGAAAGGTCGTTCGCTAAAGTACGATATCTCTAACCGCGCGGGACTGCCGATTTTAGAGGCGGCAAGTTCCCCCCAGCTTTCCAAGGGCCAACCCCGTGTTCTCGGGACGGGCAATCCCCCACCGTGGAATTGGGAATTTAAGCGGGGATGGAGGGTACAGTTTAGAGGGCTTGACGAGCACAACTTGGGGAGTTGTGTCCCGGAACCGGTGAAGCACTTCAACATTGAATTCACCCATAACGAACCCGCGGGTTCCAATCGCTGGTCGACTAAGGTGAATCTGCATCTTGGTAAATATCGTAGGACTTGCTTCGTGGCTTTCGACAGCGAACACTCGTGGTTCTGCTTAAAAAACTGTGACATGAGCAAGGCTGGGTTGAAGAAGATATTCACGGAGGTTCTTAAGCTAGCTGCAGCCGCTGCTGGTGTAACCTTCGCTGCGTGGGAGCTAGCCGTTATATCTGAGGGGCTCGCAGACATCTTGTATATTCCGGCCTTTCTCCTCTTGTAGGGATCTAAAAGGGCGTCAGCGTTGACGCAACGCTACTTCTATATGGACATGAAGGCTCGCTTCAACGGCGGGCTTTCTTATTTTGCCCTATGCCCTTAACGGGTTTTGATTACACTCGTGATAATGTGCAGACGGATGATTCGATGGTAACCTTTCAACGCTTATCATAGCGCGGAGCTTGCGTCGGGTGCTCATTCTCGTTTTGAGTTAGTGGCTTCTGCCGGATTCTTAATCCTTTGCGAAAGACAACGACCGCGAGATGGCAACCGTGGGCGTCAACATAGCGGCACGCCCCAGGACTATCATCAATTGTCGGTTTTTCAGACTGGTAAGCGGTAGGTTTGTATGCCAATGTGGGTATAAAAAATGTGCACAGAAATGTGCACCGGAACACTTGGCTTAGATAAGCCAAGTGTGGTGAGGACACTTGACTCAAGATGCAGGTAAGTTGCGGAAATGGTTATACCTTAGCGAACTTTTTCAAGCTCGATTTCCGCTCTGTCACGTCGGAGGTCGCGGGTTCGAGTCCCGTCGGCTCCGCCACTAATTAAGAATGAGAGCGGTTGTTTCGTCATGATGACGGGACAACCGCTTTCGCTTTTTACTCACTTAGCTTTGATGTGATAATCACACCATGCTTCCCGTCATAGATGCGATCACAATCGTCGAGCGCGAGACGCCGCATCTCGCAACAGAAGAGGTCGCGCTCAGAGACGCGCGTGGGCGCGTGCTCGCCGAAGACGTTGTCGCGGACACAGACTTGCCGCCGTTTGATCGCGCTCTGATGGATGGCTATGCCGTGCGCGCCGGAGACACTGAGATTGCGCCCGCGACTCTGCGCGTCGTCGGCGAGTCGGCGGCGGGTCGCGGGTGGCGTGGAGAGATGAGAAGCGGCGAGGCGGTCAGGATCATGACCGGCGCACCCGTGCCTGCGGGCGCGGACAGCGTGCAGCAGGTTGAGTTGACGCGCGAGATAGAAGACGGCGCGCGCGTCGTGATTGACAAGGCGACGAAGTCGGGCCAGTTCATCAGTCGCCGCGCGACAGAAGTTAAAAGAGATGAAGTGATCTTGCGCGCGGGCGAGCGCGTGAGTCCGGCGATGCTGGCGGCCCTCGCGAGTTTCGGTTACGCGCGCGTGAAGGTCGCGAAGCGTCCGCGTGTCTCAGTGCTCGCGACAGGGACGGAGCTTGTGCGCGTTGAAGAGACACCGGGCGCGGACAGCCTGCGCGACTCGAACACTTACTCGCTGATAGGCTACGCGGAAGCTGCGGGCGCGCTGGCCCAGCCGCTGCCATTCGCGGCGGACGATGAAGATTTGCTGCGCGGACTGATCGCCGAGGCCGCCGACACTTCGGACGCGCTCGTGCTCTCAGGCGGCGTCTCGATGGGCGCATACGACTTCACGAAGTCCGCGCTCGTTGCGCTCGGCGCGGAAATATTTTTCGACCGCGTGAGTCTTCGGCCCGGCAAGCCGACGGTCTTCGCGCGTCTGCCGAACGCGCGCCGCACGCTCGTCTTCGGTCTGCCCGGCAATCCCGTTTCAGTCTCCGTCACTTTCAATCTCTTTGCGCGCACGTCGATCCTCGCGATGCAGGGCGCGAACGCGACGCGACTTGTTGAACATCATGCCGTGCTCGCGCGCAACGCGAAAGGATCGATTGAACGCGCGAGCTATCTGCCTGCGACGCTTCACACGGACAAGCGCGGACAACTTCTTGCCGAGCCTTTGAAGTGGCGCGGCTCTTCGGACTTCGTCGCCTTCACGCGCGCCACGGCTCTCGTCATCATCCCCGAAGGCGTGCGCGAGATTGAGGCGGGCGCGATAGTCAACGTCTTGAAGTTGCCCGAATGAAAGTTTGATCGACGCGCGAAAATGAAGAAGGCGACACTCGATCATGATCGAGAGTCGCCGTCTCTTTGCCTCGGACGTTTGGATGGTCGGGGCTGTTGATTGTTGAGCGAGTTAGTTAGGCATCAGGACGGTGTCGATGGAGTGTATGACGCCGTTCTTCTGATAGACGTTGGCGGTCGTGATGCGCGACGTGCCGCCCTTCTCATCGACGAGGATGATGTCGTTGCCGCTCATGCGCGCCGACAGGTTGCCGCCACTAACGGTCTTGAAGGTGGCCGTGCCGTGGCCCCGCTTGATCATCTTCGCGATCTTCTTCGAGTCGTAGTTGCCGGCGACCACGTGGTAGGTCAAAATCTTTGTGAGCATCGCCTTGTTCTCAGGCATGACCAGCGTGTTGACCGTGCCCGCCGGGAGCTTGTCGAATGCGCTATTCTCAGGCGCGAAGACCGTGAAGGGCCCCTTGCCCATCAACGTGTCAACGAGCCCGGCAGCTTTGACGGCGGCGACGAGCGTCGTGTGGATCGGCGAGTTGAGCGCGTTCTCGACGATTGTTTTCGAGCGGTACATCGCCGCGCCGCCAACCATCGGATCGTCGCCCTTCATCATCTGTGCCGACCCCGTAGAGCCCACGACGCCGAGCAACATCACGACGGCGCACATCATTCCAAAAACTTTTTTCATGTGTATCCCTTCCCTTTTCTATCCGAGTTTTGAACTTTCGTTTGCGTCTAACGCACCCTTCCGCCCCCGTCGTGCCATCTTTCCTTCGGCCCCGCCGAGATAACCAGCGAATCAATTTGCGTTCGACACAGCAGTTACGCGTTCAAAGGCGCGCGCGGTTTTCGTCGCGACGATTTCTCTCTTGCTAAACTTTCGCGTTTTGATGTTTAGTTTGTGCGCAGAGACTTTGCAGGCATGACGAAGAAGAGACTTTCACACGTTGATGCGAGCGGGCGCGTGGCGATGGTGGACACGAGCGCGAAGGAGACGACCGTGCGACGCGCTATCGCTTCCGCGCGTGTCTTGATGTCGAAAGAGACTGTCGCCGCCGTGCGCGAAGGGCGCACGCCGAAGGGCGATCCGCTTGAGACCGCGCGCATCGCCGGAGTGATGGCGGCAAAGCGCACGGCTGATCTGATCCCGCTCTGTCATCCGCTCCCGCTCACACACATTGACGTGCGCGCCACGCTCAAAGCCGATGGCCTCTATCTCGAAGCTGAGGTCTCGACGCGCGCGCAGACCGGCGTTGAAATGGAAGCATTGACTGCTGTCTCCGTCGCCGCGCTCACCGTTTACGATATGTGCAAGGCGGTGGACAAGTCGATGACGATCTCGGACCTGCAACTTGAGTTGAAGACCGGCGGGAAGTCAGGAGAGTACAAGCGGAAAGTTTGAAGTATGAACGATGAACGATGAACCGAAGACAAACGATGAACCGAAGACAAATGCTTTTACTTCATCGTTCCTCGTTCATACTTCATCGTTTCTCATCGCTCTTGGAACATCGGCGCGTGTGTCGGCGTTTATCCTCGTGTCCGGCTGTTCCACTTTCGCGTCGCACGTCGTAGAATGGCGATGCACAGGATAGAAGTTTCGAGAGATGAGCGGAGACGACCGATGAGGAAAATTCAGATCGCGAGAGACGCGCGCCCGCAGGCGATGACGCTGCTCTTTGCCGCCGCGCTGAGCGTCGCGCTGTGGTTCATCCCTTACGCAAACTTGCTCACCTACCCTTTCAAGATCTTCGTCACCTTCGTGCACGAAGGCGGCCACGCGCTCGCCGCCGTGCTGACCGGCAATTCAGTCCGATCTTTAAGCGTCAACATCGACGCGAGCGGTTTGACGGAGACGCTCGTCGCGCCGGGCGGCTTCTTCTCGCAGCTCTTCATTTCGAGCGCGGGCTATCTGGGCGCGATAGCGTTCGGCGCGTTGCTGCTCTGGCTCGTGCGCCATCGTGTGAAGGCGCGCGCAGTGCTTGCTGGCTCTGCGCTTGTCGTGCTCGGACTCACTACGGTCTTCGGCTTCTTCATGCCGCTCACAGACTTCTCTCTGCAACCCTTCACGGTGGCCGCCGGTCTGACCATCTCCGTCGGACTCTTCGCTGCGGCGAAGTACCTGCCTTTGCGTGCGGCCAACTTCCTCGTCGGCTTTCTCGCAGTGCAGTGCGTCCTTAATGCTGTGTTCGACTTGAAGACTCTGCTCTTCCTCTCCGCCACGACCAATGTATCGACGGACGCGGCCAACATAGCGGGACTCTTTCACTGGTATCCCTTCGCCTCGTCATTCTTCTGGGCCTTCGTGTGGGCTGTCGCCGGATTCCTGATCGTCTCGTTCGCGCTGCGCGCCTACGCGGTCGCTCGCACGAAGCCTTCGCAGCCCGATCTGCCTTTTGAAGACCCTCTGGAAGTTTAGATTAAAGACGTGAGCACGAACTACGAGAGGTCGCCGGAGCAAGCGGAAGCGATCACGCTTCTCAACTCCGGCGACCTCGAACTGTCTGCGACGTGCGACGCGATTGAGCATTCAATCGCACGCTCGCCTGATCATTCTATCGCAGGCTCGCTTGATCAATCGACCGGCCCTGCGACCGAGTCAGCGATCACGCTCGCACAACTTTCGCCCGGCGCGCGACTCGTCCTTCGTTGCCGCAAAGACTGGCGTGCTGCGTCGATCTCAATCATCACGCCCGACTGCGTCGTGCTCATCGTTGCCTCGCCGACGGGCCACACCTACCGCGTGCGTCGCCCGCACGATTCTCTTCTCACCTTCGACGGAGCGATCCCCATTCTCTCCGACCGCGACTCGTCCGGCTGGCGCATCGCGCTTGCGCGCTACGACGCGCGCTGGTGAACAGTCTCATCGTCTCTCTGCGCCCCGCAACGAGGCGGCCCTTCAAGTCGTCCTCATCGCATTCTAGTTAAAGTTGATGCTGATGCGGCCACTGTATGTGCGCGGTCTCCCGATGGTCGTGCCGGAGAAGACGCTCTCGAACGTGTACAGGTAGAACTTGTCGAACAGGTTCTCGACGTTGAACTGCCCGCGCAGGCCCACATGCTCGCTGAGCCTGAACTCTTTGCCGAGCGAAAGGTTGAAGATGCTGTGCGGGTGGACGAAGCCGCGCTCGAAGTTCACTTGATCGAGAATCTTTCCGGAGAACTCGTTCTCAAACTCTGCGCGCGTCACGTCCGGATCAAGCTCGACGCTGTAGCCGCTATCGTAGCGGCCCGTGAGCGAGACGAAGAAGCGTCGCGGCAGTTGATCATAACGCGCCTCGAACGACGCAGTGTTGCGTTGATCCTCTTCGATCTTGATGCGCTGTCCGGCCCGTTGCAGCAGGTCAACCGCTTCGCCGAGAAAGAGCCCGCCCGTGATCGGCGCGAAGCCGTAGATGTGCAGGTTCGTGTAGCTCAAGTAGCCGGAGAAGCCCCGGACGCGCGCCACGTCGAGCCGCGTCTCCACACCCTTCGAGCGCGAGCGCGCAAGGTTGGCAGGAAAGATGATGCCGGTCTCAAGGAAGTTCGTGATCTCCGGCGGACTGTTCAGACGACGATAGTAATAGTCTGCATCGAAGCGGACGTAGCGACCGAACTGCTGCTCGAAGCCGACATCGACTTGCGACTCGCGGCTCACGCGCACGGGCGCACCGGCCTCGCCGCCCTCTTCGCTCGCGGGGCTGAACAGTCGCGCATCTTCCGACGACGAGAGCAGCAAGTTTTCGAGCGCGGGCGTCTCCATGAAGCGCGCGAACGAGGCGCGCAAGACCGTGTTCGTGCGCGCGATGCGATAAGCCGCGCCGAGTCGCGGGCTGAGAAAATTTTTACTGACGAGGAAGTGATACGAGTCGAAGCGCGCGCCGATGTCGAATGTTAGATCGCGCGTCGCGTTGATGTGATCCTGTATGTAGAGCGAGCCTTCCGTGCCGGTGCGTTGCGCGCGGAAGAAGAACGGGTGCGCGAGCGTGAAGTCTTGGGCCTCCTCCGGCAAGTCCGGTTGTTTGTCGAGCAGCGCGTCGAGGTCTGTGATGGCGAAGGTGAACGACTCTGTGACGGGGAAACGCTCGAACTCGAAGCCCGCCTTGATCGTGTTGCGACTAAAGGAATGTGTGACCGATCCGATTGCGCCGATGTTCGATTGATGCCGCGTCTGCTCGGCGAAGACCGGCGTGGCGAGCGCGTTGCTGTCGAGCTTCGCCGAGTTGTAACGCTGGAAGAAGGCGAGGTAGCTCACCGTGTTCGGCGAGAAGACGTGCTGCCAAGAGAGAGACTCCATGTTGTCGTTCGTGCGGCGACGCTGATCCTGTCCGGCCTCTTGCTGATCTGGAAGATTCGGCACGTCGAAGCGTTGACCATCGAGGAAGAAGTTGAAGCGCAGCAAATCTTTCTCAGTCGCTTGATAGTCGAGCTTGAAAAATCCTTTGGCGGACGTGCCGTGGTTGTGAAAATTTTCGAGCGCGGGCGGATCGAGAAAACGATCCGTCGTCGTCGCAGCCGCGCTCATGAAGTAGCCCCACTTGCGCGTGTGCCCGCCGTAATCGAAAGAGCCTTCGTGCGTGTTGAAGCTGCCGCCCGAATAACTGATGCTGCCCGCGTTGGGAATCTCCAGACCCGAACGCGTGTTGACAGCGATGACGCCCGCGAGCTTGTTGCCGTACTCGGCAGGAACGTTCGCGGTCGTCACTTCGACCGAGCGAAAGTTGCGCGGATCGGGCGAAGAGGCGAAGGACGACGCCATTGTGTCGGTGACGGGCACGCCGTCAATCGAATATTGAATCTGGTATTCGATGCCGCGCGCGTGGAGTCGCTCGTTGGCATCGAGCGTCATGCCGGGCGCGGTGGCGACGATCTGCTCGGTCGCGCGCGACAACTGCGCGGACGGGAACGTCTCGATGCGCCTGCGATCAATGACGACGCTCGGCGAAGTCTTCTCCGCGTTGAGCAACTCGCCCGCTTCGCCCGCGACGTTGACGGTCTGACTCACAGGTGCGACGCCCAACTTCACGTCCGCTTGCCGCACCAGATTCGACTTGACGATGATCTCCTGCGCCGCCCGCGCGAAGCCTTTCGCTTCAACGCTCAGCGTGTATGAGTTGAACGGCACATCGACGAGTTGATAGTTTCCTTGCGCGTCGGCGACGGCCGTCTGTCGATACTGCGTGATCGCGTTCGCGAGCGTGACGTTCGCTCCCGCGATGGCCGCGCCGCGCTCGTCCGTCACCGTGCCGCGCACGAATCCCGCGTTCGTCTGCGCGTGCGCCGCGCTCGCTAACAGGGCCATCAGCAGCCACGCGGACGTTATGAATCGAGACCTTGCGTGTTTCATTATCAATGCTTCCTCTATAACTTCTTAATCGTGTAATGGGCTTCTTCTTGTCTGTAGTGCGGAGCTTAAACGCTCGCTTTCTTTACTACCAGCCGTCGTATTTCGCTCCGCTCCGTGTGCGCTCGCGCACGCACGCCGGTTCGGGTTACAATGCATGGTTCGCCGGTGCGCTGGATTGTTCACTGTGTAGTGCGGCGAACTTTTTAAGACATGGCAGAACAAGCGATCACTGTGCGCGGGGCGCGCGTCAACAATCTCAAGAACATCGATTTCACGATCCCTATCGAGCAGTTGACGGTCGTGACGGGCGTCTCTGGTTCGGGCAAATCTTCGCTCGCCTTCGACACGATCTACGCCGAGGGCCAGCGTCGCTACGTCGAATCTCTTTCGTCATACGCGCGGCAGTTCCTTGAGCGCATGGACAAGCCGGACGTGGACGAGGTGCGCGGCATCCCGCCCGCGATTGCGATCCGGCAGAAGAACTCGACGCGCAACCCGCGCTCGACCGTCGGCACGCAGACGGAAATCTACGACTACCTGCGACTCTTGTACGCGCGCGTCGGCACGACTATCTGTCGCGTCTGCGGTCGTGAAGTTCACAAAGACTCGCCCGATTCTTCCGCCTCCGAAATTCTCTCGACGCTCGCCGAAGGCACGCGCTTCTACGTCCTCTTTCCCGCCGACGCGGGAATGAGAATTGAGATGAACGGCAACGGCGCGGGCAAGAAATCAACCAAGTCGCGCAAGACTAAGATCGAATCGAGCGGTGTGATCAGCCGACAGATGATCGTCGCACACGTGATGAGCCTCATGCAGCGCGGCTTCACGCGACTCTACTCGCAGGGCCAGATCATCGAACTGCGCTCACCCGACGACTACACGCGCGCGGACTTCGCGGACGTTTACGTCCTCGTCGATCGCCTCGCCGCGCGCGAAGATGTACGCACGCGCCTCGTCGATTCGTTAGAGACTTGCTTCGTCGAAGGCCACGGTATCGCCGTCGTTCAGACCGCGCCGACCGACGATGCGCCGTCGCGCGCGCTCAACTTCTCCGAACGCTTCGAGTGCAAGTACGACCATACGATCTACGCCGAGCCGGAGCCGCGACTCTTCAGCTTCAACAATCCATACGGCGCGTGCCCGACGTGTCAGGGCTTCGGCAACACCATCGGTCTCGATCTCGATCTCGTCATCCCGAACCCGCAACTCTCTCTGGAAGACGGCGCGATTGAGCCGTGGACGAAGCCGCAGTATGAATGGGCTCGCACGGAACTCAAACGCTTCGCGCGCACGGAAAAGATTTCGATGGACGAGCCGTTCGCGTCGCTCTCGAAAGCGCAGCAGAGGGCCATCGTCGAAGGCAAGGGCAACTGGTCTGGCGTGCGCGGGTTCTTCGAGTGGCTCGAAACTAAAAAATATAAACTGCACGTCCGCGTCTTCCTCTCGCGCTATCGCGGCTACACGCTCTGCCCCGATTGCCACGGCGGACGGCTCCGTCAAGAAGCGCGCGACGTGAGAGTCGGCAATCGCACGCTGCCGGAAATCTGTCAGCTTCACGTTAAAGACTCGGCAGTCTTCTTCGACACGCTTGAGTTGACGACGGAGCAGACGGCCATCGCCGACAAGGTGATGCTTGAGATTCGCAGACGACTACGCTTCCTCGTCGATGTTGGTCTCGACTATTTAACGCTCGACCGTCTCGCTTCGACTTTGTCGGGCGGCGAAGCGCAGCGCATTCAACTCGCGACGAATCTCGGCTCGTCGCTCGTCGGCGCGTTGTATGTTTTGGACGAGCCTTCAATCGGTCTGCACCCGCGCGACAGCGAACGCTTGATCAAACTGCTTCACGACCTGCGCGACATCGGCAACACCGTCCTCGTCGTCGAGCACGATGCCGACATGATGCGCGCCGCCGATCACATCCTCGACATAGGGCCAGCCGCCGGGGAACTCGGCGGCCGCGTCGTCTTTGAGGGCGATTTTGCTGGGCTTTTGAAAGATTCCGCGACGCTCACCGGAAAATATTTGCGCGGCGAGGTGGAGATCAAAGAGCCGAAGCAGCGTCGTACGTCGAAGAAGAAGTTGACGATTCGCGGTGCAAGCGAGCACAACCTGAAATCTATCGACGTGGAAATCCCTTTGGAGATTTTCACCTGCATCACCGGCGTCTCCGGCTCCGGCAAGTCAACTCTCGTTCACGATGTGTTGTTCGCAGGGATCAAGAAGATGCGCGGCGAGTGGACGGGCCACGTCGGCGCATTTGCGAAGATCGAAGGCGCGAATCAGATCGACGATGTGATCTTAGTCGATCAGTCGCCCATCGGTCGCACGCCGCGCTCGAACCCTGTCACGTATATCAAAGTTTACGACGGCATACGTGAAGCCTTCGCCTCAACGCGCGACGCTCAGTCGAAGGGCTTGGATGCGTCGCACTTCTCCTTCAACGTCCCCGGTGGTCGCTGCGACGTGTGCGAGGGCGACGGCACTGTGACAGTCGAGATGCAGTTCTTGGCGGACGTGGAATTAGTCTGCGAGGAATGCAAGGGCACGCGCTTCAAGCAAACCGTCTTGGACGTGCGCTATCACGGCAAGGGCATCAACGACGTGCTGAACATGACCGTGCGCGAGGCGATGCACTTCTTCCGCGACGTGAACCGGATCGCTAACAAACTGCGCGTGCTCGACGACGTTGGTCTCGGTTATCTGCGTCTCGGCCAGTCGGCGACAACTCTTTCGGGTGGCGAGGCGCAACGCATCAAGCTCGCCGCGCACCTCTCGAAGAAGACCGGCGCGCGCACGCTCTACATCTTCGACGAGCCGACCACCGGCTTGCACTTCGAGGATATCAACAAGCTGCTGGCCGCTTTCCGCACACTGGTTGAAGCGGGCGGCTCGCTGCTCGTCATCGAGCACAACTTGGACGTGATCAAGACCGCCGATCATGTTATCGATCTTGGGCCTGAAGGTGGCGACGCGGGCGGGTTCATCATCGCTCGCGGCACGCCCGAACAGATCATGCGCGCCAAAGAGTCGGAGACCGGACGCTTCCTCAAAGCGCACCTCGCGCGCTCAAACGGTCGCGCCGCCGCGTGAAGCAAGAAGCGGCAAAGTTGCTTGTCGATCCCTTAATCGAAACTCCATTGAAATAATCTTCGAGGCCACGAACTATGTCATTGAAGCAACGCATTACAGACGACCTGACCGCCGCGATGAAAGCGCAGGACGCGCCGCGACTCTCAACACTGCGTATGGTCAAAGCCGCGATCATGAATCGCCAGATCGACAAGGGCGGTGAGTTGACCGACGAGGAGTTGACGAAACTCTTCCAGTCGCTCGTCAAGCAGCGCAAGGATTCGGTCGAGCAGTACGATAAAGGCAATCGCCCCGAACTCGCCGAGAAGGAGCGCGTCGAAATCCGTGTCATCGAGGAGTATCTGCCGCAAGCCGCGACGCGCGAGGAGATCGAGCAAGCCATCGCCGCCGCGATCACGGAGACCGGCGCGACCACGATGAAGGAGATGGGCGCGGTGATGAAGTCGGCGCAGGGAAAACTCGCCGGTCGCTCGGCGGACGGACGCGTGATGAGTGAGATCGTCAAAGCGAAGCTAGGCGCATGAGGAATTGCGGATTGCGGATTAGAAACTAGGCTCTCTCTTTCAATCCGCAATCCGCAATCCGCAATCGTTGCCCGCTTGCCTAGCCCGCGCATCGTCCCGTATAATCCGCCTCTTGCACGGAGCGCGGCTAACGTTTCCAGTGGGTTCGCGCCCACTTTTTGTTTGCGCGGAAGGCGATTTTTGACAGGGGGTAGTGAAGCGTTGGAGTCGGCAGAGATAGAGGGACGCATCAGGGGGATTGCCGAGCGCGTGGCCGCAGAGCACGGGTTGGAGTTGGTTCATGCGGACGTGGGCGTCATTGGACGAAGCGCGGCGGTGCGTATCTTCATCGACAAGCCGGGCGGTGTCACCCACGCGGACTGTTCGACCGTGAGCCGTCACATCGGCACGCTCTTGGACGTGGAGGATTACATCAGTTCGGCATATACACTCGAAGTCTCCTCGCCCGGACTCGAACGCGGACTCTACAAGCGGGAGGACTACGAGCGTTTCGCAGGGCACATGGCGAAGATGAAGGTGCGCGAGCCCGTGAACGGTCAACGCAACTTCAAGGGGCGCATCGTCGGCGTAGAAGGTGAGACAGTCGTCTTCGACGACAAGACGAGTGGCGAGGTTAGAGTCCCGATTAAAGTCGTCGTGAAGGCGAATCTGGAGATCGACGTTGAGGAGGAGTTTCGCCTCGCCGCCGAACGCGAGAAAGCCGCCAAGCAGGGCGGCGCATCTAACAACTGAATAACAACAGAATAGCCGGTCGTAACGTGTGGGCAACGGCAAGCGCCCGCGCAACGCGCCGGAGTAGAGACGAAAAGTTATGAGCGCATCCATCGGACAGAGCATTGACGCGCTGTGCAAGGAGCACAGCATCGACCGCGAACTCGTCATCGAGGCGATGAAGGAGGCGGTGCGTGCGGCGGCGCGCAAGCAGTTCAAGGCGGGCGAAGAGATCGCCGTCGAATGGAGCAGCGAAGCAGGTATCGAGCTGTTCGCGTCGAAGGTCGTCGTCGAAGAGGTGACGAACCCGGGACGCGAGATGTCGCTCGCCGAAGCGCAGGAACTCGCGGGCGAAGAGGTTGACGTAGGCGACGAACTGCAACTGCCTCTGCCGATGGAAGAGATGGGACGCATCGCGGCGCAGACCGCGAAGCAGATTCTTTTTCAGAAGGTGCGTGATGCCGTGCGCGCGCAAGTCTATGAGCAGTACATCGACAAGGTCGGCGATCTCGTCAACGGCATGGTCAAGCGTTTCGAGCGCGGCGACATCATCGTCGATCTCGGCACGGTCGAATCCTTGCTGCCGCGCAAGGAACAGTCGCGCGGCGAGCAGTGGAATCAGGGCGAGCGCATCCGCGTCGTCATCGAAGACGTGTTGAAGGAAGCGAAGGGGCCACAGATCATCACCTCGCGCTCTTCGGGCGAACTTTTGAAGCGACTCTTCGAGATGGAAGTGCCGGAGATTTACGATGGCACGGTCGTCATCAAATCCGCCGTGCGCGAGCCGGGCGAGCGCGCGAAGATCGCCGTCTCTTCAACCGAGCGCGACGTTGATCCGGTCGGCGCGTGCGTCGGCATGAAGGGCTCGCGCGTGCAGGCGATCATCAGAGAGTTGCGCGGCGAGAAGATCGACATCATCGAGTGGTCTGAAGAGCCTTCCGTGTTTGCGGCGAATGCCCTGTCGCCCGCGAAGGTCAATCAGGTTCGCATCACGGACATCGAGAGCCGGCAGATGGAAGTGATCGTTAACGAAGATCAGTTGAGTCTCGCCATCGGCAAGCGCGGGCAGAACGTGCGGCTCGCGACGAAGCTCGTCGGTTGGAACATAGACATTCGCAGCGAGGAAGAGATCAAGAAGGAAGTCGCCGAGCAGATGGGCGCGCTCATCGCTTCGGGCGGCGCAGTTCCTTTGACCGCTTTGGAAGGCGTGACGGCATCGACATCAGCCGCCCTCGCCGAACACGGCATCGACGACATCGACGCGCTCGCCGCGCTCGACATCGACACGCTCGTCGAAATGCTCGACACGAGTCTCGACGAAGCGCAGGCGATGCTCGACTCGGCGCAGGCAATCGTCGCCGCGCGCGAGCGCAGCAAGCAGACTGAGAGCGAAGAGGGCCCGGTTGAAACTAATGAAGGCGGACCTGCCGATGAAGTCGCCGCGACTGCGGGAGTCGAAGCGACTGAAACCGTTGACGGCGAAGATGCCGAAGCAGAATCGATAAGCGCAGTCGATGAACAGATGGACGACAACGCGGGCGACGCTCACGTCGAAGGCCGCACGGATGAAGCAAGCGGCGAAGAAGTTGAGCAGCACGCTTACTCCGCAGAGGCTGATCCGAATGTCGATGCGGACGAAGTTAAACCCTCGAATGCGATGACCAACGAAGGCTACGACGAAGCGGTCGAGGGCGGTGAACCGTTCCACGCTGGGCACGATGCGCTCGCTATCGATTCAGCCGATCCGGTCGCGCTCAGCGAAGTCGAGCAGATGTCGATCGATCAGTTGGCGTTGCAAGACGTGGGTCGCGATCTCAGACCCGACACGATCACGCCCGCGCCGGGCATGACCTCGACCGAAGCGGCGGTGCTTGCCAAAGCGGAAGCTGCGTACGAGGGCCAGCCGCCTGTGGAAGACGACTCGCCGATCTCGCCAACGGTTTCGGCGACGGAAGTCTCCGCGCCGGAACATCAAGTTTCGTCGAAGCCCGCTCCCGCCCGTCGCGAGCAGGTGAGAGATGAAGAGAGCGCCGACGGAAATGAGAAGCGTGATGCTTCCCAAAGTGCGGAGTAGGGCCCGCGTGGGCTTGCGCGTCGTCCGTCGCGGCGCGCTCTCGTGTGACTCGCCTTGAGAGCGAACCGCACGCCGGACGGTCTATCTATGTGAAGACCGAGACGCGCGCTGCTAAAGGTTTGGACGAGGCGAGCGAGTTCCCTGTCAGAAACCTTTGAAGCGCGCGACGCCGTCTTTACTGTGAAGCGTCGAAGTTAAGGAGTTCATGTCAGCCGTTACGTCAAAGATACGCATCTACGATCTCGCCAAAGAGCTGAAGCTCGAATCCAAGCGACTCATCGAAGAGATCAGGCGCGAGGGCGTGGACGTTAGCGTTCCCTCGAACACCGTCTCGAAAGAGTTGGCGGAGAAGATACGCAACCGCTACTTCCCCAAGGCGGCCCCGCCCAAAGAGCGCTCCATCCGCGTCATCAAGCATGCACCGCAGGCGGTGGCCCCCGCCACAGCGAGCGAGAGCGAAGACATTCACGCCTCCGTCCCGCCGCCGTCTCCGGCGACGTTTGAGACGAGCGCGGACGATGCGCATGTCGCTGTCGCCGAATCGCAAACGATGGACGCGCAGGGCGCGACCGCCGCAACGAAGCCTTCCATCGCGCGACTCATCAAGAAGCTCCCGCCCGCGCAGCGAGCCGAGCCGCCCGTCATAGCGACAACGTCGGCGCAGCCGCAGGCACAAGCTGAAGCGAGCGCGACGACACACGCGCCGCAAGATGAGATCGAGAGCGTGCCGACCGACGAGCCGCACGCATCGATAGTGACCAGCGAGATCGCCGAAGCATCGAGCGAGCTTGCGGCGGCTGACGCGCAGGCGGACGCGACTGCGTCGCAGCCCGCGCGACAGGTCAGAGTCATGCGGCTCACACAAGCCGCGCTCGACTCAGGGCTCAAGCACGGCGAGCGCGCGCCCGTAGTGGCCCCCGCACCGGCCACGCCGCGCGAGCGGGCCAGTCGAGGTCGCGATGGCCGGCGCGGTGGCGGTCGCGATGCTTCGTTCGAGCCGCACGGCACGCCCGGCGAGTCCGCCACGCCGCAGACTGTTTACACGCCGCCCGCAGATGCGCGAAGGCCCGGTGGTCGCTCCGCGCGCCCGCGACGTGGGGGCGCGCTCGACGCGCCGCGCGGCAAAGGTGGCCGCTTCGACCGCGACTTCGTTACGCCGCCACGTGCTCTCTCGCTCGAAGATCGCATTCGCGGCACGATGGGATCGGGCGGCGCTGCGGTCGCGACAGACGAGTTGACGCCCGTGCGTCTCGTCGAAGGCTCGACCGTCAAGGAGTTCGCCGAGAAGATCGGCATCAAGCCGAAGGACATCGTCTCGCTGCTCATGCAGCGCAAAGTCTTCGCCACGATCAATCAGCCGCTCGACAACGGGGTCGCTTCCGAACTCGGTCAACGCTTCGGCTACGACGTGCAGTTCGTTCCTTTCGAGGAGATGATCGCCGAGGAAGAGTTCGAGGAGTTGATCGCCACCGATGCAGACGACGTTGAGTTGCCGCGTGCGCCTGTCGTCACCGTCATGGGCCACGTCGATCACGGCAAGACCTCTCTGCTCGACGGCATTCGCACGACGGAAGTCGCGGCGGGCGAAGCGGGCGGCATCACGCAGCACATCGGCGCGTACAGCGTGCAAGTTCCGGGCGGCGACGATGCTTCGGGAACGCGCCGTGTCGTCTTTCTCGACACGCCCGGTCATGAGGCGTTCACGATGATGCGCGCGCGCGGCGCGAAGGCGACGGACATCGTCGTGCTCGTCGTCGCGGCTGACGACGGTGTTATGCCGCAGACGATTGAGGCGATTGAACACTCGCGCGCGGCGAAAGTGCCCATCGTCGTCGCGATTAATAAGATCGACCGGCCCGACGCCAATCCCGCGCGTGTCCGACAGGAGTTGGCGGGCCAGGGCCTGAATCCGGTCGAGTGGGGCGGCGAGACAGAGATGGTCGAAGTCTCTGCCAAGCAGCGCAAGAATCTCGACGCGCTGCTTGAAACCGTTCTGCTCACGACCGACATCTTGAATTTGAAGGCGAGCCCGACGCGTCTCGCTTCCGGCGTCGTGCTCGAAGCGAAGCTGGATCGTGGTCGCGGCGCAGTCGCTACCGTGCTCGTGCAGCAGGGCACGTTGCGCGTGCACGATCCGTTCATCGCGGGACAGGTTCACGGCAAGGTGCGCGCCATGTTCGATGATCGCGGCAAGGCGGTTAGTGAGGTGGGGCCCTCGACGCCCGTCGAAGTGCTCGGACTTCAGGGCGTGCCGCAGGCGGGCGACACTTTTCAGGTCGTCGCCGACATCGCACGCGCGCAAAGTATCTCCGAGCATCGACAGCAACTCGCACGACAGAGCACGCTGCTGCAAACGACCAAGCGCGGCATCGAGGCTCTGGGACAGAAAGAGGTCAAGGAACTGCTCGTCGTCTTGAAGGCTGACGTGCAGGGATCGGTCGAAGTTCTCAAGAGCACTTTGCAGAAACTTTCAACCGACGCGGTGAAGGTCAAAGTCATACGCTCCGGCGTCGGCGCGATCACGGAGTCAGACGTTCTGCTTGCATCAGCGACGCAAGCCGGAGCGTCGAACAGCGCGGTCGTCATCATCGGCTTCAACGTGCGGCCGGAATCGCGCGCGAACGATCTCGCCAAGTTTGAGCACGTTGACATACGTCTCCACTCGATCATCTACAAGGTTGAGGAAGAGATACGCGCCGCGATGATCGGGATGCTCGACAAGATCGAGACGGAGCGCATTCTCGGCAAGGCGGACGTGCGTGCGGTCTTCAAAGTGCCGCGCGCCGGAAACGTCGCGGGCTGCATGGTCGTCAACGGCGTCATCCGTCGCACCGGACGAGCACGGCTGATCCGCGACGGCGTCGTCGCTTGGGAGGGCGGCATCGCAAGTGTGCGTCGCGTCAAGGACGACGTGTCCGAGGTGCGCGAGGGCTTCGAGTGCGGCATCGGCTTGGAGAACTTCAACGACTTGAAGGTCGGCGATCAGATCGAGTGCTACATCGTCGAGCAGATCGCGGCGACAGAGCTTTAGTTTCAAGTTACAAGTTGAAGGTTTCAAGTTGAAAGTCGCGAACCTGAAACTTGGAACTTGAAACATGAAACTGTTTTATGCGGAGACCAGAAAGAGTCGCGGAGCAGGTGCGCGAGGAGATCGTGCAGATCGTGGGCTTCGAGTTGGAAGACCCGCGCATCATGTCTGTCACCGTGACAGACGTGCGTATGTCGGACAATCTGCGCGAGGCGAAAATCTACGTCACGGTCGTGGGCACGGATGCCGAAGCGTTGAAGGCCCTGCGCGCGTTGCAGAACGCGGCCCCTTACGTTCGTCGCCAGCTCGCCACGAACTTGAGCCTGCGCCACGCGCCGCAGATCAACTTCGTCCGCGACACCATCGAGGAGCGCGCCGCGCGCGTTGACGATCTGCTCCGCGAGATCACACATGATGACAGCCCCGCGCCCGAAGACACGAGCGCGCCGCAGGCTGCCGCAGAGGAAGGAGACAGCGAAACGATGAACGATGAACGATGAACGATGAAGTAAGAGTGCATCTCTTCACTTCATCGTTCATCGTTCATCGTTCATCGTTTCTTTTTATCATGCTCAGTCAGGTCGTCGATCTCATCGTCGCGAAGCAGCGTTTCGCCATCACCTCACACGTGCGTCCGGACGGCGACGGATTGGGATCGAGCCTCGGTCTCTACTGGCTGCTGCGCGCTCTCGGCAAAGAACCGGAAGTCGTCATGCGCGACGCAGTGCCGCACGCTTACCTCAAACTTCCCGGCGCGGATTCGGTGCGCGTCACGCCCGCAATCGACTCTCAGTACGACGCGGTCTTCGTCATCGAATGCTCGGACGTTGAGCGGCCCGGTCTCGAAGGCTTGGACAAGCAACTCGTCGTCAACATCGATCACCACGCGACCACTTCCCTCTTTGGACAGATCAACTGGATCGACGCGACCGCCTCCGCCGTCGGCGAGATGATCTACAATCTCTGCAAAGCCATCGGCGTCCGGCCCACGAGAGAGATCGCCGAGTGCGTCTATACCGCGCTCCTGACCGACACCGGATCGTTCCACTACTCGAACACTTCAGAGCGCACGTTCAAGGTGGCCTCCGAGTTGGTGCGCGCCGGAGTGAAGCCCGCGAAGATTTCGCAGGCGGTCTTCTCAAACTATCCGTGGAGCAAATTGAACCTCTTGAGTCGCGTGCTCTCGACGGCGCGGCAAGACCCGACGGGGCGCGTCGCATCGATGCACCAGACGCTTGCGATGCAGGAGGACTCAGGGGCTTCCGAAGAGGACAGCGACGGCTTCGTCAGCTACCCGATGACCTGCGGCGACATCGAGGCGGTCGCATTTTTCAAAGAGACCGCGCCGGGCGTCTATCGCACGAGCTTAAGATCGAAGGGCGAGGTCAACGTGGCCCGCATCGCCGAGCGATTCGGCGGCGGTGGACATCGCAACGCCGCAGGCTGCACCATCACCGGCGATCTCTGCGAGGCGGAGCGCGTGCTGACAGGGATGCTGCTCGAAGCCGTCGAGATGAGCCTTCACGAAAGCCACTCGCCGCGCCTGAACGCGCCGCGCCCACTGTTAGAAACGATGAACGCGGAACGATGAACGATGAGGTAAGAGATCGGCCACGCCGTTCGTTCCGCTTAACATCGGTGCTACAATTTCGTCGTTCAGATATCAGCGACCGCAGTTCATCGTCGGTCTTTCACTTCATCGTTCATCGTTCATCCTTCATCATTTCTCTATGACTTGGTTCAGGAAGAAGGAGCAGAAGATCGAGCCCGTGCCGGAGGGCGAGCGCGTCGTCAAGACCGAGGGCATCTTCGTCAAGTGCCCGGAGTGCGAGGCGGCCCTCTACAAGCGCGAGTTGGACGAGTCGCTACAGGTCTGCACCCACTGCGACTTTCACTTCCGCATCGGCGCGCGCGAACGTCTCGCCATGCTCTACGACGAAGCGAAGTATGAAGAACTCGACTCCGATGTGATCTCGCACGACCCGCTCAACTTCACCGACACCAAGCCCTACAAGCTGCGACTCGAACAGGCACGCCGCGCCACCGGACTTCCCGAAGCGATCATCACGGCGCGCGGCACGATGGGGGGCCATCACGTGTACGTGGGCGCGATGGACTTCAGCTTCCTCGGCGGCTCGATGGGCGTCGCCGTCGGCGAGAAAGTGACGCGCATCATCGAGCGCGCCACGCGTGAGCGCGCGGCGGTCGTGACCGTCGCTTCTTCAGGCGGCGCGCGGATGCAAGAGGGCACGCTGAGCTTGATGCAGATGGCGAAAATCTCCGCCGCGCTCGCAGAGTTGGATAGAGCACGACTGCCTTTTATCTCCGTCTTGACCGATCCGACCACGGGCGGCGTCACCGCCAGCTTCGCCATGCTCGGCGACGCGATCATCGCAGAGCCAAAGGCTCTCATCGGCTTTGCGGGCCCCCGCGTTATCGAGCAGACCATCCGGCAGAAACTCCCGAAAGGGTTTCAACGATCCGAGTTTCTCTTGGAGCATGGCATGATCGACATGATCGTTGATCGGCGCGAGCTGCGCGCCATGATCGTCCGCTTGCTCGGCTTCATGATGAACCCTTCGATCAAATACACGCCTCCCGCTTACCTCTTCGACAGCGACGGCAACGATCCCGATTCAAAACTCACGCCGGAAGGCCCGCGCGCCGACGGGGATCAAGAGTTGAAAGTCCCAAGTTCAAAGTCCAAAGTTTAAACGGAGGACGAATCTAACGATCCGGCCCTCAAGCCCTGAGCCTCAAACTTTCAACCTTTAACTTTCAACCTTTAACTTTCAACTTTGAACTTATTTAATCGATGACCTTCGACGAAGCGGTTCAATCCCTCCTCGCGCTGGGTCATGAGACGCTCGTCGTCAAGCTCGGTCTCGATAACGTGCGCCGCTTGCTCGCCGCGCTCTCTCATCCCGAACAGTCTTTCCCCTCCGTCCAGATCGCGGGCACGAACGGCAAGGGCTCGACCGCCGTGATGCTCGATGCCATCTTGCACGCCGCTTCGATCAGAACAGGCCTCTACACCTCGCCACACCTCGTCTCGATCACCGAGCGGATCAGAATCGACGGACGCGACATCACTCGCGACGACTTCGCACGCCACACCTTGCGCGTGCGCGACGCCGCGCTCACTTTGCGCGATGACGCGGGCGCGCTCCCCTCGTTCTTCGAGCAGGTGACGGCAATCGCGCTCTGCGCCTTCCGCGACGCGCGCATTGATCTGGCCGTCCTTGAGACGGGCTTGGGCGGCCGTCTCGATGCGACGACCGCCGCGCTCGCTTCCGTTGTCGCCATCACGCCTGTCGCGCTCGATCATCAAGAATATCTGGGCACGACGCTCGGCGAGATCGCCGCGGAGAAGGCCGCCATCATTCGTCCCGGCGTCGAAGCTGTCATCTCAGCGCAAGAGGCTGACGCGCTCGAAGTCATCCTCGCGCGCTGTCGTGAGACAAACGTCGCGCCGCGCTTCGCGACCGGAGACATACGCATTGAAGGTGCAACGAGCGATGGCCGCCTGCGGGCCACCTTCCGCACCGGCGAAGACGCTTATGAGAGCGTCACGCTTAGCCTGCGCGGTCGTCACCAACTCGCGAACGCCGCAACTGCAATCTCGCTCGCCGAGGTTTTGCGCGCGCGCGGCTTCACGCAAGTAACGCGCGCAGCAATCGTCGCCGGTCTCGAAGCGGCCACGCATCCCGGCAGGCTTGAACTCATCGACGGAGCGACGCGCATCATCCTCGACGGCGCGCACAACCCTGCGGGCGCGCTCGCGCTGCGCGCATATCTCAACGAGTTCGCGCGCTCACCTTTCACCATCGTCTTCGGCGCGATGCGCGACAAAGACTTGACGGAGATCGCTGCCGCGCTCTTTCCCGCCGCCGATCATTTGATCCTCACCTCTATCGACAACCCACGGGCCACCGCGCCCGACGCGCTACGGGCCTTCGTGCCGTCCGTATTCGATCCGGCGAAAGTCTCCCTCGCGTCGTCTTCGTCCGAAGCGTTGCGAATGGCTCGCGATCTCACGTCGCAGGGCGGCATGATCTGCGTCACAGGCTCGCTCTATCTTGTCGGCGAAGTCAAAGCGCATCTCGCGCGAGCTTGAACGCGCTATGGACTAAGATTTAAATTGTCGCAGCCAGACTGAAAGCAGAAGCACGATACTCGAAATAGGATCGGGCCTCTCGAAGTTGGATCGACGCGCGATCTGCGTCGCGGAAAGGTTTCATGGATACATCACACAAGGAAGCGCCGGAAGTTCTCGCGAGCGAGGACGTGTTTCAAGGTCGCGTCTTTACGGTTTCGATTGACACGGTGCGCGAGGGCCAACGCACGAATCGACGCGACGTGGTGCGCCACGCAGGGAGCGCGGCCATCGTCGCGGTCTTCGACGACAACACAGTCGGGCTCGTCAGGCAGTATAGACATCCGGCCGTCAAATACTTGTTGGAGATTCCGGCGGGGAGTCGCGACGAGTTCGAGCCGCCGGAAGAGTGTGCGGCGCGCGAGTTAGAAGAAGAGTTGGGCGTCGTCGCCGCAAGCCTTGAGAAGCTGACGGAGTTCTTCGTCTCGCCCGGCTTCTGCGCCGAGAAGATGTGGGTCTATCTCGCGACCGATCTCACTGAGACCGAGCGACGGCCCGAAGAGGACGAAGACTTGGAGATCGTCCGCCTCTCTTTTGCGCGCGCCTTGGAGATGATCGACGCGAACGAGATCGAAGATGCCAAGACGATCATCGGTTTGCAACTCGCCGCCGAACGATTAGGGTTGAAGTGAAGATGTGAGATTGAGTCTCGCATCTCTCTCGCTCGGCCCTGTGCTTTTGCCTTTTCACTTCTGCGTCTCTTAAACTCGCACCCAACCGTGGAAACGCCGACCGACCAAAGCGCGAAGTTTGATCCAAACCCCTTCGGGTTCGATCTGAACGACGCCGAAGCCGCGCATGCGCCGCAAGACTCTCCGGCGTTCGCTGCGCCGAATCCCGACAACCCGCCGTGGGGCGTGCTGCTCGGCATCGGCGTCACGCTCGCGAGCTTGTTCCTGCTGCTCGTCGTCCAACTCGTTTTCGTGATCCCTTACGTGCTGTCGTTCCACACGTTCGACCCCATACAGATCGCTAACATTGCGAAGAGCCAAAGGGCCATCCTCCTCTCGATCATAGCGATCATCCCGGCGCACCTGCTCACGCTCGGCGTTGCGTGGACAGTCGTGACGGGCTTTCGCAAGCGGCCCTTCTTTCGCACGCTCGGCTGGACGTGGTCGCCGCGACTCGGTCTCTGGTCATGTCTCGGCATTACCTTGTTATTACTCGGCGCGGCGCAAGGGCTCTCCGCAATCTTCGGCGATCCTGAGACGGATTTGGAGCGCATGATTCTCAGCTCCACCGCCGCGCGCTACACCATCGCCGCGCTGGCCACCTTCACCGCGCCGCTTGTCGAGGAAGTTGTCTTTCGCGGCGTGCTCTATTCGGGCCTGCGCAAGCGGATCGGCGCGACGTGGGGCGCAGTTATAGTGATCCTGATCTTCGCGGCGATACACGTCCCGCAGTATCTACCGAACGTCGCAGCGATCTCGGCGATCCTGTTGCTCAGCTCCGTCCTCACCATCGTGCGCGCGCGAACGGGAAGACTTCTGCCGTGCGTCGCCATACACTTCTTCTTCAACGGCATCTCGTCAGTCCTCATCGTGCTGCAACCTTTCATCGAGCGGAAGTTTCCACCGCCACCTACGCCGCCGACACCGGGCGCGCTCGTCGAACTCTGCGCGCACGTCTTCAACAAACTTTTCTGAACCGATGAGCTACGAGATTGTCGTCGTCGGTGCGGGCTTGGGCGGGCTGACGGCCGGTGCGCTGCTCGCGGCGCGAGGCTTGAAGGTGTGCGTCGTCGAGCGCGAATCGAGCGCGGGTGGATGCGCGGCGTCGTTCGAGAAGTTCGGCTACACGTTCGAGCCGGCCGCAGGTCTCTACTCAGGCTGGGGCGAGGGCCAGACGCACGCCCGCCTCTTCGCACAACTTCCCGTCGCGCCGCCGCGCGCGCGACGCCTCTCGCCCGCCTACATCGTGCGACTCGGCGACCGCACAGAGATTCGCGTCGGCACAGATCACTACGAAGAGTTTGCAGACGACTTGCGCGCGGCGTTTCCCGAATGCGCCGCGCTCGCCGTCGATCTCTACAGCGAACTGCGACTACTCGCAGATGCCGACGAAGCCGCGCACGCACGAACGTCGAATAGGAGTGTGAGTCCGCGCACGCTGCTTGGCTGGAAGATCGGCGGGCGCGGCAAAGGATCGCAGGGCGATGAACGAAGCAGAGGCAACGAACAGACGCATAATGATCGTGAACGGATCGTCGCCGCTCGCACGGAGACGGTCGCGAGTCGTCTCATCGCTGCGTCGCCGCGTCTGCGAAGTTTCATCGACGCGCAGCTACAACTCTTCGCGTCGTGCGCGAGCGACGAGTGCTCGCTGCTCAATGCCGCGCACGCGCTCGCGCTTCCACATCGCGGGCTCTACGCGCTCGCGGGTGGCCCGCAGGCGCACGCGGATGCGCTCACGGAGTCGATCAAGATGAGCGGCGGCACTGTGCGTTTCGACACGACCGCGCTGCGGCTCGCATACGACGCGGCAGGCGAAGTTGTCGGCGTCGATCTCTTGAGCGGCGAGACCGTGCGTGCATCGCGCGCGGTGGTGAGCAACCTGACGGTGTGGGACACCTACGGCAAGCTCATCGGCGCGAGCCGCACGCCTGCGGACGTGCGCGCGCGCCTGAAAGCTCTGCGCGGCTGGGGCGCATACCTCGTCCTCTTCAGCATGGATGAGAGCGCGGCGTCGCGCTTGCCGTCGGAGCGAATGATCTTGTTGAACGATGATGACGGAGATGAAGGCCCGACACGACCGACAACTGATGCGACACGATCAACGCTTGACGCGACGCGCTCGATGTTCGCGCTCAACGTCGGGCCCGCGACGGACGCGCGAGGGCCGGAAGGAACGCGCGCCGCAACGCTCGCAGCTTTCGCCGACACGGCAGAGTGGTTCGCTTATCACGAAGACGAGTCGGAGCACGAGGCGCAGGACGAGCGTGCGCTCGCGTTCTGGTGGGAACGTCTGCACGCGGCGTTGCCGGAGATCGCCGACGGCGCGGAGGTCATCGAGACTTTAACGCCGCGCACTTACTATGAGCAGACACGTCGCAGGCTCGGCGCGGTCTGGGGCTTGGCGCGCACGCTCGAAACTTCCGTCGCCGATCCACTCACACACCGCACGCACCTGCCGAAGCTCTACATGGTCGGCGACACGGTCGCGTCCGCCAACGGCATCGAGGCCGTCACGCGCAATGCGCTCGCGGTGGCCGACGAGATCGTCCCGTCACGCAGTTAACACGCGCGCGTAGCATATAAGACTCGCACGCGCGCGTAGCATATAAGACTCGCAAACGAGATCGCCCCGCCGCGCAAGTGATGCGCGGCGGGGCGATTCGTCAAAGCGCTCGTCTGCCGTTTCTGACTAACGTCTCAGCGCCGAGTTTCTATTCGTCGCTCGAACTCCTGAGCTTAGAGCGGAGGATCGATCCTGTGCGACGACTCGCTGCCGGGATGAGGGGCCGTGGAAGCGGGCGCGCTGTCTGCGGGTGCGTGGCTGATCATGCTGCCGCCGCCGCCGAACGTCGAGCCGCCGCCGGTCGTCATGCCGCCACCGCCCGACGTGGTTGTGCCGCCGCCGGAAGTTATCGTGCCCCAACCGCCGCCGGTCGTTGTTCCACCGCCGTTTCCATACCTGCCGATGATGGGCGGCGGTGGTCGATGATAGTCGGAGCCGCGATAGCAGTCGCAGATGTTGAGCAGACCGGGCGCGGCAATGTTGTAGACGTAGCCGTAAGGTGAGCGGCAACTAGAGAACGGGATGTAGGTATATGAGAGAGCTGTCCAGTCATAGAACCAGAAGCCGGTCGGGTTATAGCCCCACTTGAAGCTATCCCACCTCATGCTCGTCAGCATCGTGTTGAGCGCGCCCACCGGCAAACGACTGTTCACGCGCGCCAACTCTTCAGCGCGATGCTTGCTCCACACGTCGAGATCGTCCTTCTGCTTCTTGTCGAACTTCACGACCTCGACCGCGCCGCCCGGCGCGATGGTGGCCCCCTTTCCTTCTTTAACTATTACTCCATCGCGACCGACGAGCGCGCGCCCGTCGCGCACGTAGAATTCGGTCGTGTTCCCGACGTTGACGCGATAGACGCCGCTACGCACGATCAGGACTTGTGCCTGCGGCGTGTCGATCTCGATACGGAAGCCTGCGACGTAGGGCACGCTGGCGATAATGACCGAGCCTGTCATCGGTAGCGAGTGAGTCACGACAGGAGGCGGGCCACCATCGTAGATCGACGCTTCGACGAGCGCGCTGCCACGCACGATCTTGAGACGTAGCGTGTCGAGCGATGCATCGGTCAACACGAACTCGGAGTTCGCGCCGACTCGCAGGTACGAGCCGGGGTTGAGCAAAATTTCAGCGCGACCGTCCGTGCCCGTGCGAACGGTGTCGCCGCTTCGCAGATCGTCGGTCTGCCGCAAGCCTTGCCACGACTGGCGGCCATCGCGTCGCATGGTCACGTCGCCGGAGACGAAGTTGACACCGCCGGCGCGCGCGGAGACGAGTCGCGGGTCGCGCGCTTGGGCGCGTGCGAGCGCGGAGCAGGCGATGAAGAGTGAGAGCGCGAGTGAGAGTTGCGTGAACGTTTTGCAGGCGTTCCTCATGGCTTTACTTCCTTTCCGAAAAAAACCGGACACGTGGAGAGACGGGTTGCGATTCTGAACGGTGCAAGCATACTCCTGTATCGCGCCGCGCATCAAGGGTAATGTGAGAGAGCCGCCCCGGACACGACCGGCGCGGCTCTCTCTTGTTCTACTGTCGGGCGTGGCCGGTTCGGAGTTGAGACTAGAACTCGCAGCCGAAGGACTTCATCGAGGCGCGCGACGACTCCATCGAGGTCTTGCACACCTGCGCGAGCGTCCCCTTCGTCTGCGGGTTGGCGGCGAGCTTGCGCCAAGAGTCGCGCCACTCCTTCACGCTCGATTGAAACTGCGCGCGCGCCGCCGCCGGAACTTTACCGGAGACGCAGGCGTCGTACTTGGCGATGAAGTCGTCGCATTCGGCGACGCCGATCTTCTCGCCGGACGCGTCGGCGGTCGTGCTGTTGGTCGCGGCCGTATTCGTCGGCGCTGTGTTTGTAGTGTTGGTCGAAGCGCGGTTGACGTTGGCGTGATTGGCGTTCGTATTGCCGGCGTTCGTGTTGTCAGTGCCGCCGCAACCGATCAGGATCATCACGGCGACGACGCAGAGGATCGGGAGAACTCTTCTTAACATGCTGAAACTCCTTCGAGCTTAACGCGACGAGGTTGGGCTAAGCTGTGCGGTAAGAGATTGGGAAAGCGCGGTCATCATACACGAAAAGATAAGATTTGACAGTCGCCTTCAAGCGACAAGGCGTGCGTTAACAATTCGGATCGTTGGAGAGTAAAGAGACGGACGAGCGACTAACAAGCGATGAGCAAGTGATGAGCAAGCGGCGCACGAGCGACGCGCGTTCGCGGACGCGCTATCGAAGCTCACAGAGCCGCATCGACATCTTGTTCACGCCCGCGCAGGACAAGCACCGAGTCGCCTTCGATGCGAACACGCGTGATCGTGCCGTCGTCGCGCCATACTTTCTCCGCGAGATTTTCGTGCTCGCGCGAGCGCGCGCCTGCCGTCGCGCCGCGCGCCAACTGAAGCGCGTTGTAAGCGCGAAAGAATTCCCGCGCGTCATCCGTGCGATCCCACGCGGTCTGCCAGACGAAGAGCATCTCGCCCGCGCCGCGCTCGAAGAGATATGCGCGGTCGCCGCCCCACCCCGCCGCCGCGCGCTCCGCTTCCATGCGACTCAGAGACTTCAAGAGCAGGCCGCGCGCGCCGAGCTCGCCGAGCGGTGTCGAGACTGATTCGCGCCAGCCCGTCGCGTTCAACTTCGTCGCATCGAACTGAGCTTCGCGCGGTTGCTCGTTCGCGAAATACTTCTGCGGGTGCAAGACTTGCTCACTCGAAGCAGGTGGCCGCGCGAACAACTCATCGACGGCCCGCTCGCCGCCCCTGCGCCGCGCGGTCTCAACGAGCCGCGAGCCGTCGCGATAGCGAAAGATAAAAGTCTCTGTGAGCAACGCGGGAAAGAGCGCGCCGAGTTCTTTGCGGAACGCGCTGAAGCGTGCCTCCTCAATGCGCGCGATCTCTTCGGGCGTGCGGTGGGCCCACGCGGCATCGCCCTCTTCGACGCGATGCTCGACGTTCATCGCATCGCCTTCGACGACGGCGAAAGCAGCCTCCGAGCGGTCGAAGTTGTAAGGCTTCGCGTTCAAAAGTTTCAACAGCTCGAAGTGCTGATCCTGCAAAGCGTGCGTGAACTCATGCGCGAGCAGCGACTCGTCCGCCGCGCCCGTCGATGAAGGTGGAGTCGATGAAGATGAAGACGATGACGAAGAAGATGGCGATGATTTGGACGAAGACGACTTGGACGAAGACGACTTGCCGCGCTCCTGCGCGACGAGCAGCACGCGCTTGTCGAACGGTGAATAGATCGCCGAGGCTGATGCGGCGGTGAAGCCGGCGGCGAGCGTGGCGAGATCAGTCCCTTCCGAAAGCATCCCACCCGCGACGGCCAGTCGGCTGAGCGCGCGCAGCTCTTCGCCGCCGAGCATCTCCGTCATCTCATGCGCGCGCGTGCCGTATTCCCAACCTGTCAGCTCGATCATGCGCGGCTCCGACACCCACGCCAACTCGCGTGCCCCCGCAACTCTCTGCATCACGCGCAGCCGCATGCGATCCAACTCCGGCGATAACTCTCTTTCAGGCAGAGGCGACAGCGAGTGGGCCTCCGCAGCGACCGACGCCGCCTGCGTCGCGCGCCCACGTGAGACATCAGCCCCGCGTTTACTCCCGCACGCGCCCGCGAGCAACGCAGAGCTTCCCGCGATGACGACGATTGCCGTGAGGACGATGAGCCTGCCCCTCGTTCGCATACGAGGCTTAGACGCGGCGCGGCCCTTTAACGATGCCGCTCAAAAGCAACGATGAAGGATGAACGATGAGCGATGAAGTAAAGACGATCCTACTTACTTCATCATTCATCGTTCATCCTTCATCATTTCACTTCGCGTAGTAGCCGCTTCTGCCACGTGCGATGGCTTCGGGGCGGCGTGGGAGGCGGACGTGGACGGCGCGAAAGCTGCCGTCGCGCGCCTTGTTGGTCGGAAGGTAAGAGATGCTGTAAACCGTGCCGAGGTCTTCGACGACGTGTGCGTAGATGTCCGCCACGTCTTCGAGCTTGCCCGCTTCGTAATAGAGGCCACCCGCCTCCTTCGTCAACTCTTCCATGCGATCCCACGCGAGGTCGTAAGTTTCGGGCTGCACGTCGAGCGGCGATTGCGGCTCTTCGTAGTTGTCCGTCATCACCGCATAGAAGAGTCCGTCGAACTCCTGCACGCGATGTTTCAGTTCAGGGTAAGGCAACTTGGAGCCTTCGCCCGTGACGTTCGGGAGCGCGCTGTCCATGCCGTCCGTGAGAAGGACGATGGCGCGTCGTCGCTGCTTCGGAGAGTTAGCTTCGAGATAATCGAGCGAGTAGTTGATCGCATCGTAGAGTTTCGTGTCGCCCTGCGGTGCGCCCATCGCGTCGATGCGCGCGTGCAAGTTTTGCTTGTCCGTTGTGAGAGGCGCGACGACTTGCGGCGCAGACGCGAAGGCGATGATGCCGACGCGATCCGCAGCGCGCACGGAATCGACGAAGCGACGCGCCGAGCCGCGTATGAGATCGGTGACGTGCGCGGTCGAGCCTGAGAGATCGAGCAGGAGGACGAGATCGAACGGCGCGGAAGCCTGCTCGAAGTGCGTGATCTGCTGCTCGACGTTGTTCTCCGTCACCTTGAAGTCCGCGCCGATCAGATTCGTGAGCGCGCGCCCGCTCTGTCGATCAACGACGCTGAAGTTGAGCGTCACGACGCTCGTGTCCACCGTCAGCACTTCGTCCTCGCTCACCTCAACCGGCGCACCGGCCTTCGGCGTCGGCTTCGACGCAGGATTCTGAGTTGCGCCGCCCTCGTTCGCGCCGATGAGCACGGGCGGCCGTCTAGGCTGACTCGCTGGCGGCATCGGCTGAGTCTCGACAACTCGCGCAGGTGAAGCATTCGCGTTGTTCGTATTGCGCACGTCGGCGATCTCCGCGGACTGTTCGAGCGCGATGCGACCACGCACGGTCGAGAGTCGAAGGATGCGCGAGCCCGCGCCGAGGCGCGTGGAGAATCTCTCATGCAGAGTTCGCTCCGAGCCCGCGCCAAATCCGGCCCCGACGTTGATCGCGCCGTAGAGCGTGCGCGCCGAGATGTCTGCGTCCGCAGAGGGCGCGATGCTCAGACGCACGTCGCCCGCGACTGTCTGCACGTCGAGCCGTGCAGGCGCGCCGCGAACTTCGACCGCGCCATCCGTCGTCACGATTGAGACGCGCGCGCGCGCAGGAACGCGGACGATCAGTTTGATCGAGTTCGGCTTACCCGCGCTCGCAGCGTTCGACTGAGTCGAAGCGGCAGCGCGTAGCGGGACGCGTCGTAATGAAGTCGCGCGACGAGATGAACTAGTGCGGCGAGTCGGAGCAGCGTGGCGATTAAGGGTGGCCCCGCGCGTGTTGGTTTCGCGCGTGTTTATTTCGCTCGCGATGGTGATAGAGAGCTGTGTGTCTGTGCGGTCGAGTTTGACGGGCGATGTCTGGTCGGCGCGAATCGTTGCGCCATCTGTGATGTAGGAGATGGAGAGATAATCTTCGTTCCAGACTTCGAGTGCGATGCCGCCACGTTGATTCTCGATCCTGACTTCGCCGGTCGCGGGCAGATCGACTGTGACGGTATCGCCGTCGCTCGCTTGCGCTTGCGTCAACGACGCGCGCGCTAAAGTTGCGCACCACGCAACGAGCGCGACGAGCGCGACGCAGAGCAGCGCGCGCTGTCGAGTCTGATTCTGTAAAGTTCTCTCACGCATCAGTCTCTCTTTAAGAAGCCCCGCACGTATGATGCGCCTCGCGCCGTCGCGTGGTTGCCGCCGGTTTCGTGCGTGGAGAGTTTAGCTCACTTCGTCGAGATGACGGAAAGCAAGAAAGGTGAAGGCGTGATCGCCCAAGCCGAGCGATCACGCCTTCACAACAAGCGTCTGTTAACTTCGTCCGTGCCGTTTCAGCGTTCGAGCATATCAAGCATCGAGGCTTCGCTCGTCGGTGGCGGCGGTGGGGCCATCGTGACGGCAGGTTTGGACGCGGGCTTCGTGCCATTGAGATCGACGAGGCGGAGTTGGAGGTTGCCGGGGTTCGAGGCGTAGGCGAGGGCCTCATCTCTATCGACGACGCCTTCGCGGATGAGTCGTTCGATGACGGAGTCGAAGGTCTGCATCCCATCGAGTTCGCCCTGCTCCATCGCGTCCGTGAGCGACTTGCCCTCTGCCTCGCCCTGCTCGACGTACTGCTTGGTGCGCGAGGTGGCCTTCAAGATTTCAATCGCCGCGACGCGCCCGCGCCCGTCGGCGCGCGGCACGAGTCGCTGCGAGACGATGAAGCGAAAGACCGCCGCGAGTCGCGTGCGCACGACGCGCTCCTCGTTTTTGGGGAAGACGCCGATGATACGATCCACGGTCTTCGAGGCATCGATAGTGTGCAAAGTTGAAAGAACTAAGTGGCCGGTCTCGGCGGCTTCTAAAGCGATCTCGACGGTCTCGCGGTCGCGCATCTCGCCGACGAGGATCACTTTGGGGGCCTGACGGAGCGCGGCACGAAGAGCAAGCGCGAAGCTCGGTGTGTCGGAGTGCAACTCGCGCTGGTGGATGGTGCAGTTCTTGTGTTGATGTAGAAACTCTATCGGGTCTTCGATGGTGATGACGTGATAGTGCTTCACATCGTTGATGAGATCGGTGACGGCGGCGAGCGTCGTCGATTTCCCAGAGCCGGTAGGGCCCGTCACAAGCACGAGACCGTTCTTGAGTTCGGCGATCTGCCGTAGCTGCTGCGGCAGGTTGAAGTCGTCGAAGCGCGGCGGGCGATTCGGGATGACGCGCATAACGATGGCGTGCGTGCCGCGCTGCATGAAGATGTTGACGCGGAAACGCGAGAGACCCGGCACGCTAAACGATGCGTCAGCCGATCCGTTCTGCTCCAAGTTCTCCGACGCGCCCTTCTGCTGGCTGATGATGAGCTTGGCGATGGCCGAAGTGTGGCCCGCAGTCAACTTGTCCAGACCGGGGACGGTGACCGGCTGGAGTTTTCCCGACAGCTCGACCTGCGGCGGGCGACCGGGCGAGAAGATGAGATCGCTCACCTTGTCAGAGGCGGCGAGCATGGTGCGCAGGACGTTGACGAAGTTGAGCGGCGCGGCTTCGGGCGGCGGAGGCGGCGAAGGCATTTCGACGTGCGGGTTCGAGGGTGGCTGTGTGCTCATGGCTTCTCTGATCTTTATCGTCGAGTTTGGAGCAGGCTGTGCGATGGTCGTCGGCAAGGTTTTGTAAGACTTGAGACGGAAAAGCTAAAGGATGCGCAACACAACGCGGTCAGTTAGTCGTACATCCAAGTATGTGATGATGACGGGAATCATTCCGGAGATGTTTCGAGTGTGATGGCCCGCGAAAGTTTGGTGACAAGGAGGCGCGCGGAAGAGATGGCAACTTATAGAGACCCTGTGAGGGTGTTCGCCCCGCTCGAAGTGTTGGAGCGACTGTTGGAGATTCGCGAGGATGCGGGCTACGCTCCCCAAGTCTTTCTCCGCTCGTCCGAAGATTTGGCGGCGTACTTCGACGCTTACGGCTTCGACGTTTACGCCTTCTACTCCGCGCGCGCGGAGTTCGCTTACGGCAACTATCGCGCGCCGCTCGCGCCCGGAGGCGATCACGCGCACAACTCAGTGACGGCTCACTGAAGTTTTCAACTGCTAACTTGTGTCGGCTTTGGAAGGCGTGGTTTGATTCGACTGAGGATCGATCCCGCCTTTTTCTCTGTCAGAGCGCTTTGACGATGACGAACGTCACGTCGTCCGAAGACCCGCGCCCATCCGTCCATTCGAGTATCGCATTGTGAAGTGATTTGATCAACTCTTTTGCCGAGAGGTGTCTTCCCTCTCGCACCTTCTCTTCCAATCTATCGCGCCCGAACTCACACCCGTCCTTGCTCGACGCTTCGGTCACGCCGTCCGTGTAGAGCACGAGCGTCTGACCTGATTCGACCGGCAGATAGTATTCGTAGTAACGCGTGTCGCGAAACATACCCAGAGGAATGCCGCCGCGCTCGATGAAGCGCGCGTTGCCGTCGGCGTTCATCAGGATCGGCGGGTTGTGTCCGGCGTTGGCGTAGGCGAGCGTCTTGTTCGTCGCGTCGAGCACGCCGTAGAAGGCCGTCACGAACTGGTTGTTCTCGGTCGATTCCCAGAGCAGGTAGTTGACCTTCGCCATCGAGATGTTCGGCGCGTAGCCGACGTGGATCGCTGCGCGCAAGCTGGCCCGAAGGAAGGCCATCAAGAGCGCGGCGGGCACGCCCTTGCCCGACACGTCTGCGATGACGAGACCAAGATGGTCGTCGTAAATCTGCACGAAGTCGTAGTAGTCGCCGGAGACCTCTTCGGTCGAGAAATTGTACGCACTGATGTCGAAGCCCGCGAGGTCTGGATCGCGCGGCGGCAGTAGTTCCAACTGCACCTGCCGGGCCACTTCGAGTTGCGCCTGTAGGCGACGACGCTCAAGCGAAGCCTCGTGAAGCATCGCCTTCTCTAAGATGATCGCGACCTGCGAGGCGAGGAGCATGAGCACTTCGAGATCATCCTCGTCGTAGGCGTCGAGTTCATCGGATTCGAGATCGAAGACGCCCAAGACCTCCTCGTTCGCGATGACGGGAGCGATCATCTCGGAGCGCGTCTCATGGCGCGCGTTCACATAACGCTCGTCCTTCGTCACGTCATGCACGATCAAAGGCTCGCCCGTCTTGGCGACGTAGCCGATCAAACCTTCGCCGACTTTCAAATGTAGATCGCTCATCTCGTCGATGGCGTAGCCGCGCACGGCTGTCTTGCTGAAGCTTTTGAGCGCGCCGGTCGGCGGCTGCTGTCCATCGTCGAAGCGCGGGCGGTCGATGACGTAGATGCCCGCCGCGTCGTAGGGCAGCAGTTGATCGAGCGTGCCCATGACGAGATTGACGACCTCTTCCACGTCGAGCGAGCGACTGATCTTCTTCGTGATGTCGAGCAGCAGTCGCAGCTTGTCAACGGTGGTGAGAGCCGCCGCAGGTTTCGCAATTTTGAGTTGATCGTTCATGCCGTAATCAAACGAAGATTATAGACGAAAGGTTGTCCGTTGTCCGTCACGAGTTCATTGCGCTTCGAGTGCGGCATCAGTCAGCAGGCTCAACTCGACCGATGCGGTGGGATGATGTCGAAAGAAGTCGTTCACGTCCGAGGGCAGTTGGATGCGCGCGAGACGCATCCCGCGCGAAGTAAACAACTCTTCGTAACGTTCGGCGGCGCGCTCGCCCGCCGCGTCTGGATCGAGCGCGGCGACGACTCGCAGGCGCGCGAGCGGCGCGAGCCAATCAGCTTTGAGTCCGCCCGCGCCGACGAGTCCGACTGCGGCGAAGCCATGCGCGATAAGCGTCAGCGTATCCGTGAATCCTTCGACGAGATAAACGACCGCGCCGCTTGGCAGAGACTCAAGCGCGTCGGCGTTGTAGAGCGAAGGGATCGGGCCTCTCATGTTGTGCCAGCGCGGCTCGACGCCGGAGGCGGTCGTGCGCGCCTGCAAGTAAACCGGGCGGCCCTCGACGAGAAACGGAAAGAGCAGGCGATGACGATAAAAAGTTAGATGCGCGCGACGATTGAACAAGCCGCTCTGTTGCAACTCGGCGAGCGCAAACTCATCGAGCATACGGCGCATGATGCGTCGATAGGCACGACGCGGAAAGTAAGTTATCCCTGCACGACGCACTGTGCGCGCGTCGATGCCGCGCCGCGCGAGATAACTCAAGCCTTCGATCTGTTCCTCCGTGCGACAAGCCGCGAGGAACGTCTCGCAGATCGCCTCGACGCGTTCCTGCGCGAGCGTCTCCGCTTCGTCCGTCGCCGTTTCATTCGTCGAATCCGGCGCAGCACGCGCGGCGAGCGAAGGCGCGCGCTTGGTTCGTGTAATGCCGAGTTCGCGGGCCATCTCGCGCACGGCTTGCGCGAAGGAGACGCTGTGCATCAGCTCGTAGAACTTGAATGCGTCGCCGCCTTCGCCGCGCGAGAAGCAGTGGAAGAGTCCGCGCGCAGTGTCAACCGAAAGACTCGCGCTGCCCTTGCCCGTGTGCGCGTGCGCGGGGATGGGACAGAGCGCGTGGAAGCGTGCGCCCGATTGTTTCGCAGGGTTTGGGCAGTAGCGTAGGTAGAAGGAGCGGTAGTCGATGCGTCGCTTGATCTCGTCGCGCAACGCGAGCAGGCGTTCGAGTCCGTCTGCGCGCACGCCTCTGTCAGCGGGCTCTGTCATGTCTGCCGTTGCCGCGCATCGCTCTGAGCGGCGGCGTGACGCGCGGCGATCAGCTTCTCCTGTCGCTCGCGGTAATCCGCCCACAGCCGCGAGACTTTCAGACGATACTCGATCAGCTCGCGACTGACGTTGAAGTGACGCGCGATCTCCGTCGAGCTTTTTCCGGCCCGTGCGAGTTTCTTCAGGCCCGCGAAGGGCACGAGCGCGGCGGCCCCGACCGAATAGGCGGCCTCTTCGTCCGCTTCGTTGTAGTCGCGCGCGACGGTCTTGCCCTGCTTGTTCTGCGCGACGATTGAAAGACGATTCGCCTTGTGGCCGAGGAAGACGTGGCAGACCTCCTCCATCAAAGTCGCGTTGTTGCGCGCCTGCCCATGCTTCGGATTAAGTATGACGAGACGCCAACCGTTCGGCAGAGGGCGCGAGCAAGTCCCGCCCGACCACGCGTTCGTGCCGACGCCGAGCAGGTGCTCGCGCGTCTCTTCCGATAAGCCTTCGATCTGATCGAAACTGATGACGAGGAGTTTCGCGTAGTGCGCAAGCGCAAAAGGATCGAGCGACTCGTCGTCGCGATGCAAACCCGCAAAGTCGCGCAACCCCATCGCGCGAATCTCATACTGTCGGCCCTTGAACGTCGGCGGCAGAAGCTCCGTGTCCATGATCGAAATTATACTCGCCGACGCGCGCCCTTGACACGCTCGACATGGATAGCTGCCGCAAGCGTTGCCAGAAGACCTAACTTCCCAACTTGTCCCAGACGGCCCTCGCGACTTTCGCGATCACACCTTCGCGCGTCGCTTCATCAACGGAAGAGTCAGAGACGAAGACGGCGATAGCTAGATGATGTCCGTTAGGCAGCGTCAAGATTCCTATGTCGTTGGTCGCGGCGGTAATTCCATCCTGCGTGTTCGACGTTCCGGTCTTGTGCGCGACAGCAGTTCCGGCGGGCAACAGCCCTTTCAGACGTTTCACACCGGGCGTCGATTCGATTAAGAGTTTTAATAACAGCGACTGACTCTGTTCCGACAGGCCGCGCCGCTCGTAGAGTGCGCGCAGCAAGTTGATCGCGCCATCCGGCGAAGACCAGTTGCGATACTGCACCTGCCAGTCGCTCCCGATCTCCTTCTCCGTGTTCGCGACGACCAACTCGCTGACTTTGATCCCGCTCAGAAAATTGTTGACCGCGCCCGCGCCGCCCGCGAGTCTCAACATCACGTCTGAAGCCGTCCCATCGCTCTCAGAGATCGCGTAGCGCAGTAGCTCCTCGACGCTCAACTCGACGCCCTGCGGATTCTTGTCCCTGATTGGGCTATGCTGACGCGCACCGACGAAATCGCTCTTCTCCACGCGCACGCGCTGATCAATCTTCATCTTCCCCGCATCAACCTCACGCATCAACGCCATCCCAATCGGCAACTTGTAAACGCTCTGCATCGGAAAATGATCATGCGGATTCAACGACACCTCTTCCCCCGTCTCCAACACCAACGCCGACACGCCCACATGCCCCTTCGCCTCCGCCGCTATTCGCCCGATCTGATCCTCTAACTCGCGCTCGCGACTCTCATCCTTCTTCGTCGCCTGCGAAGCTGAGGGCTTGTTTGTGAGATTGTTATTTTGAGCGGTAGTCGTGCCTGAGCAGGCTGACGTGAGGGAGGTAACGAGTAAGACGTAAGACAGCAATGTTCTTTTCATCAAATATTCTTCCCCGTGTAGAAGGGCGGGTTTTACTCCTTACCCTTTGCTAACTCTTCGTAAGCACTCCTCCGACTCTCGAATAGAGACTGCGATACTTCATGGAGTTTCCGTGCGCGTTCGCTTTCGCCCAATGGCTCATCGCGGGCGTAAGACTTCACCACGCCGTAAAGCTCTTCCAGCCGCTCGTCGGGCACTCTCTCAATTTCGGACTTGATCATTTCCTTCGTTACCATAGCTCTAAACTCCTACGACCTAATGTCCAAGTTGCGCCATGCTTCAAGTGTCGAGCACAAGTCGTCCTCGCACCTGACTACCTCATTACAACGTACATATAGTAAGGCGGGTCGCCATAATTGCCACCTCCACCTGAAATGATGTTATCAGCGAGTTCATAATTATGCCGAATTAGTTCACGTTCTAGTTCAGCGACATTGTTTATTGATGATGACTGATATACAACCGCCATTTTATGGTATGCGTGTGCATACGCATCTTGAAATCGTCGCTCAGGGTTATTCGTTATACCAATTTTGAAGCCTCTAGTGCGATCCACTCTTGTGTACGCGCTGATGCTTCTCAGAACGCCTGAAACTACTTCATCGGGTCTCCCGGTTACATAGTTGTAAATTACTCGCTCCTCTGTCATGACCTCCTCCTTAAGTATTCCTTAGTTGCTGCAAATAAGTTAGGCGCGCAACTCCTGTTGAGTTGGCGCGCCTAACGAACCTTCAGACCGAGAACTTGTGCGGTGGCTACTTCCGCTTGTCGCGCTCTTTGTTGGTTGCGCCGGGGTGGGAGAATTGTGCGTAGGCGACGCGGAAGAGTTCGGAGAGGGCGCGGGCGGTCTCTTCGCTGAGGTTGCGGTCGGCTCTCAAGTGCGCTTCGACGATTGAGGGCGTGGACTCGTGCGGGAAATAGACGACCGCCTTCGTGGAGTCGTCCGACAGGTCGCGACTGCCGGTCATGATGCGCTCAAGTGGCATCTCAAGCCACGTCGTCAGGCGCGCGATGTTGTCGGCGTCGGGCTTGCCCGTGCCGTTCTCGATGCGTGAGAGCGTCGAGGCGGAAACCTGCGTCTCGTTCGCCACGTCTCTGAGTGAAAGCCCTGCCTCTTCGCGCTTGCGTCGGATCGCGCGACCAAGCTCCACCGTGTTCACCAGACCCTTGTTTTGTACCATCTGAAACCCTCCTTCGGACACGTCGGGAGTCGCCCTTAACAGGCGGGACGCGCCCCTTTCCAGCCAAGAACATAACACAAGCGAATTTTAGACGCAAGACTTTGTTTTATGCTTGCAACAGACGGAAGCTCGTGATACACTGTTTCACAGATGAAACAACCCTTTTTGCAGGCGTTTCATCTAAAGCTATCGAGGATGGAAGAGACGATGAACACGGAATACATCTGGGAGACGTTCGATAGCCTGTGGAAGACGGTCAACCGGCAGGGGCGTCGCGTCGAGGAGTTGGAGGCGCGTGTCGTTGATCTTGAGCAGCGTCTCATCGAGCGCGCCGAAGTCGAGCAGCGCAGTAGAGTCGCGCAGTCGCACGTGACGGAGATGCCGGTCGAGCGCGCGGCGTAAAAAGTTTTGTAGAAGTTTTCGGAGGATCAAGAGTGATGACAACCGCGACGGCGAACACTGTGGATAGGAAGGCGACGATGCGCGACAAGCGCGCGCAAGGGATCGCTGCGATGGGTCTCGTCAACCGCGAGGGCGACCGCTTCCTCGTGACCACTCCGTCTCTGCGCGGCAAGCGCACGAGCTACGAGGTGTGGCGCGACGAGGCGGGCAAGGTGCGCTGCTCTTGTCTTGAGTTTGAAGAGATGTCTGTCGAGGACGCGCAGTTTCGTTGCGAGCACATCCTCGCCGTCAAACATTCGCTGCTGGCGAAGTCGTCCGAAGCAGTGACGAAGCAGCAGCCGCAGAAGCCTGTCGCAAGCGCGGCGGGTGAGAGCAAGGCGGGAACGCCCAACACTGAAACTAACACCGCATCCGAGACGCGCACCGAAGCGCAGCCCATAGAAGCTGCGACCGAAACGCACGTCGAACGGGAGCAAGGCGAACAGGCGAAGACGAGTGCGACGGATCACACGAGCGCGCGCGTCTCCAACTTGAGTTCGCTTGCGGCGTACACGAACGAAGAGGAGCAAGAAGAGATGACTACGAAGAAAGCAACCGCACAGCAGTTGGAAGACGACATGGATTTCGTCACCGCAGAAGAGCACGAGGCTTTGAATGCGGGCGGCGCATCGGTCGTGCCGATGCAGTTCACGAACACGCTTCGCGTGCTGCGTCAGCCCATCGATCCGAAACTGATCAAGACGCGCGAGGGTTGGAGAGATCGCAACGGTCAGCAGCACATGGTCGAGTACGTCGAGTGGCACGCGGTCGCAGACATTCTCGACCGCGTCGCGCCGACTTGGTCGCACTCGGTTCGCGGCATCGTGCAGATCGGCGACATGGTCGCTATCACCGCCGCCATCACCATCGGCGACGTGACGCGCGAAGGTGTCGGCACAGGGACAGCCGACAACGAGACGGGCATCAAGAAGGCTGAGCACGACGCTTTGAAGCGCGCGGCGATCAAGTTCGGCATCGCGCGCGAGTTGTACCAGCGCGAGTCGGAAGTGATCGAGACGCAGGGCGCGGGCCCTCAGCCGGGAGAGTTCCCGCGCGATCCGCTCGCGAAGTCGATGAGCGATCTCGTCACGCCGAAGCAGCTCGGCATGATCCGCGCGCTCGCGCGTGAGGCGCAGGTCGATGCCGACGAGGAGTGTCGTCAGACGATGCGCGTTACGACGGAGGAGCTATCGAAGAAAGCCGCATCGAGCTTCATCGACCACCTCAAGAGCTTGCAGGGCGCGCAGGCGCAGCCGATGCGTCGCGCAAGCTAGTTGAATTGCGGAATGCGGATCGAAGAGATTGATTCATTGGTTCATTGACTCAATGAATCGATGAGTCAATTTCCTAATCCGCATTCCGCAATGGATAAAGGGGGCTGATTAAGAAAATGTTTACAGAAGAGTTGATTCAGGAGAAGCCGCTCGCGTTCGAGTTGGAGTACGCCGAAGAGGCCGAGTCGCGCGTTGGTGTGACCAAGCCTGCGGCGCATGAGAACGACGAGACGGCCACGCGACACGAGTCGGAAGAGCACGGCACGAAGAAGGAGCAGATCATCTCGCTCTTCGAGCAGGGCACGACCGACATCGCGGCCATCGTTCGTCAGGTCGCGGCCCGGCCCAGTTACGTCGCACAGGTCTTGCAACAGGCGGGCTACCTGACGGGTTACTTCGATCTCTACACGACGACCGCGCGCGAGCAGAATATCTACTCGCGTTTCTTCCGCAACGTGCTCTCGTTCAAAACGGTTGAGGCGTCGCGCGAGTCTGTGCAGAAGATTGATCGTCTGTTTAATTACTTCGAGCGGCTCGGCGACCGCGCGGGCCAGCATCAAGCGATGGTCTTGGCCTTGACGGGCAAGAATCGCGCGCGCTGGTCTGGCAAAGTGGAAGAGTCAAACATCTTCAGTGAGTGGCTTGCAGCACACTGACGGAGGTCGCGTGGCGGCGACGGAGGGCCATCCGCATCGCACGCGCGAAGAACGAGCAAGGGGCGGGTTGAGAGGTGAGTTTCGGGCAAGCGGGACTCACCTTTCGTTTTCATCAGTGGTCTTCCGTAAAGCATTCCGGTTTTACCCTCGCAGCAGTTTTACCTCGCAAGAATTTCCTCGCACGTGATCTGAGAAGTTTTCAGATCGTATCTGATCATTTTTGTTTGAGTGCTTGCCGGACTGTGGTTCAACGCAGAGGCGCGAGCACTCGACCGGAAGTCGATCACGCGCCCTCGCACAGTGTCGGCGGATTTCTAAATTCAAGATCGAAGGAGAAACGAAGATGGCTGGTCAACCTGTAGCTGCGCACGGTTCTTTCTGCTGGAACGAGTTGGCGACGACGGACGACGCGGGCGCAAAGAAGTTCTATACCGAATTGCTCGGATGGCAACTCAAAGAGGGCGACGTGTCGCCGATGGCTTACACGGAGATCATCGTCGGCGACGCACACGTCGGCGGCATCTACCGGATGGGAGCGGAGTACGGCAGTGCGCCCGCGCACTGGATGGCCTACGTCGCGGTGGACGACGTTGACGCCGCAGCGAAGCGCGTCGAAGAGTTGGGCGGCAAGGTCTGCGTCTCGCCGATGGACATACCCGATGTCGGTCGCTTCTGCGTCATCACAGACCCGCAGGGCGCGACGCTCTCGCTCATCACGCTCAGCCGCGCGCGCGGTTAACCCGTCACTCAACTTTACGAGTTCGACGATTCGAAATTGAAGGAGAACGATCCATGCTCAGAAGCATTCTGTCTATCGTCGCAGGCTGCGTCGTCCTGATCGCGTCGGCGATGCTGACGGACACGATCCTGTTGAAACTCTTTCCCGCGATAACGGATGCGCGTGGGCACGTCGAGAGCAACGCGGTGGCGTTTCTGATGATGTCCTACGCGCTCGCCTACTGCGCGCTGGCGGGCTACGTCGCGGCGGCATTGGCGCGCAGGCGCGAGGTGGCCCACGCTTTCGCGCTCGGCGTCGTACTCGTCCTGCTGCTCATCCCTCCGACCGTAAAGTTCTGGGAGACGACGCCCGCGTGGTATCACGTCGCGCTCTTTGTCTTGACCATTCCAGCGTGCGTCGCGGGCGGTCGCTGGCGTGCGTTGCGTCGCCCGCAGCGCGCGCTCAGAGCAATGGCTGCGAGGGCATGATAGGAGACAAAGAAGATTCACCACAGAGGCACAGAGGACACGGAGGAGGCACAGAGACTTGAAAGGCCTTTTCTCTGCGGCCCACTCTGTGCTCTCTGTGCCTCTGTGGTGAATGCCTTGTGATCTTTCTGTCGAATTAAATGTTGATCGCCCTGCGCTTCACACTTCCACGTCTTCTCCGCTAACATCGACTCACGCTCAACAATCCGCGAGGGGGTTTTTAAGACGATGGCTCCGGCGAAGAACGAAGACCTGCACGGTTACGTGCCGGACACGGCGGCGGTCGCGCTGCTGTTGATCGACGTGATCAACGATCTCGAATTCGATGTCGGCAAAGACCTGCTCGAACACGCGCTCCCCGTCGCGCGTCGTCTCGCGGAATTCAAGCGGCGCGCGAAAGAGGCGCGCATTCCCGTCATCTACGTCAACGACAACTTCGGGCGTTGGCAGTCGGACTTCCAGAAACTCTTGCAGCATTGTCTCGACGAAACAGTCTGCGGCCATTCCCTAGCCGAGTTGTTGAAGCCGGAAGAGGACGACTACTTCGTGCTGAAGCCCAAGCACTCCGGCTTCTTCTCCACGACGCTCGACATCCTGCTCGACTACCTGCAAGTCAAGACGCTCGTCATCACGGGCCTCACCGGCGACATCTGCGTGCTCTTCACCGCGAGCGATGCCTACATGCGCGACTTCAACCTGCTCATTCCGGAAGACTGCGTCGCTTCTGCCGATCCGCAAGAGAACGAGCACGCGCTCGAACACATGCGTCGTGTGCTCAAGGCCGACACGCGCCCATCAACCGAGATCGACTTCAAAGAACTTGAGAGACGCGCCGAGCAAGAGCCCTCCGAGCCCAACCCCAACCCGCAGTCGCGGCAGTTCGCCGAAGGCCACTGAGCCACGCGCGATGCGACAATCGAAACGATAAGCTAACGAGCAAGACGAAATCGAAAAAGGCCGCCACTCGATTGAGTGACGGCCCTTTCGCGTTGTCGCGTTCTATCTGCCTTCTACTCGAAGGTCTTCGACTGCGGATTGCGTCCGCGCTGCGCGGCGGCGGCCAGCTCACGGGCCTGCGGCAACACTTCGACCGCCTTCGCGACCTGCGGATCGTCGGCGATCAAGACCTGCGTCGCGCCGACCGTGCCGTAGGCGGCGGTCGTGATCTCGAAGCGCAGTTGACGCGCGACAAAGGCGCGCGCCTTGTCGAGTTGCGCGTCGGTCAACTTGTTCGAGCTATCGGCGAGCGCGTAAGCCTTGAACGCTTTGAACAGGTTGTCGGTCACAGGATACTCGTCCGACTTGACAACATGGCTGAAATCGATGGCGTGGGCCACCTTGTAATCCTCAAAGCCTTTGATGCGACCGTTCACCAGCTCGCGCGCGAAGCCGAAGATGGGATCGTCGATGCGCTGCTGCGTCGGGGTGATGAGACGAGGCTTCACAGAGTCGTCGGGCGTGATGCCACTGCCGCCGTAAACCTTGCGCCCCGTGTCTGTCAGGCTCTCAGGGCCGGAAGGCTTCGGCAGCGCGGCAGCGTTGCCGCCGCCGTTCTCGTCGTCCAAACTTCCGACGCCGCCCTTCGTGTAGTAATCGTAGAGGCCCTCGTTCGAGTAGTCGCGCTGGATGAGGCGGCCCGAAGGCGTGTAATACTTCGTCGAGGTCAGAGTCAACGCCGTGCCGTACTCCATCGGAATGATCGACTGGACGAGGCCCTTGCCGAAACTCGTCTCGCCGACGACGAGCGCGCGGTCGTGATCCTGCAACGCGCCCGCGACGATCTCGGAAGCGGAAGCCGTGTTGCGGTTGACGAGCACGACGAGCGGGATGGCGTCGGGCGTCGTGTTCATCGAGCTGTAGCTGCGATCCGCGCCCGCGATGCGGCCGTGCTGCGAGAGAATCAACTCCCCGCGACCGAGAAACTGCTCCGCGACCTTGACAGCCTGATCGAGCAGGCCGCCGGGGTTGTTGCGCAAGTCAACGACAAGCTGCGTCATGCCCTGCTTGTGCAGTTGTTCGAGGCGTTCAACGAACTCGTCGGCGGTCGTGCGGTTGAAGCCGCCGGTGAGCGGGATGTAGCCGACGCCGGGCTTGATCATGTATGCGTCCGGCACGGTCGGCTGCGAGACGGCGTCGCGCGCGATCTGCACGGTCTCCTTCGCGCCGTTCGATGCGCGCTCAACCGTCACGCGAACCGTCGATCCCTTTGGGCCACGAATCCAGTCGCGCACTTCCGCCGACGACTTGCCCTTCGCGAGCTTGTCGTCCACGGCGATGATCTTGTCGCCGTAGCGAAGGCCGGCCCGCGCCGCCGGCGAGCCCTCGAACGTGCCGATGATGTAAGTGTTCGTCTCGCCCGCGATCTCGTGATTGATGATCGACGCGCCGACGCCGTAATACTCCGAGCGCCATTCGGTCTGCAACTCTTCAAACTCTTTCGCGTCGTAGTAGTTCGAGTGTGGGTCGAGCGTGCGCAGCATGCCGATGATCGACGACTTGAAAGCCGTGTTGTAGTCGAGCTTCACGCCGTCCACGTAGTTGTCCTGCACGACCGAGAGCGCTTCGGAAAAGTCCTCTTCGAGCGCGCTCGTGGCGTTGGGATTTGCGCGAGGGGCCGGTCGCGTGGAGCGCGCGGGCGGTGCGCCCGTGTTCGGCAGCGACGGGCGCGCTTCGCCGCGACGCGGCGCGGTCTGCTGCGCGGAGACGACCGAGAACGCGAGCGCGAGCGAAAGAAGCGCGACCGCAGTGCGGGACATTCTATTTTTCACTGTTCTTGTAAACCTCTCGAAGAACTCGCCCCACGAAGGTCGCGACTTCGACGCGCCGCCTGAACCCTTGCGAAGACGCCCGCCGTGGCAGGTTTTCGTAGTGTAATGGATGACTGAAAGGGCGGCAAGGTTGCGCCACTCATGCGCCTGCCGACAACAACGAATCATCCGCCACGCTCTTCGCGAGTGTTAACGTCCCACGCGCAGTAGAGTTTCACTTTCCCGGCCCTGCGACTCGCCGTTTGTGACTTTCACGTCGATAAACTAAAATGCCCGACAGGTTTTCCGCTCTCCCAACTTGTGCGACCGAAGGCAACTCGCATGCGTCCAACGCGTCGCGCGAGTCGTCTCGAAGAATTTGGAGGATTCAGCCGATGAGCAGTCCTTACGATCCGACGAATCCGCAAGGCGTGCCGCCGCCTTCCGTCACTGAAGAGCCGCTTGACGATCTGATGCTCGCCGATGATGAAGACGGGCATGGAGCGGAGCGCGAGCGTATGCATTCGTCCGTGCGCGACATCGCCTCGCGCATCCCCGAATCGCTCTCCTCCATCGGACGCGACATCAGCCGGACAATCGAGCGCGCGATGTCCGCGAAGGACGACTATGTCGTCGCCGTCAAGGTTTCGCCCGAAGCGCAAGAGCGACTCGAACAACTCGTGCAAGCGGGCGTCTTCCGCAACCGCGCCGAAGCCGCCGCATTCCTGATCGACGAAGGCATCAAATCACAGTCCGCACTCTTCGAGCGCGTGCAACAGAAGCTCGGCGAGATCGAGCGACTGCGCGCGGAGCTGCGCGGCATGGTCAACACAACGCAGCCCTGAGATCAATGCGCGGCGCATGCGTGACTTCCGATTCCTCACGGCCACGCGCCGTGAGTTCTTGGACGAACGACGATGAAACTCTTCCGACTACTCACGCTCGCCGCAACTCTCTCGTGCCTCTTCGCAACAGGCGCGCACGCGCAATCGGGTCGCGTCAAGCGAAGCGATCCGCCCGCGCCCGGTCGCGGCGTCGGACAGGGCACGAGCGATGAAGCGGATCAGAAAGGCGACGGGCGGCCGGACGCAAACGGCATCTATATCGGGCGCGATGTCACGCATAGGGCCATCATCAAGCGCAGACCTGCGCCCGCCTATCCGCGCGAGGCGCGGCGCAAACAAGTGCAGGGCTCTGTGCTGCTGCGTTTAATTCTTCGCTCGGACGGTCGTGTGGACGATAAGATCGAAGTCTTGAAGTCGCTGCCCTACGGCATCACGGAAGAAGCGATCAAAGTCGCCAAGCAGATCGAGTTCGTGCCTGCGGAGAAAGACGGCCACAAGGTCTCGCAATACGTGGTCATCGAATACAACTTCAACATCTACTGAGGTCAACTTTTTGTCTGTATCACTCACCCTCCCGCGCGTCCCCGTCGAACGCTTCGCGCTTGAGAACGGATTGCGCGTCGTGTTGAGCGAGGATCACAGCGTCCCTGTCGTCTCCGTCGCCGTCTATTATGACGTGGGCTCGCGCAACGAGCGCGAGGGCCGGACGGGCTTCGCGCACCTCTTCGAGCACATGATGTTTCAAGGCTCGGAGAACGTGCCGAAAGCCGCGCACTTCCAGTACATCTTCAACAACGGCGGCACGATGAACGGGACGACTTCGACCGAGCGCACCAACTACTACGAAACTCTCCCGTCGCATCAACTCCCGCTCGCACTCTGGCTCGAATCCGATCGGATGCGCTCGCTCAAAGTCACGCAGGAGAATCTTGATAACCAGCGCAACGCTGTGCAAGAAGAGAAGCGACTCACTTACGACAACCGGCCCTACTCCAACGCCTTCCTGCGCCTGAACGAACTCGTCTTCAAGAATCCCGCGAACGCGCATTCGACCATCGGCTCGATGGAGGATTTAGACGACGCCTCAGTCGAGGACGTGCAAGAGTTCTTCCGCATCTACTACGCGCCGAACAACGCCGTCGTCTCCATCGCCGGCGACTTCGACGGACAGGAAGCGCGCGCGCTCGTCGAAAAATTCTTCGCCACTATCCCTGCGCAAGCCCCGCCGCCGAAAGTCGATGTGAGCGAGCCCGTGGAAGTCGCCGAACGTTTCGAGTCATACCCGGATCGCTTCGCGCAACTGCCCGCGCTCATGCTCGGATGGAAAGCGCCCGTGCGTCGCACGCCGGAGTTCTACGCGCTCACGCTCGCCTCCGATCTACTGCTCGAAGGCGAAAGCTCGCGCCTCTATCAAAAATTGGTGAAGGGTGATGAGTCGGTCGTCGCCGTGCAGGGCGGCATGGGCGAGCGCAGGGGGCCCTCTTCGCTCTACCTCTTCGCGATCCCGAAGCCGGGCAAGACGACCGAAGAGATTCGTCGCACGATTCAAGACGAGATCAAGCGACTCGCGACCGAGGGGCTCGCGCCCGAAGAGATGGAGAAGCTGCGCAACAATCTTTTGAACGACGCCGTGCGCGGTCGCCAGTCAACGATGTACCGCGCGCAGATGCTCGCCGAGTACGCGCTCTACGATGACGATCCCGATCTCTTCAACACAGAGCTTGAAAGTTACCTGCACGTGACCTCCGAAGAGATCAAAGATGCGGCGGCCCGTTATCTCGCGACCGACAATTACGCGCTCATCGAAGTCGTCCCCTCGCACGAAGACGCGGAGACGGACGCGCCCTCGTCGGCAGCTGCCGCGACCGGCGAAGCCGAGCAGCCCGGCGCACCGCCGCCGCAAGTTCCGCCGCGCCCGCCCGCGCAGCCGCCCACGCCAACCGGCACGACCCCCGACACGCCGCTCGCGCACGACGAGCCGCACCCTGAGAAACCCGCGCAGCTCGCCGACGCGCCACAGGCAAGTATGAAGTAGGAACGATGAACGACGGACGATGAAGTGAAGACGACTGCTCTTACTTCTTCGTTCATCGTTCCTACTTCATAATTTCAAACATGAGTAAAACCGAACCAGAGATCGAGAGTTTCCGTCGCGAGCCGCCTGCGCCGCTTGCACCGCGCCCGTTGAACATCGCGGCGGCGGAAGAGTTGACGCTGTCGAACGGCTTGCGCGTCCTGCTCGTCGAGAACAAGCGTCTGCCGCTCATCACACTGCGCCTTGCTTTCCCCACCGGCGACTCGCACGATCCGCCGGAGCGACCCGGACTCACAGACATCGTCGCCGGGATGCTCAACGAAGGGACTCAGTCGCGCACATCACGACAGATCGCCGACGAGGTGGCCCTCATCGGCGCGACCCTGACCGCAGGCGCAAACTCCGATTACACGACCGTCGCCGCCACCGCGCTCACGGCCTACGCCGGACAGATTTTCGAGTTGATGGCTGACGTTGCACTGCATCCCTCATTCCCCGAAGAAGAGCTTGAGCTGACGAAGCAGAACACGCTGCAAAATCTGATCGCGCAGCGCGGGCAGGCATCGTTTCTCGCAAGCGAACGTGTCTCGCGGGTCATCTACGGCGCGCACCCTTATCACGTCGTCGCGCCCACGCCCGAATCCGTCAACGCCGCGACGCGCGAAGAGGTGGCCGCGTTTCACCGCGCGTCCTTCATCCCGAACGACGCGATCCTCGTCGTCGGCGGCGACTTCGAGCGCGATGAGATCATGCGACGCGCTGAAGAGTTGTTCGGCTCGTGGTCGCGCGGGCAAGCGCGCGAGGTCGAGTTCCCCGCACCGCCTCGACGCGAGAGTCGCGCGACGTATCTGGTGGATCGGCCCGGCTCGGCACAGTCGAACATTATCATCGCCAACCTCGCCATCAAGCGCACAGACCCCGACTATTTTTCCGCGCTCCTGATGCACACGATCCTCGGCGCAAACGCATCATCGCGTCTCTTCATGAACCTGCGCGAAGAGAAGGGCTACACCTACGGCGCATACACGAATCTCGATGCCCGACGCGCCGCAGGCTCTTTCCGGGCCACCGCCGAAGTGCGTACGCCCGTCACCGGCGATTCGCTCCGCGAGTTCTTTCACGAGTTCGCGCGCATACGCGATGAGATGGTGACGGAGGAGGAGTTGTACAACGCGAAGAATTATTTGACGGGCATCTTCCCCATTCGTCTCGAAACGCTCGACGGGCTCATCGATCAGCTCGTCCAGATCAGAATGTTCAAGCTCCCCACGGACTATCTGCAAACCTACCGCGACCACGTGCAGGCGATCACGCGCGAGGACGTGCAGCGTGCGGCGCAGAATTATGTGACGCCTGACCGCGCGGCAATCGTCATCGTCGGGGACGCCGCCGCGCTCAACAGTCAGATCGCGCCTTACGCGGATGAGGTTGAGCTTTACGACAACACGGGTCAACGCAAAGAACAAGGAGCAAGCGTGAGCAATAAATCGAACGACACGACACTGGCCGGAGCTTCAATGGGCCAGACTACTTCAACAAGCAGCGCACCTCAGACAGTTGGCGCGGGCGCGGCAACGGCGAGCGACGCATCTCAGACAAGCAACGCGAGTGCGGCGGACGCGAGTACGGCAACGGCGAACGTCGCTGGCGATCAACTCTTCGGCACGTGGGCTCTCGATGTGAAGACGCCCTTCGGTCAGCATCCGGCGACGCTCAAGCTCGCGCGCGGCGCAAACGGCGAGCCCACGGGCGCAATCAAGTCGCAACTCGGCGACGGTGCGCTCAGCGAAATCAATCTCGATCCAAACGATCTGCGCGCCGTCGTCTCGCTCACGCTTCAGGGTCGCGCCTACGACGCACGGGTCGCGGCAATAATTTCAGACGGACAGATGAGCGGCACGATTAAAGTCAACAATCTGCCCATCCCCGCACCCGCGCTCAAGTTCACGGGAAGGAAGCAGCAGTAGCGATCAGCAGTCAGCACTCAGCCTTCAGTCGATCAGCTTTTGGCGGCGCACGCAGCAACTCTCAGAGAAGCAAGCGACGTGATCGACGAAGGATTGGCTGACTGCTGATTGCTACTTAAAAAAACCGCCCGGCGCGTGCTTATCACGCCGGGCGGAAACCACAGGAGGATTACCTTCGTGGCCGCTCCTCTCGCGACCCTTCAGGTTCTTGCCATGCTCGATCTTTCGGATGACGGCGCGCGCCGGCACGTTGCCCCATCGGTCGTCGAAAACATTTTCCGTGATTCTCGTCATGAGGTGAACAGATGAAAAAACTTTTTCTACTCCTGTCCGCTATGCTCTTCGCCGCGCTCGCCTCGTGTGTGCAGACGACGACGAACCAGAACACTGCGACGACGACGGGCGCGCAAGTCTCCGGCGATGCTGCGTTCAAGACGGAACATGATTCTTACGTGCGCGAGTTCCTGCATCGCTTCCCCGTCGTTAATACTTATCTCGGTGGCGGTGGTCTCGATCCTTCTTTGCGCGAGGTCGAGGGCCAACTGAGAGATCACTCTGCCGCCGCGCTCGAATCAGAAGACAAGTGGCTCGCAGACGAGCAGAAGAAGTTCGAGTCGATCGATGCCAACTCGCTCTCGCCCGCGTCGCGCATCGACCGCGAGGTCGCGCTCGCGCAAATAAAGTTCCTACTTCATCAACATCAAGTGCGCCGCTATCAGGAGCGCGCGCTCGACACCTACACGAACGAACCATTCCGCGCCATCGACTTCCAGATGCAGGGCATGACCGAGACCGGCGACAAACTCTACGGCACGCCCGACGAATGGTCGCTCGTCATCAAACGACTCCAAGCCATCCCGCGCTACATGCAGGTCGCACAGGATCAACTCGCGGCGGGCATCAAGAGTGGCAACACACCCGACTGGCGAATGCTGCGACGCGACGGATTGAATACGGCTGAGGCTGACGCGAAGTATTTTGAGGAGACGTTGCCAAAGATCGCGAATGATCGTATCGCTGAAGGCGATAAGCGCGAAGAACTGCTCAAACAGATCACCGACGCGGGCAAGTCGGCGGCAGCGGCTTATCGCGGCTTGCACGACTTCATCGCGCAAAACTTCTTTGACGATTCGACGAAGCAAGGCACGGATGCCGTCAAGTCGCAGTTCCGCGCCGACCGCTTCTCAATGGGCGAAGAAGAGTACAACTGGGCACTCAAGAACAATCTCCACGTCACGGACAAGACCGCCGCGCAACTCTACGAAGAGTCGATGCCCATCGTCGAGCAGACACAGATGGAGATGCGCCGTCTCGCGGAAGAGATCAAGGTTAGCCACTCAATCGTTACCAACATCCCGACTTCAAAAGGGACTCCGTTTGCGAGCGGCGACGGTGACGTAGTTCGCAAGGTCTTCGACGAACTCGGCAAGGACTATCCAAAGACCGACGCCGAGATGGTCAAGTGGTACGAGGAGGCTGGCGTGCGGCTCGTCGATTACGGTCGCAAGTCCGGCATCTTCGACGTGCCCGCCGACTACAAGCTCGATGTGATCGAGACGCCTCCGCCCCTTCGCGCTTCAATCGAGGGCGCGGCTTACTATCCGGCCCCGCCCTTCAAGCAGAGCGGCACGGGCCGCTTCTACGTCACTACCTCCGGCAACAACGATCAGGCTGTGCTCAAAGACAACAATCGCGCCGCGCTCGCAGACCTCTCCGCGCACGAGGGCTTCCCCGGTCACGACTGGCACTACAAGATCATGACGCAGTATCGCGACCGGATCGGCGGCGTGCGCTGGCTCACGCCCGGCGAGGTCGAAGGCTCTTCGTCGATGTGGGAAGACTCCATCGCCGCCGAAGGCTGGGCGCTCTACTCGGAAGCTCTCATGGCAGAGCCGCAACCGAATTTTCCCACAGGCTTCTACACGCCCGAAGAGCATCTCTATCAACTCAAGGGCCAGCTCTACCGCGACCTGAGAGTCCGCATCGACACGGGACTGCACACGGGCCGCCTCAGTTACGACGATGCCGTCGATCTCTTCTCGCAGATCGTCGATTTTCTCCCCGGCTCTTGTCGCGATGCGGCAGCGACGAGGAACGAAGCGAAGCGCGCGAGTTGCACCGGCGCAGAAGCCGCCATCTATCGCTACTCCAAGTGGCCCACGCAGGCGATTACCTATCGCCTCGGCAAGGATCAAATCCTCGCCACGCGCACAGAGGCGCAGAAACTACTCGGTGACCGCCTCAACGCCAAGCAGTTCCATCTCCTCTTCATGCAACAGGGCACGATCCCCGTCGGCTACTTCCACGACGAATGGCTTAAGGGGATTCAGGAACAGAAGTGAACTGAGAAGGCGCGACGTGCGAACGACTCACGAGAAGCGCACCGACGCGAAAAGCCACAAGGGGCCAGTCGTTCGAATGGCCCCTTGTGGCTTTTGTAGTTTGAATCTTTCTTTGTGCTTGAAAGCTCAAGGCGCGGGTTGCGGCTCTAACCTACTGATACGATCATCGAGCAAGCGCACCTCGGCTCCCATCTCCAGAATGTTGTTGTTCAAGATTTCAATCTGCTTACTCATCTTTCGCAGGCTCACCGTCATCTCCGCTCGCCCCTCATTGACGCCGACTTGCACGTTCTCAATTCGCGCGTTGACTTGATCGAACTTGGCATCGATCTGATCGAACTTGGCGTTGACCTGATCGAACTTAACGTTGACCTTCTCAAAGCCTTCGCGCATCTCGGCGCGCAAGTCAGCGATCTCCTTGAAGGCGTTCTCCCAGATCGGTTTCGTGTCGTAGTCGCGCGCTTCGAGTCGCTCAAGCCGTGCGTCCATGCTGTCGAGTCGCGAATCGACGCGGTCAAGGCGCGAGTTGATTGAAGTGAGTTGCGCGAGGATTTGCCGGAACTCGTCGTTTGGCAGATTCTGTGTGCGGTCTTCGCTCATCGTCCTTACTCCTTACAGTGAGGTGTGGGGAGATTATGCGGCGCGGCGGCACGTCAGTTCAAGCCGGATTGTCACGAAAAATCTGCGCGAGGTGGTGCTTGAGGTGGCCGACGTAATCGCGCATGAGATACGCGAGCGTGGTCGTTTGCTCAGCATCAACTAACTGCCAAGCGATACGGTCGAGACTGTGCGCGGTGCGCTCGCGATGCAGCGTCTCATCCGGCGCGGATGACATGACGTGCGCGAGGTGCAGGTTATAGGCGCGCCAGAGTTCGACGAGCTGCGACCACGGCGCGGCGTCGTACTTTTGCACGCGCACCCAGTCCTCCTGCGCGTAGCCGTCGAAGACGAGATCATCTTTGAGCTGCGCGAGGACGAAGCGACGATGATTGTTCGCCGCCGAGTCGATCAAGTGCCCGACGATCTCTTTTGCAGACCAACTCTCTCCGCCATCGCGACGATGAGCGGCTTGCGCGTCGTCCATCTCCAACAGGCGCGGCGCATACGTTTCGACCGTCCGGCGAAAGTCGGCGAGCGCATCGCTCGTGTTCCGTTCATCCTTCATCTCTCGTATTGCAGCACGAGCCCGTCGCCGCCCACCGCCCAGCCGGTCTTGCCTTTGAAGAAGAGCGCGAAGAGGTGTTGCGTCGTTTTACTCTCCTGCTTCAACCACGTGCGGCCACCATCGGACGAGCGCATGATCAGTCCGCGACGACCGACGATCCAACCTTCATCCTTGTTAACAAACGCGACGCTCAAAAGTGTCGCACCGGCCCCCGCCGTGCTCGACATGACTTGCGCCCACGTGCGGCCGCCGTCGTTCGTGCGCAGGATCGTGGATCGCTCGCCGATGGCCCAGCCGTTCTCGTCGTCAACGAACTCGACGTGATAGAGCGTCGCCGTCGTGTTCGATTCCTGCCGCGTCCACGTTGCGCCCGCGTCTTCGGTGTGAAGGATCGTGCCTCGGTCGCCGACGATCCAGCCGCGCTTGCCGCCGTCGAAATCGAGATGCAACAACTCGAAGCGCACCGGCAGCGAGCGACGCAGCCACGACGCGCCGCCGTCGTCCGTGTAGAGCAACAGGCTATCGACGACATCATCACGACGACTCACTGATCCGACGATCCAGCCGCGCTTCTTCGTGGCGAAGCGGACGCTGTAGAGTTCCGGCGTTGCGCCGTTAAACTCGGCTGCCGCGAAGGCGTGCACCTGTCGCCACGTCGCGCCACCATCGTCGGTCGAGCGGATCTTATTTCCGGCGAGCAGGTAGCCCTCTTCCTTGTCGCGAAAGTAGATGTCGTTGATGCTCTCGTCAGTCCCCGTCGTCTGCCGCGCCCACGTCTTGCCGCCGTCCTCTGTGCGAAAGACGAGCCCGCTATCGCCCGCCACCCAGCCGCGCTTGTCGCTCGCGAAGTAGATCGCGTTCAAGTCCTTCCCCGCCTCGCCGCGACGTTGCGCGACCCAGCCGCTTTGCGCGGCGACGTGCGCGACGAAAGAGATCGCCGCGAGCGAGATCGCGACCGACGAGATCGCGACCGACAGACGCGCGCGCCGTCTGCGTGTGCGAGGCGAACCGATCAACTCTGCTTCCATGTCGGGAAAAACTCCGTGATGTGTGTCACTGTCTCGAAGAACATTTTTCGCGGGAGAGCGTTCGCGACGTTTGTACATGAACTCGCGCCCGCGAGACAAGAGCGGCGAGTTCGCGCGGCGGACGCTTGATCGCGCGGCGCGTCGAACCGTCGTTGACATCGTCGCTGTCTTTCGTTATAACAGCCGCGCTTTTCAGTCCCGCGAGCGGAAGTCTCACTCCCGTCCGCACAATTTTTTCCGATCTGCACAATAAGGTTAAACGTGAGACGGTCATTCCCCTGCTGCTCATGCTTTCGCCCGAAAAGCGTCTCGACGCTTTCTCCCGCCGGAGTGTGTCCTGCAACCGGAGTTGATCTCCGTCTTCTCGTGTGACTGCGTTTGCGGCTCGCGCACGTCTCGCCGCCTCGACGACCGAAGGGAATTGGTCGCGCATCCGGCAAGACCGAATAGGAGACAAATCCGATGTCCAAGAAGAAGAATGACGGCACAGGTGTCGGCAGGCGCGACATCATCAAAGCCGGGCTCGTCGCGGGCTCTGCCCTCGTGCTCACGTCAAAGAAGAGTATCGCCGCGCAGTGGGGCGGCGGCGGAAGTTGGAACGGCACTTGGAGCAGCGGCTGGGGCTCGTACCACTACACGGACTATCGCAGCGACCGCACCGTGCAGAGTCCCCCGACCACGCCGTTCGTCGAATCACTCATCATCCCACCAGTCCTTCAGTCGCTCTCGTCACTATCGCCGCCCGCCACAGAGCTGCAAGCCCCCGGCGAGGTGCCGCGCGCCGCGCATCAACGTTGGAGCGAGTTCCTCCCGCAGAAACTCTATGCGCTGCACGCGAACGAATTTCAGTGGAGCTTCCACCGCGAGTTGCCCGGCACGGCGACCGTGTGGGGTTACAACGGCATCAGTCCGGGTCCGACGATCAAGGCGAAGTATGGCGAGCCGTCCGTCGCGCGTATCTACAACGACCTGCCCGTGAACCACGTCGGATTCGGCATCCCCTCGATCATCACGCACCTGCACAACGGTCACACCGCGACCGAATCCGACGGCTTCCCCGCAGACTTCTACGCGACGGGCCTCTTCAAAGATCATCACTACGCGAACACGCTCGCGGGCGGCGACACACACGAAGCGTTGGGCATGTTGTGGTATCACGATCACCGCGTGGACTTCACCTCGCAGAACGTCTATCGCGGGCTCGCAGGCTTCTACCTTCTCTTCGACACGGTTGACTCCGACAACGAGAACGACACCAACGCCGCCGCGCTCAGACTTCCCAGTGGGGCTTACGACGTGCCTCTGATCTTCACTGATAAGCTGTTCGACTCGTCGGGTCAGTTGAACTTCGATCAGTTCAACAACGACGGCTTCCTCGGCGACCGCTTCGCCGTCAACGGCAAGATTCAGCCGACCTTCAAGGTGGCGCGGCGCAAGTATCGCTTCCGCATGTTGGACGGGGGCCCCTCGCGCTTCTACGAGTTTTACTTGAGCAACGGGCAGAACTTCACGCAAATCTCGAACGACGGGAACCTTTTGCCCGCGCCGCTCTCGGTGCAGAGCGTGCGGCTCTCCGTCGCCGAGCGCAAGGACGTGATCATCGACTTCTCAGGCGTCCCCATCGGCACGAGCATTTACCTTGAGAATCGGCTGGTGCAGACCGACGGGCAGGGCCCAAGCAGCTACAGCTCGCAGACCGACGCGATGCCCGTCCTGCGCTTCGACGTGGATCGCGATCCGCCCGTCGCGGACGCGAGCCGCGTCCCCTCGACTTTGCGCGCGCTGCCTTCGGCAAACCTCGCCGAAGTCGTCACGACGCGCTACTGGACTTTCGATCAGCAGAACGGTCAGTGGGTCGTTAACAACCGTCTCTTCGACTACAACCGCGTGGACGCGCAGGTCAAGAAAGGGACTGCCGAGAAGTGGGTCATACGCAACGGCAGCCGCCGCTGGTCGCATCCGATCCACATTCACTTCGAGGAGTACCAGATTCTCACGCGCAACGGCGTCGCGCCGTCCGCGCAAGAGCGCGCGCGCAAAGACGTGCTTGAGTTGCACCCGAATGAGGAGGTCGTGATCTTCATCCGCTTCCGCGATTTCACCGGACGCTACGTCATGCACTGCCACAACACCGTCCACGAAGACCACGCGATGATGGTCAGATGGGACATCGTGCCTTAAGGCGCGGCGACGAGAGATAAGGAGATAGAAACGATGGACAGAAGAACTTTGCTGACCGGCCACGCCGCTCCCTTCGCCGCCGCGCTCCGCGCGTCGGACGACAACAAGGCGCACGCCACAGGCGCGCGCGCGGGCTACTTCCCGAACTGCGAACTCGTGACGCACGAAGGCAAGCGCGTGCGCTTCTACGACGATCTCGTGCACGGCAACAAGATCGTCCTCTTCAACTTCATGTATGCGCAGTGTGCGGGCATCTGCCCCGGCATGACGGCGAACCTCGTGCGCGTGCAGAAGCTCCTCGGCGCGCGTGTCGGGCGCGACATCTTCATGCACTCGATCACGCTCAAGCCCGAAGAGGACAAGCCGGAAGATTTGAAGATGTACGTCGAGATGCACGGCGTCAAACCCGGCTGGCTGTTCTTGACGGGCGCGCGCGACGACATCGAAGTCTTGCGCCGCAAGCTCGGCTTCCGCGATCCGAACCCGACGTTCGATAAAGATGTGTCGCAGCACATCGGACTCGTCCGCTTCGGCAACGAGTCGATAGATCGTTGGGCTGCCTGCCCCGCGCTCGCCAACCCCGAACAGATCGCGCGCTCAGTCCTCTGGATGCAAGCCCCGAACGCGGGTGCTTGACGCGAGCGCGATCAGTCGGCAGTAATCGCACACACCTGCGGCGACGAGTTGAGTTCAACTCGTCGCCGCAGGTCTATTTACATTTTCGCCTTCCGTCTTTCACTTGGTCACGCGATAGACGCGACCTTTGAAGACGACGACGACGCGCTCGCCGAGCGAGAAGTAGTCTGCGAGTTTCGGCTCGCGCTTGATGAGATCGAAGTAAGCGTCCGTGCCGAAGGCCACTGAGGTTTCCGTGAGCTTCGAGTCTGCCTTGAACTCCGCATCCGTCCACACGTCGCCCTCGCGCAGGTAGAAGGTCTTGCCCGCGACGTTTCGCACCGCGCCCGAACGCCCCTCCGACTCTGCGCGGTCGGCATCCTTCATCCTCGTCACCGCCACGCTCTCGTGCACCGCACCCGCGCCCGAAACTTTCGGAGCTGCTGCGGGAGCGTTCTTCTTGTCCTGCGCGATCATCGGAATCGGCGTCGGCGCGGGCGGCGGCGGAGCTATCGTGCTCAAGTTCGCCGTCTGCCTATTGCCTCCCGCGATGCCGCCGATCATCGTGTTCGGCGCACGACCGCGACGCGCGCCGTTTGTGATCAGCATCGCATCTTCATTGCTGTTCGATTCGAGCGCGAGGTAAGAGGTGTAAGGCGTGACGATGCCATAGCGCGTGCCGAGATCGACGATCTCGTCGTGCAGCTCTTTCTGCTCGCCGTTCGTGCGTATCTGCTCCATCAGCCAGCCGACGCGACGGGTGGCCCACAGTCGCGGCAGGAAGTCGTTGTCGTCCGCGTTCGAGGGGAAGCGCAAATTTTCGTAGGCGAAGCTGCGCGATTGATTGTTCGTCTTGCCTGAGAGACGCAGGCGGATGTTTTTCAGATCGCTCGCGTTGCGATAGCGGCCGATCAAGGTGACCTGCGCGCCGCGAAAGAGATCGGGAAGTTGACGCGGATAAAGCAGGTCTGCGTCAACGCCGCCCCAGTCGATTGAGAGATCGGTCAAGACCGGATAGTTGACCTTCGAGAAGAAGCTCGAAACTTTAACTTCCAAATCTTCCTTCGGCTCGACGTAATCGGACGTGCCGCCGTTCTCGGAAGCCAGCTTGTCGAGCAGCACAGTGTTCACGTCGTAGCCGACGCCGAAGGTGAACAGTCTCATGCCCTCTCGTCGTTGCGCCCGCGCGTTCTCGATGATGCGCTGCGGATTGGTCTCGCCAACGGTCGGCAATCCATCTGTGAGAAAGACGAGCATCTTCGGTCGATCATTTCTGTCGAACTGCCGGAGCGCGGCGAGCATCGCGCCGTCGATATTCGTGCCGCCGTTGGCTCGAAGTTTCTGGACGAAATCAACGCCGCGTGCTCTACCGCTCGCGTCCGCCGCGATGAGTCCGCCCTCCATCAAATGCTCCTCGCCCGCGAACGAGATGACGTTGAAGCGATCCCCATCGCGAAGACTTCGTATGCCGAAGAGGAGCGCGGCGCGGGCCTTCTCCATCTTCCCTTCCTCGTTCATCGAGCCCGAAGTGTCGAGCACGAAGACGATGTCCTTCGACGCATACTCGCTCTCGGCCCAGTTGTCCTTCGGCGAGATCGTCAACAGGAAATAACCGTCTTTGCCCGGCTCGCGATGCGTCAAGAGCGACATTCCGAAGTCCGCATCCGAGAGCGTGTAGAAGAGTTGGAAGTCCTCCGGTTCTCTTCCCGCCGCCGACTCGAATGAGACACGCGCGCGTCGCTCGTCCGTCTTCGAGCGCGACACGTCAACCGCGTGGCTCGGCGAGTAGATGTTGCGCACAGGCTCTTTGCCTTCGATCTCGACCGTGCCTGAGACTTGACCGATGCTCGTCAAATTGTGGCCCGTGCCGAGCGGGTAGCGATAAGAGACCGTGCCCGATTCAGCGCGCAAGACTTGCGTGTAGGTCAGCTCCAACTTCTTATCCGAGTGCGGCGGGATCGGAAAGATGCTCGCCTGAAACAAGTCCTTGCTCGCGTATTCGAGAAGGCCCGGATCGCGTTGTCGTCGCACGATCTCGTCGTAGATGCGTCGTGCTTCTTCACGCGAGCGCACCTCGCCGACCAGACGCCGCGTGCCGTCCCAGATCGCGAACTCCGAAACGGAAGCCGTCTCCGGCACGGGGAAGAAGTACGTGCCTTCGAGCACCGCGTCGGTATCGTTGCGAAAGACTTGCTCGACGTGCGTCGTCGCCACCTGCTGCGCGATCTTCGTCTCGACCTTGATCGAGCTGATCGGCAGAGAGCGCGGCAGAGTCCGCTGCACGCATTCCGCGTTGGGCGGGCACGGACGCTGTCGCGGCACGATGACGCCCTGCGCGCGCGTTGATTGTGCGGCGAAGGCGACGAGTAAAAGTTGAAGGACGACAAAGACGACGTGGCGTGTTCTGCGCATGGTTGACTACTCCTCAAAGAATTTTTGGCGGGCGCGCTCGCGAAGGAATGACCACGCCGCTCTGTCTGGTAGAACGCGGCGCGCGGAGAGTTCTTGCGCGAAAGTTCGGGCGGGCCGTCTCTTCGTCTAGTCGAGCGCACGCAAGGAAGGGTTGCGCAGGGCCACCGATGCGGCGAAGAGTGCGACGATTGCGCCGCCGGCAGCGAGCGTAACGGGCGCGCCGAAGTGTTCGGCAGAGATGCCTGCGAAGAAGTTGCCGATGGGGAACGCGCCGAAGAACGAGAGCATGAACATGCTCATCACGCGCCCGCGCATCTCGTCTGTGACGAGGTGTTGCAAAAGCATATTGATGACGGCGATGGACGAGACGACTCCGAAGCCGATCAGAAACAGGAAGACGAGCGAGAGGGCCAGCACCTTTGAGAGCGAGAAGCCGACGATGCAGACGCCGAAGACGAACGTCCCGCCGATGACGAACAGGCCCTTGCGTCGCACGTCGCCCATGAGCGTGAGCATCACTGCGCCGCAGAACGCGCCCGCGCCGCCCACACCCATCAGGAGCGAGAGCCCGGAGGCGTCGAACCCGAACACGTCGCGCGCGAACAAGGGCAGCATCGTCATGTAAGGCGCGCCGAAGAGACTCGTCACAGCAGAGAGCGAGAGCAACGCGAAGACGCGCGGGCGTTTGAGCACGTAGCGAAAGCCCTCTTTGAGATCGCGCCACACGGCATGACGATCAACGCGCGCACGCGGCGCGTTCGTCGCAACTTCAGTCGCCGCGCTGGCGACTGTGTTCGCAGTCTCACTTGCCGGTTCGTCCTTCACAACGACCGTGCCCGCGCGTTCTTCAATAGGTTGTGCGGTGTGCCCGCGTTTCGGAATGCGGACGAGCGAGAGCGCGGTGACGATGGCGACGTAGGAGAGCCCGTTGATGAGAAAGCATCCGGCGAAGCCGAACGGTTTGATGGTGAGACCGGCCAGCATGGGCCCCAGCACGCGCGAGAGTTGGAACTGCACGGAGTTCAAGGCGATGGCGTTTGAGAGATCGCGCCGACCGACGAGATCAATCGTGATCGCTTGATACGAAGGCGACGCGAGCGCGAAGCACGAGCCCGTGATGAACGAGGCGATGATGATCATCCAGAAGTGGATCAGTTGCGCCCAGATCAAAAACGCGAGCACGAGCGCGGTCGCGCCCGCCACGATCTGCGAGACGACGAGCAGACGCTTGCGGTCGAGCAGGTCTGCGAAGACGCCGCCGAGCGGCGTCAACAGAATCGCGGGCGCGGTGGCGGCGAAGCCGTCGAAGCCGAGCCAGAAGGCGGAGTTCGACAAATTCAGCACGAGCCAACCCTGCGGCATCGCCTGCATCCACGTCCCAGTGTTCGACAGAAACGCGCCCACCCAGAACAGACGGAAGTTGCGATGCGCGAGCGCGCGAAACGCCCCGCCGCCGCCCGTGGCCTTCTGCTCACCCGCTTCTTGCTGTTCGATCTCCTTGCCCGACATGAACGCCTTTGATAACACGACTCGCTCCCTTTGCAAAACCGCGCGCACTAGATACTACTAACTTTGCACAGCCCCGCGCACTCATGTTCTAATCTCGCGTTCTCAACGACGGATAATTAACGGAGACCTGCCGAGATGATTAGAGAGAAGCTGATCGAGCGCGGCGTGGGCGTGGGCGACAAGTTTCGCTGGCGTGGACATGAGGTGGCCCGCGTCGAAGCTCTGAGCGATGCGGTCTTCGCCTTCGCCGTCACGCTTCTAGTCGTCTCGCTCGAAGTGCCGCGCACGTTCGACGAGTTGTGGCAAGCGATGGGCGGCTTCATCCCCTTCGCCGTCAGCTTCGCGATGCTCTTCCTCGTCTGGTATCAACAGTACATCTTCTTCCGTCGCTACGCGCTGCAAGACACGCTCACCAACGTGCTCAACGGCGCGTTGCTCTTCGTCGTACTCTTCTACGTCTATCCGCTCAAGTTCCTGTGGACGACTCTCATCAACGCCTTCACCGGGCGCGGCATCATGGTGCATCTCCCGAACGGCGAGACCGTGCCCGCGCTGCGCGAAGGCCAGTGGGGCCAGTTGATGCTCGTCTTCGACGCGGGCTACGTCGCGGTCTTCCTCGTCTTCGTCCTGCTCTACCTGCACGCCTACCGGAAGCGCGCGCAACTCGAACTGACCCGCGTTGAAGTGTTCGACACGTGGACGGAGTTTCAATCGAACTGCGCGAGCGTCTTCGTCGGCTTGCTCTCCGCCGCCATCGTCGTCTTCAGTTCAAGCCCGCGCCACGCCGCGCAATCCGGTGTGGTCTATATGCTCCTCGCGCCCCTCCTCACCATCCACGGCATCGTCCGCAGCTCACAAAGGCGCAAGCGATACGAGGGCCACACGGACGCCGTCGAGGTTGACGCGGCAGAGTAATAATGAGGCCGAATGGCGACGCGATGAGAGCGTCGATTCGCGCGTCGCACTCAGCCGACTATATCTTCCGTCCCACATTTTTTACTTTGGCATGAGCCTTTTCTATACTTGAGCGCGGATGGAAGTCTCGAAGTCAGGCGACACTCAACTTGGGCCGGAGATGCGCGGCGCGCGCGTCGAGGCGCGACGCTACATCCCTTCGCTCGATGGGCTGCGCGCTGTCTCGATCATGCTCGTGCTGCTCAGCCACTTGGGCGGGACGAGAAACTTCATCCTGCCCGCGCGCATCACGGACTTCTTCGAGTTGGGCCATCTGGGCGTCCGCGTCTTCTTCGTCATCTCAGGCTTTCTCATCACCAATCTTCTCCTACAAGAACTGAACAAGACGGGGCGCGTGCACCTCGGCAAGTTCTACTTTCGGCGCACGCTGCGCATCTTCCCGCCCTACTACGTGCTTATCCTCGTGCTCGTCCTGCTGCAAGCCGCAAGCTGGCTCGCGCTCGCGCCGCACGACGTGCTGCACGCCGTCACCTACACGTCGAACTACTACCCGGAACGTTCTTGGTATGTCGGTCACACGTGGTCGCTCTCGGTCGAGGAGCAGTTCTACCTGTTATGGCCCGCCGTGCTCGTGCTGGCCGGCCGGCGACGCGGACTCTACGGCGCGCTCGCCTTCGTGCTCGTCAGCCCTCTGCTACGGCTCTTGATCTACTATCACGACCGTCAATATCCCATTGGGCACACGTTCGAGACCGTCGCTGACTCTATCGCCGTCGGTTGCCTGCTCGCGGGCGCGCGCGACTGGCTCAAAGCTCAACCGATCTATTTGCGTGTGCTCAACTCGCGCTGGTTTCTGCTCGTGCCCTTCTGCGTGCTGCTCGCCAGCGCGCTCTACGACCGGCCACGCCTGTACATCTTCTTCGGCTTCACGATCATGAACGTCGGCATCGCGCTTTGCGTCGATTGGTGCGTCACAAACTGCGAAGGGCGCGTCGGGCGCGTGCTCAACGCACGTCCGCTCGTCTTCCTCGGCGTCATGAGTTATTCGATCTACCTCTGGCAGCAACTGTTTCTCGACAAAGCGTCGGACGCGGCGATAACGCGCTTCCCCGTCAATCTACTTCTGGTCGCGCTTTGCGCGCTCGCCTCTTACTACTTGATCGAGCGTCCGGCCCTCGCCACACGTCAACGTCTCGAAGGAAAAATCTTCACACGCACGTCGCGCTCCGTCGAACAGCCCGCCGCGCACGTCCCTTGAAACAGTCGTTATTGGTTGGCGCGCACTTGTCATCTCGGCGACTAAGTCGGTGGTCGCGGGATGAAAGGCGCACGCGATTGCTTTACAATGATGGCGAGCACACATTCACTAAAAAGGTTTAAGCGACTGGCGACCGGACTGATCGCCGATGACTCATGGAAATTCCGAAGGCTTACGATCCGAAGCTCGCAGAGGAGCAGCACTACGCGCGTTGGGAAGCGCAAGGTTTCTTCGCGCCAGAGATTAATAGAGACCCGCACGCTCCCGTCTATTCAATCGTCATCCCGCCGCCGAACGTCACGGGCTCTTTGCACATGGGGCACGCGCTTCAGCACACCGTCATGGACGTGCTCACGCGCTATCATCGTATGCGCGGCTATCGCACGCTCTGGCTGCCGGGCACGGATCACGCGGGCATCTCGACGCAGATACAGGTCGAGAAGCAACTCCGCAGGGACGAGAACCTGACGCGCCACGACATCGGTCGAGAGAAATTTTTAGAGCGCGTCTGGCAGTGGAAAGAGAAGTACGGCGGCGAGATTCAAAGGCAGATGCGACGCGAAGGCGCAAGCGTTGATTGGTCGCGCGAGCGTTTCACGATGGACGAGGGATTGACGCGCGCCGTGCGCGAGTTCTTCGTGAGGATGTACGAGAAGGGTTGGATATATCGCGGCGAGGGCCTGATCAACTGGTGTCCGAAAGATCAAACCGCGCTCTCTGATCTCGAAGTGGAGAAGGTCGAGAAGAAGGACGGCAAACTTTACTACCTGCAATATCCGATCAAAGGTAGCGACCGACGAGTGACCGTCGCGACCACGCGACCGGAGACGATGCTCGGCGACACCGCCGTCGCTGTGAACCCGACAGACGAACGCTACATCGATCTCGTTGGCGCGACGATCCTTTTACCGCTCGTCAATCGCGAGATTCCAATCGTCGCAGATGATTTCGTTGATCCAACATTCGGCACGGGCGCGGTCAAGGTCACGCCCGCGCATGATCAAAACGATCACGCGATGGGCTTGCGCCACAATCTGCCGATGATCAAAGTCATCGACAGCCAAGCACGCATGAGTGCGGATGCGGGCGCAGAGTTTGAGTCGCTTGATCGTTATGAGGCGCGCGAGAAAGTCGTCGCGAAGTTTGAAGAACTCGGACTGCTTGAGAAGATCGCCGACTACGAGTTCTCGATCTCGCAGTGCGGTCGCTGCCGCACAGTCATCGAGCCGCTCTTATCCGTGCAGTGGTTCTTGAAGCAGTCAGCGTTCGGAGAAAGGCCGCTCGAACTGATGCGCGAACGGCACGAGCCGCGCTTCGTCCCCGAAAATCCTTACGAGAAGGTCTATACCAACTGGCTCGAAGGCTTGTACGACTGGACGCTCTCGCGCCAGCTCTGGTGGGGCCACCGCATCCCTGCTTGGTACGACGAAGCTGGCAACATCTTCGTCGCACGTTCGGAAGAGGACGCGCGCAAACTAGCGGGCACGGACAAACTGACGCAAGACCCGGACGTGCTCGACACTTGGTTCTCGTCCGCGCTCTGGCCCATCTCGACTCTGGGGTGGCCCGATGAAACAGACGATCTCAAAACCTTCTACCCGACCGACGTGCTGGTCACGGCGCGCGATATCATCTTCCTCTGGGTGGCGCGCATGATGATGACGGGCCTTGAGTTCGCGAATGATAAGGCTTTCAAGGACGTGTTCATCACGGGCACGATCTTCGACAAGCACGGGCAGCGTATGTCGAAGTCGAAGGGCAACGGCGTCGATCCACTCGAAGTTTTCGACAAGTACGGCGTCGATGCCACGCGCATCGTACTCGCTTCAATCGGCACAACCGACACGCGTTGGAACGATTCGCAGGTCGAAGCCTATCGCAACTTCGCCAACAAAATCTGGAACGCTGCGCGCTTCTGTCTCTTGAACTCCGAGGGCGCAGAGGTCGGCAAAGGTTTTGCAGGCGACGCGCAGACGTGGACGCTGCACGACCGTTGGATCATGTCGCGTTTGCAGAAGGCTGTGCGCGATGTGAGTCGGTCAATCGAGGCTTACGAGTTTCACGCCGCCGTGCAGGCCCTCTATCATTTCTTCTGGGACGACTTCTGCGACTGGTACATCGAACTCACGAAGGCCGACGTGACCGCGACCGAGCCGGGCGAAGCACGCGACGCCGCGCGCAGCCGCGTGCTCACCGTGCTTGAACAGGCGTTGCGACTCCTTCATCCATTCATGCCTTTCATCACGGAAGAGTTGTGGCAGAAACTTCCCGGCGTCGGCTCACAGCTATTGCACGCTGCGTATAAAGACGCCGTACCGACCGTCATGCTCGCGGCTTACCCGCAGTCGCGCGAGGAGTTGATCGATGAGCGCGCTGAAAGCGACATCGCGTCGATCATCGAACTCGTCTCGCGCGTGCGAAACATCCGTTCGGAGATGAACATCAAGCCGGGCGAGCAGGTGCGACTCCTCGTCGCCGCGCCTGATCGTGCGGCGCGCGCGGTCTTCGAGTCGGGCGCGCAGCAGATCGCACGGCTCGTGCGCGCATCGGACATCTTGATTAGTGAGTCATTCGACGCGCCGCGCGCTTCGGCTCGTGCAGTGCTCGCGGGCGGGGCGGAGGTGGCCGTGCCGCTCGAAGGCTTGATCGATTTTGCGAAGGAGCGCGAGCGTTTGCGGAATGAGCGCGAGAAGTTGGAGAAGGAAGCGACGCGGCTAGAAGGGCAACTCTCCAATCAAAACTTTGTCGAGCGCGCGCCCGCAGAGAAGGTCGAGGAGTTGCGGCAACGTCTTGCCGACATCGCGCAACGAACACGGATGCTGGGGCAGACGCTGGAGGCGTTTAGCGAATGACTTGGATGGACGAAGGCGCGCTCTTCTCGCAGATCGGTGCGTTCCTCAGCGAAGATTTAGGGCGCGGCGACATCACGACGCAGGCGTGCATCAAACGCAACGCGCACGCGCGCGGTCGCTTCGTCGCGAAAGAAGCGATGACTGTGGCCGGTCTCGAAGCCGCCGAGTCGGTCTTCGCCACTTTGGATTCGCAGCAGCAACTCGAATCCTTCGTCTCCGATGGCGAAGAGATCGAAGCGGGCAAAGTCATCGCGCGCACCAACGGCTTCGCCGACGTGCTGCTCGCAGGCGAACGTCTCGCGTTGAATCTCTTGCAGAGACTTTCGGGCATCGCGACGCTCACACGTCAATTCGTCCGCGCGGTCGAGGGCACGAACGCCGTCATCGTCGATACGCGCAAGACCACTCCGGGCCTTCGTATGCTTGAGAAGTATGCGGTGCAGGCGGCGGGCGGGCGCAATCATCGCTTCGGTCTCGACGACGGCGTGCTCATCAAAGACAATCATATTGCGCTCGCAGGCGGAGTGGGCGCGGCTGTGCGGCGCGCGAAAGAATCGGTGGGCCACTTGCACAAGATCGAGGTCGAGATCGCGAACGAGAAAGACTTGCGCGAGGCGATTGAAGATGGCGCGAACATTCTGCTCTTAGACAACCTGTCGCCCGAAGACACGGCGCGATTTGCGAAGCTCGCGCGCGAGTTGTCGCCCTCGGTGCTGCTCGAATCTTCGGGCGACATCCGTCTTGAGAACGTGCGGGCCTATGCGGAGGCAGGCGTCGATCTCATCAGCGTCGGCGCGCTCACGCAATCTGCGCGCGCCATGAACATCAGCTTCAAGATTCAGCCGGGTTAACGGGAACACACGCCGCAGACAGGCGTGTAAGATTGATATTGAAGCACTCAGCAGTCAGCCAAACCGAATCGGATGATGTCGCAGGACTGACTGCTTAAAGCTGAGTGCTGATTGCTGAATGCTTCTTCGGAGGTTCGCCATGCCAGCTCGAACAACTTTTAAAGTCGTCATCTTGTGCGCGCTCGTGTTGTCGCTCGTCGCGAGTGTCGTCGGTGTGCAGGCGCAGAGGCGCAGACGCTCGCGACGCGCGACGAATCCCGTGAGTCCGACTTACGTGCCCGCGCCGAGCCCGACGGCGACAGGCGACCCGCGACTCGTTAGCAGCGCGGACGATCAGCAGCAGGACGATCCGTCGCGCGCTAATAGCAACAGCAACACGCGCCGCACCGGGGGCCAGACGGACACGAACGCTGACGCCGCGAATCGCTCCGTCAAGCAGCTGACGAACGAGGTCACGCAACTGAACAAGCGCATGGGCGAGATGGAGAAGCAGCGTCGCACCGATCTACTTCAGGAGCGTTTGACGCGAGCAGAGCAGCGCGTCGAGGCTTTGCAGGCGCAGATGACAGACGTGATGGAGAAGCAGGCGAACTTGCAGGCGAGGGTCGAACAGTTGGACGATGCGATGAGGCCTGAAAATTTAGATCGACAACTCGCCACCTCCGGCACGTTCCGGCCCGACGAGGCGCGCGACGCCTTGCGCCGTCAATACGACAACGAGAAGAAACGCGTGCAGTCGCAGCTCGACGTGCAGGGCATGCGCCGCACGCAGCTCGAAAAATCTCTCAACGATGCCACGCAACTCGCCGACCGCGTCCGCGCCGAACTCGAAGACGCCATGCGCCGCGAGACCGAAGGCGAAACCGACGCCAATACGGGCACGACCGCCGCCCCACGCGCGCGCACCGCGCCACGCACAACTGCGTCGCCGGAGCCGACTCCGACGCCACCGATGTGAACGATGAAGTAGGAACGATGAACGACGAAGTTAAGTCAATTCTACTTCCCGTTCATCATTCATCGCTCCGCGTTCATCGTTTTCGTTTTCAATGTCAACGATCTCACAACTCGAACTCTATCGACTGATCGGCGAGGCACAGGCGCGCGGCGAGCGCGTCGTCGTCGCGACTGTGGCGCACACGCGCGGCTCAACACCGCAACGTCGCGGCGCGAAGATGCTCTTCTTCGCGGACGGCGCAACCGCAGGCACGGTCGGCGGCGGCTGCATCGAAGCGGAGGTCTGGGCCGAGGCGCGCGAAAGTTTACGCAACGGAAGCTCCGCGCTCCACAAGTTCAGTCTCACGGCTGACGAGGCAAGCGAAGAGGGCATGGTCTGCGGCGGCATCATGGAAATCTTCATCGACGTGTGGAATGGTAAGATCGTAAATCATGATGAGTGACAGGCGGGGAGAAAAAGTCTAGAGTCTGGAGTCTCAAGTCAACTCGTCTGAGAAAAGTTTTGACTCACGACTTGTGACTCCAGACTCTAGACTGTCCGCCACGGAGATTCTGATGCCAGCATCCTTCATCGAAGAGTACAAGGCGAAGCACCAGCATCCTTTGAACCGGCTGTCGCACACGTTCGGCATCCCGTTGATCGTCGTCTCGCTGCCGCTCTTCTTCTTCAACTGGCGTTGGGCGCTTGCGCTCTTCATCACGGGTTGGGTCTTGCAGTTCGTCGGTCACTTCATCGAAGGCAATCAGCCCGCGTTCTTCCGCAACCCGCTCTATCTGCTCGTAGGGCCCGCGTGGCTCGCGCGTCGTGCGCTTGCCTCCATCGGCATTGGCAAGGTTGATCAGCGCGCCGCGCCTGTCGCCGACGAGCAACCGGCCCGGAAATGAGCGACGCACGCGACACGCGCGACAAGCACACGCACAACGCACGCACACAAGACGCGACGACTCGCGACGCCGCGCGCGACTCCGATCCCCACACTCTCGCCGAGGCAATCCAGCGAGTGTTGCGCGAAGGCGCGTGCGCCGCGCTCGCAACTCTCGTCGAAGGGCCACGCGCGGCCGGAGCGAAGTTGCTCGTGCGTGTTGAAGCGGGCGAGCACGTCGGGAGTTTCGGCGACGCGCAGATCGACGAGGCAGTCGCGGCGCGCGCGATCAATTTCCTCTCGACGCGCGCCGAGGCAGTCACGCAGAAGGTTGAAGAGTTCGCGCCCACGCTTCAAGAGTGGCGCGGCGCGCGCGTGTTATTCGAGCGCGTGGAGACAGAGCCGCACGTCGTCGTGTGCGGCGCGGGCCACGTCGGCGCATCGCTCGCGCGGCTTGCGCTCTCTCTAGGCTATCGCGTCACATTGATCGACGACCGTGCCGACTTCGTTACGCGCGCGCGTTTCCCGGACGAAGGGATCGCGCTCGTCGCTGCGACTGAGGGGTGGGCACGAGCCGTGCGCGATGCGGTGGGCGCAGGGCGCGGCGTGTCGGTCGCGGTCGTCACGCGCGGGCACAACGAGGACGAAGAGTGTCTGGGCGCGGCGCTCGCGGCGCAACCCGATTACGTCGGCATGATCGGGAGCAGGCGTCGGACGAACATCGTGCTCGAACGTTTGCGTGAGGCGGGCATCGCGGAAGAATTATTGCGCGAGGTGCGCGCGCCCGTGGGGTTGGACATCGGCGCGGTCACACCCGAAGAGGTGGCCCTCTCGATCCTCGCGGAGATCGTCGCCGAACGACGCGGCGGCTCGTGCGCGCCGCTCTCCGCTTGGCGTCGCACGTGAAGCAACAGCTCAAAGGATCGCAATGAAAGCTCAATGGCCCGGAAGTTTGAAAAAACTTCCGGGCCATTGAGCTTTCACGAGCTTGTTCGTTGATGGCCCGCGCCGTCTTACTCTGCGCGCGTGCGTTCTTCTTCGAGTCGCTGGCGGATAATGCGCTCCGCGAGATCGGGAACGACTTCCCACGCGATCTCTCTGACGGCGCGATCCGAGAGCAACTCGACGACGCGACGCGCGATGGCGTCAACCGTCTCAGGCGAGAGCTGCGCGCCTCCGCTTTCAGACACGGGCTGCGAGTCTGAAGTGCGTGCGACGCTCGTCGCTGTCGCGACCGGCCCATCGTCTTGTGCGTTCGCTTCGCGCGGGGTGTAAACGTCTTCGTCGGCTGCGATGTGCGCGCCAGCGTCATCGAAAGTCATCGCGCGCACTTCCGGCTCTTCCCACGCGGGAGCAGGGACGGGTTCTGTGATGGCATCGGGCGAGGGAGCAAACTCCTGCGCCGCGTCCCACATGACGGACGGCTCCGCCATCGACACGCTCCCGGCGGATTGCATCTCGACGGCTGACGGCGCGTCCTCCGAAAAAGTCGGCTCGCTATAAGGCTCGATGTAAGACGACTCGACATGAGTTGACTCTTGATAAGCCGATGAGTCTTGAGACGATGCGGCGTGGGTCGATTCGTCAAATGCATGCGCGCCGCGAGACGGCTCGACGTAAGCGGCCCTCTCTTCATAAGCGTGCTCGTCGGCGGCGTTGCGTTGCGTCGCGTTGGTATTTGAGTCGTCGCCATCGAAGTCGAGCACGAAGTCATCGTCGGTCGTGTTTGATCGCGCGGGGTTCGAGTCAATGTCGCCGAGTTCGAGCAGCGTGTCGTCGGCTGCGGCGGCTGCGGCGACGCGCGCCTCGAAGCTGTGGGCCTGTGAGTGAGGGCCACTCGTCGTGGCGGAGACGGCGAAAGAATCAAACGCGTCTTCGGTGAAGGTCTCCGCGGAGTGCGCGGACGCGCGCGCGTCGAAGGCGGCGGCGGGAACGGTCTCGATGTTTGCGTCGTCCATGTCCAAGTCCGTGTAGGCGTGCGCGGCATCGTGCGCTTGCGCGCTCGCGTCGATGGAAGCGGCAGCGTGCGTCGGGTCGTTCATTGATTCACTCATCGCGTTAGTGCTTGAGACGGTTGTCGCCTCGGTCGCGCGAGTGGCGGGCCCGTCATCGCGGATCGGTGCGTCGTCGTCTCTGCGTTCGTCCGCGTGCGCTGCTTCGGGTTGACCGCCGAGCAGGCCGCCCACTTTGTTGACGAGGTCGCGTATCGATTGGAATGGTTTGGTCAAGACTTCGTCCGCGCCTGATGTGCGCGCCTCCGCTTCATCGAAAGGTTCAAACGCGCCCACGAGCAGCACGACCGGAACGTTGCGCGTGCGCTCTTCGCGCTTGACGCGCGCGCACAACTCGTAGCCGCCGGGCGCGGGCATGTGCACGTCCGCGAGTAAAACGTCGGGCACTTCGCGCTCAATCTCTGCGAGGGCCTGCGCGCCCGTGCCGACGGCGATGACGTGGTAGCCCTCGTCTGCGAACGTGAGGCTCACAACCTTCTGGACTGTCGGCGAGTCGTCGGCGATGAGCAGCGTGCGGCGTGCCGTGGACAAGGTTTACTCCGTGGGGTGTTGCGTCGTTACAAAAGGGGGCCGCTTCAACCGAACCGCGCGCGGCGCGGGGTAACGACGCGGGGCGTGAGCTTTTCGCTTCGCGACCTCCCTTCAAAGGTCACATTTGAAACCTAGCAGACGCTGCGCGAGAGCGTCAAGAAAAAAGCCCTGCGCGCTACGCGGCAGAGCACACGGCTTTGTACATCCAAAGCGGGATTAACCGGAATCATTCCAGATAGCACGCTCTAGGCGAGCGCTACATGAAATAGCTCCGGCTAACAGGGCGACTTGGAGTATTATCTGGACAGATTCGCGTTAATCAATAGCTGAACATCGAGATGGTTAGCATTTATTCAGGAGGTAGTAGAGTGATCAGATTTCGTCTGATTCCGGCGGCTGTTCTTATTTTGGGCCTGCTCTTTCCCATACTCAGCGTGCGGGCAGTTGTCGTTGATAAGGCCGGGCCCTTAGTTATCGGCGAGACATTCACCATCGATTCAAAGATTCTGAGCGAGACGCGCCGCATCAACGTCTATCTGCCACTCGGCTATGCGGAATCTCCCAATGCGCGACTGCCCGTGCTGTACATGCCGGATGGTGGCATGGCTGAGGATTTTCTGCACGTGGCCGGTCTCGTGCAAGTCTCGGTTGGCAACGGGACGATGCGGCCATTCCTGCTGGTGGGGATCGAGAATACAGAGCGTCGGCGCGACATGACCGGCCCTACCGAAAACGAGAATGATAAAAAGATCGCAAAGCGTGTGGGAGGCTCCGAGGCGTTTAGGAAGTTCATTCGCGATGAGTTGATGCCGCAGGTAAAAAGTCGTTATCGCACGACGGATGAGACGGCGATTGTGGGCGAGTCTCTTGCCGGATTATTCGTCATGGAGACTTTTCTTCTCGAACCCGATCTGTTTGATACTTATCTCGCCTTTGATCCGAGCCTCTGGTGGAACGATCAAAAGCTGGTCAACGGCGCGGGCGAGCTACTGCGTGCGCGACCGAAGCTGAAGAAGACTCTGTATTTTGCGAGCAGCGACGATGACCTTCACATCGGAGCCACGCAACGGCTCGCGGACGCGCTCGGCAAGAATGCGCCTGCCGATCTCCAATGGCATTACGAGAAGATGCCGGACGAGAAACATTCCACCATTTATCATCCGGCCGCGCTCAAGGCTTTTCGTGCGGTGTTCAAGCCGACGGCAAACAAGTAGCAGAGGATCGTCGTTGCCCAACAAGTCGCTGGAGGTGACGGCGAATAGCGCGGCTCGTCAACGTCCGCCGCGTCGCTCGATGTCGTCGGGCGTGTGAGGCTTGCCGTCCGCGCCGTCGGAGCGGATCGTGTAGGCGTCGCGCGTGCCAACGTAGCCGTAAGCGTGATGCCACGGATCGACGCGGATGAAGCGCGGGGTGTAGCGCGGGTTGAGGAGATCGACGAGCACGATCTCGTTGTCGGCGACGACGTAGAAGCCGCGCTCGCGTCGAAAGGCTTCGAGTGCGGAGGCTAGAGCTTCGAGGTCTGCGCGAGCGGCCCTTCCCTTCTCAATGTCGAGCGCGCGTGCGACAGCGTCGAAGTCCGGCAACTTCTCGCCCGCGATGCGGACTGCGGCGATGCGCCACTTGCCACCCTCGCGCACAACGTCGAACGCGGCTTCGATCTCTGCCTCGACGAACGCGGACTTGCCCATCAGAGAGAGGGCCGACTCAGGACTCTTCACGCGCAACGCGCCGCGCACGAGTTCAGGTTGATCCTTGCCGGCTGCTTTCTGATCAGACTTCGTCACTCTCTGATCAGGCTTTGCCACATTATGATCAGATTGATCAGAGTCAGCCTGAGACGACTGCTTCTTTCTCTTCTGTTTTTTCGCTGCGCCGTTTTGATCGCCTTCGTTCAAGCCAGCCTGATTCATGCCACGCGAGTTCTTGTCATCGCGTCTCTCGCTCTTCTTCTTCTCGTCGTCGCGCTGTTTCTTCGCGAGTGTGAGCGCGTCGAGTTCGGCAGCGAAGTTGTCGAGCGCGGCGCGTGCGCGCGTGAGAGAGTCTGCGTCGAAGGCGAGAGAGAGCAGATCGAGGTCTTCCCATTGACGGTCGCCGACGCGCATCTCTGTCGCGCGCAAGCTCCCCTTAGCGTCGCGCTCGAAGTGGAAGCCGACGCGCACGCCCGCCGTAACGGTCGCCGCAGTTTCGCCCGGAGTGATCTCTTTGATGGTGACCGCGCTCTTACCGAGTTCGAGCAGTGAGTAGGCAGCGATGAGCTTCTGCGCATCGGACTTTTTCAGTCCGCCTTTAGCCGCGCCGACGCGCGCTGCGGGCGCGAGAGCTGCGAGGCACGCGAGCGCGAGGCTTGCGAGCGCGTTGCATACTCTTGTCCTTCGTCCGTTCATGCCGCGACTAAAATTGACGCGCTCGCTCTTCTCAAACGTGACGCGGTGCGCTTGAGTCCTTACTCTTTGGCGGATTGGTTGACGATCATGCGGAGCATGATCTGAAGCTGGGAAGAGGTGAAAGGTTTGGGGAGGAAGACGACCGCACCCGCAGCGAAACTGTCAGAGGTGTGCTTCGGGTTCTGCTCGGCGGTCATCATGATGACGGGAATTTTCATCAGACGCTTCTCCGATCTCATGTAGCGGATGAGTTCGGGCCCCTCAATGTGCGGCATCACCACATCGAAGATCGCCGCCGCGAAGTCCGCGCCCGCCTGCAACAGCTTGATCGCCTCGCGCCCGTCGCGCGCCGTCACGACCGTGTAGCCTTCCTTCTCGACGAGCGTCGTCACCAGACGCAGGATCGCCGGGTCATCGTCGGCGACGAGAACCCGGCCTAAATTTTGCTCGTTCTTCACAGTCATAAGTGAAATGATGAATGACGAACTTGGAAGCCGTGCCGCATCGGGTTGTGTGCAGATGCTTTCAGTTCATCGTTCCGGGTTCATCCTTTCTTCAGACTTCTACGGCCCGGCCGCTCTCTTCCGTGCGCGATAGCTCTGCGGCGAGCGTGATGGCAGCGACCATGCTCGAATGTTCGGCGACGCCGCGACCGGCGATGTCGAACGCCGTCCCATGATCGACCGAGGTGCGGATGAAAGGCAAGCCGAGCGTAACGTTGACGGCCTCGCCGAACGAGAGACACTTGACGGGGATCATCGCCTGATCGTGATAGCACGAGACGACCGCGTCGAACTCGCCGCGCGAGGCGCGCATGAAGACCGTGTCCGCAGAGAAGGGCCCGCGCACGTCGATCCCGTCATTCACGTGGCATGATTCGACCGCCGGGACGATCTCCGCAGCCTCTTCGACGCCGAATAGTCCGCCCTCTCCGCCGTGCGGATTCAAAGCCGCGACCGCGATGCGCGGATCGTTAATGCCCCAACGTCGCAGCTCTCGATCCGTGAGTCTGACGACGCGCTCGATCCGCTCGCGTTGCACGAGCCGGATCGCTTCGGCGAGAGACACGTGCGTCGAGATGAGCACGACTCTCAGGTTCGCCGCGACGAAGGCCATCGCGACTTCTGTCGAGCCCGACAAGTGCGCGAGAAATTCTGTGTGGCCGGGGAAGCTGTAACCGCCGAGGAAGAGGGCCTTCTTGTTGATCGGCGCGGTTGAGATCGCATCGAGCAGTCCGGCGGCGCACAATTCGACCGCCGCCTCGATATACTGCGCTGCGGCGCGACCGGCCGCGCCAGATTCCACGCCCGGCTCGACCGACGCGCCGATGTTGTCGAGATGATAGATGACGGGCTCGTCGAAATCTTCTGGGAGGTTTTCGCCGGGGCGCACGATCTCGTAGCCGCATTGCAGGTCGAGCTTGCGCGCGGTGTGCGCGAGCAGTTGCGCATCGCCGATGATGACGGGCGCGCAAGCTGCGCGTATAGAATCTTCGGCGGCGGCTTTGAGGACGACTTCGGGCCCGATGCCTGCCGGGTCGCCAATCGTCACGCCGATGCGCGGCTTGTGTGGCGCGGCGCGCGGGCGCGCTTCGTCGTTCACGGATCGCTCGTGGGCTTCGCTCATCGTGAGGTGCGGGCGGGCGGCACGCGCTGAGAAGTTTGATCCTTATCAGCACGCGCCGCACACCGTCCGAGTTAAAGTGTCGTTCTAGTCGCCGGAATCGTCGTCGTCGCCACCGCCGTCGCGATCCTCGGCTTTGAACATATACTTGATCTGGTGCTTGAGGAGCAGAATGTTCGGCTCACCGCGACGATTGATCTTCAACGCGGCGCGGTCGTACCACTCGATGGTTCCTTCGATCTCCTCGCCATCGAGGAGCACGATGACCATCGGCGTGTGCGCATCCATCTGCTTCTTGTAGTAGAAAATTTCCGCGTTCGTCTCGGCGGGCGGGATGCGCTTGCGTCCCAGTGCGGCAGCGTCGCGCGCGGCGGAAGAGCCGCCGGGCGACATCGGCCTTGAGTGCGATGACGATCCAGAGCGCGGGACGTACTCGCGTCCCTCACGCGGGACGTACTCGCGGCCACCACCACTATCGCGCCCCTCGCGCGGGTTATCGAAACGCTCGCGCGGCGGCGGCGCAGTCGTCTCGCGGTTCTTCACATCTGCGAGTGTCGTTCGGATCAACTTACGGTTCACTTTTTCACCTACCTCCAACCAAACTTGCAACGGAAGCCGCACGTGTTCAAGGACGAGTTCAACGCTTGAAAAGCGGGAGAGCGTGTCAGACCACGAAGGACGTGCAGTTGATGACAACCTGCCTTGTGCGCAGGCAACGGTTCGTCAGACGAGAACGGCTGCTCCGTTGTTGAATAGCAATCCTGTCAGGAATTGCTGCAATGCTACACGAGCGATCATCCTTTGGCAAGGATCACAATGAAGAATAGACGACGAAACGGAGTTACGACGCACGAAAGGTGAACAGAAACTTTCTAACAGTTTAAGATCGGCACGACATAAATCAAGACTCACCGCCGCAGACGCAGAGGACGCGCAGCAAACGATGAACGATGAAGTGAAATCAGATGGTTCATCGTTCATCGTTCATACTTTAACTCTCTGTGCCCCCTTTGCGATCTCTCTCGTGTCTGCGGCGGTGAGTATTTTTGTTGATGACGCGAAAAGCAAAAGGATGAAGCGACGACGTGCGTCGCTTCATCCTTCGTCGTTCCTAATTCCGACTTGCTCTCTCTAGTCCGCCTTCTTGCGGATGAACGCGGGCACGTCCAAGTCGTCGGAGCGCAGTTGGCCGGTGTTGGCGCGCGACGGCATCTCGTCCGTGCGCGGCAAGTAGCGCGTCTGTCCTTGCGGCAGAGAGTTCGGCGCGTTGGTGATGACGCCCGTGTCGGAAATCTCTTTGTCGAAGCCCGTGGCGATGACCGTGATCTTCATCTCGTCGTGCATCGTCTCGTCGATGACCGCGCCGAAGATGATGTTAGCGTTCACGTCCGCCGCCTCGCGTATGATCATCGAAGCCTCGTTGACCTCGTAGAGCGTCAGATCGAGTCCGCCCGTGATATTGATGAGCACGCCCTTCGCGCCTTCGATGGTCGCCTCTTCGAGTAGCGGCGAAGAGATGGCCTGCTGCGTCGCCTTCAAAGCGCGATCCTCGCCGCTCGCGCGTCCCGCGCCCATCAAGGCCATGCCCATGCCCTGCATGATCGCCTTCACGTCCGCGAAGTCGAGATTGATAAGACCGGGCACGGTGATGAGATCGGAGATGCCCTGCACGGCTTGACGCAACACGTCGTCGGCGAGCTTGAAGGAGTCTTGCAGAGAGACGCTGCGATCAACTGTGCCAAGCAGACGCTCGTTCGGGATCGTGATGACGGTATCGACGCACTCGCGCAACTCGCGCAGGCCCTGATCCGCCTGCTCCATGCGTCGCTTGCCCTCGAAGTGGAAGGGCTTCGTGACGACAGCAACGGTCAGCGCGTTCAACTCTGTGGCGAGCGAGGCGATGATCGGCGCGGCTCCCGTGCCCGTGCCACCGCCGAGGCCCGTCGTGACGAAGACCATGTCCGCGCCTTCCAGAGCCTCGATGATCTTCTCCGTGTCTTCGAGCGCAGCGTTGCGACCCATTTCAGGATTCGCGCCCGCGCCCAAGCCTTTCGTGAGCTTGCCGCCGAGTTGAATCTTGATTGGCGCGCGCGAACGTTTCAACGCTTGTAGGTCAGTGTTTGCGACGAGGAAGTCGATGCCCTCAATACCGGCTTCGATCATGCGATTGACGGCGTTGCCCCCGCCGCCGCCCACACCTATCACTTTAATCCGTGCGCCGGTCATCGGCGGATCGTCATCGATGACGATGTTGAGCTTGCGGTCCGGCTGGCGGCTTTCCGGTGTCATGTTCTACGTCAGTCCTTTCTTCGTTGTCTGCCCGCTGCTTGTGGAAAGCGAGTTCTAGGTTATTTTGGGCTGTGCGCGCCGGTGACACCTATATATTGCGGACAATATCTTGTGCCTGCTGGCGCGGCAGCATACAACATCTACTCAGAAAATACCACTGAAACGATCACGAAATTTTGAGACGAACGCGCCGAGTCCACCTGTTGCCCCGCGACGACCCGATGCGGCTCGCGCTTCCGATGCGTGCGCGCGTTGCGCAACAAGCGCGAGACCCGACGCGGCAGTCCATTCGGGCGACTGCACGTCCTCGACCAATCCTGCGAAACGATCACGTTCGGGATAACCGATCCGTACCGGAGCATCGAAGACCTGTTCGGCGACTTCGACCATCCCGCCAAGCAGCGCACCACCGCCCGTCAAGATCACGCCGCTTGAAAGTTGTCGCTCCCAACCCGACTCCCGTATCTCGTCGGCGACGTGCATCAACACTTCCTCCGCGCGCGGCTGAAGGATGTCGCACAGTATCTGTCGCGACAGTTGACGCGGCGCACGGCCACCGACTGAAGGGACATCGACGAGTTCGCCGCGCTCCATCTCACCCAATGACGTGCTCGAAGCGTAGCCGACCGTGCGCTTGATCTTCTCTGCTTCGGGGATCGGCGTGCGAAGCCCGAACGCGATGTCGTTCGTGAAGTGCGAGCCGCCGAGCGCGAAGACCGCCGTGTGTTGAACTGATCCGCGTTGAAAAATGACGAGCCCCGTCGTCTCCGCGCCGATGTCAACGACTGCCGAGCCGAACTCTTTATCTTCGTCGGTCAGCGATGCCTCTGCTGAGGCGAGTTGATCGAGCACCATGTCGGAGACGACGAGTCCGGCCCGATTCACAGCGTTGATCGCGTTCTGTCGCGCCGTCACGGGGCTCGTGACGATGTGAACTTTAACTGCCAGGCGCGCTCCGATCATGCCGACCGGATCGTTGATGCCATCTTGATCATCGACGATGAACTCCTGCGGCAATCGATCCACGATCTCGCGGCCGGCCGGCAGTTGGATCGCGCACGCGGAATCAATCGCGCGGCGCACGTCGTCCGCAGTGATCTCCCGGTCGCGGCCTGAGACGGCGACAATCGCCTGACCGTTGAAGCCCATGATGTGCGAGCCCGCGAGGTTGATCGTCACCTCTTCGGCTTCGAGTCCGCTCATGCGCTCGGCGGCTTCGACGGCATGGCGGATCGCTTCGACGGCGTTCTCAGGATTGACGATGACCCCTTTACGAAGTCCGCGCGCCTCGGCCGATCCGATGCCGACGATCTCGCACGAACCATTATCGCCCGGCTCGCCGATGATGCACGTCACGCGACTCGTGCCGATGCTCAAGCCCGTCGTGTGCGTCCCGCGTTTCGCCATCGTCTAGCCTCTCGCCTCCCTCAAACCATCAGGAGTTTGTTAACTCAAACCATCCGACTCGCCGCAACGTCGTTACTGGCCCTTCGTCACGCGTCGCGGGCGACCGCCATCGCGCGTCTGATCCACAGCTTGCTGGCCCTTGTGCTCGCCGCCGCTCGACTTCTCATTCTTGTTCTTCGCATCCGACTTCGCCTCACGCGCTTCAGTCTTCGCGCGCGCCACGCTCTTCGCTTCGGACGACGCTCGATGTTGCTGCTCTGCGGACGCTTTCGCGCTCTGCGTCGTCGCATCATTGTTCGTCGCGTCTATCTTCGTCGCGCCGTCGTTCGCTGTCTTGCTGCTCGTCGTCTCCGTGTTCGTCGCTCCGGCCTCATTAAGACTCGCGGCGTTTGCGCTCGCGGCTTGCGCGTGCGGGTTGAAACCGAAGACGGCCCGCTTGCCCTGCGTCATGTCGATGTAGGTGACGAAGGCTGCGCGCGGCGTCTGCCGTTGCGTGTCGAGTGTCTTAAGCGCGCCGCCGAGCCGCGTCGTCCAATCTGCGCCGCCGAGCCGAACTTCGATCTGCGAGTCGTCGCCCGCAAGTTGCGCGCGCACGTCATGTAGATCGTCGAGGTTCAACTCGCTCACGCGCGAGGCGAGACCGGCTGACTCCCACTCCTGCGCGAGCGTCATAAAAGTTTTTACGCGCTCGCGATTCTCCAAGCGCGCTGCGTCGGTCGGAGCTTCGTCGAAGCCTCGCATGAAGAAGGCCGGTTGCGCCTGCGCGGGCGTGAGATTGCCGACGGCCACTGCATCGTCGTCAACCCAGATGAAGCGGCCGGAGTTCATGCGAACAACAACGCGCGGCACGCGCTCCGTGATGCGCACGCGCAAGCCCGAAGGCAGCACGCGCGTGACGACCGCCGAGCGCACCCACGGCTGTCGCTCGATCTCCGCGCTGATTTCACTCAGGTCTGCCTTCCACACGCCGGTCGGCGTGGCGGCGTGACGGACGATCTGTCTGATCTGTTCTTCCGAAGCCTGCGAGACACCACTCACGTCCACCGAACGAACGCCGAAGAACGTGGATGCCTCAGCCGCGCGATAGCCTTTGAAGAGGATGAGACCGGCGCACACAGCGATGAGCGTCTTCGCCGCAAGCGGAGCCCACGCGAGCAGCGCACGCCAAGAGCCGCGCTTCGACTTAGCGCGCTGCTGGCCCGCGCGCTTGTCCTGCGCCTTGCCTGCGCCCCGTCGCGCCGATGGCCGCTGCATGATCTTCCCTGCGCGCCCTTCGGTCGTCACGAAGACGGCGCGGTCGTCCCCGCCGCGCGTGCCGCGACCGCCTCTCGTTGCAATGACCTGTTCTTTCAACATCAATAACCCTCTCTCGTCGCATCGTCAGACTTCAAACGAGACTCCGAGTTGTCGGATTCATCGTCATTAAACTTCACGATGTTTAATTTCTCGTCGTTAGTCTTCGTGCCAGCAGACGCTGCCTCGTCAGTCGCTTCGATCTTCGGCGCACTGCCGCGCCACAGCTCGACCTCATACTCAAGCTCGATGCCGCGCTCGCGACGTATGCGATCTCTAATCTCTTCGGCGAGCGCGAGCGCATCTGCGGCGCGCGCACCTTCGCCTTCGGTGACGATGAAGTTCGCATGAACAGGCGAGATGCGTGCGCCCCCCCTGCGCTCGCCCTTCATCCCCATCTCGTCGATCATCCGGCCCGTGCTCAAGCCGGAGCCCGGAGGATTCTTGAAGAAGCAGCCCGCGCTGCGCGAGCCGTGCGGCTGCGTCTCCATCCTCTTGTGCTTCGACTCTTCCATGCGCCGCGCGATCTCCGTTGCGTCGCCCGCCTGCAAACGCAGCGTCGCGCCCAAGACCAACTCGCCATCGCTAAATGAAGTGTGACGATAATCCCACTTGATCTCCGTGCCCGGCACTTCGACAACTTTGCCGCCGCGCGCAACGCGCACCGTCTCGACGACAGTTCCGATCTCTTGACCGAACGCGCCCGCGTTCATCCACAACGCGCCGCCGACCGTGCCCGGTATGCCGTTCAAACCTTCGATGCCCGACAGACTTTTGCGCGCCGCATCGACGCACAGGCGCGGCAGCGAGTAGCCCGCGCTCACGGAAATTTTTTCGCCGTCGAATCGCGCCTCGCTCTTCACTTCGCGCATCGTCACGACGACGTAACCGTGTCGCTCATCATCAGCCAGCACGTTGCTCCCCGCGCCGAGCACGCGCCACGCGACGTTCGCTTCATCGAGTGCGCCCGCCACGCGCGCCGCTTGCTCTTCAGTTTCGGGAACGACGACCCAATCGATCTCTCCGCCCACGCGCAAACTCGTTAGCTCCGCGAAGCGACGACCGCGCTCCGCGCGCACTCCGCAACGCGCCGCGATCTCCGCGACCAGCGCATCGCGCGTCTGTGCGTCTAAAATTTGCTGCGTCTCAACCATGATAGGCAACGATGAAGTCGGAACGATGGACGATGAATTAAAATCACAGAAGGCCGTAATGATCATTGCATCGCTCTTCTTTTTATCTTCACTTCATCGTTCATCGTTCCGACTTCATCGTTTCATTTTCCGTTTCGCTTCAACAACTCGACCAACTGCTCGCCCGCCGAGACGATGTTGCCCGCGCCGAGCGTGAAGACCATGTCGCCCCGTCGCGCTTCGCTCAAGAGGGCTTTGACAGCCGTGTCGAGCCCGCCGACGTAGAAGACATTTTTATGGCCGTAGCGTTTGACCGCATCGGTCAGCGTCTCAGCCGTGACACCCTCGATGGGGTCTTCGCTCGCGGCGTAGATGTCAGTGATCATCAGCACGTCCGCGTTATTGAAGGATCGCGCGAACTCATCCATCTGATCCTTCGTGCGCGTGTAGCGATGCGGCTGAAAGAGGACGACCATGCGCCGGCCCGCCGAACTCATCTTCGCCGCCGCGAGTGTGGCCCTAATCTCCGTCGGGTGATGCGCGTAATCGTCAACGACGAGCACGCCGCCCACGTCGCCCTTCGTCTGGAAGCGTCGATTGACGCCTGTGAACTCATCCAACCCTTGCGCGATCTCCGCGAACGGCACGTCCAACTCGAAGCCGATGGCGATGGCCGCGAGCGCGTTATAAATGTTATGCAGCCCCGGCACGCGCAACGTCACGTCGCCGGCCACTTCGCTGCCACGCCACACAGTAAAAGTCGAGCCGAACGTCTCGGCGTAGCGGATGCCGTGCGCCGAGATGTCCGCCTGCGCACTCAAGCCATAGGTGACGCGCCGACGTTTGACGTGCGGGACGACCATCTGCACGTGCGGATCGTCGAGACACAAGATCGCCGCGCCGTAGAACGGAACCTTGTTGACGAACTTCGTGAAACAGTCGTGCATGTCTTCCATGTCCGCGTAGTAGTCCATGTGCTCGCGGTCGATGTTCGTCACAACGGCGAAGGTCGGCGCGAGCATGAGAAACGATCTGTCGCTCTCGTCCGCCTCGACCACCATCAGATCGCTCTTGCCCAGACGCGCGTTCGATCCAAACGCGCCGACGACGCCGCCAACGACCACCGTCGGATCGAGTCCGCCTTTGCCTAAGACCATGCCGACCATCGAGGTCGTCGTCGTCTTCCCGTGCGATCCGGCGACGGCGACGGTGTAGAGTTTCAAGCGCATCAACTCCGCGAGCATCTCTGCGCGCGGGATGACGGGGACGGAGAGTTCGCGCGCGGCGACGAGTTCCGGGTTGTCTTCGCGCACGGCGGTTGATCTCACGACGACCTGCGCGTCGCTGACGTTCTCCGCGCGGTGGCCCTCGCGAAACTCGACGCCCAACTCCTGCAACCGATCCGTTACGGCTGAGCGTTTCAAGTCCGACCCCGACACGCGAAATCCCAGATTGCACAACACCTCGGCGATGCCCGACATGCCGATGCCGCCGATGCCGACGAGATGAACGTGCTGGATGCGTCGAAACATATTCAAGTAATCAGCAATCAGCATTCAACAAGCAGCTTGTCAGTTTTTGCTGACTGCTGACTGCTGACTGCTGACTGCTACCAACTTCTCGATCATGTCAACCGCGACTGACGCGGCGTCGGGTCTGGCGAGCTTGCGCGCGGCTTGCTCGCGGCGCGTGATCTCTTCGGGGTTATCGATCAATTTCGCGATCTCAAGGGCGAGGCGTTCGCCCGTTAACTCTGCTTGCAGAATCATCTCTGCCGCGCCCGCGTCGCGGAGAGCTTCGGCGTTGCGCTGCTGCTCGATCTGTCCGGGGAGCGGAATCATGATCGCTGTCTTGCCCGCCGCCATGAGTTCGGCGGCTGTCGTCGCGCCCGCGCGAGAGACGATCAGATCAGCATCGGCGAACTCGCGCATCATGTCGTCGATGTACTCGCGCACGCTTGCCGCTTCGTCAGTCCACCCGATAGCCGCATAAGCCGCGCGCACGCGCTCGAAGTCGAGGGGGCCTGTCTGGTGCATGACGCGCAAACGCTCTCGATAATTTTCGAGATGCGGCAGCGCGTCGAGCATCGCTTCGTTGACGGCGTGCGCGCCCTGCGAGCCGCCGAAGAGCAGCAACGAAAAACGCGAAGGATCGCGCACCTTCATAGGAATGTCAAAGAACTCGCGGCGGACGGGATTGCCGGTGACGACTGCCTTGTTGCCGAAGTATGGAAGCGACATTTCAAACGAGACCGCCGCCGCATCGACGAAGCGCGCGAGCCTGCGGTTCGTGAAACCCGGCACGGCGTTCGACTCCATGACGAGCGTCGGTCGCTTCATCAAGGCCGCCGTCAACAACACGGGGCCCGTCACGTAGCCGCCCGCGCCGACGACCGCGTCGGGCCGAAACTCTCTGATGAGCCTTCGCGCGTCGAAGAAACTTTTCGGGAGCACCGCGAGCCCGCGAAGGCGCGACGCGAGTCCCATGTTCATCAGTCCCGCGCTTTCAATGAGCGAAAGTTCAAACCCGGCTTGCGGCACTAACTTCGTCTCCAACCCGCGCGCCGTGCCGACGAAACGGATCGACGATCTCTCGTCGCGTCGCATGACCTCGTTCGCCACGGCAATCGCCGGGTAGATGTGCCCGCCCGTGCCGCCCGCAGCGAAGAGCACGCGCATCAACGGCCCTCCGGTCGCCACGTCTGCGATACGGGAATGCGCGGTCGCGGCGACGCAGGGCCGGTTCGCTCACCCGCGTATGCTTCCCTCTTCACGTCGCCTCGCGTCTCTGACCTTGCGCCGCCGAGTCTGAGCAGTTCAGCGTTGTGCGCGTCGGTTCCCTGCTGCGAGATGTTCAAGAGCACGCCGACGCCCGCGAGCGTCAGAAGCATCGACGAGCCGCCGTAGGAGATGAAGGGCAACGGAATACCTTTCGACGGCAAGAGCGAAAGCACGACGCTCATATTAAAGAGGGCCTGCGCAACGATGCCCGTCACGATGCCAAGTCCTAACAGCATCCCGAAGCGATCCGGCGCGCGCCGCGCCGCACGCGAGCCGCGCCATAGGAAGAGACCGAAGACTGCGAGCACGGTTAGTCCGCCGACTAATCCTAGTTCTTCGCCAACGACTGCGAAGATGTAATCCGAGTGTGCGAAGGGAAGGAAGAACATTTTTTGTTTCCCCTCTGCGAAGCCCACGCCATGCGCGCCGCCCGATCCGACCGCGAGCAAAGACTGCACGATCTGATAGCCCGTCCCTTGCGCGTCGGCCCACGGATCGAGAAACGCGCCCATGCGCCTCATGCGAAACGGCGCGGTAATGATCGCGATGACGACGACGCCCACGCCTGCCGCGCCGAGCGCGCCGAGGTGAAGTAAGCGGGCCCCCGCCGTGTAGAGCATCACGAAGCAGATGACGCCGAGCATCATCGCCGTGCCGAGGTCTGGCTCTTTCGCGACGAGCGCGGCGAGCAATCCGGTCACGCCGAGGGCCGGTATGAGCGTGCGCCGGATTGATCCTTCTTCGCCCGCGCGTCGCTCAAGCAGCCACGCGAGAAAGACCGCGAGCACGAGCTTCGAGAACTCCGAAGGCTGGAGCGACATGCCCGGCAGCTTGATCCAACGGCGCGCGCCGTTCGTCGGCGAGAAGCCGAAGACTGCGACGAGCGCGAGCACAGTGAGCGCGAGCGCGCCCCACACAACGTAGCGTCGGCTGAAAATCCGATAGTCGATCTGCGAAGCGACGAGCATCACAGCGAGCCCCGCCAGAGTCCAGAGGGCCTGCCGCTTGACGTAGTAATACTGACTGCCGAACTGTTGAAACGAGATGTCGGCGGACGCGCTGTAAACCATCACGACGCCGAACAGGGCCAGTGCCGCCGTCGCCGCGAACAACCACTCGTCTGCTTGTAACTTTCTTGCCATCCTCAAGCACTTAGCCGTCAGCCGTCAGCACTCAGCACGACAGCGTTCTCTGGCTGACGGCTGACGGCTGATCGCTGATTGCTTCTCACAGCTTCCTTAAAAACCTTCCCGCGATGCTCGTAGCTTCGGAACATATCGAAGCTCGCGCACGCGGGCGCGAGCAGAACGATGTCGCCGTCTCTTGCCGTTTCACTCGCGAGGCGGACGGCATCCGCCATGTCCGTGGCGCGCAACGTGCGCGCATGATCTTTCAACTCCGACTCGATGCGTTCGGCATCTTCGCCGATCAAGACAAGCGCGCGTGCTTTGCGTTCGGCGAGCGACGCGAGCGGCGCGTAGGGCGCGTTCTTGCCACGACCACCGATGATTAAAACGACTTTGCCCGTTTCGTCGGCGAACGCCTCAAAGGCTTTGACGGCTGCATCGACGTTCGTCGCCTTCGAGTCGTTGAAGAACTTGACGCCGTTAATTTCTGCGACGAACTCAAGTCGATGCTCGACCGGCCCGAAGTTTCTGATCGTCTCGCGCATCGACTCTGGATCGGCCCCGCACGCGAGCCCGGCGGCGAGCGAGGCGAGCACGTTCTCGACGTTGTGCAAGCCACGAAGTTTAATGTCATCGCGCGTCAGCAAAACTTTTTCGCCGTCGAGCGTGCGCGAGACGAGTTCTCTTCCAGCGCGCAGGAACAGTCCGTCTTCTAATTCGCGCCGCGTGCTAAAAAGCGTGACGTGCGCGCGCAAGCCTGTTGCCCACGAAGAGACGAGTTTGTCGTCGGCGTTTAAGATCGCGATGTCCTCCGCCGTCTGGTTGCGAAAGATGTTGTGCTTGGCGGCGGCGTAGTCCATCAAACTCTCGTAGCGATCCATGTGGTCGGGCATCAGGTTCAAAACAATCGCGACGTTCGCATGGAAATCTCTGATCGTCTCAAGCTGGTAGCTCGACACTTCGACGACAGTCCATCCGTCATCACTCGATGATTCGACGAGCGACGTTAAAGGCGTGCCGATGTTGCCGCCGACCTGCGTGGTCAAACCCGCGCCTTTCAAAAGTTCTCCGACGAGACTTGTCGTCGTCGTCTTCCCGTTCGTGCCCGTGATGGCGACGAGGCGGCCACGAAGGAAGCGCGCCGCGAGTTCGACCTCGCCAACAACTTCCGCGCCCGCGCGCTCGGCGTAGCGCACCGGAATTGATTTGGTCGGCACGCCGGGACTCAAGACGATCAACTCGATCTGATCGAGCAACCACATCGGCGCATCGCCCGCGAGCAGCCCGATGCCTTCCGTCTTCAAAGATCGCGCTTCGTCCGTCCACTCTTCAAGCGGCTTGCGATCATTCAACGCGACGGTTGCGCCGCGCGCGGCGAGGAAGCGCGCGGCAGAGACGCCGCTCAGTCCCGCGCCCATGACCAGAGTTTTTTTGCCGCTCAACTCCATTTGTGTGTTAAGTCGAAATTTTAAATTCTCAATCTTAAATCAACACTCGATCATCTGAGCTTCAACGTCGAGAGACTCAAGAGGGCGAAGAGAATCGCCAAGATCACGAAACGAAAAACGACCTTCGATTCGCGCCAGCCCTGCATCTCGAAGTGATGATGAAGCGGCGTCATCTTGAACAACCTGCGGCCCGTGCCCGTGCGTCGCTTCGTCAGCTTGAAGAAGGAGACTTGCAGCATCACTGACATCGCCTCGATGACGAAGACGCCGCCGACCAGAACCAGAATGAACTCCTGCTTCGTTAAAATTCCAATCGTGCCAATCGCGCCGCCGATAGCGAGGCTGCCCACGTCGCCCATGAACACATCGGCGGGCGGCGCGTTGTACCAGAGGAAGCCTAAGCTCGCGCCCGCCATCGCGCCGCAGAAGACCGTCAACTCGCCGACGCCCGCCCGATGATCGATGAAGAGCATCCGCGCCCAACGCTCGTCGCCACTCACATAAGTGAAAGCCGTGAGCGCGACCATCGCGATGAAGGTGACGCTGATCGCGAGTCCGTCCAAGCCGTCCGTCAAGTTCACCGCGTTCGATGCGCCCGTTAAGACAAGGACGATGAACGGGAGATACAACCATGGCCCGATGTTCGTGATCCGCGTGATGTCCGTCTGCTTGAAGAACGGCAGAGAGATGTTCCAAGAGTAGCTGTCGCCCGCCAGAAAATAGAGACCGGCCCAGACCGCGAGCGCGACGGCGAGCTGCGCCGCGATCTTCTGCTTGCCCGTCAAACCGAGGCTCTGTTTTTTGGCGACCTTCGCGTAGTCGTCCATGAAACCGATGGCGGCGAAGGCTGCGGTCGCAACAAGGACGATCCAGATGTAAACATTCGAGAGCCGCGCCCAGAGCAGAGTCGAGATCAAGACCGATCCGATGATGAGCACGCCGCCCATCGTCGGCGTGTTGCGCTTCGCCATGTGCGAGGCGGGGCCCTCTTCGCGAATCTGCTGCCCGATGTTCAGATCGCGCAGAGCCCGAATCACGCGACCGCCGAAGAGTAGAGAGATCAGCAGCGCCGTCACCGTCGCATAAGCCGTGCGGAACGTGACGTACTGGAAGACGTTGAGCGCCTTGACGAAGTAAGACTCCTCCGCGCCGCCCGCCGAGAGTCTCCGGTAAAGCCACTCGTAAAAGATGTAGTAGAGCATCTGTTACTCGTCCTCGCCGACCGGCGCGAATCTCTCGCGCAAGGCTTTAACGACCCGTTCCGTGTGCACGCCGCGCGAGCCTTTGACGAGAATGAGATCGCCCTCGCGCACTTCCTTGAGAAGCGACTCAGTCGCGTCGTCTGTCGTCTCGAAGAAGCGCGCGGCTTCTTCCGTCAACCCGCCCTCGCGCGCGCCTTCAATCAGTTCACGCGCGAGACCTCGCACGCCGTACAACACCGAGACGCCGAGCGCGGCCATCTCTCTCCCCGCCTCGCGGTGCATCGACGCAGCCTCCGCGCCCAACTCCAACATCTCGCCCGCGACGATGATCGTGCGTCGTGTTCTCCGGCCCTCTTCCCCGCGACTCTCGACGAGCGAGCTAACCATGCTCAGGAGCGAGCGCGGGTTCGAGTTGTACGAGTCGTCGATGAGACTGAAGCCCGCCGCGAAATTCACCACCTCGCCGCGCATCTCCGTGGGTCTCGCCGATGCGAGAGAGAGCGCGATCACATCGGGCGTGATGCCGAAACAGGTGGCGACCGAAGCTGCGGCGAGTGCGTTCATCAGATTGTGACGACCGGGCAGAGGCAACTGCGCGACTGCTTCACCGAGCGGCGTGCAGAGACGAAACTGCGTCAGCCCCAAACGCGCCGATTCAATGTCAGCCGCCGCCACGTCCGCCGCGTTCTCGATGCCGAACGTGATGACGCGCCCGTCGTGTCTCGCGCGCATCGCTGCGACTCGCTCATCATCCGCATTCAAGACGGCGATGCCGCCGGGCTTGATGCCTTCGACGATCTGGCCCTTCCCTTCGGCGATCTCTTCGACCGAAGCGAAGAACTCTAGATGCACGGGCGCGACGAGCAAGACGACGCCGATGTCCGGCGGCGCGATCTCGCACAGCCTGCGAATCTCTCCGAGCATCGACTGGCCCATCTCCAAGATCGCAACGTCGAACTCCGCCGGTTTCGCGCCACCCGATTCCATTTGCAGGATCGAGAGCGCGAGCCCAAGCTCATTGTTGAAGTTCTTCTGCGTCTTCAACGTGTGCCGACCAGCGAAGGTGAGAATGTGCGCCGTCAAGTCCTTCGCCGTCGTCTTGCCCGCGCTGCCCGTGATGCCGACCACCTTGCCGCCCCACTCACGCAGCGTCTCGTGCGCGAGCGATTGCAGCGCGTCGATCACGTCATCAACTAAGAGCAAGCGTCCGCGAAACTCGCCGAACTCCGTATCGCCATCGACCCGCGCGCGGCGCGCGACTGCGGCGACCGCGCCTCCACGCAATGCCTGCGCGATGAAGCGATGACCGTCGTCGAACTCCTTGGCAGTGAAGAAGTGTCGGCGGTAATCTTCGGGCGCGAGTGCGAAGAAGAGATCGCCTGTCGCGACCGTACGCGAGTCGATGGCGTAGCCTGTCAACTCTTTGTCAAAGAACTCTGGCCCCGCCCGCGCGGAGTCGGGCATGGTGGCACGCATCCTTCGCGCTGCCGTTTCGAGTTTCACTTCTTCTTCAGTCGTTCCTTACCGCGCCGAGTTTTCGTGTCGGACGCTTTCGGCGTGCGAGAGTGGCATCGTCGTTGCGTCTCTTCTAACTTCGGTTCAATTTTAATCTCAGCGCGCGGCGTCCGTCCTCCTCGTCTGCGGTGGTTGATGATTCACCATCGCTCTTTTCGTTCGCCTCCGCGTTCGCGTCGCGCGAGAACTCTCTGTGCGCGACGCGATTCTTTCTCATGCGCTCTCGGCATCCCGCGATCCTGAGTCTCAACTCGTAGTGCGGGCTGCCCTGCGGGGGAAGTGTCATTGACCTTCTCGTCTCCTGTGTTCGAACAAGGGGAAACTTTCGCGCGCCAACGATCCTTAGCGCGCGACTTCAATCGCTCCTCGCGAAACTGACTGTGACCTTGTGACCGACTTCGACGGGCGAGCCCGCCGCCGGACTTTGCTCGAAGGCCCGGCCCTCGCCGCGCGCTTCGAGTTCTAACCCAAGCGCGGCGCAGATACGCATTGCGTCGCGGACGCTGCGACCGCGCACGTCCGGCATCAGAAGCGCGCGATCACCTGCAGCCGCGTAAACCACTTCGCTCACACCGCCCTGCTCTCGCACCCCCTCGACGACCAACGGCGTAGTTGCTGGGGCAACTTCACTTTCAGAACCTGTCGAATTGTTCCGCGACTTCGCATCGGCCTCTGCGCGCGCGCGCGTGAACGCGGCTTGCGCGATCTCATCCGCATGTGGCGCAACTTGTTTCGTGTCCGTGTCCGGCGCGACGCCCATGTAAGGCAGCACCTGCTCGGCGATCTCTTTGAAGACCGGCGCGGCCACCGTGCCGCCATAGATGGCCGTGCCCGGCTCATCGAGTACGACGATGATCACGACCGAAGGATGATCGACGGGAGCGAAGCCGACGAACGATGCGACATACTTCGTCTTCGAGTAGCCGTGCGTTTTGGGATCGATCTTCTGCGCCGTGCCCGTCTTGCCCGCCGCCGTGTAGCCGTCGAGCTGCGCGGCTTTCGCCGTGCCATCGAGCGTCACCATCTCAAGCATCGAGCGAATGGTGCGCGCCGTCTCCGCGCTCACGACGCGGTGCTGTTCCGGTTGCGGCTGTGCGACGCTCTTCCCCGCGCCGTCGCGCGTCTCCTTAATAATGTGCGGCGCGATGCGCACGCCTTCGTTGGCAATCGTGCCAAAGGCGGCTGCGACCTGTACGGGCGTGACGCCGATCTCCTGTCCCATCGGGATCGATCCGATAGAGGTCTTATCCCAACGCGATACGTCGCGCAGCAATCCGCGCGTCTCGCCCGGCAATTCGACGCCGGTCTTTGCGCCGAAGCCGAAACGTTTGATGTAGTCGAACAGTCGCGCGTCGCCGAGTTTCATGCCGAGCTTGATCGCGGCCACGTTCGACGATTGCGCGAGAGCTTCCGTGATCGTTAAAACGCCGTGCGGGTGCGAGTCGTGAATCGTACGACCGAAGATGTTGATCGATCCCATCTGGCAATCGATCATGTCGGTCGGCTTCACTAGTTTCTCTTCAATCGCGCCGGAGTAGGCGACGACCTTAAACGTCGAGCCCGGCTCGTAGGTGTATTGCAGAGCCTTGTTCGCGAGCACTTCGGGCGCGACCTGTTTCGCAGTGTTCGGATCGAACGTCGGCGCGTTGGCGAGGGCCAGTATCTCGCCCGTGTGCGGATCGAGCACGAGCGCCGCGCCCGCTTTCGCGTGCGTGCTCTCTAACGCGGATGTCAGCGCGCGCTCGACCGTGTACTGAATGTTCTGATCAATCGTGAGCACTATAGAGTCGCCCGATTTAGGATCAATCTGCGCGCTCTCGAACGGGCGACTGCGCGCATCGTGGCCCGTCGTTAATTGTCCGGCGTCGCCTGTGAGCGAAGAGTTGCGGAAGCCTTCGACGCCCGCGAGTCCTATGTCGTCCAACCCGACGAAGCCGATGACGTGCGCCGCGAGAGGGCCGTTCGGGTAGTAACGCTTCGACTCCTTGATCGACTGCACGCCTTCCAAGTTGAGCGACGCGATCTTCTCCGACTGTTCGGGCTCAAGCTCACGCGCGAGCCAGAGAAACTTGTGGCCCGCATCCTTCGCATGGTTGAGTCGCGCTTCGAGCGCATCTGCGTTAGTGCCGATGAGTGGCGCGAGGGCCTGCGCCGTCGCGCACGTGTCCGTCATCGCAGTTGGCACGGCGAAGAAGGAATCGACATCGAGGCTGCGCGCGAGTTCTCTACCCTGTCGGTCGAGTATGAGACCGCGCGCGCCGTTCGTCTCGACGGTTGATTGCTGCTGCCTGCGTGCGCGCTCGCTCAACTGTTCGTGCTGGATGACCTGTAGATAGACGAGGCGCGCGCTGATGACGAGCATCCAGAGGACGATTGCGAGGACGACGAGAGAGGTTCGCTGGCGCGAGTTATCCGGTCTGATCCTGACGCGGGCATTAGAGCGTTCCGGCATGATTTAAGTGGGCTCTCTCAACTGAACTGACTCGTATTACCGAAAGAAAACTTTTTCACCGCAACTCTACTTGAAGCAAAACCGTTCGGCGCGAAGAGCGTCGCATTGCAACGTCGCTCACCGCTCTCGCCCAACCGCGTGCGCGTGCGGGCCATCAATCGCGAGCTTCCGCGACAATCCTGTGCGAGCACCGGCCTTGATCACAGACTGTCGCGGCGCGGACCGTCGCGACGAGACTTGCGCATCATCGTAATGTTGCGCGTCGCCACCGCGATGCGCGTCGCCGATCTGCGAGGCGCGTGCGGGCTGCATCCCGATGCCGCGCGCAGCCTGTTCGAGCGCGCCCGGAGCGGTCGCCTCGTTAAGTTCGAGCGTCAGTCGCTCGCGTTCCGAGATGAGGCGCGCGCTCTCCTCGCGTAGTTGCTCGCTCTCGTAGCCATAACGCACCGCCGCGAAACGCTGTCCGGCGGCCAGCACGAATCCGCACGCCGTTAGCATTCCGCACGCGAGCAGCACCACTTGCCGCCGCAACGCCGCGCGGTCGCGCTCGCGCCGCACGCGCGGATTACCATACTGTCCGATGGGGGCTCTTTTCATCATCACGTCTGCTCTCTGTCGTGTTGACTGCAAACTTCGGGTCAGGCTTACGACCGGCGAGGATTAGGGGAGAACTTCGACGCTCGCGTTTCACTCACTCAGGTTTCACTCACACCTTGATGTCGTCTTGCTCATCACTTGCTCGATTACCTTGCTTTGCCCCTTGCTCGCTCCCTCGTCTGCCCTTTGCCCGTTCGTCCTTTATTAAACTTCCCTCATTCAAATCTTCTCGCAGGCTCTGAGCTTCGCGCTTCGCGCTCGTGGATTCTCTTCCGCCTCCACCTCACTTGCGACCACCGGACGCTTCGTTAAAATCTCGATGATGCGTCGCGCGCCGCACGAACAAATGGGCGCGCGCGGATCGCATTCGCACTGTCCGGCGAGTCGGCGCAACGTGCGCTTCACGATCCGATCTTCCAATGAGTGGAAGCTGATCACGACGAGCCGACCACCCACCTGTAAAAGATCGACCGCAGTCTCAATGAACTCGCCGAGCCCTTCGAGTTCGCGATTGACGGCAATGCGCAATGCTTGGAACGTCCGCGTTGCCGGGTGAATTCGCTCGCCCCGCTTGTGGCCCACTGCGCGCGCGACCAATTCAGCCAACTCAATGGTCGTCTCTATCGGGCGGCCCTCCTCGCGCCGCTCGACGATCCAGCGCGCGATCTTTCGCGAACGTCTCTCCTCACCGTACTCAAAGATCAATCGCGCGATCTCTTCTTCCGCGAGGTGCGCGAGCAATTCAGCCGCCGTCTCTTCTCCGCTCGCTGCGTCCATCCTCATGTCGAGCGGCGCGTCGTGCCGGAAGCTGAAGCCGCGCTCCGGCGTGTCGAACTGCATCGACGAGACACCGAGGTCAGCTAGCACGCCGCTCAACTCTCGCCCGCCCGCCTCCGCGAGCACGCGCTCGATCTCGCGGAAGTCTGCGTGCACGGCGTGGAAACGTTCGCCGAAACGCGCGAGTCGCTCGGTCGCGAAAGTCAGTGCCACGCTGTCGCGATCAAAGCCGAGGACTCGCGCGTCCCCGCTCGACTCCAGAATCGCCTCGCTGTGCCCGCCAAGTCCGAGCGTGGCGTCAACAAAGAGGCCACCGCGCGCGGGCGCGAGATAGTCCAACGATTCTTGGAGCAACACGGGGCGGTGGGGCGCGCCCATCCCCCCAGAGGGCGCAGGCATCAACACCACCCCGCGAACTTATTCAAAGAACAGATGAATGAGAGAAGCAACGAACGAGAGGCGACGCAGCGAAGGTAAAGATCGGATGTGGCGCACGCGCTCCCGTCTTTATTAATGCCTGTCACGATTAATGCCTGTCACGGTTCTTAAATTCCGAGCCGTGCGATTGCCGCTTCGTCCTCTTCTGTGTACGGGTCCGAAAGAAGCCTCTGCTGAAATCGCTCCAACTCCCAGACTTCGAGGTACGTGAGATAGCCAAGCACCGTTACGTCGCCGACCACGCTGGCGCTCTTGCGAAGTAGCGGGTGGATCAATACGCGCCCCTGCGAATCCAACTCTGATTGCTGGCCGTAGTAGTTCGTGCGATCAAGGAACCTGCGGCGCGCAGGGTCCATTGACGGCAGCAGCGCGAGCCGTTGTTCAATCGAGTCCCACTCGGCAAGTGGGTAAATTCGCACGTTTTCACCCGTCAGACTCGTCACGTAAACCTCCGCACCATGCTTGTCCTGAATATGCCGACGGAAGGCAGTGGGCACTTTAAGACGCCCTTTAGGATCGATCCTCGCTGTGTAATTGCCTCGTAACATGGGCACTTCGGCGGTCGTTGTGGGGCGGGGAGCTGCTTAAAAGTTAAAGTATAACTTAAGCCCTGACGTAACTTGCTTTGAAGAGCCCACTTTGAGCCACTTCTTTCCACTCGCCGCGCATAGTACGCTCCAATACAAGACAGTGTCAAGACAAAACAAAGGGCGATTAGATAATTTTTAAGCACGATATCGTGCAATACCAAGACCTAAAACACCACGAAACGCTTAAAAGGGAAAAATATCATGAGCCTGTTAAGCAGTCTTCTATAGTCCTAATATCTATTACTTTTTGTCGTCATCCTGTATAGTGCCTGCCGTACCAGCGGAAATTAATCAAGGATAAATAGCGGACAAAAAGAGCCACTTCTTCTATGCTCGGCTTTGGCGAACTTCTGCTCTTCGGCTCGCTCGTGGCGTTAGCCAACGTCTTCGGCGGCTGGATACTGACGCGCCCGGGCGCGAGTGCGCGCGCGGGTCAACTCTTGCGCTATCTGATCGCGCTCGGCGCTGGGTTCATGCTCGCAGCGATCTTTATAGAGATACTGCCGGAAGTCGTGCGCCTCTGGGCACCGGGCGGGGCGCAGCCTGACTCAAGTCATGCGGTGCTGGGGGCAATGACTCTGTTGCTGGCGGGCTATCTTCTGATCCACTTGTTCGAGCACACCGTCGCGCCTCATTTTCACTTCGGCGCGGAGACACATACGGAAGCCATGCTGCCGCCCGCCGCGGCTTACACTGCAATCGGCGGGCTCTCGATCCACACCTTCTTCGACGGCGTCTCGGTCGCTGCAGCGTTTCTGGTTAACACGAAGGTCGGGCTGCTGGTCTTCGTCGCGATCCTGCTTCACAAAGTCCCGGAGGGCTTCACAGCGGCTTCAATCATGCTCGCCTCCGGACGTTCGGCTCGGCAGGCGCGTGTGGCGACGATGATCGTAGGCGCGGCAACTCTGTTCGGAGTGCTCTGCGTCGCTGCGCTGCAGGCGCGCGCCGAGACAGCAGTGACATATGCGCTTCCCTTCTCGGCCGGTGTGACGCTGTATGTCGCGGCGAGCGATCTTATTCCAGAGGTCAACCACATGGAGCGCAAAGACCCGTGGGTCTCGATCATCGTCTTCGCCGGCGTCGCACTCTTCTACGCGCTGCATTTGCTGATCGAAGGCTGACGTGGGGCACGCACGTGCACGATGATTGACGCGGCGATTTTTCCCTTCCACGTTTCGTCGCCGACCTGTATCATTCGCATCGAACCCGATGACAAGACGAAGCGCATTCAGTATCTCGCTCTTTCTGAGCCTCCTCTTCCTGTGCGGCTCGCACGGACGCGCGTTCGCTCAGACCGCGCAATCACCCCTGCCAACGCCGACCGGCTACGTCAACGACTACGCGAACGTCATCGATCCGGCGACGAAGCAGCGGCTTGAGACGATCCTTACAAATCTTAAAAAGGTTGCGGACATCGAAATCGCCGTCGTCACCGTTCGCACGACCGGCGAGCGCGACATCTTCGACTACTCGCTCGCGGTCGCGCGTGGCTGGGGCATCGGCTCGAAGGAGGGCGATCAGGCGGGACTGCTTTTGCTCGTCGCGGTTGACGACCGCAAATATCAAACGCAGATCAGCACGCACCTCGAAGGCGATCTAACGGACGGCGAAGCCGGACAGATTCAGCGCGAGCGGCTCGTGCCTGCCTTCCGACAGGGCGACTACTCGAAGGGTATCTCCGACACGGTCGAGACCTACGTGGCCACCCTCGCACAGAAGCGCAACTTCAGTGTCGCGGGCATTGATCAGAGTCGCGCCTATAGCCCGCGACAGTCGCAGCCGAGCACGGGCGTCGGCGCGGTGAGCGGCGGCATCCCCTTCCCTTGCTGCATCGGGCTCGTCATTCTTTTCTTCTTGCTGATGATCATGTCGAAGCGCGGCGGACGAGGCGGCGGCGGTAGCGGGTGCATGAACCTGTTGCTGCTCAACACGCTCTTCAATGCCGCGAGTAGCGGGCGAGGTTCGAGTGGTTGGGGCGGCGGTGGCTTCGGTGGAGGTGGTGGCGGCGGCTTCGGCGGCTTCGGTGGCGGCGGCGGCTTCGGTGGCGGCGGCGCGGGAGGCAGTTGGTAGAAAATGATGAACGATGAATGCGGAACGATGAATGATGAAGCGAAAACGGATCGTCTTCAGTTCATCGTTCATCGTTCATACTTTATCGTTTCTTCGGAGGTGTGATGGCGAAGAAGGTGGCCCAAGAGGCTTTCAATCATCTAGTCGGCGACTTGCGCTCGACGCACGGCGACAACCTCACCGCAGTCGTGCTCTACGGCTCAGCCGCCGCAGGCGATCATGCCGGTGATGATTCGGACTACAATCTGCTGATCGCGCTCAGACGCATCACGCCCGAAGACCTGCGACTCGCGCAGGCCCCGATGCGCGAGTGGCAGCGTCTGGGCCACCCGTTGCCGGTCTATTTCACCGTCGAAGAGTTGCATGACGCGGCGGATGTTTTTCCAATCGAGTTTCATCAGATGCGGCGCGCGCGCGTCGTGCTTCATGGCGAAGACCCTTTCACGTCGATGGAGATCAGCGATGAGAATTTGCGTCACCAGACCGAATACGAGTTGCGCAGCAAGCTCATTCAACTCCGACGTCTCTACATCCCTGCGTCCGTCTCGGTCGAGAAACTCACAGCATTGATGGGCGACAGTCTGACGAGCTTCGCGACGCTGTTCGCGCCCGTGCTCATGTTGCACGGCGACCTTGAGCCGCCCGTAATGAAACGCGAGATCGTACTTGCCACCGCGCGTCGGATCGGCATCGACGGTGCGCCCTTCGAGCGCATCTTCGCCTTGCGCGAGTCGGGCAACAAGTCGCTCTCAGAGCGCGAGGCGCACGAGTTGTTCGGAGCGTATCTTGCGGAGATCGAGAAAGTCATCGAGGCAGTTGACGGGTTAAAAGTCGGCGCGGCATGACGGGCCCGCGAGTTGCAAGATGAACAATGGTCGCACTTTTTCGTAAACGTAGTTAAGGAGAAACGACAGATGAACAAGCGAAGAATCGCGCTGCTCGCGCTGGTGGTGTTCGCAACCGCGACAGCCAGCGGGTGCGGCTACAATACGCTTCAATCGAAGCAGCAGAACGTGAAGGCCCGTTGGGCCGGCGTCGAGAGCCAGCTCCAGCGACGCGCCGATCTCATCCCGAACATCGTCGCGGCGGCGCAGTCGGCGGGAGTGCAAGAGCAAGAGGTCTTTGGTCAGATCGCGCAGGCGCGCTCGCAACTTTTAAACGCGACCGGCGCGCAGCCGCAGGGCGACAACGGCGACAAGACGCCGGAGCAGAAGCAGGCCGTCATCGCTGCCAACAACAGCTTCGGCGGAACAATCGGCCGCCTGCTCTCGTTGCAAGAGGCTTATCCGGTGTTGCGCTCGAATGATAACTTCATGAAGTTGCAAGATGAGTTGACCGGCACTGAGAATCGCATCAACACTGCGCGCAACGACTACACGGCCGCCGCGCAGGACTACAACACCGCGCGTGGAAACTTCCCGATGGTCATCGCCGCGAAGCTCTACGGCTTCAAAGAAGAACCCTACTTCAAAGCCGACGCGAGCGCGCAGCAGGCCCCGCGCTTCGACCCGAACACGATGCGACGCCCACAGGGCAACGCGCCCGCCGCGCCAACTAGATAACGAACAGCGTCGCGCCTTGCGCGCGTTGAACGTGCGATTCTGTCGATCAGGTTTTAGATCGATCCTAAAAGTTGAGAGGCTCGCCGACGAACGCGTCGGCGAGCCTCTTTCACTTGATCGTGTCTCTTCGTCTCAGAACCCGCGCGTGCTGCACAGCGCGCAATGATCGCAGGGCTTGCCGCCGGGCTCGACAGAGCAGACTTTCTCTTTCTCGAAGAAGTCCACCAACTCCGTCACCGCGTCGTCGATACCGAAACGCTCCTGACTCGGATGCGTCGCCGGAACATAGGTGCTGCTCAACAACTGTCGCGACGCGCGCGCCTGCGACTCGTCGTGCGTTTGTGAATGCGCGCCCGCCTGCGACTCACCATGCGACGCGATGCGACTGCTCGCATCGCCGTCGTGCCCGACGCGCGACTCGATCTGCGTGAGTCGCTGCTGCATCTCGCGCAGAGCGTCGCGCAGTTGCGTTACTTCATCAACGCCCGCCTCGTTTCGAGTGCGCGCATCTTGATCGCCGCGCGCGGCGTCGCCGCCGAGTCGGCTCGCGATGCGCTCCGCGATTGAGCGAACCTTGTCCTGCTCCGCGCTCAAACTTCCACGTCCCTTTTCTCTTCCGCCAAGAGATCGATTCTGTCAACGACGCCGATGATGGCCGAGTCAATCGCCGCGCCCGCTTTGCCCGTCGCCGTCGTCGATGCGCTCCAACCCTCTTGCACGACGAGCACCGTGTCGCCGATCCCTGCGTCAACCGCATCGAGCGCGATCAGCGCGACGCCCGTCTCCGCGCCTTCGAGTGTGAGCGGCTGACACATCATCATGCGCGCTCCCTCGTAGCGCGCGTTCTTCTGCGTGGCGACGACGTTCCCGATCACGCGCGCGATGATCACCCTCGCACCTTTCCGTCTGAACCTTTCACGCGCGACCTCCAACGTCCGTCACGTGCGCTTCGGAATCGACGATGGCGACGACCGTGCAATCCGTCGGCGTGTCGTCGCGCTTGAAAGGAAAGCTCGCCTCTTTGCCTCTGCACCAGAAGACCAACTCGCCCACGCCCGCGCCGATGGCATCGAGCGCAACGAGTGGCTTGCCGTGCGGCTTCAAGTTCGCGTCGAGCGTCTGCACGACGAGCAGCTTGCGTCCTTCAAGCGAATCGTTCTTCACCGTCGCCACGACCGTCCCGATCACTCGCGCTAGTTGCATCTGTCAATCATCACTGATATCGACGGTATCGATGACACCGACGATTGCCGAATCGACCGGCGCATCCTTCATCCCTTGCGCAAGACGCGCCGATGATCCGGCCACGACGAGCACGCGCTCGTGAAAGCCCGCGCCGACCGTATCGACGGCCACCGTGTAGCCCGCCTGATCCGTCCCGTCCAGATTCAAGGGCTTAACGATTAGCAGCTTCTTGCCCGACAAACGCTCGTCCTTCTGCGAAGCGACGACCGTGCCGAGTATGCGCGCGATGATCATCGTCGCTTAGCCCTGACCGCCGATGGGCAGCGCATCATCGACGCTCCCGTGCGGACGCGGGATGACGTGCACGCTGACGAGTTCGCCGACTCTGCGCGCCGCCGCCGCGCCCGCGTCTGTCGCGGCTTTGACAGCCGCCACGTCGCCGCGCACGATTGCCGTGACGAAACCGGCCCCGATCTTCTCGTAGCCGACGAGCGTGACGTTCGCCGCCTTCACCATCGCGTCCGCCGCTTCGATCATCGCGACGAGACCCTTCGTCTCGACCATGCCTAACGCTTCCTGTGCCATCCGTTTCTGCTCCTGTTTCGCCGAATCGAAAAACTTTTAAGGTGGAAGGTCTCAACTGAAACGATCTGAAATTCAAAGTTGAGACTATGAATTACTACACGCGACTCAAGATCGCAACTGCGCCGCCTGCGCCAGCAACTCGATCAACTCCTCGCGCGTGAGACTGATCTTGCCTGCGCCGTTCGATGAAGAGCGTGTTGCGGTGGATGTTGATGTCGTGCTCGCGCGATCTCCGGTCGGGCAAGTGATCCGCGTCTCGTGCAGGTAGCCGCACGACTGACAGCGTGCGCGCTCATCTAGATAACCGGCCTTCTCGCGCACGTCGATCAACTTCTCAATCGCGTCGGGCGAAAGATTCTTCGAGCCGCCGAGTGCGCGCGCGAGGATCGCGATCTTCGCGGTGTGCTCCAGAGTTTCGAGACGGTCGAACGCCTGCCACACGTCCGCGCCGTAAGCGACCGCGCCGTGATTCGCCATCAAGAGCGCGTTGTGATGTTTGATGAGCGGCAGCATCGCGTCGGTCAGCTCATCCGTCGAAGGCGTGCCGTACTCCGCGAGCGGAACGCAGCCGAGAGTCAAAATAACTTCCGACAGGATCGGTTGATCAATCGCCAGCCCCGCGACGGCGAACGCAGAGCCGTGCGGCGGGTGAGCATGACAGACCGCCTTCACGTCCGCGCGCTCACGATAGATCAAGAGGTGCATCGCAAGCTCCGACGACGCGCGCCGCTCGTTCAAAGGCTTGCCTTCGATGTCCGTGACGGCGAGCGAGTCCTCCGTCATCCGACCCTTCGAGGTCTGCGTCGGCGTCGCGACGATCCGGCCATCATCCAGTCGCACGCTCACGTTCCCGTCCGAAGAGACGACGTAGCCGCGCTCGTACAAAAGTTTCCCGACGCGCACGATCTCGCGCCGCGCCGTCTGCTCATCCATCGAAGCGTTTGGCGATCTGCTCACTGGATGTCGAACCTGTAATCAATCGTCGCGAGCTGCGAGACGGGCCGTCCATCCTTCTCTGCGGGGATGAACTCGATCCGTCGCGCAGCTTCGACCGCACTCTCCGTCAGCCCGTCGGGCAAATTTGTCAACGGCTCGATCTTCGTTACCTCGCCCGAAGCCGACAGGAGCAGTCGCAGCCTCACCTCGCCCGTCGTACCGTGACGCCGCGCCTCGTCCGTGTAGAGCGGCTCCGGCTTGGCGATGATGACGGCCCTGCGCGTCACAGCTACGAGCGCAGCGACGTTAGGCGCGGGCGCGATGCCGACCTTGTCGCCTTCATAGATGCCGCCGTAGTCGCCCGCCCCGCACGCATGATGCGCGTGATGCCTGCCATGTCTGAGCGCGCCCGCGAGCGTCGCGCCGACGAAGAGTGTCAGCGCGAACGGCAAAACTTTTTTGAGCGCGTGTGTACGCATGACGCTGAGTTCGATCATCGGTTCAACTCCTTCTCTTCTGAACTTATAGTGCGCTCTTTGCCGGCGCGTGTGCCGCGCGGGTTCGTCACGTTCGCGTTGCGCGGGAGGGCGAGGTGATACGAGAGCGATTCGAGCGAGATGGTGAGATCGACGTTCTTGACTTTGACTCCGGCCCGCACACGCAGGCGTGCGGGCGCGAAGTTCAAGATCGCTTTGACGCCCGCCGACATCAGTTGATTCAAGACGCGTTGCGCCGAGCGCGCGGGCACGGCGATGACCGCCACATCGATCTGTTGCTCGCGGATGACGCGCGCGATCTCCTGCGCGTCGTAAACCTTGACGCGCGCGTCGCCGACCGTGAGACCGATCTTCTCTTTATCTTCATCGAAGAGCGCGGCGACGGTGAAGTTCGAGGCGCGAAAGCCTCTGTAGTTGGCGAGCGCACTTCCCAAGTGGCCCGCGCCGACGACCGCCACGCGACGAGGCGTGTCGAGACCGAGTATAGATGTTAAGTGCGCGCGCAGCTCGTCAACCGAGTAGCCGACGCCGCGCGTGCCGAACTCGCCAAACTGCGCGAGGTCTTTTCTGATCTGCGCTGAGTTGAGCTGAAACTGATCCGCGAGCGATTGCGACGAGACGGTCTTCGCGCCCGCCTCCGCCAGCCTGTTCAGGCAACGCAGATAGACGCTCAAGCGGCTCGTCGTCAGCTCTGAGATTTTATCCGACTTCATCGCGCTCGTGTTTCCGAAATGTCTGCGGCGAGTATAGCGCGTGCCGTGTCGCCGCGAAAGCAAGCGCCTGAGGGCCGCCTCAGTCATCATCATTCGTCGTTTGCAAATGGGCGAGCGAGCGTGAGTCGCAGCCCGCGATCCTGTCAGCGCGTCAAGTCAGATTAACCGGAGCAAGTCTTCACTCTGACCGCCGATGGCGAGACGTGTTCTGCGCCTTCGCATCACATTCCTACAATTTCCCTTTGCATCCGGCATCCGCGCAGGTCGCCGCCTCGCGGCACAACCATTGCCAATACTGTCGCGTGCGCCATTGCGCGCCAACGTCGATCTTCGATCATTCCCACGCTGCCTGCTGACAGAGATTCCAAGGAGCTACCCTTCGATCATGGACACCCCTTCACGCTTTCTAACTTGGCTCACGACCTCCGCACTGCTGCTCTCCACCTGTGCCTCTGGCGCGGGTGCGATAGCCAACGCCGCGCCCATCCCTACGCTTGCCGACAACTCCGAACAGCATTCGTCGGACGACGCTGCTGCTGGCAGCAAGGTGTCGCAGCGACTGCGCGAGCGTGCGTGGGGCTCTAACATTGACGAGCGCGTGCAGGTCGTCCTGCAACTCAAGGGCAAGATGAGCGGCAAGCTCAACGCACTCCTCAACAGCAACGGCGCGCACGTGCAGAAGGAGTTGAAGAGCCTCGGCATGGCCGTCGTCGAACTGCCGACGCGTGCCGTCGAAGAGTTGGCTTCCTTCGATGAAGTCTCTTACGTCTCGCCCGACGACGACACGCGTCTGCTCGGCCACGTCTCGCGCACGACGGGCACAGACGCTGCGGTTGCACAGACCTACAGCAGCATCTCGAAGCTCGACGGCACGAACGTCGGCATCGCCATCGTCGATTCCGGCGTTTGGGACTCGCACACCGCCTTCCTCGATTATGCAGGCACGTCGAGCCGCATCATCGCCGATGCGAATTTCGTCACCACCGAAGCGCGCAACGACGATCCATACGGGCACGGCACGCACGTGGCCGGTCTCGCCGCAGGCAACGACCGCATCAACGCCGGAGCCTATCGCGGCGTCGCGCCCGATGCGCGCCTCATCGACTTGCGCGTGCTCGATTCGCTGGGCAAGGGCAAGACCTCTTGGCTGCTCTCCGCGCTCGACTGGATCGCGGCCAACTACTCGACCTACAACATCCGCGTCGTCAACATCAGCCTCGGCTCGCCCGCCATCGATTCCTATCTCAACGACCCGGCGTGTCAGGCTGTTAAAAAACTCTATCAACTCGGCATCGTCGTCGTCTGCGCGGCGGGCAACAACGGTAAGGATAGTTCGGGGAAAAAGATTTACGGACAGATTCACACGCCCGGCAACAGCCCTTACGCGATCACCGTCGGCGCGTCGAACACCTTCGGCACGGACTCGCGCTCGGATGATGCCGTTGACACCTACAGTTCGAGGGGCCCCACGCGCAGCTACTACACGGACTCGCTCGGCGTGAAGCACTACGACAACATCATCAAGCCCGATCTGGTTGCGCCCGGCAACAAACTGATCTCCGCCGAGTCGTACCCGAACTACTTGCGCACGAACTACCCGCAGGTGAGCGCATACGATGTCGCCGATCAACACGACGACATGATGTACCTGAGCGGCACGTCGATGGCTGCGCCCGTCGTCTCCGGCGCGGTCGCGTTGATGCTCGAAGTCAATCCGAAGTTAACGCCGAGCATGGTCAGGACGATCCTCCAGTACACCGCCGTCCCGATCAAGAACTACAATATGCTCGAACAGGGCGCGGGCCAGCTCAACGTCGCGGGCGCGGCGAAGCTCGCAGACCTCGTGCGACGCGATCTCACTTGGTCAACGACCGCGCTCGGCACGTCGCTCCTGACCACCGCCGCGCCGACGCCGCAGTCCACGATTGGCGGCGTCACCTACACGTGGGCGCAGGGTCTCACCTTCGATAATACCTACGTCACCGGCACAGACATCATCAACAAGTTTCAGGACGGCTACCACGTTGACAAGCGTTCGACCAACGATCTGATCCACCAGAGCGACGGCACGTTCGTCCGCGACACGACCAAGCTCACCTCCGGGATCGTCATCGGCAGAAACATCATGACGAGCACGGGCGGCCTGCTCGGCACGGGCACGGCCATCTCCGCAGCCCTGCGCGGCAACGGGGTGCTGATCGGCGACGGCGTCCTCTTAGGCGACGGCGTCCTCGTCGGCGATGGTGTACTCGTTGGCGACGGCGTGCTCTTGGGTGACGGCGTGCTCGTCGGCGACGGCGTGCTCGTTGGCGATACCATCCTCGGCACGACCGTCCTCGCCAATGGCGACAACACTGCTTGTATGTCGGTCGCACCGTAACCGCGCCGCGTTCCGAGTTCCGACGATAAATCAATCTCCCTCATCTCTCAGGTCGAAGCGAACAATGTTTCAAACTGCCACCAACATATTAGAACAGGGCACAGCCGCCGCGCCGCTCTTCTTCCCCATCTGCGGGGAGACGCCGCGCGCACGTGAGCTGACGGACGGGGCCGAGGCGGAAGTCATCGCCTTCCTCTCGCGCCGCCCGTTGCACACGTTCAACCTGCTCGGCTTCATACTCGACAACGGGCTCGTCAGTCCGCTCAATCGCGGCACGTTCTACGCCTACCGCGACGACGCGGGCCGGCTCGAAGGCGTCGCCCTCATCGGGCACGTGACACTCTTCGAGGCGCACACGGAGCGCGCGGTGGCGGCGTTTGCGCGCGTCGCGCGTGGCTGCGCAAGCAAGCACGTCCTGCTCGGCGAGCAGGAGAAGGTGGCCCTTTTCTGGAGTCACTACGCGCGGGGCGGCCCACCGGCACGACTCGCCTGTCGCGAGTTGCTGCTCGAATCACGTGGACGCGCGCAGGCGTGCGAAGAAGTGCGCGGTCTGCGTCGCGCCGCACCCGAAGACATTGAACTCGTCATGCCCGTGCAGGCTCAACTCGCCTTTGAAGAGAGCCAGATCGATCCGCGCGAAAAAGACCCCGTGGGCTTCCGCGCACGCTGCGCACGGCGCATTGCGCAGGGCCGGACGTGGGTGTGGATCGAGAACGGACGTTTGATCTTCAAAGCCGACATTCTCAACGAGACGCCCGAAGTCACCTACCTCGAAGGCGTCTGGGTCAACCCGCAGGAGCGCAGCAAGGGTCTGGGCCTGCGCTGTATGTCGCAGCTCGGTCGCACGCTCCTGCGCCGCACGAGATCGATCACCCTCTTCGTCAACGAGACCAATCAAGAGGCGTTGAGCTTCTATCGCACAGCAGGCTACGAGATCAAAGGCTGCTACGACACGATCTTCTTCTAGGAAGAAGGACGACGACGCGCGCATGCGAGAGATGTAAAGATCAACTAAGCCACGAGACAGAAGGCGGCGACCCGTAGGTGAAGCGGGTCGCCGCCTTACGTTTTGCGATGTCTTTGTTTTCGTTAGAGACGCGCGGAGCGTTGCCGAACGCCCCGCGTTACTCTAAAATTCTCAACGCACAGTACAGAGGCGCTCCCGAAATTCCTTCTCTCGAAACGCGCACAACCAGAAATGATCGCACATCTCTCCGGCACGCTGCTCGCCAAGCACGCGACGAGTGTCATCGTCGATGTCGGCGGCGTCGGCTACGAAGTCACGATCCCCGTCACGACCTTCTACGATCTCGCCGAAGCGGGCGCGCAGGTCTCGCTCCGCATCTACACGCACGTCCGCGAAGAGGCCCTGCAACTCTACGGCTTCAAGACCGCGCGCGAGCGCGAGTTGTTCACGCAGCTCATCTCTGTCAGTGGCATCGGCCCCAAGTCGGCCATCGCGATGCTCTCCGGCATGAACGCCGACGAGATCATCACGGCCATCCGCACGAACAACCTCGCGCGTCTGACCTCGATCCCCGGACTCGGCAAGAAGACCGCCGAGCGACTCGTCATCGAACTGCGCGACAAGATGGTCAAGCTCTCCTCGCCCGAACTGGAAGAACAACTCGCCTCGCGCGCAGCCGGCACGACTTCCAGCGATGATACCGTGCGCGAGGACGCGCTCTCCGCCTTGACGAACCTCGGCTACCAACGGGCCGCCGCCGAGAAAGCTATCACCCACGCCACGCACGAGGGCGGCGATCTCTCCGTCGAACTGTTGCTGCGTCGTGCGCTACGCACGCTCTCGAAAGGCTGACGCTAAACGGTGAATGATGAACGCGCAACGCGATCTCATCGTCTTCCGCTTTTACTTCATCGTTCATCATTCATCGTTTGATCCATGTCTGAAGAACTCGAACCAGCCAACAACCGCGACGGCAGCACACTCGACGACGAGCAACAGTTCGAGTTGTCGCTCCGTCCGACGCGGCTCGCCGAGTACATCGGGCAGCGCAAGGCGACGGATAACCTGCGCATCTTCATCCGCGCAGCAACCAATCGGCGCGAGGCGTTGGATCACGTGTTGCTCACAGGGCCACCCGGCTTGGGCAAGACGACCCTCTCGAACATCATCGCCACCGAGATGGGCGCGGAGATACGCTCGACCGCCGGCCCCGTCATCGAGAAGGCCGGCGACTTGGCCGCGCTCCTCACCAATCTGCAAGAGGGCGACGTGCTCTTCATCGACGAGATACATCGCCTGAACCCCGCCATCGAAGAGGTCTTGTATCCGGCCATGGAGGACTACCAACTCGATCTCATGATCGGTCAAGGCACGGCGGCAAGATCGATCAAGTTAGACCTCCCGAAGTTCACACTCATCGGCGCAACGACGCGCGCTGGATTGATCACCGCGCCGCTTCGCGGTCGCTTCGGCATCGTCTTCCATCTGGATTTTTACAAACAAGAAGAGCTTGAGTTGATCGTCACGCGTTCCGCCGACATCCTCGGCACGGAGATCGACGAAGGCGGCTCGCGCGAGATCGCGCGGCGCGCGCGTGGCACTCCGCGCATCGCCAACCGACTGCTCCGGCGCGTGCGCGACTTCGCCGAGGTCGAATACGAAGGACACATCACCGAAGCGGTCGCCTCAAACGCGCTCGACCGCATGGAGGTCGATACGTTCGGCTTGGATGAAGTTGATCGCAAGTTGCTGCTCACGATCATAGAGAAGTTTGAAGGCGGCCCTGTCGGCTTGGGCACGCTCTCCGCCTCGATCCACGAGGAGAAGGATTCCATCGAAGAGATCATCGAGCCGTATCTCATACAGATCGGCTTCCTCAATCGCACGCCGCGCGGTCGCACCGCGACGCGACTCGCCTACCAACATTTCGGCATTGAGCCGCCGCGCGCCGCGCCCGCTCTCTTCAACTAGGTGCGCAATTTGAGAAATTATTGAGTGCGCCGCGCGCACGCGCTCCCGCAGTCGCACCGAACTCGTGTATCCTCTCTCTCGTAATTATTGTTTATGAGGAAGTGGCTTCGATCACTGCAACGGCATAGCTTCGGCGTGCGCAATCGCGCGCCGTGGCTCTCGATCTTCAATCACACGCTCCACCAGTTTCACGAAAACGATCTCTTCACGCCCGCCGCCGCGATGAGCTACTTCGGCCTGCTCACGCTCTTTCCACTGCTCTTAGTCCTGCTCTCGCTCTCGAACCATTTCGACATCGGCAACGAGATGCTGCGTCGCGCCGTCGAAGTCTATCCCGGCTCGCGCGAGTTTTTGCGCTCGACCGTGCGCTCGCTTGAGAACGTCTCGACCGGAGTCATCGTCACCTGCATCGTCGTTACGCTCTGGGCCGGCTCTTGGGTCTTCAACGTCGTCGAGCGCGCGATCAATCGACTGTGGGGCACACGCCCGCGCGCGATGCTGCGCGGACGCGGGCTGACGCTGCTGATGATCGGCGGCGTCGGCATCCTGCTCGCCGTCTCGATCTTCATGACCTCGCTTCTCGTCGCGCTGCGCGAATTCGCTTCGCGTCTGACACCACGACAGCTCGAACACTCCGCTTGGCTCTCGATCATCGGCGACGGTGCGTGGCAGATCGCATATGCCGTCGTGAGCGTGCTTGTGACGATCACGCTGTTTACGTTCGTCTATCGCGTGATGCCGAACGGTCGCGTGACTTTGCGCGACTCGATCCCCGGCGCGGTCGTCGCGGGCCTGTTGTGGGAGATCGCCAAGTACATCTTCGCTTCGAGCCTGCGCTACTTTCATTACGATCAGATTTACGGATCGGTCGGCGCGGTCGTCGCAGTGCTCACGTGGTCTTACGTCTCAAGTCTCATCCTGCTCTTCGGCGTGCAGCTCTCCGTCGTCTTCCATCAGGAGACCTCCGCGACACACGAAGAGATAGCAGCCCAGCAGGCTTCGGGCGATCCGACAGTCTCCGCCGCGAGTTAAGTCAACGCTTCCCCGTCGTGCTCATCTCAGAATTCGACTACGAACTGCCCGAAGAGTTGATCGCGCAACAGCCCGCGACAGAGCGCGACGCCTCGCGAATGCTCGTCGTTGATCGCGCGCGCGCGCGTTGGCGCGACGCACAGTTCAACGATCTCGCGACGGAACTTGCGGCGGGCGATCTGCTCGTCGTCAACAACACGCGCGTCTTCCCCGCGCGACTCGCGGGCCGGCGCGAGCCTTCGGGCGGCTCAATAGAACTTTTATTGATCGAAGAACGCGAGCCGCTCGTGTGGGACGCGCTCGCGCGACCGGCCCGCAGGCTCGCGCGCGGGCAAGTCTTGACGTTCGGCGATGGCCGTTTGCGCGCAGAAGTTTTAGCGGAGCACGCGGATGGCCGTCGCACCGTGCGCTTCAGTTGTGAGGGCCACTTCGACGCGCTCGTCGAAGAGTTGGGCCGGATGCCTCTGCCGCCCTACATCAAGCGCGCGCAACTTGAAGAGGATGAAACGCGGAGCGCGCAGGATCGAGAGCGTTACCAGACCATCTATGCCGCCGCACGCGGGGCCATCGCCGCGCCGACTGCGGGACTTCACTTCACGCCGCGCGTCTTCGAGAGTTTACACACGCGCGGAATTTCGATCACAGAGATCACGCTTCACGTCGGCTACGGCACGTTTGCGCCCGTGCGCGCTGCGGACTTGAGCGCGCACGCGGTTGAGCCCGAACGCTTCGAGATAAGTGATGCGGCGGCGAGAGAGATCAACACGGCACGTGATGAGGGCCGTCGCATCGTCGCCGTCGGGACGACGAGCGTGCGCGCGCTCGAATCAGCGACGGACGCGAGCGGTCGTGTGTGGGCCGGTCGCGGTCGCGCCGCTCTCACGATCACGCCGGGCTACGAGTTTAAGATCGTCGGCGCGCTCGTCACCAACTTTCACCTGCCGCGATCATCTCTGCTCCTGCTCGTCTCCGCCTTCGCCGGACGCGATCTCGTGCTCGCTGCCTACCGCCACGCCGTCGCCGCGCGCTATCGCTTCTACAGCTACGGCGACTGTATGCTCATCGTTTGATCGTCAATCGTGAATGGTTAATGGTGGATCGTAAATCGTTCGGACGTGATGCGAGAGTGATTAGTCGCTGATCGTGAACCATCAACCATTAATCGTAAGTTGATCAACATCGCGCGCGACGTGATCAAAAGCGAAGGACGATGTGCGCGCGTAGGCGCGGCGAGAAATTCGGGATTTACTATTTACGATTCACGATTTACGATTGACGAGCCCATGGCTGTGCTCAAGAAAATTCGCTCGCGCCTCTTCTCCGCCGCGCCGGAAAGCATCGCGACTTCGCCGGTTGAAGCGCGCGCGCGCGAAGTCGCGCCGCAGGCGGGCGAGGATCGCTACGACATCCGGCCTTTAACGATCACGCAGATCGACGAGTGCTGGCGACTCGATCAGCGTTGCTTCGTTGATGGCGAAGCATATAGCCGCGACACGTTCGAGTACCTGTTGACCTCGCCGGAGTCGGTTGCTTATCGGGCCCTCGCGACGGACGGCGCGCTCGTCGGTTTCATCGTCGGCCTCGTCGAACCCGATCACACCGGCCACGTCACGACGCTCGGCGTCGCGCCCGAACATCGTCGCCGTCGCATCGCCGAGCGGATGCTGCGACACATCGAGGAGGGCTTTCGTCGCCGGCACGTCCGCACCGTCCGCCTCGAAGTCCGCTCCGTGAACGACGCCGCGCAGGAGCTTTATCGCAAGCTCGGCTACGTCGTCACGCAACGTCTGCCGCGCTACTACTCCAACGGTGGCGATGGGCTGCTCATGGTCAAAGCGATAGACGGCGCGCAGTGAACGCGGCGAGCCGCGTGCGACAGGGAGAAGTCTTTCGCTCCGACTCCGCGTCGTCGCTCACGCCGGAGACAAACTGCTCGTCGCACATCAGGCGCAAATATCGAGAGAGCCGGAAACGTTTCCGGCCCTCTCAAGTTCTATCATCGTCGAGCTGCGCTGCAATCGCGCGGCGTAGTCATCTCAAAATTTCTACTCTTCCTTCGGCCCTTCCGGCCCTTTCAGGATTTCCGCAGCTCGGTCAAGACCTGCTTGGCGACCGACTTGAGCGTGTCGAAGACGCCGACGCCTGTCGAGGCGACTGCCTCGTGCACGTCTTCGTCCTTGCGCCTGAGTTCCGCGACGAGATCGGCGGTGGGGATGACGCTCGGCAAGTCGCGCTTGTTGAGCTGCAAGACGTAAGGAATCTTCAAGAGGTCGTAGCCGTTCGCCTTCAGGTTCTCTTCGAGGTTGTAGAGCGACTCGATGTTGGCATCCATGCGCTCCTCTTGCGAGTCGGCGACGAAGACGATGCCATCGACGCCCTTGAGGATGAGCTTGCGCGAGGCGTCGTAGAAGACCTGACCCGGCACGGTGTAGAGATGAAAGCGCGTCTTGAAGCCGCGCACGGTTCCGAGTTCGAGCGGCATGAAATCGAAGAAGAGCGTGCGGTCTGTCTCGGTGGCGAGGCTGATGAGCTTGCCCTTCGATGAGGGCGCGGTCGTGTCGTAGATGTACTGCAAGTTAGTCGTCTTGCCGCACAAGCCCGGCCCGTAATAGACGATCTTGCAGTTGATCTCTCGCGATGCGTAGTTGATGAACGTCATGGCACTCAGAAAGTCTGGAGTCTGGGTCTGGAGTCTGGAGTCTGGAGTCCGAAGTCTGAAAGTCGTAAGTCTTTTGACTTAAGACTTGAGACTCCAGACTTAGTTGAAGAGGCTATCAATGTCTTCGTCCGTGATGCCGGCGAAGAGCGAGTCGTCGCTCGCGCTCTTGCGCTCGGAGTCGCGCGTCATCTCTTCAAAGACTGTCGAGAGGTCGCGCGAAGCCTGCTTGACGCGCAGCTTGACCAGACCGAGGCTCGAACGCTCATCGAAGACGACGATCAAAAGCGAGCGACCGATGATGCAGATGTGTATGCTCTCGCGCTCGCCCTCGTGCGAGAGCGTGGGAAACTCTTTTTCGCCGATGAGGTTCGCCATCCCGCCCGTGGCGGCGACATTTCCGGCGGCGAGTGAAGCAAGGCTGGTCGTGTCCAAGTTGCTCACGTCGCCCTGCACGGCGATCTGCTGCCCGTTCTTATCGACGAGGAAGACCACGCGCGATGACGAATCGAAACGCAGCTTTGACAGCACGGACACGATCCGTTCGTACTGCTGTTCGCGCATTATGATAGGAGTGTCCGTCATCGGTGCAGAGACTTTCGGTTATCAGCTAACACTTCGGGCGGGAGTGGAAGGGCAACGGCTTGGAGTCGTTGTTTGAACTTAAATTGCTGCGGTGAGAGAGGTTTGATGCAAGCGGTGCGGCTTCGCAGGGGCATCCGCGACTACCTTTGAAATCTAGCACATCGTTTTCAAAGGCTGCAACTGTTTTTCTCTGTTGCCTGCTGGCAAACCATCATGGAAAGTCTCGTGCGCCCGCAAACTAGCGTAATACGTTGATTTATTCGCGCGGGCTGTGCTAAGCTACGCGCGTTCTGACTCCTCCCTTGAGTCATTTTGATAACCGAGTAGCTTCGCATGAGCGATCCTGTCATCAAGGGCGTTAAAAGACCTGCCGCCCGCACGCACGCACGCAGCGCTTCTCCAGCGGCGTCGGCGAAAAGTCGCAAGTTGAGCGCGAAGTCCGCGCGCCCGAAGCCGCTTGCCAAGCGTCCGGCGGCGAAGAAGGAACCCGTGCGCAAAGCGACGAAGGCAGGTGCTTCTACGGCGAAGGCTACTCGACTGACCGCCAACAAATCCCCTGCGAGCAAGTCCGCCGCGAATAAAGCCAAGCGTGCCACGCCTGCGAAGAAGTCGAGTGCGCCGAGTCGCAAGGCTGCAAAACCTTCCAGTAAAACTTCAGCGCGCCACGCGGCAAAGCCGCAGCCGAAACGCACGACTACAATCCCCGCGACTAAAGCCGCCGCGAAGCCGCAGCCGAAGAGACCGACCGCTCCCACGCGTCACGTCTCGCAGCCGCGCCAGCCCACACAGGATGAGACGGCGGCGCTTCGTGCCTTCGAGCGCGCTCATCGCGAGTTTGCGCGCGGTCGTTTCGCCGAGGCGCGTCTGCTCTTCCGTCAGCTTATAGAGCAGCATGCGGGCGTCGCCGAGGTGACGGCCCGCTCTCGCACCTATCTCGCTATCGCCGAGGCCCGACTGCGCTCCGAGTCCGCCCTGCCCCGGAGCGCCGAGGAGCTTTATGATCGCGGCGTCATCGAGCTGAACCGCGCCGAGTATGTCGCCGCGCAAGAGATGTTTGAGCGCGCACTGCGGCGCGAGCCCGAAGCAGCGCACATTCACTACGGGTTGGCGGCGACGCGCGCGCGCCTCGGCTCCGTCGATCTCGCCCTGCAATCTCTTGAGCGTGCACTTCAACTCCAACCTAACTTGCGCCTGCGCGCGCAGCACGACATCGACCTGTCGCTGCTACGCAACGATCCCGAATACGAGCGTATCGTCTTCGCGCCGCGCCCGTAAACGATAAAGGATTCCGCCCCCTTAAAAGTTAAGGGCCTCTGCGCCTGTCACGATCAAGGATGCCCCTCCGTCTTGCCGCACCACGTCTCTTCCAGAAAGTCGCTTTGAAAGCTCGATCCTTTTGAGTATGATTCTGTCTGTGCGCGGTCGGTGAAGTCTCGCCGCACGCGCGCGAAGACCAGAGGAGACGCGTAGGAGTTGCACAACCTGACTGAGAGGGGCATCAATCTAGTCGCGCTCGGCGGCGGCACGGGACTCTCGACGCTGCTTGCGGGTCTCAAGCGACTCGTCGGCGCGCGCGAGGCGAGCGCAGATGCGTGGCTCGAATCGCTCTCGGCAATCGTCACGGTTTCGGATGACGGCGGCAGTTCGGGCCGCCTGCGCGACGAGTTACAAATTCTTCCGCCCGGCGACATACGCAACTGCATGGTGGCCCTTTCCGAAGACTCCACGCTCATCTCTCGACTCTTCCGTTATCGCTTCCCCGGCGAAGGCCATCTAGGCGGCCATAGCTTCGGCAATCTCTTCCTCGCCGCGCTGACGGCAGTAACGGGCGATTTCGTCGAAGCCGTGCGGCTCTCTTCCGAAGTCCTCGCGAGCAAGGGCCACATCTATCCGGCGACTTTAAATGACGTGCGACTCGTCGCCGAACTCGAAGACGGCACAGAGGTGCGCGGCGAGACGAGCATCACAGCCTCGCGCTCGCCGATCCGCAGGTTGAGGCTCGAACCGGAACAATGCCTTCCCCTCCCCGACGCGCTCACGGCTCTGCGCGTAGCTGACTTGATCACGGTCGGGCCCGGCTCGCTCTACACGAGCATTCTGCCGAACCTTCTGGTCGCGCGCGTCGCCGAGTCAATCGGTGAATCTTCGGCGGTCAAGATTTTCGTCTGTAACCTGATGACGCAGCCGGGCGAGACCGACGGCTACACTGCGCGCCGACATCTCGAAGTCGTCAAACGCTACGCGCCCGAAATTCACTTCGATTACGTCGTCGTCAACAACTGCCAAGTCAGTCCCGTTCAAGCCGCGCGCTATGCTGCGGAGGGCGCGCAACAGATCGGGCTGAACGATCATGCGATTGAGCACGAGTTCAGCAACGAAGCCGAGGTCGTGCGCGCAGACCTGCTCGACGAGGGCGAGAAGGTGCGCCACAGCCCGGAGAAACTTGCGCGCGTCATCCTCGCCTGCCACGCACAGGCACGCGCACAAATCCTGCACGCGCCCGTGGCATTCGCTTGAAGGACGCAGACGCGTTTCGCTTGAAGATCGAGCAAGGGTTTCGTCTTAAAGACTGAGAACGAGATGGACACAGAGCAGCAGCCACACTCCGCGCAGCCCGAGACGGAAGAGCGCATTCAAGTCTCTTCCGCGCAGCAGGGCGCGACGCTCGACGTGCTCATCCTCGCCGCCGGTCTTGGCACGCGGATGCGCTCCGCCACCGCAAAGGTCTTGCACAAGTTGGGTGGCCGCCCGCTCATCGCGCACGTCTGCCACACGGCGCGCGCGCTCGTGCGCGAGGGCCGCCCCGTCTATGTCGTCGTCGGTCATCAGGCGGAAGAGGTCAAGGCGGCGGTCAGGGCGGAGTTGGGCGACGAGGGCGCGGTCTTCATCACGCAGACAGAGCAACGCGGCACGGGCGACGCCGTGATGGCTGCGCGTGAAGTTCTCAGTGACTCCGGCTCGACGCTGCTCATCCTCTCCGGCGATGTGCCGCTCGTGCGCGCAGAGACTCTGGGCGCGCTCTATCACCAGCATCGCTCGCATCGCGGCCACGGCGCGGCGGCGACGCTCTTCGCCGTCCGTCTCGAAGACCCGACCGGCTACGGTCGCATCCTGCGCGACACAGAAGGACTCTTCGAGCGCATCATCGAGCAGAAAGATGCTACGACAGAGGAGCGCGCCGTCAACGAGATCAACGCAGGGATTTACTGCTTCGAGACGAGCAAACTCTTCGACGCGCTCGCGCGCGTCCAGCCCGCCAACGCGCAGGGCGAATACTATCTGACGGACGTGCCCGGCATACTGCGCGCCGATGGCGAGGACGTGAGCATCTTCACGCACACGGACGCGCGCGAAGTCTCCGGCATCAACACGCGCGTCGAGCTGGCCGAGTTCGAGCGTATACTTCGCACGCGCACGCTGCGGCGACTGATGCTCGATGGCGGCGTCACCGTCATCGATCCTTCGCACACCTACGTCAGCTCCGAAGCGCAGATCGGTCGCGACACGGTGCTCCATCCCGGCGTCCATATCGAAGGACGCACCGTCATCGGCGAGGCTTGCGAGATTTGCGCGGGCGTGCGCTTGACGAACTCGCGCGTGGGCAGCGCAACGACGATCAAGGATCACTCCGTCGTCACCGATTCCGAGATCGGCGATCACTGTTCAGTGGGCCCCTTCGCGCACCTGAGAATGAACGCGCTGATGGAAGAGGGTTCGACGGTCGGCAACTTCGTCGAGGTGAAGAAGTCGCGCCTCGGTCGCAAGGCGAAGTCGATGCACCTGACTTACCTCGGCGACGCCACCGTCGGCGACCGCACGAACATCGGCGCGGGCACGATCACCTGCAACTACGACGGCAAGGAGAAACACCCGACCGTCATCGAAGAGGACGTGAAGATCGGATCGGATACGATGCTCATTGCGCCCGTGCGCGTCGGCGCGCGCTCCATCACGGGCGCGGGTTCGGTCGTCACCGAAGACGTTCCGCCCGACACGCTCGTCGCGGGCGTTCCCGCCAGAGTCAAGAAACAACTCCCACGCGAGTCGTCTGAGAACGCGGAAGATAAAGAAGAAGTAGAAGCTGTGAATCGTGAATCGTAGATCGTGAATAGAAGAGACGAGGCCTTGATCTATTCACGATCTACGATTCACGATTCACAGCTTTCCTGAAAGGCAAACGTATGTGTGGCATTGTCGGATACGTCGGAAACAAACAGGTCGTGCCGGTCATCATCGACGGCTTGCGCAAGCTCGAATATCGCGGCTACGACTCGGCGGGGATCGCGGTCGTTGACGAGGCGCATCACCTCGACATTCGTCGCGCCGAAGGCAAGCTCCGCAATCTCGAAGAGGCCATCCGTCTCAAGCCGCTCGACGGCACATACGGCATCGGGCACACGCGCTGGGCGACGCACGGGCGGCCCACTGAAGAGAACGCGCACCCGCATCGCGACTGCACGGGTCGCGTCGTCGTCGTCCACAACGGCATCATCGAGAACTATCTGAAACTCAAAGAGCGTCTGCGCGCGCGCGATCACCAGTTCGTCACAGAGACCGATACGGAAGTCGTCGCGCACTTGGTCGAAGAGTATCTGCGCGAAGATGATTCGTTCGAGCGCGCCGTGCAACGCACCGTGCGCGACCTGCGCGGCATCTTCGCGCTCTCCATCATCTCGACGGACGAGCCCGACACGATCATCGCCGTCCGGCAGGGGCCACCCGTCGTCATCGGTTTAGGCGACGGCGAATACTTCGTCGCTTCAGACATTCCGCCCATCCTTCAACACACGCGCGACGTTTTTTTCTTGGGCGACGGCGAGATCGCGATCCTCACGCGCGATTCGGTTCGCGTCACGGACTTTGATGGAGACATACGCGAGCCGCAACAGCAGCGCATCACTTGGGACCCGATCATGGCTGAGAAGGGCGGGTTCAAGCATTTCATGCTCAAAGAGATTTACGAGCAGCCGCGCGCCGTGCGAGACACAGTGCAGGGTCGCGTCTCGCTCGACACGGGCCGCGTCTATCTCGAAGAGATGAACATCACCGAGGCGGAGTTCAAATCTTTCGACCGCATCCTCATCGCCGCTTGCGGCACGTCTTGGCACGCGGGATTAGCGGGCAAGTATATGTTGGAGCAACTCGCGCGCGTGCCCGTCGAAGTCGATTACGCTTCGGAGTTTCGCTATCGCGATCCGGTCATCGACGAGAAGACCCTGCTCGTCGTCATCTCGCAGTCGGGCGAGACCGCCGACACGATTGCGGCTTTGCGCGGCGCGAAGGAGCGCGGCGCGCGCGTGCTCTCCGTCTGCAACGTGCAGGGCTCGATGATCACCAGAGAGGCTGATGGCACGATCCTGACGCACGCAGGGCCGGAGATCGGCGTCGCCTCGACCAAGGCCTTCACGTCGCAGATGGTCGCGCTCTATCTCTTCTCGCTCTACCTCGGCAACCTGCGCGGCACGCTCGACGAAGCGGCGGCGAAGTATCACGCGCAACAACTGGCGGAGCTGCCCGTCAAGATCGAGCACCTCTTAAGCGAGTCTGATTCGCTCGAAGAGCTCGCGCGCGAGTTTCATCGCTCGACCGATTTTCTCTACCTCGGTCGCGGCATCAACTTCCCCGTCGCGCTCGAAGGCGCATTGAAGTTGAAAGAGATTTCCTACATCCACGCCGAGGGCTATCCGGCCGGCGAGATGAAGCACGGGCCCAACGCTTTGATCGATGAGCGACTGCCCGTCGTCATCATCAACACGAAGGAGGTTGGCAATCAGCCTTCGGAGCTACGCTACGAGAAGACGCACTCGAACATCGTCGAGGTCAAAGCGCGCGAGGGCGTCGTCATCGGCGTGCTCAATGAAGGCGACGAGATGTCGCGCGCGAGTTGCGATCACGTCATCGAAGTTCCCGAATCATCCGATCTGCTCTCGCCGATCTTAGCCGTCATCCCGCTCCAACTCCTCGCCTATCACATCGCCGTCAGGCGCGGCTGCGACGTGGATCAGCCGCGCAACCTCGCCAAGTCCGTCACGGTTGAGTAGCACGGAAAAACTGTTAGTGTCGAAGGCGGCGGACGTGCGACCCTTGCGCGTCCGCCACCTTCGGCTTTAATCTCTCAACACCCCACGCTCCCCGCTTAAGAACGACTTCCCCCGGTAGAGCGTCGCGCCGACGCTCTGCTCGTCAAGCGCGGGCCACTTCGCGAGACAAGTTTGAAGACTCGTTGCCGGAGGGAAGTTATGAATCGCCTGAGAGCCGTTCTGATCGCGACAATCGTCTGCTCGCTCATCTGCGTCGGCGCAAGCGCGCAACGTCGCACCGTGCCGCACAAGTCTTCGCGCACGACGACACCCACGACCAAGACCGCGCGCCGCACGACCACGACGAACGCCGCGTCGCCAACCAATACGGACGCGCGTCTGACCGGCCTCTTCCGCCTCGACGCGAACACGAGCGCAGACCCTTCCGAAGTCGCGCGTCGCGTCGCGGCGAGTCTGCCGCCTGACGAACAGCGCGATGTGTTGGACGATCTCTCTGCGCGTTTGAACTCGCCGCCGCAGATCGCCATCCAGCGACGCGGTCGCAGCTTCGACATCGCCTCCACGCGGGCCCCTCGCATCACCTTCGACGCCGACGGGCAGACCTACACCGAGCGGGCCGCCGATGGTCACACCGTTCGCACGCGCGCCGTCGTCTATGGCGACTCCTTGATGGTCAGCTCGCGCGGTAGTCTCGACGACGAGTTCTCCGTCAACTTCGACTCTCTCGACGGGGGCCGCCGTCTGCGCGTCACGCGACGCATCTACGAGCCGCGACTGAGCCAGCCCGTCGTCGTACAGAGTTTCTACGAGCGCGTCTCGACCATCGCGCGCTTCAGCATCTACGGCGAGCCCGTGCCCGCGTCCGTCGCCGAAGAGACCGCGCGCAATGCGCCGAGACGCACGACGACAACGACGCAGCCACAGACGGATCGTGATCGCGCCGGGCCACCCGATCAAACGCGACGACAAACGCAGCCGCCCGTCATACGTCGCGAAGAGCCGCCGCGTCCCTACGATACGGGCTTCTACATCGGCGAGAACACGCGCTTCGTCGGCACGCTCAACAACGATCTCGATACAAGTAATTCGCGCGAGGGCCAGCCCTTCACGCTCACCGTGCGCGAGCCGCAGTCGTTCGCGGGCGCAACCATCGAGGGGCGCGTCGCACGCATCGAACGCGGCGGACAGATCAACGGTCGCGCCGGAATGACTCTGGAGTTTCAACGTATCGTGCTTCGCGATGGTCGCACGGCGGACTTCGCGGGCTACATCGAAGGCGTGCGCTCTGCGGGCGGCGACGAAGTGAGAGTCGATAACGAGGCGCGCGGCAACATCGAGTCGCGCACAAGCCAGACCAGTCGCACGGAGGAGCGCGCCGCGCTCGGCGCGGCCATCGGCGCGATCATCGGGGCCATCGCCGACGGCGGTAAAGGCGCGGCCATCGGCGCAGCCGTCGGCGCGGGCGCAGGCGTCGGCTCGGTTTACGTGCAGGGTCGCGACGACCTCACACTCCCGCGCGGCACAGAGATCGCGCTGCGCACGACGCGCAGGTAACGGTCGGCGAAATCCAATGCTGAAATCTGGCTGCCGCATCGCACTCCTTGCCGTGTTGCCTGTCGTGTGGCTCACCACGCTAGTGCCCGCAGGCGCGCGTCAGGAGCAGAATGTTTCTCTCCGTTCTTCCACAGCGTCGCCGCTCAAGCCTTGCAAGGTTCAGGGCGTTGACGAAGAGTTGTTATGCGGCAAGCTCTCCGTGTTTGAGAACAGGAAGAGCCGCGTGGGTCGCAGGATCGATCTCAACGTGGTCGTCCTCCCTGCGCTTGAGCAAGATCAAAAAGATGCGCCGCTCTTCGATCTACAAGGTGGCCCCGGACTCGCCGCGACTGCGGGAGCAAAAGGGTACGCGACCGACTTGAAAGAATATCGACGCCGACGCGATGTCGTGCTCGTCGATCAGCGTGGCACAGGCGCATCGAACCCTCTGCGATGCGGCGAGAACGGATCGGATGAATATCTTGGTGAGATGTATCCGGTCGAGTACGTCCTTGATTGTCGAAAGCAACTTGAACGCGTCGCGGACCTCACGCAGTACACCACGCCGATTGCGATGGACGACCTCGACGACGTTCGCGCGTGGCTCGGCTACGACAAGATCAACTTGATCGGACTCTCATACGGCACGCGCGCCGCGCTCATCTTTATACGCCAACACCCGGAACACGTCCGCGCCGCAGTGCTTCTCGGCGTCGCCCCGACTTACAGCAAGCTCCCGATGTATCATGCGCCCAACGCGCAGCGCGCCATGCTGCTCTTGCTCGACGAGTGCGCCGCCGACGCCGCGTGCGCCGCAGCATACCCGCGCGCACGTCAGGAATTAACAGAGGTGTTGGAGAGTCTGCGGCGGCATCCCGCGCGCGTGCGTTACACGCTGCTCACAAAGCAGCGTGAGGTCTTGATAAAGATTCGCGGCGACGTGTTCGCGGAGAAGCTGCGCAGCCGGATGTACGACCCTGCGGGAGCGCGTCGTCTCCCTTTCATCATACATCGGGCCGCACAGGGTGACTTCGGGCCCTTCCTCAAGCTGACGATCCACGAAGACGATCCCGCTTCCGCGTCGTCCGACTTTTCCATCGCCGACGGAATGTATCTCTCCGTCACCTGCGCGGAAGACGTTCCGCTAATCGATCCAGTGGAAGCCGCGCGCGTCAACCGTGGCACGTTCTTCGGCGACTATCGCGTCCGCGAGCAGCGACGCGCCTGCCGCAACTGGCGACGCGCCGCGTTGCCGGCCGGATACGATCAGCCCGTCGCCTCGGACGTGCCAGTGCTCGTCTTCTCAGGCTACATGGACCCGGTCACGCCGCCCGCGTGGGGCGCGGAGGTCGCGTCGCATTTTCCGAACGGCACAAACGTCGTCATACGTCATCACGCGCACATGTTCGACGGGTTGACCAACATCGAATGTCTGGACAGAGTGACGTTGGACTTCTTGCAACGTGCCAGCGTCAAGAATCTCGACACCTCTTGCCTCAACCTGATGCTCCCGCCGCCCTTCTACATCGAACAACCTGCGGGCCGGAATTGAGCAGACGACAAATGCGAGGTTCTTTCTATGGAGCGTAAAGTTTTCTGGATGATGTTCATCCTGCTCGGACTCTTCGCCGACATCATGCTGCCGCTCATGTGGGGCATCATCGCGACCATCCCGATTGTCATACTGAGTTGGTGGGTGGCTTACCGTTCCGAATGGTTCGGCTGATTTCTGTCAGTCCGAAGTTCTTATGAAGAGAGTTGAATCAGAGCCCGAAGACGAGATGACATCATCGACGTTGATGCGGCGAATTTGAGCGAAGACACTCTCTGATAGAAATGAGAGGGCCCGCGACTCGTGAGTCGCGGGCCCTCTTGTTCTGTGTTCGGGTGTAGTTAGTTCGTGATGCCGAGTTGGGTGAGGACGAAGGCGTAGTCGAACGCTACGTCGTGTAGGGCGTCGTAGCGGCCGGACGCGCCGCCGTGTCCCGCGCCCATGTTGACTTTAAGGAGCAGCGGATTCTGGTCGGTCTTCAAGGCGCGCAGCTTGGCGACGAGTTTCGTGCCCTCCCAGTAAGGCACTTGACTGTCGTTGAGCGAGACGCGCACGAGCATCGTCGGGTAAGCCTTCGCCGCGACGTTGTCATAAGGTGAGTAGGTCTTCATGTACTCGTATGCGGCCTTCTCGTTCGGGTTGCCCCATTCGATGTACTCGCTCGTCGTCAAGGGGAGCGAAGCGTCGAGCATCGTGTTGAGCACGTCAACGAAGGGAACTTGCGCGATGACGATGCGGAAGAGATCGGGTCTCATGTTGGCGACCGCGCCCATCAAAAGGCCCCCCGCCGAGCCGCCCTGCACGACGAGGCGGTCGCTCGCGGTGTACTTCTGCTTGACGAGATACTCAGCCGACGCGATGAAGTCTGTGAACGTGTTCCGCTTCTGCATCATGCGACCGGCCTCGCGCCACTCTTCGCCGAGTTCGCCGCCGCCGCGTATGTGCGCGATAGCATAGACGAAGCCACGGTCGAGCAGACTCACACGGTTCGAGGAGAATGAGGGATCGGTCGAGGCTCCGTAAGAGCCGTAGGCGTAGAGCAGCGCGGGCGCAGTGCCGTCGCGCTTCACTCCCTTGCGATAGACGAGCGAGATCGGAATCCGCGTGCCGTCCGATGCGGTGGCGAAGATGCGCTCCGAAGTGTAGTTCGCGGGGTCGAAGCCGCCGAGCACTTCCGTGCGCTTGCGAAGCTCTCTCTGGTGCGTCGTCATGTCGTAGTCGTAGATCGAGTTGGGCGTCGTCATCGACTGGTAGCGGAAGCGCAACGTGTGCGTGTTGAACTCAGGGTTCGCATCGAGCCCGACGGTGTACGCCGGATCGGGAAATGCGATCTCGTCCGACTTGTTGTCGGAGAAGTTGATGACGCGAAGTTTCTGCAAGCCACGCTCGCGCTCGGAGAGGACGAGCTGATCCGCGAAGAGATCGAAATCGTCGAGCTTCACTTCGGGCCGGTGCGCGACGATCTCTTTCCAGTTCTTCACGGACGGATCGGCGACGGGCGCGGTGACGAGCCGGTAGTTCTTCGCGTTCTTGTTCGTGCGTATGTAGAAGAGATCGCCGCGATGATCGACCGAATACTTGTGGCCGTCCTCGCGCGCCAAGATCACGTGCGGCGCGTCGGCGGGCCGGTCGGCCGAGAGACAGCGCACCTCGGAGGTCAGCTTGCTCTCGCTCTCGACGCAGATGAAGGCGCGGTCGTGCGTGCGGAAAGTGCCGATGTCGTAAAGCTCGTCCTTCTCTTCGTAGAGCAGATCGCTTGAGCCGCTGCCGACCGCGTGGCGGAAGAACTTGTCGGAGCGTTTCGTGACGGCGTCTTCGGTGACGTAGAAGACGGTCTTGTTGTCGCGCGCCCACGCGACGTTATCGACGCGCTCGATGTTCTCTGTGAGCAGGCGACCGTCGCGCAAATCTTTGACGTGCAGCGTGTACTGCCTGTAGCCGGTGTTGTCGGTCGTGTAGGCGAGCAGGTTGCCGTCGTCGCTCACGGAGTAAGCTCCGACCGACATGAACTTCTGGCCCTTCGCCAGATCGTTCACGTCGAGCGTGATCTCCTCTTTAGCGTCGAGGCTGCCGCGCTTGCGACAGTAGATCGTGTACTGCTTACCCTCTTCGGTGCGCGTGTAGTAGAAATAATCGCCGAGCTTATAGGGGACGTTCGTGTCCGTCTGCTTGATGCGACCGAGCAGCTCCGTGTAGAGCTTCTGCTGAAAGGCTTCGGTCGGCTTCATCATGGCGGTGGTGTAGGCGTTCTCGGCTTCGAGATAAGACATCACCTCCGGGTTCGTCTTCTCGCGCAGCCAGAAATAGTTATCGACGCGCGTGTCGCCGTTTGTCGTCATCGGCTTCGGAACTTTCTTGGCGACGGGCGGCGTCAGTGTCGGGTTAGCGTTCTGTTGTGCCATGACATCTGTAAGCGACGCGCAGAGAAAGAGCGCGGCGAAGAACGGAAGCAAACTTCTTTTCATAAAATTCTCCGGTCAGGGATGCGTTCGAAGTCGACGTGTCGGCGTGTCGTTCGGAGTTCTTCGTGCGCGAACGCCTCACGCGCGCGGCTTTGACGATTCGCTCGTGCGTGGATTATAGAGACCGCCGCGACGCGCGCGCAAGAAGGCGTGAATCTTTCAGTGGCGACGCATCGAAATTGGAACGCCGCACGAGACTCTTGCGTGTGAGCGCGTGCGGGGGTAGTCTATCGTCGTTTTTCAGATGACCCGTGCCGCCGGACGACGCTTGAGCCCACCACGTCGCCGCGCGGATTCTTGCAACACATTCACACGACGCACGTCCGCATGAACGCACCTCTTTCCAATGCGCTCGTGCCGCGAAACCCGTTAGAGGGAGACGAAATCGAGATGCGCTATCCGCTCCGCTCCGCGCACGCGCGCCGCACGCCACGCCTCAACCCGCGCGCACGCATCCTGTCGTTGCTGCTGCTCGTCATACTTCTCTCTCCTTCCGCGACGCGCTTTGCTTCCGCGCAGACACTGGCCCCGAAGAGCGCGCCGCCCGCGAACGCTTCTGTTTCGGGTCGCGTGACGACCACTGATGGCAAGCCCGCCGCGAACGTCGCCGTCGCACTCACGTCCGCCGACTTCACGATTGAACGCAATCGCACGGCTGGCCGCGCGACGACCGACGCCGAAGGTCGCTATAAGATCGCGAACGTCGCCGCCGGTCGTTATCGCCTGCAGGCCCTCGCGCCGCTCTATTCGTCGCCCGATGATCGCGGCGGCTCGCCGTTCAACTCCGGCAAGATCGTCACGGTCGGCGCGAATGAAACGGTCGAGAACATCGACGTGTCGCTCGTGCGCGGCGGCGTCATCACGGGCCGCGTGACGAACTCCGAGGGCAAGCCCGTCATCGCCGAGCGCGTCAGCGTCACGAGCGCGGATCAGCCGAACGCCACGGGCCCCGGCGCGTGGATCGTTAGTCCCTTCGACTTCGAGACGGACGACAGGGGCGTCTATCGCATCTACGGCGTGCCGCCCGGTCGCTACGTCGTCAGCGTCGGTCAGGCGCGCGACGCCGGCATGATCAGCGTGGGGCCCGCAGCCGCGCAGTATCAACGCACCTTCTATCCGAACGCGACCGACGCGACAGAGGCGAAGCCGGTCGAGATCACTTCCGGCGGCGAGGCGTCGAACGTTGACATACAACTCGCCGAAGCGCCGAAGTCATATGAAGCGCGCGGGAAGATCGTGGACGAGAGCGGCAATCCCGTCGCGGGCATCGGCTACGGTCACGGCACGGTGCGCGCCAACCAGCCCATGATCGGCTCATGGGGCACGGACGGATCGTTGACGGACGATGCGGGCGGCTTCGTCGTGCGCAACCTCATGCCCGGTCGCTACGCCGTCTTCGCCTCTAGCGGCGACTACGGCATAACGCCGCTCGACGTGTATAGCGACGCAGTGCAGTTCGAGGTGACGGACGCGAACGTGGAAGGACTCGTCGTCAAAGTGCATCGCGGCGCGTCCATTAGCGGGAGCGTCGTTGTCGAAGGCACGACGGATCGCGCCGTGCTTGCGAAGATCGCGCAGTTGAATCTGGGGGCCAACGTGCGGCCAGTCGCGGGCGCATCCGCGTCGCCCGATCAGTTGAGCGCACCGAACTTCGCGCAGGGCCGCGTTAACGCCGATGGCACTTTCCGACTGACGGGCCTTCGCCCCGGTAAGATCGTCCTCAACCTCTTCACCTTCGGCGAGACGCGCGGCTTCCAAATGCTCGGCGTGCAGCGCGCGGGCGCGGACGCATCGGGTGGCATCGACGTGGGCGAAGGCGAGCAGGTGACGGGCGTGCGCGTGAGAGTCGGCTACGGGACGAGCATCATTCGCGGGCAGATCGATCTGCGCAACGCGGGCGAGCCTACGACGCTTCCGCCGGGCGCACGCGCCAGCGTCTTCGCGCGACGCGCGGGCGCGATGATGATGCCCGGCGCGGCGGGCGGAAACGGCGAGGTCGATTCGCGGGGCCACTTCGTCATCGAAGGTTTGATGGGCGGCGAGTACGAGTTGACGGTCACGGTCTTCGTGCCCAGACAGTCCGGCGCGAGCGCGCTCGCGCGGCCACAACCCGTGCGTCAAACTGTCTCCGTGCCCGATAGCGGCGAGACGAACGTGACGATCATCTATGACCTCAGCAAACAGACGGAGCGCAACCCTTGATCAACTTTTACGACGGACGCACGCGACTCGTCGCAAAGCGCGCGCGCTTTGCCCTCGCGCTTCTCTGCGCGTGTGTGCTCACATTGTTGTCAGCGCAAACGCGCGCACAAGGGATCGGCGCTTCAAGCGTCGGCTCTTCGAGCGCAACACCAACGCACGGGCGCGGCTCGCTGACGGTGCGCGTCGTCGATGATGCAAACCAGCCCGTGCAGAACGCGCTCGTGATGGCCCTCGGTCAGGGCCGCTCGTCGCGCCTCGCTTACGACAACTCAACGGCGCGCTCCGGCAAGTATGTCGTCGGGAATCTCGAACCCGGCCTCTATCGCGTCACTGCTTCCGCGCCCGGCTACGTGCAGGAGTCTCTCTTCTCCTTTCAAGACTTCCAGCTCTCCTCACTCGCGTCCGATCAGGCGCTCTATCGACCGGGCGACTCCGTCACCATCCATCTCACGAAGGGCGGCGTCATCACGGGCCGCGTGACGGACGCCGACGGAAATCCGGTTGTCTCGGCGCGCGTCTCCGCCTTGCGCGTGCGCGAGACGGACGGCGCGGGCGCGCAGGACACGGGCGTTGACATCTTCCGCCCGCGCGAGCGGCGCACTGATGATCGCGGCATCTATCGACTCTACGGTCTCAAGCCCGGCGCATACGTCGTCTTCGCGGGCGGCAAGCCGCAGTTCAATGTCGGCAATCGCCCCACGGCTTTCGACGGGGACGCGCCGACCTACTACCCTTCTTCCACGCGCGACGGCGCAATCGAAGTGCAGGTGCAGACCGGGCAGGAGATGAGCGACATCGACATACGCTATCGCGGCGACAAGGGCCACTCGGTGGCGGGCACGATCACCGGCATCGTCTCGACGGGCCAGCCAATCGGCGGCATCGCCTTCGTCACGCTCACACACTCCGCCAACGGCGCGCCCGAAGCGCAGGCATTCATACAAGCCGACTCGCCGACGCACGCCTTCTCGCTCGACTCGGTCGCCGACGGCGAGTATGAGTTGAGCGCGACGACGCCCGCGCAGAACGACAACAGCCTGATCGCCTTGCCGCTACACGTCTCCGTGCGCGGCGCGGACGTGACAGGCTTGCGTTTGACGCTCACCCCGCTCGGCTCGCTCACGGGTCGCATCGCGTTCGAGCCGTTGAAGACTGCCGATGCTGCGAAGACAGAATGCCAGACTGCGCGTGCGTTCGCCCCGCAGGAGATGCTCGTCTTCACGCGCCGCGAAGGCAGCGTTACCGCACAGCAGCAGCGCGTGCCCTTCTCCACCGCCGAGACCGCGCCCGATGCGAAAGGCGAGTTCACGTTGCGCAACCTGCGCGACGGCCACCAACGTTTCGGCGTGCGCCTCGTCGATGACAACTACTACATACGCTCGCTCACACTTCCATCAAACGCGCCCGCGACACCGAACACAACCAACGCGCGCGGCGCGTCTCCAACTACCGCGACCATTGATCTCGCACGAGGCGGCTTCACGCTCAAGCCCGGCGACAAACTCGCGGGCGCGCTCGTCAACGTCAGCGCGGGCGCGGCCTCCCTGCGCGGGCGCATCGCGGCCAGCGAGGGCGAACAAACGCCCGAAGGCTTGCGCGTCTATCTCATTCCTGCGGAGCGAGAGCGCACCGAAGATGTGTTGCGCTACGGCGAGACGGACGCGGGGCGCGACGGCTCCTTCACCTTCAGGAATCTCGCGCCCGGCAACTATCTTCTCCTCGCGCGCCCCGCGCCCGAAACTGATCTGCGTCAGACGCGACTCCCCATCGCGCTCGACGCGAACGCACGGGCCACCCTGCGACGCGATGCCGAAGCCGCGAAGAACAACGTCACGCTCCAACCCTGCCAGCGAACGGAAGACTTCACACTGCGCTTGACGAAGCAATGAGAAACTGATTGCCGAAGACGCGAAAGAGAGATGCGGCGATGCTCGCGACACGAGCACGCGTCGCTCGCTCACAAGCGTTGCGGCATCATCAAACCCTCGCGTCTCATCTCCATCTCTTCGCATCTCTTCGTCTCATCTCCGCCTCATCGCCTCCGCGCGTCCTTACTTTCACTCCCCGTTTTGCCCGCCGCGAACCGTGTGCTTAAATGTCCGCAGTGGAAATAATGAACGAGAGATCAAGGGGCATTCGACACGCCAACACGCTCGACGCGGCGACGACCGCGCTCGTCATCATCGACATGCAGGAGAGCTTCCGCAACGCTGTTCCCGATTTCACGGAGACTGCCGCGCGCATCGCACTCGTCGCGCATGGAATGCAACTGCTCGGCGTGCCCTTGCTCGTCACAGAGCAGTACCCGAAAGGCTTGGGACACACGGCGAGCGAGATTCGCACCGTTCTACCCGAAGGCTTCGAGCCCGTCGAGAAGACCGCGTTCAGCTCCTGCGGCGCGCGCCCCTTTCTCGCGCAACTCGACGAGACCGGCGCGCGACAGATACTGCTCTGCGGCATCGAAGCGCACGTCTGCGTCAACCAGACCGCACACGATCTACTCGCGCGCGGTCTGCAAGTTCATCTACTCACGGATTGCATCACGTCGCGCACCGCGCAGAACAGAGAGATCGGCATCACGAAGATGATCACAAGCGGCGCGCTCCCCACTTCGGTCGAGATGGCCTTCTTCGAGTTGCTGCGCGATGCGCGACACGAACAGTTCAAGGCTGTGCAGAAGCTGATAAAATAGTTCAAGGTTACAGGTTCAAAGTTCAAAGTTGACTCTCTCCAACGCGCTTTGAACTTTGAACCTTCAACTTTGAACTTTGAACTCATGAACGATTTACTCTCTTCACTCAACGAGCGGCAGCGCGAAGCCGTGACGACGACCGAGGGGCCCCTTTTGATCCTCGCGGGCGCGGGCTCCGGCAAGACGCGCGTCATCGTCCATCGCATCGCGTATCTTATCTCGGAGCGCGGCGTTGCGCCTTATCACATCCTCGCCGTCACGTTCACGAACAAGGCGGCGGGCGAGATGCGCGACCGCGTCAAGAAATTGCTCGCAGGCGAGAAGCTATCGAGCGCGCCGCTCATCTCGACCTTCCATTCCTTGTGCGTCCGCATCCTGCGCGTGCAGATCGAGAAACTTCAGGAGGGCTACACGCGCGCGTTTACGATCTACGATCAGGACGACTCTCTGCGCGTCGTCAAGGCGGCCATCAAAGACCTCGGCTACGACAACGAGCGTCTCGGCGCGCGCAGCGTGCAGTCCGCCATCAGTCACGCCAAGAATCAGGGACTCGACTCGGACGATTACACTGCGCGCGTCGAGTACGCAGACGAGCGACGCGCCGCCATCGCACGCGTCTTCAAGCTCTACGAGGAGCGTCTCGTCGCCAACAATGCGCTCGACTTCGACGACCTGATGATCAAGACCGTCCGCCTGCTGCGCAAAGACAGCGAGGTGCGCGATCACTACAACGAGAAGTTTCGCTACATCCTCGTTGACGAGTATCAAGACACCAACACTCTTCAGTTCGCGCTCATCCGTTTCCTGACAGAGAAGCAACAGAACATCTGCGTCGTCGGCGACGAAAGTCAGAGTATCTATAAATGGCGAGGCGCGGACATCGCGAACATCTTGAACTTCGAGCAGGTCTATCCCGAAGCCAAGAGCATCAAGCTCGAACAAAATTATCGCTCGACGCAGACGATCCTCGATGTTGCTGATGCCGTCATCAAGCACAACACGGAGCGCAAGGAGAAGACTCTGTGGACGGCCAACCCTGCGGGCGCGCGTGTCTTCTACTATCAGGCCCTCGACGCAGACTCGGAAGCGCGCTTCGTCGCCGCGAAGATCGAAGAGCATCGACGCATCGATCCTTCTTTGCGCGCCGCCGTGCTCTATCGCACGAACGCGCAGTCGCGCGTCTTTGAAGAGGCGATGCGACGCGCTGGCTTGCAGTACAACATCGTCGGCGGCTTCTCCTTCTACGAGCGTGCGGAGGTGCGCGACATCGTCTCGTATCTCAAGCTGGCCCTGAACCCGCACGATTCAATCGCGTTGATGCGCGTCATCAACACGCCGCCGCGCGGGCTCGGCAAGCAGACGCTCGACGAGTTGGACAGGCGCGCGAAGGACTACGGCGTCTCCGTCTGGGAGACGATCTCGATCATCAACGATCCGGCCCAAGCCGTGACGGGCTTTAGCCCGCGCGCGCTGAACTCGCTCAAGAATTTTCAGAAGATCATCACAGACCTCGTCGCACGCGCGCAGAAAGAGCCCGCGTCTGAAGTCGTCAAAGCTGCGATCCTCGATTCGGGCTATGCGGATGTGCTCAAGTCTGAGAACAGCGAAGAGGCGGAGGGCCGCCTTGAGAACTTGCAGGAGTTGGTCAACGCGGCGGTTGATTACGACGCGGAAGAGGGCGGCGGCTTGCGCGACTTCATTGACTCCGCCGCGCTCGTCGCAGACACGGACAACTACGAGCGCGACGCGCCCGTCACGCTGATGACCATCCACGCGGCGAAGGGCTTGGAGTTTCCGCTCGTCTGCATCGTCGGGCTTGAAGACGGGCTGTTCCCGCACTCGCGCTCGGCGACCGATCCGGCGGAGTTGGAGGAAGAGCGACGCCTCTGCTATGTGGCTATCACGCGCGCCGAAAAATTTCTCTACGTCTCGCACGCGATGAAGCGACGCGTCTATGGCGAGGAGATGATGTCGGAGCCTTCGCAGTTTTTGAACGAGATGCCGGTCGAGATGTTGGAAGATTTAACGCGCGGCGCATCTTGGCTCTCGTTTGCGCGAAGCTCAACGCGCATGGAATCGGCGGCGACTGTGCGCGCGCTCAAGGGCCAGCCGCGCGAGGAGAGACGCTTCGAGGGCAAGACCTACGACAGCGTCGATTCCATCGCGGAGTTCTTTCGCCAGCGCGGTCAGCAAATTAAGCAGCACACGCCTTCGTCGCGCGCCGACGAACGATCAACACCGAAGCCGACGCCGAACACGTCGCAGCCCATTATTAAAAAACGTGGTGATCAGTCGCGCCCCGCGTCGAACGAGCCTGCGTCTTCCGGCGGCGCGGGCTTCGTGCCGGGCACGCACGTGCATCATCCGAAATACGGACGCGGTCTCGTCCTGCGGCGCGAGGGCGCGGGCGACTCCGCGAAACTGACGGTGAGCTTCCCCGGCTTCGGGCAGAAGAAACTGATCGAGAAGTACGCCGGACTAGAGAAGGCTTGATCGCTGTCGGAGAAAACTTGATCGCTGCCGGTCGAGATTAAAAAACTTTCCTGCCGCGTCGCTCCCTGTCATAATCCTCGAACGTTAAAGCGGTCTCCCCGCCGTACAAAAGCGTTCAGAGTTCACCTTTAGGTTGCTGCTTCGGTAGCACAAACTAAAGGTTGAACTCTCAACTGACTCAATTAATCTCGCGTGCCATCTCTATGCGCGAGAGAAGGATCGAAGCGAGATGAAGTTCCTCCACAATCTTCGTCGCACAGCCGCGCCGCTTCTCACGTATGCGTTAATCGCTTCAGTCATCTTCGCGCAGCAGCCGAAGAGTGGGCCGCCCGTCGTGCAGCCGAAGAGCGCGTCGCGCGAGAGCGCAGCGGAGTCGAACGTTACGCTCGACACGCTCTTCGGCGCGGACTCTTACGCGGTCTATGGCGAGATGCGCGCGGTCGGGCAGTACGTCTCTTCGGAAGAGTTCAAGCAGATGCTTGAGCCTCTGCGTCTGCCGGGCTCGATGCCGCCGGAGATGGCCGACTTGATCGCGTTCTTCACGACGCACGCCGAGACGCTCGCTACGGCGCGCATAGCCTTCGGTGCGATGCCCGTCGCTGATGGATTGCCCAATACGGTCGCCGCCGTCGAGATGCCTTCGTCGGAAGAGGCGCGGAAGTTAGAGCCACAACTCAGACAGTTCGTCGCGAGCTACTACGCCGCGCACCCTGATGTGACGGGCGATGCGGACGCGGCGCGCGCTGCTGACGCGCAAAGACCGAGCGCGGGTGTGAGAACCGCGACGCTAGGCGGGCCGTCAACGATCCACGCGGACGAAGGAGTGAGCAGTCGCGCGAGTGTGCAGCGCGCTCAGTCGCAGGAGTCGAAGACGCAACAGCAGAGCGTGCGCGCGGGCGAGCGTGTCGGGCCGGAAGCGGCTGCGCCTTACGTCATCAAGCGCGCGGGCGCGGTCGTCGTGCTGGCTGATAAGCAGTTCACGTTTCGGCGTCTGCGCGGCGCGACGGACTCGCCTGCGCTCATCAACGAGCCGGGCTTCGCCGCAGCGCGCGCGCGACTCGCGACCGACACGCTCTTTCTCTACTTCAACACGACGCGCATGGGCCGCTACACGAAGCGACAGGTGGAAGAATATGAGCGGCGAGAGAAACAGTTGGAGGCAGAGGCGGAGGCGGCCCGCAAGCAGGGCGAGAGCTACAACAAAACAGTTACCTCTCGCAACGGCGGGACGGTGAGCATCAACGTCTCAAACAGCAACATGAACTCCGGAGCGAGCGTCGCGCCAGAAGCCATGTCGTCGAACTCGAACGTCTCCATTGTAGGTTCAAGCAACTCGAACCGCATTGACGTGGACGACGATGACGACTCTGCGCGAGATGCGTTCGCAGGTATGTCGCCCGAAGAGAGAGCGCAGGCGGAAGCTGCGATGGCGCACGAGAAAGAGGAGCAAGCAAAGCGGAAGGCTGCGCCGGGCTACGCAGAAGAGCAGAGGCGACAGACGCAACAACGCGAGTTCGAGACCCAACTCGGTCAGGCGGTCTTTAGCGGCGGCGTGGGAGAGGGCGCGTGGGCCGAGTCGATCGGCGTCGGCGCGTCGCTCGAAGGCGATCAGATCGTGGCGCGCGCGTTCTTCTATTCGGAATCGGATGCTTCGTCCGTGCGACCGATCCCGTTCGTGCCGATCCTGCTTTCGGGGCCACCTATTTCGACCGAAGCGGCGACGGTCGTGCCCAAAGATTCGGACATCTTCATCAGCACATCCCTAGACCTGCCTCAGATGTACGACTACGTCGCGTCGGTCTTCAAAATTTTCGACGTGGCGGCGGGCGCATCGGGCAACACGGACAAGCTCGGCTTGTTCGACTCGCAAATCTCCGCCTTCGAGCAGCAGGGCAAGTTTCGCATCAAGGAAGACCTCTTGAACTCGCTCGGCAACGAGATCGGCATCGTGCTGCCCGGCGACTATCTCGGCGTGCGCCGGACGCGCAAAATCGCGGAGCCGAAGTCGTCCGGCCCTGCGAGCGACGCGCAAACGAAGGACGTGCAGACAGGCACGACTGCTCCCATCATCGTCATCTCGCTCAAAGATAAGAAGACGGTTGAAGGACTTTTGCCCCGCGCGCTCGAAGCCGCCGGACTTAAGGGCGTTGGCGAGAGCCAACTCTTCGTCAAGCGCGGCGACGTTGACGTGCTCGCCTTCGGCGGCGGATCGGCTGCGTTCATCGGCAATTTTCTCGTCGTCTCGCTCGATCCGGCCGCGCTCGACTGGATCATAGACTCTTACAATCGCGGCGAGACCTTAGCCAACTCCGACGAGTTCCGACGCGCGTCGGGCTGGCAGCAGCGACAACTGCTCGGTCAAGTCTTCGTCTCAAACGCGCTGCTCAAAGAGACATTCCGTGACGTGCACGCATCGGTTGACGACATCGACGATCCGGCCCTTCGCAGCTACATCGCGCGACTCGATCCAAACCCCGGCGCGATCACCTACTCGCTTATGAAAGACGGCGCGAGTCTCTTCCACGAACTGCACGTGCCGAAGAATCTGCTCGCGCTTATGTCTGCCAGCAGCATCGTTGCGCAACAGACCGCAAAACAACGCACTAACGAGTTGATGGCAATGTCGATGCTCTCGCAGCTTGTCAGTGGCGAGCAGAGCATGAAGGAGAAGCGCGGCTCTTACGTCCCGCTCGAAGAAGTACCTTGGGCCTTCGCCACCGTCTCGCGCAATGGGGTGCGCGCGCAACGCCCGCGCGTGCCGAAGGTCGATGGCTACGACCTCGTGCTGACCTACTCCGGCGACAAGTTCGAGATCAACGCGACGCCGAATGGCTACCCGAAGCAGGGCCGCCGTTCCTTCTACGTCGATCAGACAGGCATCGTGCGCGGCGGCGACAACGGCGGCAAGCCCGCTAATGCCGAGAGCGATCCCGTCGGCTACTGATCGCACGCAACACCGACCGCAGTCGTGTAGTTGTTGACAGTCGCCACGCCCTTCTATATTTTTCCTCGCGCCTGTAGCAACGATTCCTCGCGCACGCCGATCATTGCGGCTCACGCGACTTCGGCGCACGCCCGACGACGAGATCGGAGAAGATCGTCGCCGGGAAGCGCAAACGTCAAACCACTCACACCGAGGAGATGACAGTATGTCGATATTGGAAAACGAGCGGCGGGAGACGGCCCCCGCAAACTCCCCCGCGCCGGAACAGCACGCGGTCTGCAACGGCTTCGGCGCGTGCGCCAAGTCCGGCTGCAACTGTACGGGGTTTGAAGGTAGCGGCGGCACTTGCGGCAACAGGGGCTGCGGGCACGCCTACGAGGATCACTGGTAGTGGCCCCACGCGGCGGACGCTTCGGCTTTAGCGCGAAAGTCCGCCGCAACTTGTCTCCGTCGCGCGCGACGCGTTCAGCGTGCGGCGCGCAACGGTCGGCCTCTCTTCGCGGCGCGTGTCGTCTTCGCGGCACGCGCCGCTTTCACATCCTGCTTCGTTTTCTTCCCGCCACTCGTGTCCGCGTCCGGCTTGCCGTTGCGCCCCTCGCCTTGCCTGATCTGTTGCTCCACAAGTTTTTCGTCCGGCGGGCGGCCATCGGCGAAGGCGAAGACGTGATAATGATCGCGAAGCTCCCGCAGAGCCTCGACGCGACCGGCGTCTTCGAGCCGGGCCACATCATTCATAACGAACTCCTGCTCGGCTCGCGACATGAAGTGATAGTAGATGTCGAACGCGAGGCCGGTCGTGTGCGGCGCGGTCTCAATGAGAGTCGCGTTCGGGTTGACCGAGTTCAACTGTCGTTGATACTCGTCCGTTCTCACGAGCGACGTGACCGGCAGATGACGACCAAACTTCTCTCGATACGCGTGCGCGATCTCTTTCAACATTGCGAGCGCGGCCGGTCGCGCGTAAGCGAGCAGCCGCGCCTTGAACTCGCGCCGCGACGCGGGGTCTTGCAGATCGTAGGCTTTGCCGCCGAAGTCGCGTGCGAAATTTGATAGCTCCGCGTACTCATCAGCGAGCAGCTTGCGACGATCCGCGTTGCGATAGAAAGAGTCGAGCAAGTTGAGGCGTGCTTTGATCGTCTCCGTGTCGCGCTGCTTCTCCGCGATCTCTTCCGCGAGAGCCTTGCGATGCTCGCGATCCTTTTTCGGCGTCTGTGCGAGTTCCTTCACGAGCGCGTCCGTCTCCTCTTTGCGCCCGGCGAGCGAGTCTTTGAGTTGTGCGTCGTCCTGCTCGAAATCTTCGTCCGTCGCGTAGAGCGTGACGCTTTTGCCCGTCGTCTTGTCGTAGTGCGTCAGTGGCTCTTCGGACGCTGTTAAGCCAACGCCGTAGAGAATGTAGTCGTCGCCGAGCGCGGGGACCTCCACGAACTCGCCCCGCTTGATCATCTCGACGAGCGCGGCGAAGTCGTGCGGCGTGTCGAACTTCTCTTCGCGCCACTCCGCGACCTGAATCGAGAGGAAGCGACGACGATCCTTGTACTGCTTCAACTCCTCCGGCACATCCGTCTTCGCCTGCCGGCCCACAGGCTCGCCCCTGTCCTCTTCAACTTTCAACGCAGCCTGCTTCCACGGATCGACCTGCGGCGTCGGCAAGCTGGCGGGCGCAGGCACTTCCGTCTCGCGCGTCACGAGCCGATGACACCCGACAGCGAGTGACGCGGCCATCACAACTACGCACGCAAAGATAAACGAGTCGCGTCTCATTCCTTGATCTCTTTCTTTGCGTCTCCCTCGTCTTTGCGTGAGGAATCATCACGCGAAGCGCAAAGACGCAAAGTAAATCAGACGGCTTGGGGGATTGCTCTTAAACTAACACAACTGCGCTCGAATGCGACTCTCAGGCGTGGCTGTGTCGATCATTCAAACATTCGTCTTGATCATTAAATCGATCATCAACGTGCCGCCCCGGTCAACCATTTCTCGTCGGGCACGCATCAACTAGACAGCACGCGCGTTCTACCCGACGGGCAAGAAGCGTCTTCCCGCCCTTCACGCAGGGTTCATCCCTGTCTTTAGAAGATTCTCCGTCCCGACAATTTCGCGGGCGAAGAGATTCGTCTGTTCGACCGAAGGAGTCCCAAAGATGAAACGTAAAACTCTGCTTGCCGTCGCACTTGTTCTCTCACTCAACCTCAATGCGCCCATCCTGCGCGCACAGACCGCGCGACGCGCCGCAACGCACTCCGCACGAACGCGCGCCACATCGACGATGACGCCGCACGACGACACAACACCCGCGCACGCCGATGCCGCCTCGCGAACTCCCATGCAGACGCTGCCCATTCGCCGCGTCATCCTCTACAGCAACGGCGTCGCCTACATCGAACGACGCGGAACGGTAACGGGCCATGCCGAGGTCGCGCTCTCGTTCAAGCAGTCGCAGGTTGACGACGTGTTGAAGTCGATGATCGTCCTCGATCTCGGCGAGGGCCGGATCGGCGCGGTCAGTTACAACTCAAGCGCACCGCCCAGCGCGCGCATGGCCGACATTCCCTTCTCGGTCGGCGCGGAGACGCAAGGCGGCGGGCTCGCCTCGATCCTCACGCAGTTGCAGGGCGCACGCGTCGTCGTGACGACGAAGCAGAACCGCACGGCGATGGGATCGATCCTCACGGTCGAACAGCGCAACTCGCAGACAGAGCTGACGAAGCCGCCCGTCCAAACGCACGCGCTCGTCATCGCCGACTCGTCGGGCGAGTTGATGAGCTTTGATCTCTCGGACGTGCGCTCTATCAAACTCGCCGACGAAGGCACGCGCCGCGACATCTCGGAGTTTGCCAACGCGACCGCTTCCGCGCGCAGGCGCGACGCGAAGACCATCGTCGTTACTTCCGACGGAGCTGGCTCGCGCGAGATGCTCATCAGTTACACCATCGCCGCGCCGATCTGGAAGACGACCTATCGCGTCGTGCTCGATGCGACGGGCAAGCCCTTCTTTCAAGGCTGGGCGATTGTCGATAACGTGAGTGATGAAGATTGGACGAACGTCGAGTTGTCGCTTATCTCCGGCACGCCGATCTCTTTCATCCAACCGATCCAGCAACCCTTCTATCGTTATCGGCCAATCATCCCACGTCCAGCCGATCTGCGTCTCGAACCGCAGGTGCACGATTCTTCGGAAGATGAAAGCATGAACACGGGCGGCAGCGTCTATCACGGCGGAGGCAGCGTCTCAGAGACTGTGACGGTCAATGGCAATCGTGCGGGATCAAATAATTTCGCGATGGACAGGCTCGAAAGCAACAAGGCAAAGCCTGCCCCGATAAATGGGCGCATCGATCAGAGACAGATACTTGAGCTACCCGCGAACAGCCTCAACAATCTCGCGCTGCTCTTGCCCGGCATCACCGCAGAGACGGCGACGACAACGCTGAGCGATGCGATCATGAAAGACGACTCGGTCGCCACCGCCGCCGAAGGCGCGGAGGTCGGCGATCTCTTCGAGTATCACATCGCGCATCCCGTCACGGTTCTGCGCGACCGCTCCGCACTGATCCCCATCGTGCAGACGCGCATGGAGGGCACGCGCGTCTCGATCTACAACGAGGGGGCGCGGCGCGACCGGCCCTTGAGCGGGCTGCTCTTGAAGAACACATCAGGTCTCACACTTGAAGACGGCTCGCTTACGGTCATCGACGGCAACGCCTACGCGGGCGAAGCTCTGATGGAACGTCTGAAACCGGATGAGCAGCGACTCGTCTCCTTCGCGCTCGATCTCGGCACGCTCGCCAATGTCCGCAACGTCGAGACGCAAGCCAACGCCTTCACCGTCCGCATTCGCGGCGGCGTCTTTCAAGTTCACTACTATCAGGAGGAGAGGAAGCTCTACACCTTGACGAACCAGACAGACAAGCCGCGCACGGTTTACGTCGAGCATCCCGTTCGACAAGGATGGGAACTCGATGCGAAAGAGACGCCGAAGCCCGACGGCAAGAGCGCGCGCTACTATCGCTTTCGCGTCGAGTTGAAGCCGCACGACAAGGTTGAGCTTCCCGTCGTCGAGCGTCGCGCGCTGATGGACGCCTACGCGCTCTCCGACTTCACGCGCCCGCAACTTGATCTCTTCGTCGCGCGTCGCTACATCGACGAGCCGACGCGGGCCGCCCTACAGAGCCTCATCGACATCAAGACGCAGATCGCCGCACTCGACACGCGCTCCGCCGCTATCGACAAGGAGATCGAAGAGATCGGCGACGATCAGAAACGACTGCGCGAGAACATCGAGGCTCTCACCAAAACCGCAGAGGCGCGCCAACTCATCACGCGCTACATCGCCAAGGCCGACAGCCAAGAGACGCGCATCGAACAACTCACCAAAGAGAAGCAGGCCGTCGCCGCAGAGCGCAACAAGTTGCAATCACAACTCGACGCGGCGATCCGCGCGATGATCGTCGAACGCAATTTGACGGAATAATTGTAGGGGCAGGGCTCGTCCCTGCCCGCCGCGCGTCAGCGCGAATCAAGAAGCGCGATCATTCGAGATGGAATGATCGCGCTTCTTCGTTAGCGACCTCACGGTCGCTGCGGGCAGGGACAGGCCCTGCCCCTACAAGATCAATGTCCGCGTGTTGCGGTCTGCGACTTCGCTTGTCCGGTCAACTCTGCCGCGACGTTGTCGGCGTTGAAGACGTGGCGCAGGACTTCGAGCATCGCGCGCACGTCAACGGAGATCGCGCGATTGATCGACTCGTCGTAGTAGAAGCTGCCGACGATTGATTGGCGGTTGCCGTCGAAGATGAGGCCGACGAGTTCCGCGTCCTTGTTGATGACGGGCGAACCACTGTTGCCGCCGGTGATGTCGTTCGTCGAGACGAAGTTGAAGGGCGTTTTGAGATCGACCGCAGACTTTCGCTCCGTCCAGCGCGGCGGCAGGTTGTAAGGAAACTTCGTGTTGAACTGTGCGACGCGGTCGTAGAGACCACCGAGCGTCGTGAAGGGCGCGACCTGATGGCCGTCGTCCTCTTTATAACCTTTGACCGCGCCGTATGAGAGACGCAGCGTGAACGTGGCATCGGGGTAAACCTTGTCGCCCTCGGTCTCGAAGATCGCGCGCGCGATCTTCGCGTAGGCGTTGCGCTCGACGCCCGTCACTTCGTTGTCGTAGCGCGTGCGCGCGCGTCGGGCTTCCCTGTCGATGCTGAGCGCGAGCTTGATCATCGGATCGTCTGACTCGTCAACTGCCTTGCGGCCACCCGCGACGAGTTGCTTGCGATAGTTCACGTCCTTCAACTTCGTGCCGTCGATCAACTCGGCGGCGCGCGCCTCCGGCGACTTGCCCGCGAGCACGCGCTTCACGAGTTCGCTGTCCGCGCCGTAGGTCTCGCGGAAGAGATCGAGCGAGGCCGCGAGCTTCGCGCGTTCGAGATCGTCATAGACGGTAGAATCTGCGAGAAGCGTATTCTCCGTCGAGCGTCGCTTCGCCTCGGTGTATTCGGCGAGTCGATCAGCATCGGGCTTCTCGCTCTCGTAGGCGAGACGGACGATGGTGCGCGCTTCGCCGAAGTAGATCGTGTTGAAGGCGTAGCCCAGTTCGAGGAAGCGACGGTCGCGCTCGAAGGTTGGAAGCGCGCGACGATCTGCGGCAATTGCCGACCATGCGTCGCCGTATGCGGCCTGCTTGCGCGCATCAGACTTGATCGCGCTGACGAGTTTCGTCTCCGATGCCTGCTTCGACGCGATCATCTTCGCGTCCTGCAGGCCCTTGAGCTGGCCGCGATAGACTTTCAGAGAGTTCTGCACGCTGTTCAACTCGTTCTGCGCGCGTCGCGTCTGCTCCGGCCCTTGCGTCATGTACTTCTTCAAGACCGATTCGCGTCTCTCATAGACGCGAATTTGCATCGGCAGACTCAAGTCGCGCAGTGATTCGAGGTGCGCGACGGTGTTGAGTCGCTGCGTCGTGCCGGGGTGGCCCGTGACGAAGACGAGTTCGTTCTCCTTCGCCCCCCTAGTTGACCACTTGAGATAGCTCTCAGGATGCACGGGCTGATCGTTTTCATAGACGCGCACGAGGGCCATGTCGATGTTGAAGCGCGGGAACTCGAAGTTGTCCGGATCGCCGCCGAAAAACGCGGCTTGAAATTCGGGACAGAAGACGAGTCGCACGTCCGTATATTTTTTATAGCGATAGAGATTGTAGCGACCGCCTTGAAAGAGCGTCACCACGTCGGAACGCAAAGATGTCTTGTCGGTCGACTCTCTCTCGATGGCGGCAATCGAAGTGCGACGCGCGGCGAACGCATCGGCTGCGGGCGTCTGCGCGGTGATGCCACTGTTGACGCGATCCGTCACGTCCTCGATGGAGACGAGCACGTTCAACTCAGTCCCCGGAATACGCATCTCTTCGGCGCGCGTGCGCGCGACGTAGCCCTCCTTCGCGTAGTCCTTCTGCGGCGTCGATAGCTCACCGACAAAATCTTCGACGATGTGATAGTTCGTCAAGACCAACCCTTCGGGCGAGACGAACGACCCTGAGCCGCCGTTGTTGAAGCGCACGGACGCGAGTTGAACTTTGTGCAGCCACTCGTCCGTGATCTTGAAACCATACTTGCGCTCGATCTCCGCGCGCGGCACGTTGTTGAACGTCCACATCCCTTCGTCCGCGCGCACGAGCGACGCGAAGGGCGACGAAAGGAGGAGCGCGGCGACGAACGCGCACAAGAATTTCCTCAATCTCATAATGAACCTCTGCAAGCTAAATTTTCTGGGAGATGGCGAGGTTTAGAGTATCATAAAGACCTTCCAGATGCCTCGGCTCAGGTGTTGTTGATGACGAACGAAGAGATCGCGCGCAGGTTTGAGCGGCTGGCGACGCTGATGGAGATTCGCGGCGAGGATCGCTACCGCGTGCGTTCGTATCGCAACGCGGCTGAAGTGATCGAGACTTGGGGCACGCCGGTCGAACAGATCGCGCGCGAGGAAGGATTGAAAGGCTTGCAGACTTTGCCGAGCGTCGGCAAAGCGATCAGCTCGAAGATCGTGGAGCTGCTTGAGAGCGGAACGTTCGAGGCTTACGAGAAGTTGATCGCGGAGACGCCTGAGACTTTGCTCGATCTACTAGATGTAAGCGGCGTCGGCTTGAAGACGGCCGCGACTCTGTACCAGCAATTTAAAATCTCTTCACTTGAAGACCTCTCTAAGTTTGTCGCTGGCGGTGGCCTCGAACTCGTCGATGGCATGGGCGAGAAATCAACCGAGCGGATCACGGAGAGTTTGCGCGCGATGGGATACCTGCGAGCGTGAGCTTGCAGCAGAAGGCGAAGACTTACTGCCGCAGACGCGTAGGACGCGGAGTTAACGCAGAGAGTTGAATGATCAAGTCTCTGCGTTAACTCCGCGTCCTACGCGTCTCTGCGGCGGTGAATGTCTTTGCTCGCTCTCGGCGCGCGAGTCGCGTCTAGGCTTGGAACGAGCCGCGCTGGTTCGAGGCGAGGCCGGAGGCGACCGCCTGCTGAATGCGCTCGGCGCGCGCGTTTGAATCGGTCATGCTGGTCTGCGCGCGATTAGCGAGATAGAGAGTGAGGAGTTTCTGTTCCTGCACGCTCTGCCAGCCTTGCGGAGCGTCCGCGCCGAGCTGTGCAACGAGTGTGGCGACGGCGCGCGCCAGAGTGCCGGGGACGTGGCCGGGCCGGTTGACGTGCTGATCGAGCAGGAGCGCGATGCCATACTCGGAGCTAACGTAGTCGCCGACGAAGCGCGTGTTGATGAGGCAGCGCGGGCAGCGATAGAAGAGATCGACGCGCGACATCGCATGCTCGATCTCAGCCTGTCGCACGGTGTCGTCCTGCCCTGAGAGCCAGAAGCGATATGCCCAGTCGAGCGTGCGCAGTTGCTCCTTCTGTTGCGGCGTCCGAAGCGTCGTGCCTTTGAGCGAGAAGAAACCTGTGGGCAGAGTGTTCGGCGGGGCCGGTGTGATGACGGTGTCGAGCCCGAACTGTCCGAAGTATTTTTGAAAGACCGCAGCGTCCTTGCGCTTGAGCCTATCGAGCATCGCGGGCAACTCGCCCGCGCCATTGCCGACGCCGACCGTCCACTGAAAACAGCCGAAGGTGAGGAACGCGCTGTCCCACGTGTTGATCGCTTCGAGCATCCCTTCGTTGGTGGAGACGGCCTGCATCACGCGCAGGCGCGAAGGCGAGATGCCGGGGAAGAGATCGGGATGAGAGCCGACGAACTTGCCGATGCTCGTCTTGCCGGAGCTGAAGATGCCGCGCTTGAATCGCGTGGCGAAGACCATGCCGTCGGGCGTGACGGCTTTGTTGCCGACGAATTTGCAAGAGCCTGAGGCGGGCGTGGGGCCAGCAGTTAGCGACTGACCGGCCGACGCGGGCTGATCAGCGACCGAAGGTTGAACGTCGCTCGTCGTCTGAGCATCGTTCATAGATGCACCGACCGAAGCTGAGTCGTCCGTATCGGCTTCGGGCGCGTCCTCCTGTCTGCTGACGAATCCTTCGCTGACGAAGCCCTGCTGCCCGCCGACGCTCACCTTGAGCCAGTCGCCCTGCTCTTCGACGATCTCAACGAGCGTGCCCCGTGGAAGTTGTTTGATGACGTTGCCGCTTGTGTCGGGGGTCGAGCGCAAGTTCAATTTGCTTGCGGTCACCGTGCCTGTCTGTGTCATGAGTCTTCTCCTTTATAGAGCGACTCCGAAGAGAGGTTTCGGAGGTGTTGAGATTCGCGAGAGTGGAATGTGAATGAAGGCGAGGCGGCCCACGGAATGTGCATCGGGCCATCGCGCTGATCAACCGCGACTGCTGGCGACCATCACGCCTTCCGCCTGTCGCTTGACGATGACGAGCGTGAGATCATCCACGGAGTCTGTCCCTTGCGCGAACTTTGTGAGGGCCGCCTCGATCCTATCGCGCAAGCCTGCGGCGGAAGAGTCGAGATTGCGCGCAACCACGTCGTAGAGGCGCATCGCGCCGAACTCCTCGCCCGCCGCGTTCTGCGTCTCAGAAACGCCGTCCGAGTAGATGACGAGCACGTCGCCGTACTGCAACTGCGTGTGGCCCTCTCGGAACAAGGCATCGGGCATGATGCCGAGCGGGATGCCGCCCGCCGCAAGCTGCTCCATCGTCCCCGAAGCGTGCGCGATCAAAGGCGGGTTGTGGCCGGCGTTGATAAAGGCCAGCGTGCCCGTCAGAGGATCAAGCGCGGCGCAGAAGAGCGTGACGAAGCGATTGGCGGGGATCGTCTCGGCGAGATACTTGTTGACCGCCGCCATCGACTCTGCGATGGACTGGTGCGCGCTCGTCTGCGCGTGCATCGCCGCGTGCAGAGACGACATTAAGAGCGCGGCCGAAGTGCCCTTGCCCGACACGTCGCCGAGCGCGATGACGATGTGCCCGTCCGATCTGGGGATGAAATCGTAGTAGTCGCCGCCGATCTCGTAGCAGGGAAAACTGATCCCTTGCAACTCGAAGCCGGGCACGGAGGGTGGCCCCGCAGGCTGGAAGCGTTGCTGTATCTCACGCGCGAGTTGCAACTCGTGTTCGAGTCGTTCGCGCGCGAGGTCTTCTTCGACGAGCCGCGCATTCTCGACGCGGATCGCAGCGACCGAGCCGAGCGTCGTCAGAACTGTTAAATGATCCTCGGAGAAGCGCGCTTCGGCGAGCGGCGAGTCGGCGTAGATCATGCCGAAGATTTTTTCGCCGACGCCGAGCGGCACGGCGAGCACGGAGCGTATGCCCTGAATCGTCACGGTCGCGGAGGCGAAGCGCGGATCGTGTTGCGCATCCGAAGTGAGCACGGAGCGACCGCGACCGACGACCTCCTCGATGATCGAACGGCTCACACGAATCTCGCCGATCTCGCCCTTCTGATCGCGTATCTGCGCGACGCGCACTTTCAACTCGCCCTCTTTGTCGCGCAGCATGATGAGGCAACGCTCCGAAGGCACGGCCTCGAAGACGAGCGAGACGACCTGCCGGAGCGTCTCGTCGAGCGTGGCGGGCGCGAGCAGCGTGACGGAGACTTTGCTGATGAGCGCGAGCAAATCCGTGTGCCCTGCCGAGAGCGCAGCATCGCGCTGCTGCGGCATGACGACCGTGGCGGCGCGTGGGGCCTGATGCGGCAACTCGCCGGAGCCTTGCGTGCGCGCGCCCTCGATGGCTTCAAGTAGGCCCGACGTGGTGCGATTGCCGGAGTTGGACGCGATGGTCGCTTCGGGCACTGCGGAGTGGCCCGCGTCGGAGATCATCGTCGCGCCCGCACCGGCGAACATCTGGTCGCGAAACTCGATCTCGGTCTCGCCGATCTGTATGCGGTCGCCGGTCGCGAGCGGCATCGGCGCTTCGGCGCGCGCCCCGTTAAAGAGCGTGCCGTTGGCCGAGCCGAGGTCTTGCATGACATACACGTCGCCCTCGCGCCTGACTTCGGCGTGGACGCGCGAGGCGAACGGATCGGGAATGCACACGTCGTTGCGCGCGGAGCGGCCGATAGTGATGCGCAGGCGTCCGAGCGGGAATGTGTCCGAAGGGCGATCTGGATATTTAACGACGAGGTCGGGCATAGCTGTTAACGATGAACGATGAAGTAGGAACGATGAACAATGAAAGAGAGACGCGGAAACGATGGCGAAGAGCCGAAGGACGGATGATAAACGATCTAACCTTTTTTGTCTCGCACCCCTCGCGCCCTTCACTTCGTCGTTCAACCTTCATCGCCCATCTTTATTTCCGCTCGCTCCTCCTGCGGTCATACTCTCTGACGAGCGCGTCTTCGTAGCGACGCGCGTCTGCGCTGAAGTGACTCCGGCGCGCGTTCTGGAAGAAGGTGAGGGCGGCCAGTAGTTCGGCATGCTTGAGTGCGCGTGGCTCTCGCCCTTCGGCGAGGTTAAGACCGAGGTAGTAGTCGGCGTCCGCGTTGCCGCGCTGTGATGCCGCGCCAAACTCTGTGAGCGCGGCGGCGCGATTCGTGCGCCAGAGCTGCACGCCGCGCTCGTAATGATCGTGCGGCGAGGCATCGGCGGGAAGCGTCGCGGACGACGTGCGAGACTGCGCCGCGCCGCTACCTGCTTCGCCCGCGCGCGGCGTCTCGATGGCGCGCGCTTCGTGCGCTGCGCTGTTTGAAGAGTTGACGTTCGCGCCCGCCGACTGCGCCCGGTTCACATTCGAGTTTGTGTCTGCATTCGCGTTCGTGTTCTTCGACTCGTTCGCGTTTGCGTCGGCGAGTTGTTGTCGGCTCGCGCGCGCGACTTCGCCGACGCGCGAGTTGGCGAGTCGCTTGTAGAGCGACTGCGCCTCGTGCTCGCGACCCGAAAGGCGAAGCGCGTCTGCGTAAGCCAACTGAAGATGATCGTTGGCCGTCGCATCATTTGCGAGACCGAAGAGCGCGTGATAGCTCTGGGCCGCGCCGGCGTAGTCGCCCTCAGCAGACTGCGCTGCGGCGAGATCGCGCCATGCCGCAACGTCATCGGGCGCGAGTCGCGTGACCGCTTGCAGCTCTTCAAGCGCCGTGCGACGCGAGCCGCCCGCGAGGAGCAGGCGCGCGAGTCGTCGGTGCGGCTCGGCGTCCGCAGGGTCGAGCGCGGCGGCTTCGCGCAGACGCGCCGTAGCTTCATCGGCGCGACCGGCCGCGATCAACTCGTCCGCTTCTTTGAGTTTCGACGCAACCGACTGCTTCGCATCTATTGCCACGGGTGTTGTCGTGACGGAGGCTGCGGCTTCGCTCGCAGGTCTGCTGAGTTTGTGCACCGCATACCATGCGAGCACGACGCCCACACCAACGACTAGGAGAACAATGCAGAAGATGGCCGCGCCGGCCCACGGACGCGTGGCGCGAGCCCCGGTCGAGCGTCGCGTGCGTGCGATCTCATTTGAGGGCGTCGCGTTTGCGCGCGCGATGGGCGCGGGCGATCCGGCAGATGATATAGCGTCGGCGTCGCCCGCGACTTCGAGATGCGCGGATGAGAGCGAATCAGAATTTTCGACGAGAGATGAGTCGTGCTCAATCGGTCGGACGCGAATACTGAGCGGGCGCGAGTCGTCTGTCGCCTGATCTCCGAGTGTATCGTCGGCTGGTACGGGAGACGGGCCGCCTATGGCCGGTTGCGACTCCGTATCGGAGAGGCGTCGCAGCAACTCGTCCATCTCACCGCTTCGCAGGTCGGAGGTGCGTGGGCGATTGGGCGAGCCGGTATCGTGAGGCGAGAGCGCGTCCGTCGCGGAGTCAATGCCGGAGAGCGGGATGGTCGAGGCGTGTGGCGAGACGGAAGCGTCGCCCGCATCGTTGGGGCGCGCGAGCAGCGCGCCGCACATACGACAGAAGCGCGCCCCCGCGTTGGAGACGAAACCGCAAGCTGGACAAGTCTTCGTCATTGAACTCGTGCGCGCGGCGCGCGGCCATTCAGCCGCTTCGCCAGCGCGTCAACTTCACCCATCGCGCTTCGCTTAACTTCGCGCGCCCTCTCTTACACGTCGCTTCACTCTTAATATCGCACACAGTTCATTCGCGCACGACGACTGTACCGGCGATCAGATCATGCAGCGCGCGCCCTTCTGGGTTGAAGGCGGCGAGGAGAAAGCCCAGGCCGAGAGTGAGGAGCGACGCGAGATAACCGAGCGTGTGGCGCACAAGAGAGCGCGCGAAGCCAACCGGCCCGCCGCCTCTTCGCTCGACGCGCAAGCCCGTTGCCCACTTCCCCACCGTGCGGCCGGTGAACGCGGGCAGCACGACGAGATCGAGCACGGCAACGATGGCGGCTAAGATCAAGCCGACTGTGATCGCCGAGTCTGCCGTCGAGCGCGCCGCGAACAGTCGCGCGAGCAACGTCGAGAAGGCGACGATTGAAGCGGCGAGCGTGTAGTCGATCAGGAGCGCGCCGCAACGCAACGCGAACGGCGCACGCACGCTCGCTGGCGTAAGTCTGCGCGCGCTTGCTGCATCGCGCCCACGCGTCGCGCTCATGCGTTCATCACGTTCGATCATCCCGGCTTGTTCGATGCTACTCATTCGGAGCGTTCAGCAGTCAGCACTCAGCAGTCGGCCAGCAATTAGCAATCAGCGTTTAATGGTCAGCAGTCAACAAAGACGGCCTTTCACGTCCGGCTGATTGCTGACTGCTAACGGCTGACGGCTATCCTACCAGAAAATGCAGCGTGGTCTCGCCGAGGCGCAGCTTGTCGCCGCTTTCAAGGGCGCGCGGCTGGTGCGGGGCCAGTCGCAACGTGTCGTTGATGACCGTGCCGTTGACGCTGCCCAAATCTTCGACGAGGAAAGTATCGCCCTTGCGAAAGACGCGCGCGTGGCGGCGGGAGATTTTCGTCTGCGGATCAAAGCGCGAGAGATCGATCTCGGGAAAGATCTGCGAGTGCGGATCGCTGCGACCGATGAGGCTCGAATCCTTCTGCAAGTGGAACGACGAATCAAGCTCGGTCGTCCCCGTGACGACGAGCTTCGCGGTGGCCCTCGCTTGTCTGAGCGCGGCTGACGCCACAGCCATCGGCTGCCGCTGCCCGCAGTGTGCGCAGAACACGTCGTCCGCCGCGATCCGGCCCCCGCAGAAGCCGCAATAGACCATCTCGACCTGCATGGTCTTCAAGTTCGCGCTCACGCCCGCGTTCGCCGCGCCGTATGTGACCTGACCGGCCCGCAAGCGGTCGAGATGATCCGAGAGCACGTCGCGCAGCTCAGCCGCCGAGCGAAAGCGGCCTTCGGGTTTGTACTCGACGGCGCGCATTAGGATCGCTTCCATTTCGTTCGAGATCGAGGGCGCGATCTGTCGCGGGCGCGGGTTCTTGTTGAAGTCGAAGATCAAGAGCGGATTGTCCTGCGGATCGGCCCCGGTCAGGAGATGAAACATCGTCGCGCCTAAACTATAGATGTCGGAGCGCGGCTCGACCTTGCCGCTAAACAACTCCGGCGGCGCGTAGCCCATCGTGCCCACCGCCGTGACGCCCTTCTCTTCCTTCTGCACCCAACGCGCGATGCCGAAGTCAATGAGCATGACACGGCCACTGTTTCCGTCGATCATCAAGTTCGCCGGTTTGAGATCGCGATAGATGATCGGCGGGTTCTGCTTGTGCAAATAGTTGAGCACGTCTGCGACCTGGCAGGCCCAATCGGTGACGGTCTTCTCGTCGAGGCGAGCGGCGGGCGCGTTACGCAAGCGCGCGAGAAAGTCGCCGCCGGAGATGTACTTCATGACGAGATAGAAGCGATTCGCGTTGTCGTCGTAGAAGTAGTCGTAGATGGTCGGGATCGATTGATGCTCAAGCGATGAGAGGAGCATCGACTCGCGCCGGAAGTCGCCTATGGCCTTCTCGTGCTGCGACTCGTCGATGTTCTGCTGGATCATCTCCTTGACGGCGCGAGGCTGATCGCCGAGGTTGCGATCCTTCGCCAGATAGACCGCGCCCATGCCGCCGCCGCCGATGCGCCGCACGATCTCGTAGCGCGAATAGAGCATCGTCCCCGCGTCGAGTGGCTTCGACATCGACGCGCGCCTTCCGGCGTTCGTCGCGCCGCCGCGCACGGTCGGCCCCCCCACACGTTCGCTCCCGTCGCCACCACGCGGCACTCGCCCGCCCGTGTCCCTCGTGCCCAACGATTCGTTCGCGCCCGACGCAGCACGCGACTCTTTACGGCCACCCGTCTCGCGCGGAGACGACGCTTCAAGCTCGCCCGTCGAGTGCGCGACCGGCTGAACGGAGTCTTCTGATTGTGAAGGCCCCGCCCCGCCCTCGCTTGATCGCGCGTGGTCGTCATCGGACTGTGAGACTACATCGGACTGTGACAGTGCATTCGACTGCGAGGCGGCATCGTCGTTCTCGTCACTCGCGAGCGGCGTCGAGTTGGCGAGACCGGCGGACTCAACCGCGCGGGCCACTGCCGCGCCCGCGCCGTCACTAGCGGACGATGCAACACCGACGCCGCGCGGCGACTCATCGTCCGCCACGAGCGACGCGGACTCCGGCTTATCTTCGAGCAATGCGCCGGGTGCGGACGATGCGGCTTCATCGGTCGAAGCAGTTTCGCCGCGCGCGTCTTCGAGCGACGAGCTGGCGCGCTCCGCCTTTGGGCCGCCTTGTGCGAGCGGAGTCCCGCAGTCGCCGCAGAAGCGATCTTCAGCCGACACGTTCGCGTCGCATTGTGGACAGGAAGACATCACAGGTAGCATTCGGCAATCAGCATTCAGCAAAACCGGGAGATCAAACTTTGAACTCATTAACTCATCGCCAAGCGATCCGGCCGCTCGCTGACGACTAATTGCTGAATTCTATTTCGTCACGTGAAAACGCAGGAACGTCTTGCCGATAATGATCTCGTCGCCATCGTTTAAGGGCTGGCGGTCGCCGGGCAACAGGCGACGCCCGCGATTGATGAACGTGCCGTTGGTTGAGCCGAGGTCTTCGATGTAATACTGATCGACACGACGCGTGATGCGTGCGTGGCGGCGCGAGACCTTCGCCTCCGGATCATCGGCATCGAGATCAACATCGGGGAAGATGCCGCTGTCGGCGTCCCAGCGACCGATGTAAGCCTCGTCCTCGTGAACGGGAAAATCTTTGCCGGCGGAACGACCACGATTGATCGTCAAGATGGCGTGCGGCGCGGTGCGCGGTCGTTGCGCTTCTCCCGCAACTGAAGGTGCGTGCGCGGGCGAAGCTCCAGACGAAGAGGCCTCTGGGAAGTTCAGCACAGCGCGGTTGCCATTGTCGCTGCCGCCGTTCGCGCCCGGAGGCGTGCCGCCGAGAGCGCCGCCCTGAGTGGGGTTCGATCCGGCAGCGTTCGATCCGTTGACGGGCGGCGTGCGTTGCGGGAGTGCGGCGTGCGAATCTTGATCGATAGGCGGCTTGAAGCTCTGCGCGCGCGGCGCAGCGCGCGGGCGTGGCAGAGACTTGCCACACTCGTCGCAAAACTGCGCGCCGTCCCAGTTCTCCGCACGGCAACTCTGGCAAACGATCATGGCCCTCGCCCCTCTTGCGCCGCGCCGCGCGACGCACCCGCCGATGCGCGGGCTTGTAACTCGGCGTCGCTGGCTCTCTCGATCAAAATATCGACTGTGGCTGTTAACGAAAGCCGCCTCGGAAACGTTCTTAATTGTAGCGCGAAAGGTGGTCAATCGTGAATCGAAAATGGTGAATGGTCAATCGTGCATGGTAAATCGCAAGAGCAACAGACGCGCCGCAGCTTTCGACCTACGAGCGATGATTCGCATTGACCATTCACCATTTACCATTAACGGTTCTTTTGAAACTGTCCGGCGGCAACGGACGTAGAAGGTGTGGCAGTGAGTGCGCCAGGGAGTTTCATCGAAGACTTGAGTTTCTCGCGCGCGCGGCGCGAGAATTGATTTCCCGACACGATTGAGAGCGTCCCCGACAATTTTTTTAATCCCCCAGCTAAAGGAAGTTTGAGAGAGATGGCATTGAGCCGTAAGAAGAAGATCATCATCGCGGTCGCGGCGGTCGCGGTCATCGCACTGGTCGTCATCATCAGCGTACTCGCGGGCGGCAAGGACGTGCCGGAAGTGACGATCGTCAAGGTCGAGAAGAGATCGGAACTGCGTTCGACCGTGACGGCGTCGGGCGAAGTGCGGCCCGTCAAGTTCATCAACCTGACGAGCGAGGTATCGGGTCGCATCGAGGAGATTTTCGTCAAGGCAGGCGATCAGGTGACTTTGGGCCAGCCGCTCGTGCGACTCGATCCGACGCAGTTGCAATCGAGTCAGGAGGCGCAAGCGGCGGGCGTGCAGGCGGCCATCAGCGACGTGCAGAACGCGCGCCAACAGATCATCTCCGCACAGACGAGCGTGCAGCAGGCGCAACAGGGCCTGAACGCGACGGAGGCCGCGCTCGCCTCCGCCAATCAGCAGGTGGTGACGGTGCAGACGAGCGTTGATCGCGCGCGCGTCGATCTCACCACGGCGCAACGCGAGTTGAAGCGTCAGACTGATCTCGTTGAGGCCGGTGTCTCTTCGCGCTTCGAGTACGACGCGGCCCGCGACCGATCCGAGCAGGCGCAGGTGGCCCTCCGCACGGCGCAGGCGCAGTTGCAGCAGCAGAAGATCGCGGTCGAAGAGGCGAAGGCGCGACTCAACCAGCAGCGCGTCGCCGTGCAGGAAGCGCAGAACGGCGTCAAGCGCGCGGAGGTCGGCGTGCAAACTTCGGAAGCGCGCGCCAATCAGCAGCAGGCTTTCCTGCGCGGGCAGACTTCGCAACGCTCGAAGGCGACGCAAATCTCGCCGCTCACCGGCGTCGTCGCCGACATCCCCGCGCGCGAGGGCCAGTTCGCGCTCGCCAACTTCCAGACGACGCCTCTAATGACCATCGCCGACATGAGCGCGATCAACGTCGAGGTCAACGTTGACGAGACGGAGATCAAAGAGGTGCAGGAGGGCCAGCAGGTCAAGATCAAGATCGACGCGATGGGCGAGCGCGAGCTGCCCGGCAAGGTCTCGCAGAAAAACCCGCTCGCCGTCTCCAAGAGCGACACGACGGGCGGCGGCTTGACGACGCGCGTCAACACGCAGGAGGCGAAAGAGTTTCGCGTCGTCATCACGCTCGACAAGTCGCAGATTCCCGACGACGCTTGGAACGCGCTCCGGCCCGGCATGACCGCGACGACCGTCATCACGACGAACACGAAGCAGAGCGTCGTCACCGTGCCGCTACAAGCCGTCATCGAGAAGCCCGCGCCGACACCGACTCCGGGCGCGAAGGGCGCAGCGCCCGCGCCGACGCCGACGCCCGGCGAGAAGCCGAAGGACATCAAGGGCGTTTACGTCGTCGATAAGAGCAACAAGGTGAAGTTCCAGCCTGTCGAGACGGGCTTGACCGGCGAATCCGAGATCGAGATCACGAGTGGGCTGGCCGAAGGGCAGGAGATCATAACCGGCCCCTCGCGCGTGATGCGCACGCTCAAGGACGGCGCGACTGTCAAGAAGTCAACCGGAAAACCCGGCGGCTCGAACACGAACGAGGCTAAGTAGAAGATGAGCACGACACTGACCGAGACGACGACGGACGCGGCGGCCATCGAACGCGACGCCGCCGCAACCGCCGCGACGCCCACGAGCAGCGAAGCGCCGAGCGCGCTCATCTCGATGCGCGACATCTGGCGCACCTATCAGATGGGCGAAGAGGAGCTGCACGCGCTGCGCGGCGTCTCCTTCGACGTGGAGCGCGGCGAGTACGTCGCCATCATCGGGCCCTCCGGCTCCGGCAAGTCAACGCTGATGAATCTCATCGGATGTCTCGACACGCCGTCGAAAGGTCAATACTGGATCAACTCCAAGCTCGTCTCCGAGATGGACGACGACGAACTCGCGCGCATACGCAACAAAGAGATCGGCTTCGTCTTCCAGACCTTCAACCTGCTCTCGCGTGCGACGGCTTTGCACAACGTCGAGCTGCCGCTCATCTACGCCGGGATGGCTTCCGCCGAGCGACGCGAGAAGGCGAAGCAGTCGCTCGCGGCGGTTGAGTTGTCCGACCGCATGACGCACAAGCCGAACGAACTCTCAGGCGGCCAGCGACAGCGCGTCGCCATCGCACGCGCGCTCGTCAATCATCCATCGCTCCTGCTCGCCGACGAGCCGACGGGCGCGCTCGACACGCACACTTCTTACGAGATCATGAACCTCTTCGAGAAGCTCCACGAAGAGGGCAACACGATCATCGTTGTCACGCACGAGCCCGACATCGCCGCGCGCGCACACCGGGCCATCCACATCCGCGACGGGCAGATCGAGCGCGACGAGCCGACCGCGAAGTAGAGAGGCGAAGCGCAACGGAATATAAGTTCGGGGCAAGGCGCGCAAGCCTTGTCCCGAACTTTTCTTTTTCGCCCTGTCGCTGCCGTCATCTCGCCCGCACTCGTCAGACCTCCTTTGGCTATTGCTGCGACCTGCAACTAAAATCCTCCCGACCCGTAATAATTCGCCGTGAAGCTGATCGAAACTATTAGACTCGCGCTCGCCGCCATCTGGGCCCACAAGCTGCGCTCGGCCCTGACTCTGCTCGGCATGATCATCGGCGTCGCGGCGGTCGTCGTCGTCGTCTCGCTCATTCAAGGGTTCAACGCCTACGTCGATGACAAGATCGCCGGTATCGGCTCGATGTCGTTTTCGATCTACCGCTTCGACTTCTTCAAAGACTTCCGCAACACGGACACCATCGCCGCCGCGCAGCGTCGCAACAAGGAGCTGACGATGGACGACTTCGAGTTCATACGCCAGCGCGCGCAGCTCATCGACAAGTGGGGCGCGAAGACCATGCCCATCCCACGGCAGGTCAAACGCGAGAACATCACGCTCGATGGCGTGCCCCTCTCAGGCACGACCGCCAACATCGGCGAGATCGACAAGATCGACGTGGAAGACGGTCGCTACTTCTCCGACCCCGAAGATCAGTCGGCCGCGCGCGTTGCCTTCCTCGGCGCAGACGTGGTCGCGAAACTCTTTCCCACCGGCGGCACGGTCATCGACAGCGAGATCAATATCGGCGGGATGCCCTTCACAGTGATCGGCGTCGCGACTGCCAAAGGCACGGTCTTCGGTCAGTCGCAGGACAACTACATCAACATTCCTCTGAAGACCTACGAACGCGTCGTGGGGCCACTCACGGGCCGGCGGGCCGTCTCCTTCGAGGGCACTTCGCGCACGCCCGAACTCTACAACGACACGGTCGAAGAGGCGCGCTACCTGATGCGCCTGCGCCACAAGCTGCCCGGCAACGAGCCCGACAACTTTGGACTGATCACGCCCGACGCCATCACGGGCCTTCGCGACCGCATCTTCGGGCCCATCTTCATCGTCGCCATCGCCGTCCCGGCCATCGCGCTCGTCGTCGGCGGCATCGTCATCATGAACATCATGCTCGTCTCTGTGACGGAGCGCACGAAAGAGATCGGCATTCGCAAGGCCATCGGCGCGAAGCAGTCGGACATTTTGAAACAGTTCCTCGTCGAAGCGGTGCTGCTCTCGGCGATGGGCGGTGCGACCGGAGTCTTCATCGCATGGGTGATCGGGCTCGTCGTCTCACACTTCGTCATCCAGACGTATCTGTCGATTGCGGCCATCATCACGGCGGTCGGCGTCTCCGGCGGCGTCGGCGTGCTCGCCGGTATCATCCCCGCTTGGAAGGCCGCGCGCCTCGATCCTATCGAGGCGCTACGCGCAGATTAAAGTACTGAGTACTGAGTACTGAGTTAAAAGGTAACGGTTTTAACTCAGTGCTCAGTACTCAGTACTCAGTACTCTTATGAAACTCCTACGCAGCGACATCTACGAGAATCTGGTGATGGCCCTCAACACTCTGCGTGGCAACAAGCTGCGCTCGCTGTTGACCGTCATCGGTGTGGTCATCGGCGTCGTCACGGTCATGTCCATCGCGTCGATCATTAGCGGCATCGACACGGCTGTGAAGAAGGAGATCGAATCGTTCGGCACGCGCTCGATCTTCGTCTATAAATTCGATCTGGGCCCCCGCACCGGCAATATGTCGCGTGAGGAGCGGATGCGGAAGGATTTGACGTTCGACGACTCGCAAGTGATCGGGCAACTCCCTTCGGTTGAACTCGCCGTCCCCTTGCTCAACATCACGAACAACTTCTTCGGCCAGAAGCTGCTCGTCGGTCGCAAGGGTAAGACTTCGGCGGCGGTGAGGATTCAGGGAACTCTACCGGAGTACGAGCGCGCTGGAATTTGGACTATTCAGGAGGGCCGCTTCTTTACGAAGTTTGAGAACGACACGAACCGTGACGTGTGCGTTATCGGCGCGAGCGTCGCCGATGATTTCTTTCCTTACGGCTCGCCCGTCGGCGACACGATCCAGATCGGCGGTCAGGACTTCCTCATCGTCGGCACGCTCCAGAAGCGTGAGCAGTTCGGCGGCGGCGAGGGCTCAAACGATCAGAATAACGTCATCTACGTCCCTTACGAGGTGGCCCACAAGTTGAAGCCCAACGCCGAAGACCTCTTCATCCTCGCCATCGCGCGCGCCGGAGAGATTGATGCTGCGAAGGATCAGATCGAAGACACCCTGCGACGACGACGACAAGTGCCCTTCGACAAACCGAACAATTTTTCGCTCAACACCGCCGACTCCATCGTCGAAAACTTCCGCTCGATCATGGCGGGAGTCGCGCTCGCCATGATCGCGATCTCTTCTGTGGGCCTGATGGTCGGCGGCATCGGCGTGATGAACATCATGCTCGTCTCCGTCACCGAGCGGACGAAAGAGATCGGCACGCGCAAGGCCATCGGCGCGCGCCGCAGCGACATCCTCTGGCAGTTCCTGATCGAAGCAATGACACTCACAGGCTTCGGCGGCCTGTTAGGGCTGTTGATCGGGTGGGCGCTTACGTTCTTGATCGGGCTCTTCCTCCCGTCCTACGTTCCGCTCTGGGCTCCGGTCGCGGGCTTCGTCGCCAGCGTCGGCATCGGCTTGATCTTCGGACTCTGGCCCGCTTGGAAAGCCGCGCGCCTCGATCCAATCGAAGCCCTACGCTACGAATAAAAGTCGGGAGTCTCAAGTCTGGAGTTGGAGTCGAAGACATCTCTTCCGACTCCAGACTCCCGACCTTTTTTATCCCACGGGCGTGTGCGTCAGCGCAGCAATGGCGAGGCGCATGATGACGCCGAGCAGCCAGAGTGCGAGAACGACGCCCCAAGCCGCGCCGGAAGACAAGCGGCCGATCTTGCGAAGGCCCGTCGCGGCAAGGAAGAGAGCATAGAAGGCGAAGAGATCGAACGTGCTCAAAGCGGTAACGAGCAAAGGGCTCGCGCTCGAAGACATGAACGCGCCCGGGTTGGCGTGCACCAGTCCGCCCAAGCCCCGCGCGACCGTAGAGTAGTCGCCCGGATCGGGCGGGCGCACGAACAGGATGATGATGTTCGCCAGCATGGCTAGCACGAGCGAGGGGAGGCCCGAATAGACCCACACCGCCAGGGCCTGCTTGTAGCTGATCTTCTTGCCCATCGCCATCACGCCGAGCAGGTAGATGGCCCCGCCCGCCGCGATGATGACGGCGAAGACGAGCACAGGCGAGCCATAGCGGATCGCCTTGACGATAGGCTTCAACTGAATGTCGCGCCCCATGTTCTTCTGCTCGTCGGTCATGTCCGATCTCTGCGCCTGCATCTCGATCCCGGCGTTGACGATGTTCTCGTAGCCAACGCGCGTCATGTAGAGCAGGTAGAACGTCATGAAGAGGACGAGACTCAACAGGGCTGCGACGAGGAAGCGCGGGCGCGCTCTCAACGCCTCAAAGGTGCGGCCCGGCTCGAAGAAGATACCGGAGAGCGTCTCCGGCGTGGACATCTCCACGGCTTGTTCTCTTGATTCACTCATGTGCGTGTTTTCCGTTCGTCAGGGGTTTTACAAACGCGTGCGCGCGACGACGAGTCGAGACGCGCAAAGAGAGAGGTGAAAACTTCGACGGACTCTGATACGCCCGCCCCACGTGCGAAGTTTCAACAGCAACAAAGCAACGATGAATGATGAACGATGAAGTAAGAACAGATCGTCTTTACTTCATCGTTCATCATTCATCGTTCATACTTTAGTTCCCGCTTCCGCCCAGCCCGGCACGCGTATGCAGGCGACCGTGTGGCCGGGCGCGACTTCGCGCAGGTCTGGATCGATCCGCGAGCATTCGGGTATGGCTTCGGGGCAGCGCGTGTGGAAGCGACAGCCCGAAGGCGGATTGATCGGAGTGGGCACGTCGCCGTGCAAGACGATCCGCTCGCGCTTTCTGGTCGGATCGGGCACGGGGATCGAAGAGAGCAGAGCGCGCGTGTAAGGATGCAAAGGGTTCGCGTAGAGTTCCGCTGCCCGTGCAACTTCGACGATGCGACCCAGATACATCACCGCCACGCGATCCGAAATGTGCTCGACGATAGCCAGACCGTGCGAGATGAAGAGGTAAGTTAAATTAAACTCGCGCTGCAAGTCTTCCAGAAGGTTCACGACCTGCGCCTGCACCGACACGTCGAGGGCCGACACAGGCTCGTCCGCCACGATCAGCTTCGGGTTCAAGGCGAGCGCACGCGCGATGCCGATGCGCTGCCTTTGCCCGCCGGAGAACTCGTGCGGAAAGCGGTTCATGTAATCGGGATCAAGTCCTACTTTCGTCAACAGCTCCGCGACGCGATCTCTGCGCTCCTGTTTCGTCCCCGTGCCGTGCACGATCAAAGGCTCGCCCACGATCTCTCTAACCTTCATGCGCGGATTCAAGCTCGCGTAAGGGTCTTGAAAGATGATCTGCATCTCGCGACGCAGCGCGCGCAAATCTCTGCCCGAAAGTTTGAGCACGTCCCTGTCTTCAAAATAGACCTCGCCGCGCGTCGGCTCCATCAAACGCAGCAGGCAACGACCCACGGTTGACTTGCCGCAACCCGACTCACCGACGAGTCCCAAAGTCTCGCCCTTATAAATCTCAAACGTCACACCATCAACGGCGCGCACCACGTCGTCGCTTCCCTCGACGGGGAAGTGCTTGAAGAGCCCGCGCACGCGCACGAGTTCCGCAGCGCGTGCTACACCTCGCGCGTCGTGCGCCCGTGCCGCATCTACCTCCGCCTGCGTCACATCCTGCATTCTTTCGTTGGTGCTCATCTGATCACACGCTCGTCAGGATGCCATGTCGTTATCTTGAGACGGCTGTTCTCCCTTCCCGATCTCGCCGACTCTCGTGGTGAGTCTCGCCAGCGCCTCTTCGGTGCGTATCTGCGCGTCAACAAGCGCTGAAAATCTCCTGTTAGTCTCAGCCCGCAATTCCTTCATCGACTCCTCGCCACGTATCTGCGCGTCAGCGAGCGCGGCGAGTTTGTGTTCTGTCTCAGTCTGTGCTGCCCTCAGTTCACCGAACGACTCATTATGGCTGCGCGTTAGTTGAACGAGCGTCAAGAATGATTCTTCGAGGCGTGCCGAGCGACGCTCCTGATCGGCGGAGCGGCGTTCTTGGTCGGCGGCGCGACGCTCGTGGTCGGCTGATAGCTCGGCTAAAGTCGCGAGCGCGTTCTCAAGTCGTAAGATTCTGTCTTCAGTGCTCATGCTGAATACTCCTTTCAGGCTGACTATCAGCCGCCACCGCCGACGCGAGATCGTAGAGAACGCAACGCACCTCGACGCCGTTTTCGAGCGGATAGAGCGGCAGAGGCTCTTCCGAGCAACGCGGCATACGATGCGGGCAGCGCGGCGCGAAGTGGCAACCCGTCGGTAACTCCGTCAGCTTCGGCACGACGCCCTCGATGGATTGCAGTCGCGATGCCTTCTCCACTCCGGCGGCGGTCAGCTTCGGAACAGAACGCAGCAGTCCTTCCGTGTACGGATGTTTCGGGCGCGCGAACAACTCTTCGACCGGCGACTCTTCGACGATGCGACCCGTGTACATCACCGCCACGCGGTCGGCGACTTCGGCGACGACGCCGAGGTCGTGCGTGATCAAAAGCACGGCGAGTTCACGCGTGCGTCGCAGCTCGTTCAGTAGTTCAAGTATCTGCGCCTGTATGGTCACGTCGAGCGCGGTCGTCGGCTCGTCGGCGATCAAGAGTTTCGGATCGCAGGCGAGGGCCATCGCGATCATGACGCGCTGTCGCATCCCGCCTGAGAGCTGGTGCGGATAGTCGTCCGCGCGGCGGGCCGGATCAGGGATCGAGACCTCTTCCATCGCCGCGACCGCCGCGCGCTTTGCCTCCCCGCGCTTCATGCCTCGATGAAGTCGTAGAGCCTCCGCGATCTGCTCGCCGACGGTATAGACAGGGTTGAGCGATGTCATCGGGTCTTGAAAGATCATCGCGATATCGTCGCCACGAATCGCGCGCATCTTCGATTCGGATAACTTCAACAGGTCAACGCCATCGAACAGAATCTCGCCGCCAACAACGCGACCGGGCGGCGCGACGAGTCGCATCAGAGAGAGCGCAGTCACGCTCTTGCCGCACCCCGACTCGCCGACGAGCCCCAACAACTCGCCGCGTTCAAGATAGAAGCTCACACCGTCCACTGCGCGCACCGTGCCAGCGCGCGTGCGAAAGTGCGTCTGCAAATTTTTAACTTCGAGCAGGTGCGTCATCGCTCTCCGAGATTATCACAGGATGCGTGTGCTGCGTCGCAAACTAAAACTCATGAGCGGCGTCGCTTACGTCTCGTCATCCATCACTCTCGTCAGTCATTGCGCGAGCCGCGCGACGGGGCTGTCGGGCTTGAGCTTGTCTTTGATTGCAGAGTAAGGCACGAAGTTACGATCAAGTGCGGCGATGACGTGTGGCAGCTCGTAGTAGATCATCAGGCCCTTCGGCGTGACGGCGAACGCGCTGATCTGCTCCAACTCCTCGCGCGAGACGAGCGATTCATCTTGAGAATCCGGCGCGCCTTGCTTCGCGCCTTCGCCCGCCGACTCGCTCTCGCGCTTCTTGATGTCGGCGGCGCAGTACGCGCCAATCGTTTTCACGTAAGCCGAGCCGGGCTTGAATAGTTCTTCGAGTTTGATCTCTCGATCCGCGCGCAGATCATAAGTCACAGCGTCGTAAGAAAAGTTCGGGTGCGCGCCGCCCTCGAATGAATCGAAGGAGACTTCGACGCTGACGAGATCATCTGTCGCGGCGAGCACGTTATAGTCTGTGTGGAGATAAAGGTTCGGCGACGGATCGAGTTCTTTGCCGAAGTCTCTGGCTGGCTTGCCGGCCTTCTCTTCGAGCAGTCGGTTGAAGTGTGCGGCGGCGACTGAGAGTTGCGCGCCACCCTCCGCAACGATCTGCGGATACGAAGCGCGCACGCCCACCTTACGGTTCTCCACCACCTTCGGCGCGACGCGCAAACCGGGCGCGAACGACGCCTGCCCGTAGAGCGCGACGAAAATCTCGCCTCGCCCGTCGGGCTTCGTCCACTTGCAAGTGAAGTCTTCGCCCCACTGGCCCTCTGTCTCTGGCCCGCACGACCACTTGCCCGTCTGCTTGCCGCTCGCTTCCCTCTCCGCCAGCTCGAACTTTCCCTTCTCGCCCGCGCGCCCTTCGAGCCCGATGTCCTGATCGATGCCGTCGTAATCATAGAAACCCGACACGCGTTGGCCCTCGCGCACGAGCCTCATCTCAAGTCCCCTATCGTTCAACGAGCCGCGATAGACTTTCACGTTCGCGTTCGCACCCGGCGACGGCGAACCTTGCGCGACTGCAGATGGCGACGACGACGGTGGGCCACCCTGCGCCACAGACTGCGACTGATTCTGACTCGCCGCCGGTTGCTGCGAGCAACCCGCAGCGCAGATGGCAAGCGACAGGGCCGACGAAATGATCCACGCCTTCATTATCTCTCTCTTCAGATGTGAGACTTCGGCAAGCAGAATAATTGTAAACCCCGCGTTCGACTCTACACCGTCAAGGCTTCGCGGTACTCGCCCCAGACGCGGCGCAGGCGATGACTGATCTCGCCGACCGTGGCGAGAGATTCGACACAAGAGAGGATGCGCGGGAGCACATTCTCGGTTCCGCGCGCGGCTTCTTCGAGACGCGCGAGCGCGCTCTCCGTCTCGTCGTTGTCGCGGCGCGCACGCACCGCACGCACGCGCTCGATCTGCGCGCGCTCGACTGCGGGATCGACGCGAAGCGTGGGCGGCACGTCCGTCTCTTCCGTCTGGAAGCGATTGACGCCGACGACGATGGTGTCGCGCGTTTCGACGGCGCGCTGAAACTGGTAAGCCGCCTCTTGAATCTCGCGCTGGATGTAGCCGGTCTCGATGGCGCGAAGGGTTCCGCCGAGCGCGTCGATCTTTGCGATGTAGTCGGAGGCGAGGCGTTCGAGATCGCTCGTGAGTTGTTCGATGGCGTAAGAGCCCGCGAGCGGATCGACCGTGTCGGCGATGCCCGACTCGTAGGCGACGACCTGTTGCGTTCGCAGGGCCACCCGCGCCGACTGTTCGGTTGGAAGCGCGAGAGCTTCATCCGATGCGTTCGTGTGGAGCGACTGCGTGCCGCCCAAGACCGCAGCGAGAGCTTGAATCGTCGTGCGGACGACATTCACTTCCGGTTGTTGCGCGGTCAAGGTCGATCCCGCAGTCTGCGTGTGAAAGCGCAGCATCAAGGATCGCGGGTCGCGCGCATGAAAACGCTCGCGCATGATGCGCGCCCACAGTCTGCGTGCAGCGCGAAACTTCGCGATCTCTTCCAAGAGGTTGTTGTGCGCGTTGAAGAAGAAGGAGAGGCGGGGGGCGAAGTCGTCAACCTTCAGGCCCGTATCGATGGCGGCTTGCACGTATGCGATGGCGTCGGCCAGCGTGAACGCGATCTCCTGCGCGGCGGTCGAGCCCGCTTCGCGTATGTGATAGCCGGAGATCGAGATCATGTTCCACTTCGGAATCTCGCGCGCGCAGTAGGCGAAGGTGTCCGTGATGAGTCGCATCGAAGGCGCGGGCGGATAGATGTACGTGCCGCGCGCGATGTACTCCTTCAGGATGTCGTTCTGGATCGTGCCTTCGAGTCTGTCAGGCGAGACGCCCTGCTTGCGCGCGACGGCGACGTAGAGACAGAGCAACGTCGAAGCGGTCGCGTTGATCGTCATCGAAGTGGAGACTGAATCGAGCGGGATGCCGTCGAAGAGTCGCTCCATGTCTTCGAGCGAATCAATCGCGACGCCGACCTTGCCGACCTCGCCGAGCGCGAGCGGGTCGTCTGAATCTAAACCGATCTGCGTTGGGAGATCGAAAGCGACGGAGAGGCCGGTCGTCCCTTGCGCGAGCAGATATTTGTAGCGCGCGTTGGACTCTTCAGCGTCGGCGAAGCCCGCGTACTGCCGCATTGTCCAGAGGCGACCGCGATACATCGTGCGCCGCACGCCGCGCGTGTAGGGGAACTCACCGGGCGCATTAAGATCGCGCTCGTAGTCGATCTCATCCGTGTTCGACGGGTTGAAGTCCGCAGGCAACTCGATGCCCGAAGAGGTCTCGAAACGCTCGCGCCGTTCGGGCGCGCGTGTCGCAGTCTTGGCGTCGGTCTTTGTCTCCATGTGACGAGTGCGCCGCTTGCCTGTGTCTCGTTGTGTCGTTTCTCGCGACACGCTAACACACGCCGCGCGCGCGCCGCAACGCACACTTTCCTGCGCGATTGATCTTAGCGTCGTGCCCTCGCGGTTGACCACGCGCGACCCGCTCGCGTAGCATCGTCGCACTCGAAGGAAGACTACGAAGAGACGACGCAGGCGAGGCGACTTTGGACATCAACGACGACGCGAAAGAACTCGTGCAAGGGCTCGGCGACGCGATCAACGCGGCGGTCGAACGCTCTACGGAAGTCGCCGACGCGATCCAGAATTTGCGCGAAGGGGGCTACGACGTGGAACTGGTCTTGAAGCTGGAGATCGGTCTGCGCGAGCGCGATGAGGATGAGGAAGACCTCTCGCCTGACGACGCCGACGCCGCGCCGCTCGAACTCACCGACGAGGATCGGCGCACGCTCCGCAGCATGAAGATTCGCTTCGACGAGACTGAGTGAGCAGTCGTTTGCGGAGTCGCGCTTTGCGAGATTTGCGCGGCGTATGTTATCTTCCACGTCTTAAGTACCCGCAAGAATTTTTCACCTAATCAGTTCGAGTTAAGAGGAGTTTAGTAAAGAGTATGGCTACGCCTCAGGGCAACGCGAGCATGGGCGACGGGTTCGACGGCAAGGTCGTGCAGGTGATCGGGCCCGTCATCGACGTGGAGTTCGAGGACAAACACCTGCCGCCGATCTACACGGCGCTGCGCGTCGTCTCCGAAGGCTTCGACGTGCCTTCAGAGATCGACATCATCTGCGAGGTCGAGCAACATTTGGGCGAGGGGCGCGTGCGGACAGTTTCGATGAAGCCGACCGAGGGCGTCGTGCGTGGCATGAAGGCCCTCAACACGGGCGGCACGATCACGATGCCCGTCGGCGAGGCGACTCTGGGCCGCGTACTGAACGTCATCGGCGAGCCGGTCGATAACCTCGGCGTGGTGACGACCGAGACGCGCTACCCGATCCATCGCCACGCGCCGACGCTCGACGAGCAGGCGACCGCGCTCGAAATGTTCGAGACCGGCATCAAGGTCGTCGATCTCATCCAGCCATTTTTGCGCGGCGGCAAGATCGGTCTCTTCGGCGGCGCGGGCGTCGGCAAGACCGTGCTCATTCAAGAACTCATCAACAACGTCGCGACGCAACACTCCGGCTACTCCGTCTTCGCAGGTGTTGGCGAACGCACGCGCGAAGGCAACGATCTGCTGCGCGAGTTCGTCGAGTCGAAAGTCATTCAATACGGCGACGCCTTCAACGAGCACCTCGAGCAGACCGGCGAGTTCGACATGACGAAGGTCGATAAGGGGGCCCTCGACAAGTCGAAGGTCGCGCTCGTCTATGGACAGATGACCGAGCCGCCGGGGGCGCGCCTGAGGGTGGCCCTCTCAGGCTTGACCATCGCCGAATACTTCCGCGATCAGGGCTTGGACGTGCTGCTCTTCATCGACAACATCTTCCGCTTCACGCAAGCCGGATCGGAAGTCTCCGCGCTCTTGGGTCGCATGCCTTCGGCGGTTGGCTATCAACCGAACCTCGCCTCCGAGATGGGCGAGATGCAGGAGCGCATCACTTCGACGAAGACCGGCGCGATCACTTCCATTCAAGCCGTCTATGTTCCGGCAGATGACTACACCGATCCGGCCCCCGCGACGACCTTCGCGCACCTCGACGCCGTCACCGCTCTCTCGCGTCAGATCGCGGAGCTTGGAATCTATCCGGCAGTCGATCCGCTCGCATCGAACTCGCGCATTCTCGATCCGCGCATCGTCGGCGAGGAGCACTACAAGACGGCGCAGGACGTGAAGAAAGTTTTGCAACGCTACAAAGAGTTGCAGGACATCATCGCCATCTTGGGGTTAGACGAGTTGTCCGAAGAGGACAGGCTCGTCGTCTCGCGCGCGCGCAAAGTTCAACGCTTCTTCTCGCAGCCCTTCTTCGTCGCCGAGCAGTTCACAGGCTTGAAGGGCGCATACGTCAAGCTCGAAGACACCGTGCGCGGCTTCCGCGAAATCCTCGACGGCAAGTGCGACGACCTCCCCGAACAAGCCTTCTTCCTGCAAGGCACAATCGAAGACGTGCGCAAGAAGGCGCAGGAGATCGCTTCAAGCTAAAGAACGTGAATGGTGAATGGTGAATCGTAAATGGTTTAGAACATCTCTTACGATTCACCATTCACCATTCACCATTCACCCTCTTTATGCCTCTACGACTCGACATCATCACACCGGAGCGCAACGTCCTCTCCGAGACCGTTGACTCCGTGAACGTGCCGGGCGCGAACGGCGAATTGGGCATCCTGCCCGGCCACACGCCGATGATCTCGCAGCTCCAGACCGGCGCGCTCTCCTACTCGCAGAGCGGGACGATGCGCCGTCTGCACGTCTCCGGCGGCTTCGTCGAAGTGAGAGACGACCGCGTCGCAGTTCTCGCAGACGTTGCCGAGCGGCCCGAAGAGATCGACGCCGCGCGCGCGCGCCTCGCACGCGAACACGCAGAGAAGACTCTCAGCGCGTTCTCCGGCACGGAAGAAGACTTCGAGCGCGCACGCGCCGAACTCGAACGCTCCGTCGTCCGCCTCCAACTCACAGGGGAAGATCACTCCGTCATCGCGCGCTAATAAAACAGGTCAGGCTTTCAACCACAGGAGGCTCAGTCGCAATTCCCTTGCACTTTCCGAGCCTCTTTTCTTATTTTCTCTCTGTTTCACGCTTGCAACAACGATGCAAGAGGGGTATAATCCGTTTCACGTTCGAGGCGACGAAAAGCAGTTGCAAGGGGGTCTCGCGGTTCGATGTCACAGGTGATAGATCAAGAGGAAAGCGCGGAGGCACGGGCCATCGTCGCGGCGGAAGCGACGCCGGAAGACAAGCAGGTGGAGCCGGGCCTTCGACCGCGCACGCTCGATGAGTACATCGGTCAGTCGAAGATCACGACGAACCTCAAAATCTTTTTGCGCGCCGCGCAAGGGCGACGCGAGGCGTTGGATCACGTGCTCTTCTTCGGGCCCCCCGGCTTAGGGAAAACCACGCTCTCGCAGATCATCGCGCAGGAGATGGACGCGCCTTTGAAGTCCGTCAGCGCGCCCGCGATTGAGCGCGGCGGCGACCTCGCGGCGATCTTGACGAACCTGCAAGAAGGCGAAGTCCTCTTCATCGACGAGATTCACCGCCTCAAGCCGCAGATCGAGGAAGTGCTCTATCCCGTGATGGAGGACTATCAACTCGACCTCATGATCGGACAGGGCACGGCGGCAAGATCGATCAAACTTGACTTGCCGAAGTTCACTTTAGTCGGAGCGACGACGCGTGCCGGATTGATTACCGCGCCGCTTCGCGGACGCTTCGGCATCGTCTTCCATTTAGATTTTTACGGTCAGAAAGATTTGGAGATCATCGTCCACCGCTCGGCTGAGATTTTGAACGTCGAGATCGAAGCGACCGGCGCGAAAGAGATCGCGCGGCGCGCACGTGGCACACCGCGCATCGCCAACCGTCTGCTGCGTCGCGTGCGCGACTACGCGCAGGTCGTCGGCGACGGTCGCATCACGCAGGCCGTGGCAAAGCGCGCGCTCGACGAGATGGAGGTCGATAAATTCGGACTCGATGAAGTTGATCGCAAGATACTCACGTCGATCATCGAGAAGTTCGACGGTGGGCCAGTCGGCATCGGAACCATCGCCGCGTCGATCAGCGAGGAGCGCGAATCGATTGAAGAGATCATCGAGCCGTATCTCATACAGATCGGCTTCCTCAATCGCACGCCGCGCGGACGCTGTGTGACGCGCGCCGCCTACAAGCACATGGGATTTGCGCCACCGAAGATGCAACAGGAGTTGATCGCGAGTTGATAGAAGAAGCACTCAGCCGTCAGCATTCAGTGCTCAGCCAAACGAAGACTTGATTTGCTGATAGCTGATAGCTACGTGCTCTATATAGAATTCGGTCGCTGCTTTTAGCAGTCGTCCGAGGCGACGCCGGGGAGGCGCGCGCAAGCGTTGGAGGGCGGATCGGGAGTCTCTCTTCTTCGCGGCGCTCGCTTCCCCGGCGTTTTTTTGCGCGTCGGATTTGATCGGCGTCGCACGCGAATCTTATCGTTCGGCGCGTGCGTTCCTGATCGCCTCGCGCATCTCGCGCACGGCTGCGCTCAAGCCGACGAGGACAGCGCGCGCGATGATGTTATGCCCGATGTTGAACTCCTCGATCTCGCGCGTGGCTGCGACCGCGCCGACGTTTCGATACGTGAGCCCATGACCGGCCGCGACCTTCAAACCTTGTTGCGCGGCGAGCGCGGCGGCTTCGCTCAAACGCCGCAACTCCGAGGCTGCGCGCCTCGTCCCTTCGCCGTGCACTGCGCTCGCGCCGACGGTCGCTTCCGCGTAGAGCGCGGTGCAGAGTTCGATCTGCTGCGCGCCCGCCTCGCGCGAGGCTGCGACTTGATCCGCGTCGGGATCGATGAAGATGCTCGCGAAGAGGCCACCGCCGCGCAGTCTCTCAATCGCAGAGCGCACGGCGTCGAAGTTGGCGCGCACGTCGAGACCACCTTCGGTCGTGATCTCTTCCGCAGTTTCGGGGACGAGCGTGACGGCATCGGGTCTCGTCGCGAGCGCGATTGTTGTCATCTCCTCGGATGCGTTCATCTCGACGTTCAAATAAGTCGTCACTGTGCGACGTAGCACGCGCAGGTCTTCGTCCTGTATGTGTCGCCTGTCGGCGCGCAGGTGGATGGTGATGCCGTCCGCGCCGGCCAACTCGCAGAGCGCGGCTGCCGCCACGACCGAAGGCTCCGGCGCGCGGCGCGCCTGCCGCACCGTCGCGACGTGATCGATGTTGACGTTCAAACGTGCTGACATTGCTACTCCAAAATTCTATGACGGTGATGCGCGGCTTCTTGTGCGCCGCGTTCGTCTAAATCCTGCGCGCGGTGTCGGCGAGTTCAGGCGACACGTCGCTCGCGACGGGCCCGTCCTCGCGAAGCGTGATGGGCGCGCGTGCGTTGGGTGCGGAGGCGAGGTCGCGCGCTCGTCTGATCGCTTCGTCGTAGATGCCCGACTTCGCTTGCCAGCGTAGTTCGCGCAGTTCGAGGAAGCCGTCGAGACCGGCCCTCAGCGTGACCTTCGAGCCGGCCACGTCGTTCCAGCGCACGGGCACTTCACGCAGGCGCAGGCCCGCCTCGTGCGCGACGTAGAGCAGCTCAACGTCGAAGCCGAAACGGTCGATGCGTCCCGACTCGACGACGGGGCGACACACGTCCGTGCGAAACGCCTTGAAGCCACACTGCGTATCATGGAAGGGCAGGCGCGTGGCGAGGCGCATGGCGAGATTGAAGGCCCGCCCACTCTGCTCGCGACTCCAAGGTTGATGCGTGCCGACGAGCGTGCGGTCGAGCGCGCGCGAGCCGAAACTGATGTCGCACTCGCCTGAACGGATGACGCCCGTCAACTTCGGCGTCTCCGTGATGGGCGTCGAGAGATCGGCATCGCTGAAAAGTGAAACGCTACCGCGCGCCGCAAGCAGGCCCGTCCGTACGGCGTGGCCCTTGCCGCGATTCTCGCCGACCGAGATGACGCGCGAGGCGAGGCGACGCGCCGACGCGAATCCTTCGCGTGCGACGTTGATGGTCTCGTCCGTCGAGCCGTCGTCAACGACGATCACTTCGCTCTCGTAAACCTGCGCGTTCAGGTACTCGAAGACCGTCGCGAGCGACGCGCCTAGCCGGGCCGACTCGTTGTAGGCCGGGATGATCAGCGAGAGGAACAGAGAGTTTGCCATTCGACACACCAGTGGGAGTCTGGAGTCTAAAGTCTGAAGTCGAGAGCCAGAGTCGAAGCCTCAAGTCCGGGAGAAATGTTCATCGTCCTGCGCTTTTGACTCAAGACTCAAGACTTCAGACTCAAGACTTTTATAGCACACGCTTGCGTCGTCGCGCGTGTTCCGTCGGCAGGGCGTGTGGTAGAATTTCGCTGCAAGGTTTTCCTCGCGGAGACAATGTGTAGATGATAGAGCGACAGAAGCAGATCGGTTTCGGTTGGATCGCGCTCGTCATCGTGCTCTTCACGGGCGCGATCACGGGCGGCGTGATGACGCGTCGCGCGCGCCACATCGCCGACGTGTCGCAGGACAGTTCGCTGCCCGCCGCCGAGCGACAGATCGAGAGCGACTACGACGAGGCCCTCTCGACCGTCGATGAGAATTATGCAGACGACATCGACTACGAGAAGGCTTCGCAGGCGTCGATTCAAGGGATGCTCTCCACGCTCGATCCGCATTCGACCTTCTTCACTAAAGCCGACTTCGACCGACTCAAGCAGGATCACGAAGCGGAGTTCTACGGCGTCGGCGTGAGCATACTTCGCCACACCGATGCGGTCTATGTGCAGTCGGTCGTCGCTGGCACGCCCGCCGATAAGGCCGGTCTGCGCTATGGCGATAAGATCGTCGAGGTTGATGGCAAGGACGCGCGAGAGTGGACGGGCGATCAGGTCTCGAAGTCCGTGCGCGGCGTGCGCGGCGAGCCGGTCACGATCAAGATCGAGCGCGCGGGCGCGCAGGCCCCTCTCTACTTCCAGATCGTGCGCGACTCTGTGCCGCAGCCGACCGTGCGCGCCGCCTACATGATCCGCCCCGGCACTGCCTACGTCGCGCTCACCGGCGGCTTCGCCTCCGAGACGAGCGACGAGATCGAGAAGGCCCTCACTGATATGCAGAAGCAGGGCATGACGCAACTCGTCCTCGATCTGCGCAACAACCCCGGCGGCCTTCTGCCGCAGGCCATCAAAGTCGCCGGACAATTCTTGCCGCGCGGCTACCCTATCGTCTCCGTGCGTGGTCGAACCGAGAACGCGCAGACGCTCGTCTATAAGAACACAGAGTTCGACGGCGCGCAGGACTTCCCGCTCGTCGTGCTCGTCAATCGCAACACCGCGTCGGCATCGGAGATCGTCGCGGGTGCGTTGCAAGATCATGGTCGCGGCTTGATCGTCGGCGAGACGAGTTTCGGCAAGGGGCTCGTGCAGCATCTCTTCACGCTGCCCTACGGCGACGGGCTCACGCTGACGACGCAGAAATATTTCACGCCCTACGGTCGCTCGATCCAGCGCGACTACTCAAGCGGCTCGCTCTACGACTACTACGTCCGTCACGATCCGACCGACGAGCCCGCGCCCGCCGCGCCGCGCTCGCCGACTCTTCCCTCGTCGCCGAACACACACGATCTTGCATCGCAGCCCACGCCGCAGCCGACGCCAAGCCCAAAGCCCGCAGGGCCTGCCGTGCGAACAGCCGCCGGTCGAGTCTTCTACGGTGGCGGCGGCATCACGCCCGACATCGAAGTCAAACCGCTCGACGTTGCCACTCCGGTGCGCGCAAGAATCTTCGAGGTGGCCTTTCACTTCACGCGCCAACTCGCCGCCGGACAGATCGCCGGATTAGAAAATTACCGCGTCGATAAAGTTCTCTATGGTCAGCATCCGCGCGCCACAGACTATCCCGTCACCGACCGCGTGCTCGAAGCCTTCCGCGAGTTCGTCCGCAAGGACGTGGGCACGTTCGGCATCACGCCCGCGCAGATCGATGCGGATGCGGATTACGCGCGATTGAGAATCCGCGATGAGATCGTCACCGCCGCTTACGGCGTCGAAGCTGGCTCGCGCACGCTTCTCGACGCCGATCCACAACTCCTCAAAGCCCTCGAATCACTCCCCGACGCACGCCGCCTCGCAGAGATGGTACGCGCTTCATCGGCAAGCTAAACAAAGCAACGTCCCACGTAAGTTCAACACGAACGACGTAAAGAGACAACGAAACGGAAGGGCGCGGAAGTTATAACTTCCACGCCCTTCCATCTTCATTGTCGCGATGAGGTGAGAACGATGTGCCTCAGTCGATCACACGCGCGATCAGGCATTTCAGGTAGAGCGTTTCGGGGACGGTCGCGAGCACTGGATGATCGCGCGCCTGTATGCGCTTCTCGACGATCTGCAAACGACGATGCGCGTCCGACGCAGCCGCAGCGACTGTCTCCAAAAACATCGATTCGCTCATGTGATAAGAGCACGTGCAGGTGACGAGCACACCATTCGGCGCGAGCATCTTGATCGCGCGCAAGTTGATCTCCTTGTAGCCGCGCGCGGCGGCTTGCAGGCTCGCGCGATTCTTGGCGAAGGCTGGCGGATCGAGAATTATCGTGTCGAAATGCTGGCCCGCCTCTTGCATCTCGCGCAGCGCGTCGAAGACGTTCGCTTCGCGGAACTCAACGTTCGTTAGACCATTCAACTCTGCGTTGCGACGCGACGCCGCGACCGCTTCCGCAGAGACATCTATACCAACGACCGACTCGCACGCCTGCGCGATGCTCATGGCAAAGCCGCCGTTGAAGGTAAAACAATCGAGCGCGCGACCATGCGCGTACTCGCGTGCTGCCGAGTGGTTCTCGCGCTGATCCAGAAACGCGCCGGTCTTCTGCCCGCCGAGCGGCGCGACCATGAACTCAACGCCGTGCTGCCTGATCGACATCTCCGTGGGTGCTTCGCCGTAAAGCACGCTCGTCCTCATCTCCAAGCCTTCGAGCTTGCGCACGCGCACGTCGTTGCGCTCGATGATGGCGCGCGGACTCAACTCTTCGATCAATAGCTCGACGAGCAGCGACTTGATCGCATCCGTTCCTTGTGAGAGCGTTTGCAGGACGAGCACGTCTTTGTAGCGGTCGATGATGAGCGAAGGCAGTGCGTCGCCTTCGGCATAGACGAGCCGGTAGGCATCAGCATCGCGCGTGAACAACTCGCGCCGCGCAAACGATGCGCGCAGGCGTGCGCGCCACCACTCGCGGTCGATCTCTTCGTCGCGCTGCGTGAGCAGGCGCAAGGAAATCTCCGAAGCGTCGCTGTAGAACGCTCGCCCGACGTAGCGACCGCGCTCGTCCGTTACGCGCGCGACCGCGCCGCCCTGCACGCCCGAAGTCTCAATCACGTCGCTTCGATAAATCCAGAGATGGCCGCCTCGCGCGCGCTCCGCTCCGCGACGCGTGATGATGATCTCAGCCGGTCGAGTTGCTGCTTCGGCGCGCGCCGTTCTCATGTCGCGCGTGCGTCCTTCGTGCTTCGTGCGTGCTTCCCTGTTGCTCATGTTTCACACGCGACTGTGCCGCCGCGCGTCCCGTTTTGTAAAGTCGTCGGCGCATGAGGTCGGTGACAAAAACGCAAGACGGTCGTGCTTGAATCGACCCGTCGGCGGGTGTAGTTTGAAGTATAGTGATCTGCGATGTGTGACGAGTGATGCATTGAAAGACAAAACTTTCACTCACTGCTCAATCGCATCACACGCATCACTTTTCAATTATGAGCACGATTAAAACGATTGGGCTGCTCACGGGCGGCGGCGATGCCCCCGGCTTAAACGCCGTCATCCGCGCGGTGGTGAAGACGGCGGTGGGCGTCTATAACCTGAAAGTCATCGGCATCGAGGACGGCTTCGAGGGCCTGCTCGGCGAAACGCAGGCGCGCGAGTTGAAGCCGGAGGACGTGCGCGGACTTCTGCCGCGCGGCGGCACGATCCTCGGCACGCGCAATCGCGGTCGCTTCGTCGTGCACGATGCGGACGGAGACCACAAGCCCGAAGAGAGTTTTACCGAAGCGATTAAAAATCTTGAGCGGCTCGGCATCGACGGCCTCGTCGTGCTCGGCGGCGAGGGCTCGTTAGGAATCGCGCAGGAGTTCTACGCGCGCGGCATCCCCGTCATCGGCGTGCCCAAGACCATCGACAACGATCTCGCCTGCACGGAACTAACGTTCGGCTTCGTCACTGCGCTCGACATCGCGACCGAAGCTCTTGATCGTCTGCACACGACCGCCGCTTCACATGATCGCGTGATGGTCTTGGAAGTGATGGGCCGGCACACGGGCTGGATCGCTTTGCATTCCGGCATCAGTGGCGGCGCGGACGTGATCTTGATCCCTGAGATTCCATTCACGGTCGAGGCGGTCGTCGAGAAGGTTCACGAGCGCGAGCGTTGCGATAGCCAGTTCACCATCGTCGTCGCGGCGGAGGGGGCCGCGCCTGTGGGTGGTCAGGAGATTTATCAAGTCGCCGGTGACAAAGAGCACGCGCCGCGACTCGGCGGCGTCGGCAACTACGTCGCGCAAGAGATCGAGCGACTGACGGGCAAGGAGTCGCGCTGCGTCGTGCTCGGACACTTGCAGCGCGGCGGCAGCCCCAACGCCTTCGACCGTATGCTTGCGACCAACTACGGCGCGTGCGCCGTCCACGCGCTCATGCGCGGCGAGCACGGCAAGATGGTCGCGCTGCACGCCGCAGACATCATCACCGTCCCGCTCTCAAGGGCCTGCGCCAACCTCAAGACCGTTCCCACCGAGAGCCACCTCGTCCGCACCGCGCGCGATGTTGGCATCAGCTTCGGCGCACCCGACGAGGCTGAGCATCACGGCAAGGAAGTCTGCTGAAACAAAGTATGAGGTAGGAACGGTAAACGATGAAGTGAAGACTTCTTGTCCTTCACTTCATCGTTCATCGTCCCTACTTCATCGTTTCTAGTTATACGACTGGCGAGAGTTCTTCTAAAAATTGTAGATCGAGGGCGCGCACGCGCGGAGGCTCGTAGGTCGAGAGCGTATCGAAGAGCGCTTCGACGATTGCCGGATCGAACTGCGTGCCGGAGCCCGCGCGGAGTCGTCGATATGCTTCGTCTTGCGAGAGGCGGGCGCGATAGGGCCGGTCGCTGGTCATCGAGTCGAAGGCATCGACGACGGAGACGAGGCGCGCGCCGAAGGGGATGTCCGCGCTGCCCAAGCCGAACGGGTAGCCGCGCCCGTCCCACCATTCGTGGTGATACTTCACCATCTCATGCACGGTCTCCATGTAGGGCACGCCGCTCAGAGCCTCGTCGCCGTAATCGACGTGCAGGCGCATGATCGTCGTCTCTTCAGCCGTGAGCGCGCCGGGCTTGCAGAGGATGTGTTCGGGCACACCGATCTTGCCGATGTCGTGCAGGAGCGCGCCGAGCTTGATGATGAGAGCTTCTTGATCCGCGAGACCGAAGTTAACGGCGACTGCTTCCGCGATGTCGGCGGTCATGTTCGAGTGCTCGGCGGTGCAAGGGTCTTTGGCGAAGAGTAGCGTGACGAGCGTGCGCGCGGTGGCGATGAACGACTGACGCGCCTGCAATTCCAGAAGTCGATTCCGCTCGCGCGTCTGCGAAAGGGCCAGCACGTTGTCGATGACGTTCAGTAGTTCATGATAGCCGAAGGGCTTGTAGAGATAGGCGGCGAGTCCTGCGTCCAACAACTCGCGCTGCTCGACTCGATTCGCTGACTGCGCGGTGAGCATGATGACAGGCGTGTGGCGCAGGGTCTCGTCGGGCGAGCGTAGTATCTCTTCAAAGACCTGCTTGCCCGTGAGACCGGGCATCATGTAGTCGAGCAGGATCACGTCGGGCCTTGCTTCGCGTGCGAGACGAAGGCCGGCGCGTCCATCGGTCGCACCATTGAAGCGGTAACCGGCCCGCGCGGCGAGCGTGCGCCCGAACTCGATCTGCAAAGGATCGTCGTCGATCATTAGAATGAGCGCGGGTTGTCGAGATTTCGTTTCGTTGAACATGGCTTGTGCGTGCGGTAAGTCCTGCGCGGCAGGCTGCGCTTGAGGACGCAGAGACACCCCTCCCTTCTTGCGAGCACGGTCATACGTCAGTGAGGCGAAACTTTGGGAGAGACTACTGCACACTCGTCGAGCGGGGCGGCCCGAACGTTCGGGTAGTGTGGCGTCTAGATTTTCAGTTGGGGGGAGTTTGCGCGCCCGCTTCGCCGACTTGCTTCGCGGGCTGGTCTTTTCAAAGACGCGTGCGTGAGTATAATCGAAGCCAACAGATTTGCACCAACTATTTTTCGCGAGACCGTTAAATTTCGCGGCGGCACGTGACGCCGCGAATGCAAGCGACGAGGAGAGAGCCGTGACACAGAGCATCAAAGACAAGTTGCAAGCCGAGCTGAACGAGTTGGAGATGGAGTTGCGCGTCGAGCTGCCGAAGCAGATCAAGATCGCGAAGGAGTGGGGCGACCTACGTGAGAACGCCGAGTATCACGCCGCGCTCGCGCGCCAGCAGTTCGTGCAGGCCCGCACGCGCGACCTGCGCCAACGACTGAGCGAAGTGGCCTCCATCGACACCTCGAAGCTCCCGCACGGCAAGGCCGCCTACGGCTCGACCGTCGTCCTCTACGACCCGGAACGCGACGAAGAGATCACCTACCGCCTCGTCACCGCCGAAGAGAGCGACCCGCCCGCAGGTCTCATCTCCACATCATCACCCGTCGGTCGCAGCCTCATGGGACGAGAGGAAGGCGACGAAGTCAAAGTCACCACCCCCGGCGGCTCACGCAACTTCGAGATCAGAAAACTCACGACCTTTCACGACGAGGCAGCGAAGAAGAGTGAAGGTTGAAATCGTAAGCAAACATGCGCAGAAATATCATCTCGGCCTAGCGGGCGAGTTCTTTGTCGCTGCTGAGCTACAACGCCGCGGAGTTTCCGCTGCTGTTACATATGGAAATGCGAAGAGTGCCGATGTTGTGGCGTTCTCGATGTCCGGTGAGAAGGCGGTTGTCATCGAGGTCAAAAGCACATCACAACTAAAATGGGTTGTTGGAGGAAGGACTCCTCCAACATCGCGGAAGCCATGGGTATTCGTTTACCTGCCCAGTGATCAAACCGAATCTCCGAGTTACTATATTGTATTACAATCAGAGTTACACGCCATCCTTACTCCTCTAGGCGCTGAATACAACCGCAAATTCAAAGAGAAGCATGGTGAGGAATATGGAGATCGTCCGGGTGTCGTTAACTTCACGCGCGCACAAGCTGAACCATTTAAGAGTGCTTGGGGAAAGATCATTGATCAACTATTGATCTGATCAAAAAGTTTCAGGGAACGATGACTCATCACGCCGCCCGACGATGAAAGACTCAGAGCCAAGACTATAGGTGTGAATCCACAGGGCGAGAGGACGAAGATGCTTGAGCCGGACGCGGCGCGGCGCGCGTTGAGGTGGGTGCTCGTCGCGGGGGCCGTGCTGCATTTGATCGCGGCGGCGGCGATGTGCGAAGCGGGCCGGATGGGCTTCATGCCGGAGGCCATCTCGCCGCAGGGCGTGCTGCGCGGCGACGGGGAGGATTATCTTGACGATAGCTTGTCGATGGGCCGACACGCGACGGGCTTTCTCAAACGCGACGCGCAGGTGCACGAACGCTTCTATGCCGTCTCGTCCTTCGTGCTCACGCCCGTCGTCGGCGAGAGCGTCTTCAGCTTTGAGCTCGTCAATCTGCCGCTCTACCTGTTGACGCTCTTTCTCACTTTCAAGCTCGGCGAGACCTGCTACGATGCGCGCGCGGGGCTCGCCGCCGCCGCACTTGTCGGACTACTCCCGACGCTCCTGATGCACTCGACGCAGCCGCTTCGCGATCCGCTCTTCATCGTCTTGATGTTGACGTTTATCCTGACGACGCTGCGTCTGCTGATGAGACGCATGAACTCGGCGTGCGCTGCGAGCGAAGCCGCGCGCGGTGTCGTCTTGCTCGTGCTCATCTGTCTGGTGAGAGATAGCATGTGGCTGATCTACGTCGGCATCGCTGCGCTCGCGCTTGTCATGTTGTCCGTCGCGTCTTTGCGAGACGGGAGATTCCCGCTTCCAAACTTCGCGTGCCTGATGCTGCTGCTCACGACGGCCCTTCTCGTGCCCACGATTTTCGCCGGATCGCTGCCCCCGAAAGAGGACATGTCCGACGAACAGGTGCACACACTCGAAAAATTTACCGGGGAGCAAACTCAAGCGGGCCTCTCAGGTGTCCTGCTGAAGATCAGCGTGACGCGGCAGAAGTTCATCGTGCTCTACCCCGAAGCGGGCTCGAACATCGACGCCGGACGATCCTTCCGCAGCTTGCGCGACGTGTTTGTATACCTGCCGCGCGCCGTCGTCGTCGGACTCTTCGCGCCGTTTCCCGCGAAGTGGATCGAAGCGGGGACGACGTTTGGACGCGCCGGAAGATTGATCGCGGGAGTCGAGATGTGCTTCACATATCTCATGACAATCTTCGCGGCGGCCTGCGCGTGGCGCACGCGGCGCACACCGCAGACGTGGCTGCTCGTGTCTATCGTTCTTCTCGGCGCGACGGCCCTCGGTCTCGTCGTCGTCAACGTGGGCGCGCTCTATCGTATGCGTTACACTTTCGTCATCCTGTTAGTCATCCTCGGCGCGGAGCGGCTGAGTCGCTCCGTGAGTTTCACATCGCTGAGAGTCTTCAACGCGCGCACGAGAGAGCAAAGTGCTTAAGACCTCACAGCCACCGCCCGCCGATCCCTTCTCGAACAAAGTCCTCAACGCGTGGTACAGGCTCGCGCGCGGCACGGTTGACCGGCGTATCCTGCGGGCCATGTTCACGGTCGGCGCGTTGACGCTGCTTGCGAAACTAGGGTTCGTCGGCAGAGACCTTTTAGTGGCGTGGAAGTTCGGTCGCTCGTCGGCGTTCGAGGCGTTCCTGCTCGCCTTCGTCATCCCCTACACCATCACCAACGCGCTCTCCGATTCGCTGACGGCCACCTTCCTCCCCGACTTCATCAAACTGCGCGAGCAGGGCCGACACGAAGAGGCCCGCGATCTCTACGGCGGACTGCTCGCGTGGCTGCTCGTCATCTCCGGCGCGATCATTTTCCTGTGCGTCGTCGCGCAGCCGCTCTACGTGCGAGTCGTCGCGGCGAGCTTCAGCGAGGAGAGCTGGCGTCTGATGTTCTACCTGCTCTGCCTGACCGCGCCCGCCGCTTTCTTGAATTGCGTCGTCCGCTTCTGGCAATCGATCTTGAACGCCGAAGATAAATTCTTCGTCGGCTCTGCGGTCGGGGCCGCCACTCCGATAGTTTCCATCGCGCTTCTCTTCTTCAGCCTCAACACAGGCGTCTTCGCGCTCTCGCTCGGACTGCTCGCGGGCGCGCTCGTCGAAATCACAATCCTCGGAATGGCCCTCAGGCGCGCGAACCACTTTTTACTCCCGCGCTGGCGCGGCTTCTCTCTACCGATGCGCGACGCCTTCGGCCAGTGGTGGCGACTGCTGCTGAGCATCTTCTTCATCAACTCGATGAGCGTCGTCGATAATGCGATGGCCGCGCGCTTCGCCGCGCACGGCAGCGTCGCCGCACTCAACTACGGTCGCAAAGCTGTGACCTTCCCCATCGACTTGAGCGCCATCGCCTTCGTCACAGTCATCCTGCCCTACTTCTCGAAGCGCGCGGCGGCCCGCGACTGGCACGACATGCGAAAGACTCTGCGCCGCTACCTCTCGCTCATCTTCGCCATCAACTTGCCGATCGTCATCGCGCTCGTCGTCTGGTCGAAGCCGATAGTGAAATTTCTCTTCGAGCGCGGCGAGTTCAGCGCGGCGGACACAGAGATCGTCTCGCATGTGCTCGCCTACTACGCCTTCACGCTGCCCTTCTACGTCGCCTTTCTCGTCTTGATGAAGCTGCTCTCAAGCCTGCGCGAGAACGTCACGGCCATCTGGTTCGGCGTCGCCGTCCTCATCTCCGACGTGTTGCTCAACTACGTCCTCTCGAAACGCATGGGCGTCTCCGGCATCGCCCTCGCCACGCCCTGCGTCTATGCCGTCACGTCGCTTTTCCTCTACCTCCACGCCGGCCGACTGCTCAAACGCAGAGACGCGACCGAGCAGAGTTGAGACAGATCAACTGCAACACGACGACCGGCCCGCTTGCGCCTTCCTTGTGATTTTCTTGACAGACCAACGCCCGCGTCCCTATGATTCAAGGCTTGTTCGGGGCTTCGTGCGGCGTCGGCGATAAAGTCACTCACATTCGGCATTCAAGAGGAAGAGAGGCGGAAGGTTTGTTCGGGGCCAGCATCGGACGCGGCGCGCTACGGATCATTAACGCGATGGTGCGCGGGCTGGCGCGCGGGCGCGTCAATCCGAACTGGTTGACCGTCATCGGCGTCTCGGTCAACGTCCTGTCGGGCCTGCTCTTCGGTTACGGCCACTTCTTCCCCGCCGGGCTCGTGCTCATCGTCGCCAACCTCTTCGATATGCTCGACGGCAAGGTGGCCCGCCTGTCGGGTCGCGTCACGCGCTTCGGTGGCTTCCTCGATTCGTCGCTCGACCGTCTCTCCGACATGGTGGTCTTTGTCGGGCTCATGGTCTTCTACGCGCGCATCGTGGACGATCCGGCAAGTCCGGCCTTCGGGCAGCACTCGACCTTGAACGTCTTCCTCGCGGGCGCGGCTTTGATGGGATCGGTCTTGGTAAGCTACACGAGCGCGCGCGCAGAGAGTCTGATTCCGAAGTGCGACGTTGGTTTTTTGAGACGGCCTGAACGCGTCGTGCTGCTCATCATCGGCGCGCTCTCGACGCACAATGGTTCGACGAACTACTTCGCGAATCGTATGCCCGCAGTCCTCTGGGTGCTGGCCGTCGGTTCTTACTGGACGTTCGCGCACAGGATGTATCACACGTGGCGAGAGGTCTTGCGCACCGAAGTCGCGGCGACGGGCGGGGATGCGAAAGCGGCTGCCGATGCATCTAAATGCGACGAGGATCGGCGCAGCCCAACACAGGTCGTCGGCGAACCGCAGACTTCGCGCTGAGGTTTACGGAGATCACTCGCAAGAGAGAGAAAGTTTTACGGCGCGGGCGAAGTTATTTCGTACTATGAGACGGGCCGGATTAGCGATCTGGCGCGACGCGAAAAGGTTCGGATTCTAAGTCGGGTTCTAAAAAGGATCGAGTTTCAGAGAATGGAGTCTCCCAAGTTGCTGACCACCTGCCCCTGCTGCGGCGCGAAGTCTTGCGCCGACCTGCGCGAAGAACACTGCCCCTCGTGCAATGCGCTCGCCGTCGGCCCCCCGCTCGCGCGCCCCGAAAGAGAGCTGCCCGCCTACGGTCTGACCGCCGCGATCACCGGCGCGGGTGCGCTCGTCGCTATCATCTTCGCGGCGGGCACGGCGTTCGCGCTTCTCGCGCAGGAGACCTTCTCGCTTTCACTCTGGAGCGTCGTCGCCGCCGCAGAGACTTCCGCATGGCGACTCAAGTTCGTCCTGCTCCCGCTCGCGATCATGGCCGCGTGCGGCGGCGCGCGCGCGCTCATGCACGTGAGTCGCAACATGCCCGCGCGCTTCGCCGGTGTGCGCTTCGCCGTCGGCGGCTTCGCAACTTCTGCGATGGTGGCCGTCGTTGCGGTCGCGCTCATCATCATCACCGTCCCCGAACGTCTGCGCCAGCGCGAGGCTGCGCGCGAGGCTGCCGCGCATGCCGAGTCTTACGATCCGATCCGCGTCCTGCTCGACTATCAGCAGCAGTACGGTACGCTCCCGGCAAGCGCAGACGACTTGAAGAAACTACCCGACCCGGACGGGACGGTCGCGCGTGCGATGCGAATGATCTATGAGGGCCAGTACGAGCCCGAATCGACCATCGCCTCGCTGCCCGCTTCGGCGAAGGCGCGTGGCCGTCGCGGCTCCGGCATGACGATCCGATCCGTCGCGTTGCGCGCAGGCGTGGACGAAGCCCAGCAGGGCGAGTCGCTCGCCTTCACCAACTACACGCTGCGCCTCGCGGGCAAAGATCGAAAGTTCGGCACCGACGACGATATCCTCATACGCGATGGCATGATTATTCCCGCCACGTCCGTACAGCAATCGACGCGCAACACCGCGCCAAAGAACGCGCCCTAACAGAAGGGCCACCAAACAAGCCCCTGAAATCGCGACACGCAACGCTTCCACGCATCCTTCTCTGACAACATGAGACTGTTCGCACTCTTCCGGCGCGACAAGACTGACGCGGAGGCTGCGCGCCGCACGCATCTGCTCCGTGCTGGCCGCATCGCCGACGGCACGGTCTTCGACGTGGGCACAAACGACGCGGGCGACATCACGCTCGTCTTCTATCACTACGAGATCAGTGGTGTCGAATACGAGTCCTCACAGACGCTCGACGACTCGCAACAACAGCGTCCAATCGACTACGCCCCCGGCGCGAACATCACCGTCCGCTACGACCCGCATCAACCGGCCAACTCCGTCGTCGTTTAAAAGCAGAGATTAGAGAGGAGAGGTTAGAAGGAAGTCGGTAATTGACTTTTCTAACCTCTGCCCTCTAACCTCTGCCCTCTGTGTTCACCAAAATCCTGATCGCTAATCGCGGCGAGATCGCCGTGCGCATCATGCGCGCCTGCCGCGAGCTGAACGCACGGGCCGTTGCCGTCTATTCCGATGCCGACGCCGCCGCGCTTCACGTCCGGCTCGCCGACGAGGCTTACCACATCGGCGCGTCTCCTTCGTCGGAGAGCTACCTGCGGATCGAGCGCATCGTCGAGACGGCGCGTGCGTGCGGCGCGGACGCGGTGCATCCCGGTTACGGCTTCCTCGCCGAGAACGCCGCGTTCGCGCGCGCGTGCGCCGACGCGCGGCTCACCTTCATAGGGCCACCTCCGGCGGCGATGGAGTTGATGGGCTCGAAGACGAACGCGCGGCGCGCGGCGATAGCGGCAGGCGCACCCGTCGTGCCGGGGACGACCGAGCCGCTTGGGTCTGTTGAAGATGCACGCGAGACCGCCGCGCGCTTCGGCTATCCCGTCATGCTCAAGGCGGCGGCGGGCGGCGGCGGCAAGGGGATGCGGCTCGTCGCATCGGAAGACGATCTACGCTCGGCTTTCGAGACCGCGCGGTCAGAGGCACAGTCCGCGTTCGGCGACTCGTCCATCTATCTCGAAAAAGCTGTCGAGCGACCGCGCCACATCGAGATTCAAATCTTCGCAGACTCTTACGGCAATTTCGTCCACCTCGGCGAGCGCGAGTGCTCGATCCAAAGGCGACATCAGAAAGTGATCGAAGAGTGTCCTTCACCGATTAACGATCCGGCCCTTCGCGCCGCGATGGGCGAGGCGGCCTTGCGCGTCGCGCGCGCGGCTGATTACGTCGGCGCGGGCACGGTCGAGTTTTTAGTCTCCGATGTGACGCGCGACTTCTATTTCCTTGAGATGAACACGCGCCTGCAAGTCGAGCATCCCGTCACGGAATTAGTCACGGGCTTCGATCTCGTGCGCGAGCAGATCACGGTCGCCGCAGGTGCGCCTCTCTCGTTCACGCAGGACGACGTGGAGTGGCGCGGTCATGCCATCGAGTGCCGCGTCTATGCGGAAGACCCGGAAGCGAACTTCATGCCGTCGCCCGGTCGCATCACTTCTTTGCGACTGCCGCAGGGGCCCGGCGTGCGCGACGACGGCGGTGTCTACACGAGCGCAGAAGTTTCCATCTATTACGATCCGATGATCTCGAAACTCGCGGCGTGGGGCCGGACGCGCGCCGAGGCGATTGACCGTCTGCGCCGCGCGCTCGACGAGTACGCGGTCGGCGGCATCAAGACGACGCTCCCCTTCTTCCGCGAGATCGTGCGCGACGCCGAGTTCATCGAGGGCCGACTCGACACCGGCTTCATCCCGCGCTTCTTCGCACGCCGCGACGCCGCGCGCGCCGAACGAGACGACACGAGCGAGATCGAATCGGAGATGGTCGCGCGCGATCTCGCGATCATCGCCGCCGCGCTCGCACACGACACGCGCGAACAGCAATCTTTATCAAACGATGCGCAACAACGACCGCAGAGCGCGTGGAAGCTCAACGGTCGTAGTGCGCAGCTCCGTTCACGCGAATGAGGGACGCCCACGGGCTTTGGAGCGATCAGAAGACGCGCAGGGTGAACATGCGCGGGAGGGCCATCGGTGCGCCGCTCCGATCCAGTGTGACCTCGACGTAGTAAAGGTTGTTGGTGAAGTCGAGAGGCCCGTTGAAGGTGCATCGCGCGCATGGACTGCTGTTGCTTTTATTCACCGCCGTACAAAGGGCCACCTGATCCGGCTGACAGGATTTCACCTCGAACAGCTTAGCTTGGATGAACACGCCCGCCGGAGCGTTCGATCCCATCTCCAACGTGTGCCAGCCGGGCTGGTTCGGGTTGGCGTTGTTGTCGAAGGTGTTCGTCACGTTGTAGCGCGCAACGATGACGTTGCCGTTTACATTGGGCTTGAAACCAATTTCGGTGCTGACCGAAGCGTACAAATTGAGCGAAGACTCGTCCACCGCACCCGTCGAGCCGATGGCCGTCCACGGTCTGTGCGGCAGCACTTGAAAGGCGGCTGTGGCGGCGGAAGTCTCCGGCGACGACGCAGCGGAGTTGCGCCGCGCGGAAGAAGCCAGCAGGAGCGACGCCAGCGCGAGCAGCATGAGCAGGCCTTGTAGAGTTCTGTGCGCGTGTCTGTGCAGGATGTTCGATTTCATGTGAGTGGCCTCCGTTGTGGCGACGCTTGCGAATGAGTTTTACGAACGCGAGCGGCGCGGTTGAATGAGTGTAAGCAGCGAGGTGGCGACCGGCTGAGGGCCGAGCTGATGTTTATCTATGCGCGCCGGTTCCAACGTTTGCGAGGAAGCGACGTGGCTTATACACTGCGTCCAACACACTGTCAATAAAACGATCTCTACTCCGACGCGATGAAACTAACGGCTGAACTCGAAGGCGAAAGCTATCAACTCTCCATCGTGCGCGAGGGCGTGCGCGTCGAAGCTGAGGTCGGCGGGCGTCGCTACGAACTCGAAGCGCGCGAGACCGAAGCCGGTGCGTATCTCTTCATGCTCGAAGGCCGCGTGTATGAGTGCCGCGTCGAAGCGAGCGTCGCTCGTGGGGATGCAACTCATGTTGAGATCGGCGGGCGCGAGTTCGTCGTGAGGCTCTTCGATCCGCGACGCTTGCGCGCGGCGAGCGTAGGAAGCGCGCAGAGTCAGGGTCGCGTTGTTGTCGCGGCGTCGATGCCGGGCAAGGTCGTGCGCGTGCTGGTCGAAGAGGGCGCGATGGTCGAGGTCGGCGCGGGTCTCGTCGTCGTCGAGGCGATGAAGATGCAGAACGAGTTGAAGTCGCCGAAGGCGGGCACTATCGTCGAGCTGCGCGCGCGCGAGGGCGCGACCGTCAATGCGGGCGACGTGCTGGTCGTCGTCGAGTAGCAAGGATAAGAGATGAGGGATGAAGAGAGGAAAGACCGGCCCGCGCAAGAGATCGACTTTTCATTCCTCATCCATTCGCCCTCATCCTTAGATTTGCGCGTGCTGCTCTGGGACATCGACGGGACGCTCGTGCGCTCCGCGCGACGCGGGGTCTTCAAGGACTACACGACGCCCGCGCTCATGCGCATCTTCGGCACGTCGGGGCGACTCCACGAGTTGAACGTCTCCGGCATGACCGATCTCCAGATCGCTTGCGAGGCGCTCGGCTGCGAAGGCTTCACGACCGAGCAGATCAGTGCGCGAAGCGCGGAGATGTGCGAACACTTCGTCGCCGAGTTCGAGCGCATGGCGAATGAGGGCCAGTCGCTCTACTTCGCTCTGCCCGGCGCGCGCGAAGCGTTGGAAGCGACGCAAGCGCACCCGCGCTACGTCTCCGCGCTGCTCACCGGCAACGTGCGCGGCGCGGCCTACTGGAAGCTGCGCCTCGTCGGACTCGATGGATTCTTCACGCTCCCCGGCGCGTTCGGCGAAGACTCACACGACCGGCGCGACCTACCGGCCCTCGCCGCCGCGCGCATCAACTCTCACCTCAAACTCTCGCTCGCGCCCACGCAGTTCATCATCATCGGCGACACGCCCAACGACATCGCCTGTGCCCGCCACTTCGGCGCACGCGCCATCGCCCTCGCCACGGGGCGCACCTACTCTGCTGATCAACTCCTCGCTTGCCAACCCGACGCGCTTCTCCCAAACCTCTCAGACACCGACGCCGTGCTGCGCGTGCTCGACGAATTGTAAGGATCAGGCCTATGACATCTCTGCGGTCAGAGCAAAATGTGAAAGCGTAGGTAAGCTGTAAGGCGACGTATAGCACACCAATCGAGAGTGATATACTGCGCGCCGCAGTTTATACGGTAGTTGTGCTGCTTAACACTGAACAGTTTTAGTGAGGATCAAATCTATGGAAATCAAAATTCTTTCCTCTGAAGAAGTTGAGTTCAAAGAAAAAGATATACAGAACGCATTCGAGCGTGACCTATCAAAGTTGGAAGAAGGGCTGGAATTTATAAGTTCCGAAGTCATTATAGGCACAGGTCGTGTAGATACTTTAGCATTCGATATAAATAGCAGTCGTCCTGTTTTTATTGAGTACAAGCGTCGCGGAGAATTTAGCAAAGATGCACTCATCCAACTAATGGATTATCTCAGTTGGTTTGCAAGAGATGAAAATCGCATAGCTGTTTTAGAGAAAAGAATTCGCCAGCATAAACCCAATATAGGAGATTTCGTGCCTTCCATTCGACTTATTTGTGTTGTCACTGACATAGATGATCGAATTAAGAATGCTATCTATGTCATATCTAATCACGTCAAGGTCTTTTCGTACATGGTGGCTCGTGACACGAGCAACAATATCGTTCTTGTCCCTAAGCTAGAGGTGGACAACAGCGAAATTGAAGCGCAAATGCGCCAGTTAGTATCACCAGATGATTTGCTTAAAAAGCATCCTCATCTTCAGGAAGCGGTTAGCAAATTGAGGACTTACTTAGAAACAGATGGAGTACATAGTTACGCTACTGCCCACTCTTTTCGCTTTAAGAAGAATAGAGTTTTTGCGATAGCACACTTTCGCAAAAAATACATTCAACTTGAACTTCGTGTTGGGGAGAACAACGTAGCCGATCCAGACTTTACATATTGGCGGCAGGGTGCTTCGGATTGGGGCTATACACCTATCTATCCATCAACAGGTGTGCCGGAGAAAATTATTAACTGGATTGAAATTGCTAAAAAGTTCAGTGGCGAAGGCGGAATTGAGGAAGATGAAATAGAAAGCTAGTAATCAGCGGCAAACGATGCTGCTTGCTTTGCGCGGCTCAATTTCTGCGTCAGTCTAGTGATTTGATTAAGAGAAAGATTTTAGATGAGTTGATCTTCTCAGTTTATGGAAGCGATTATCTCCTGCGCGTTTGCTCTGTTGATAGGCGGGGTCGGGGTGTGGACGGGTTTCAGGCTGTTGAGGGAGCGCAAGGTTCTCAATGGTTGGCGGACGACGCGCGGGAAAGTGATCGAGCGCGGCACGTATCGGCCGGACATGCCCGCTCTGGGGCCACCCGCATTTCGATATGCGCCTCTGGTGAAGTACGCCTATCAAGTTGATGGTCGAGAGTTCGTCAACGATTGCATCCGACCGAAACGGATTCAGTTGCCGCATCACAACACGATAGAGTGGGCGCGGAAAAAGGCCGCGTCGTTTGCGGATGAAGTGACGGTTCATTACAACCCGGAAGACCCGTCAGAATCTTTCCTTGACCAGACGCCGAAGATGCTGCTCTATATCGTGATCGTCGCCTCGTGTCTGGTGATCTTGTTCGGCTTGATGTTTCTTTTGATGAGGCGGCCATAAGGGGCGTTCGTAAAGTTCTCATAGAATCGAACGAAAGAAGGAGAAGGAATCCAATGTCGATCAAAGGCAAAACCGTTGTCGTCTCCGTAACGCTCGCGGCTCTCTTCATGTCGGGCTGCAAAACTTCGGGCGACGCAAACACGACGACTCAATCCGCGAGCACGAACGCGACGAAGACGAGCGCGTCGCCAGCGAAGCCTAACTCGGACGGCACGATCCCTTCGGGCGTGGGCGTCGAAAAAGAGAAGCCCGCCGCAGGCACGGGCAACGTGCAGGGCCGGGTTCTGTATAACGGCCAACCGGCGAAAGATATTGAAGTGAAACTGTGCGAGACCTTCAGCCAGTACATCGGCGGCTGCGGCGGGCAGACGTTCGTGGTCAAGACGGACGCTGCCGGCGAGTATTTAATCAAGAACGTGCCGCCGAAACTTTACGAGGGCCTGACCGCCAAAGTCTTCGACACTCCCTACTACGTCTTCGCGACTTCGGGCATCGTGCAGAACGCCAAGTACAAGATCGAAGCGGACAAGACATTCTTCGCGCCCGACTCGAATCTGTTCAAGAGCGATCTCAAACTGTTGACGCCGAAAGCGGGCTCGAAGATCGGCGCGAGCAACATCGAAGTGAAGTGGGCCGCCTACCCCGATGCGGCTTACTACAAGTTCAGCATCTACGCCGACAGCTCTTCGGGTGCAACGACCGAGTACGACTACATCAACAAGCGCGTCGATGGCCTCTCTTACGTTCTCGATAAACCGCTCTCGCCCGGCTCGTACACCTGCAAGGTGGAAGCCTACAACGGCAACGACACCAAACTCTCTGAAAGCTCAGATGACATTAAATTCACCGTCACGGGCGAGGCGACGAAGTGAAAGAAGCGTCTCCCGAAGAGAGTCTCGAAGGCTTCATCGACAAGTACACGCCGGAGGTCGGCGCGACGGCACGTGACGCGCTTGCGAGATTGCGCGTGCGTGTGCCGGGCGCGGTCGAGTTGGTTTACGACAACTACAACGCGCTCGCCATCGGTTTCGCCGCGACCGAGCGTGCATCCGACGCGGTCGTCTCGCTCGCGCTCTACCCGCGCTGGGTGAACCTCTTCTTCCTGCAAGGCGTGCGCTTGCCCGATCCGCAGAAGGTGTTGCGTGGCGGCGGCAAGACGGTGCGCCACGTCGCCCTCAAGAGCGCGGACGATCTCGACGAGCCCGCGATTCGGGAGTTGATCTCGCACGCGCTCGAACTCGCGCCGAAGAAGTTTGATCCGGCGAGCCGCGGCCGGATCATCATTAAGTCCGTCTCCGCACGGCAGCGACCACGCCGACCGAAATAAGTTAGAACGTCGCAACGTCTCATCCTCTTTCGCTTCATGCGTTCGCGAATTGTCGTCGGAAATTTTTTCGTCTTTCGCGCGAGCACGCACGTCCAAGAGAGTGGCCGCAAAGGCGAGTCGAAATTTTTGACGTGAAAGTGAGGAGAGGAAAAATGAGAGTGACACTGAAGAGACTGTTGGCTCCGGCCCTGTTGGTCGGGGCTCTAGTTGCGCCGCTCGCGGGCGCAGCGCAGGCGCAGAGTAGTAAACCGCGCTCGATCAACGGGCGCGAGCGCAGGCAAGAGCAGCGCATCAGGCAGGGCGAGCGCAGTGGCGAGCTGACGCGCAGCGAAGCCGAGCGTCTCCAAGCCGAGCAGGCACGGATCAGAGTTGACGAGGCTTACGCGCGTCGCTCCGGCGGCGAGCTGACGGCGAAGGAGCGTGCGCGCATCGAGCGTGAAGAGAGCAAGGCGAGCAAGGACATCTACAAGCAGAAGCACGACGCGCAGGAGAACGAACGCCGCGAAGAGCGACGTGAAGAGTGGCGCGAGCGTCATCACAAACGCAGTTAACCGGCCCTTGCCGTGATCGTTGACGCGCATGGCGAAGCGCACATCTCCTCTGCGCTTCGCCACACGCGTCCTTACTTGCTCTATCATCCATGCACGCATCGCAACGGCTTTGTTCTCGCTCCGCAACACTTTTTCCAGACCTTCCCGCGCTCGTCTTCGTCTAAACTGTGTGAGCCTGCCAAAACACACGAACACAGTTTGAGGAGGAGAAGTTGATGAAGTCTATCTTGATGAAACTACCTGCGGCGTTTGTTCTCTGCGCGTCGCTCTTTGCGGTCGGCACGTCCGCCGCCGCCCCGCAGAATATTGACCGGCGTGAACAACGCCAGCAGCGACGCATCCGACAGGGCGTGCGTAGCGGCGAGTTGACTCGTCGCGAGGCGCGCGGTCTCGAACGTCGCGAAACAAGGGTTAACCGGGCCGAATGGCGTGCGCGTCGCTCAGGCGGCACACTCACAGGGCGCGAGCGTGGACGACTCAATCGCGAGTTGAACCGTTCGAGCCGCGCCGTCTATCGACAGAAGCACGACCGGCAGGAGAACGAGCGACGCGAGAATCGGCGCGGGCGACGACACGACCGCCGCTAACCGATCCGGCACGTGAGAAGGCGGGGCGCAAACTCTCCTCTGCGCCCCGCCTTTCTCTATTCGCTTTTAACTATCGTGATTCGCGGCCGGTGCGGATCAAGCCTTCACTTCATCATTCATCGGCCCGACTTCATACTTCACTTATGGTCTGTGAAAGCCGCGCTCGATATCGCGCGTGGTGAGGCGCAGGATCGCCGGGCGGCCATGTGGACAGGTCGTCGGCGAAGATGTCAGCAGCAGTCGATCGATCAGCCAGCGCATCTTCTCCGGCGCGAGCGGCATATTGACTTTGATCGCCGCGCGGCACGCGAGCGACGCCGCTACGCGCTCGCGCAAGGTGGCCCGCGCTGCCCCGCGTCGCTCCGTCTCAACCGCATCGAGAGCTTCGGCGAGCATGTTGCGCGCCTCCGACGCGGGCAGGTCTGCGGGCACGCTCTTCACCGCCACCGTGCGGCCCGACAAACGCATCAAGCCGAAGCCGTAAGTTTCGAGATCATCAGCCACCGCGTCGAACGCGGCGGCCTGCGCCGGAGTGAGATCGAAAGTTTCAGGGACGAGCAACTGCTGCGACTCCGACGCGCGCGATTCTTCCAACGCGCGATACTTGTCGAACAGCACACGCTCGTGCGCCGCATGCTGATCGATCATCAGCAGGCCCTCGCCGTCCACCGCCACGATGTAACTCTCTTCGAGCTGGAAAAGCGGTCGCACGTTCGACGACGCCCCGCCCACTGCAACATCAGCCAACGCACCCGCAATCGAATTCAAAGGCGGCAACCGACTTTCAACCGCTTCACGCGCGCGCGACGCAACTGATTCGCGCGAAGTCGCCGACTCGCACGCATTCAACGTTCGCACCAGCGCGCCCGACGCCGTCCCCTCCGGCTGCGCCGACGAGTCATACAGCCGCACAGATTCCCCGTGCAGTTGTGCAGATTCCTCGTGCAGAGGCACAGGCGACTCGTGCAGCATCACACCTTTCTCGTGCACGCTCACAGACGACTCGTGCAACTGCGAAGACGGTTCGTACACGCGTGCAGATGACTCGTGCAGCCGCACAGGTGACTTGTGCAACTCTACAGGTGACTCGTGCAAGCGCACAGATGACCCGTGCAGTTGTTGCGACGACTCGTGCAGTTGTTCCGGCTGCACGTCCGCGCTGGCAGACGGCTCGTGCGGCGCGGCAGTTTCGTCGTGCAACGATGACGGCGCGTCGAGCGGTGGCGCATCGAAGCCGAACTCGATCACTTCCTGTCGTGAAGCCGTCGCTTCGTTGCTGCGCGCAAACTCTCCGCCCGCGAGATCGCGCGTGCCGCCCGCATCGAAACTCTGAGCAGCTTCGTCGTAATGTTCCGCCGCGCGTTGAACGTAACCATTCGCGGCGAGCGCGGCGCGCACCGACTCGCGCACGGCATCGGCGACGGCTGAAGCGCGTCGGAAGCGCACCTCGGTCTTCGCCGGATGCACGTTCACGTCAACCTCTTCGAGCGGCACGTCGAGAAAGAGCAACGCCGCCGGAAAGACCCCGTGCGGCAAGACCGTGCGATAACCCTCGGTGAGCGCACGACTGACGAGCCGGTCGCGCACGTAGCGACCGTTGACGAAGAGATACTGCGCGTCTCTCGACGTGCGACGCTCGCGCGGCGCGGAGACGTAGCCACGCACGCGCGCGGTCTTTTCATGACCACCATCGACTGCAAGCAGGCCCTCAAGAAATTCCGCGCCGAAGATTTGATATGCGCGCTCGCGAAGGTCTGCCGCCGCCGCACAACGCAAGACTTCGCGCCCGTTGTTCGTGAGTGTGAAAGCGATCTCAGGATGCGCGAGCGCGTAGTGTGTGACGAGGTTCGTCAGATGAAAACTCTCCGTCGCTTCGGAGCGCAAAAATTTCCTGCGCGCAGGGACGTTGAAGAAGAGATCGCGCACGGTGATGGTCGTACCCTTCGGTCGGGCCGCCGCAGACACGTCGCGCATCCGCCCGCCGTCGATCTGCACACGCGTCGCAGCGTCATCATCCTGCGCGTAAGTCACCAACTCGACGCGCGCGACCGAAGCGATGGAAGCCAGAGCCTCGCCGCGAAAGCCGAGCGTTGAGATTGACATGAGGTCTTCCGCCGTGGCGATCTTCGACGTGGCGTGCCGCTCGAAGGAGAGCACCGCATCGTCGCGCGTCATCCCGCACCCGTCGTCCGCCACGCGAAGGAGTCTGCGGCCACCCGCTTCGACATCGACTTCGACCGAGCGCGCGCCCGCGTCGATTGAGTTCTCAACCAACTCCTTCGCCACCGAAGCGGGTCGCTCGACGACCTCGCCTGCGGCGATCTGGTTAGCAAGATGATCTGAGAGGACGCGAATCTTGGACATGATGAGGTATTAGCGATTATGTATCGGCGGAGATTTGGATGGAGGTGTGCAGAATAAATGATTATACTTGGCTGCTGGATAGTAACTTGCGGTTATCACTTGCTTTTCCTTACTGGTCTCCAGCTTCACTCCTAGCTCGTCACTCTCCCAGACGAGTATGTCTAACATATCGCCAGCGTCGCCCGGTTTAAGTTTCGACTCGTCAATATGCAGGTCAGAGATAAACACGTGTGAAAGACTCAGGAAGGCTCGGACGCCGATCACCGTACCGGCAGGCACATTATATCCCCAGCCGGATTTATCGCAGCCGGTCTTTGCGATGCTGATGTAGATGTTCACCGTCGGCAATTCATACTTGATCTCAGCACTGTCGCACGGTTTGCCACCGAGCAAGCGCGCCACGTCTTTACATGTCGATTCGATAGGTTTTATCTCCTGCCACACTTGCGCGTAAGCGGACGTAGCCGAAACCAGTAGTATCCCGAAGGCAAGCATGGTGATGTACTTCATTGCTCCTCCTGACTTCGACGTTTGAACTCTGCTAGAGATAAACAATCTGATGATCGACCGAGCCGATATCAATCGCGCTGAAAATCCAGTCGAGGCAGTAGAGACCGTGGCGCGCGACGAGCGAAGTGATGTTGAGGTGTCGCTCCTGCAAAGCCTTCTCCGGGTAGAGGAGCGCGGCGGCGCGTTCGAGTTGTCGATTGGCGGCGCGGTCGCGGGCCATCTGCGCGCGATGGAAGCGCGAGCGCAAGCCTGTGAGTTGATGCTCGATCTTCTCTGAGCCGTGCGAGAGCGCGTCGGCGAGGGTGGGATCGAAAGCACGCAAGGTCTCACCGAGTTCCGAGAGCGCGGAATCGATCTTCTCCCCCGCGTGATCGAAGGCGCGCGATTGTTCGACTCCGAGATGACGCTCGACGACGCGCGCGATGACCGCATCGAGACCGTCGAAGAAATCGGCGAGATGCAGATCGTATCGTTCAAGCGCGCGACCCGTGCGACGCTCAATCAAGGTCAAGCTCGCGCGGTGAAGGATCGGCGTCGGGGGCCGGTTGAGCACGCGATAGACTTCCGCCGTCTGCGCGAAGTAGGCGATCTCGGCTGCGCCGCCGTAGTAAGCGACCGTGGGCAAAAGATAGTCCTGCACGACGGCGCGCAGCGTCACGTTCGGGCTGAACGTCTCAGGTTCACGCAGAGCCCACTCAGCCAACTCGTCGGCGGTATAGCCATCGTTCGTTTGCTCCGCGCCTTTCATCCCCTTCGCGTAATAGCGGCCATCGCTTGCGCGCGCGAGCGCGACGCGCCGCTTGCCTCCGGCGTGAAGAAAGAGCGGGAAGGAATCGCTCGATGCGTGCACCTGCGCGTGATATCCGGCCTCGACGAGTTCGCGACTGCGCGCTTCGACTGCCGAAGCGATCTCCGGCGCGCGGCGCGCGGCTTCGGCGTAGAGCGGCGCGGCGAGTCGCTTCAAACGCCCGTCGAGCGGATCGAGCAGGACAAGACCGTGTTGACGCGTGAGCGCGGTTAAGAGTCGCGCGAAGGCCTCGCCGTAGGTGCGACCCGTTGCGTAAGCGTCGCGCAGAGTGCGTTCGAGATCGGCGGAGAACTCTGTGGTGGGCAGCACGTCGAGCAGTCGCTGGATCGTTTCATTGATCGAATCGTCGATCAGCGTGCGACCGACGGGCTCGCCCTCTTCGTGCATCGCGGCGGGAACGTTAGTCGTTGCGAGGCGGCCGTCGCAGGCTGTGAACTCGGCGGCGCGCACTTCCTCCCAGTCGTGATCCTCGGTCGCCATCCAGAAGACGGGCACGGCCTCTGTCCCGCGCTGCGTCAGGCAACCGGCGAGCTTCACGGCGGAGAGCGCCTTATAGATCGTGTAGAGTGGCCCCGTTAATAATCCGACCTGCTGGCCGGAGACGACCGCGATACATTTTTCTGATCGCAGGCGCGCGACGTTCGCCAGAGTCTCCGCGCCTGCGCCCCACGCGCGATTCATCTCTTCGAGCGCGTCGCAGAGCGCGACGCGATCCGTCTCGTGTGCGGCGAGAACTTCAGGGGCGCGTGCGGAGAGTTCGTGATGATAGCGGACGGCTGAAGGGTAGAAATTTCTGAGCGACGTGGGATCGCGCAGGTAGTCGAGGAAGAGACGCGTCTGCTGCGGGATGCGCGCGAAGGGCAGTCGCTCGACGCGCAAGCCCGCCTCTTCCGGCGTGCTATAACAGGCCGCCTCCACTGTCTCTGTCGCTGTCTCGGTCGTCGTGCTCAACTCGCCGCTCCTTTAAGACGCCGCCGCGCGCCAAGACGCCGCCGCGCGCCATCGTCGCCCTGCGTCGTTCGATCCTCTTCACCCATGAACTCTTTGATGAGCCGCGCGATCTCGGCGCGCGCGGCGGCGTCTGGCATCGAGAGCGGCGCGCGCACCGTGCCGCCTTGATAGCCCGCGAGATCGAGCGCGTGTTTGAGACCGCCGACGCCATAGCTCGTCGTGACGGCGCGAGCGAGCGGGACGAGTCGCGCCTGCATCTGCCGTGCGCGCTCGTTGTCACCTGATTCGACGGCGCGCGTGAGCGCCACCGTGAAGCGCGGCACGCAGCAGCCGACGGCGAGAATTGCGCCGCGCGCGCCCGATGCGAGCGCGGCGTGTAGGGCCGAGGCGTGGCCCGTGAGCATCGAGAAACTTTCGTCGGCGACGCGCAGCATCTCGACGAAGGCCACCACGTCGCCGGAACTCTCTTTCAGTCCGATGATGTTCTTGTGTTGCGAGAGACGCGCGACGGTGTCGGGCGCGAGCACGACGCCGGTGTTCTGCGGGATGCTGTAGATGATGACGGGCACGAGCGCAGCATCGGCGACCGCTTCGTAGTGACGCGTGAGCGCGGCTTGCGTCATCGCCGTGCGATAGAAGTGGGGCGTGATGACGAGCAGCGCGTCTGCGCCCGACTGAGATGCGCGCTGCGCCTCGTTGATCGTCGCGCGCGTACTCTGCTGCCCGACGCCGACGATGAAGGTTAAATCTTTCGGCACGACCGCGCGCGCCGCTTCGATCACTTTCAGACTTTCGTCGTCGTCCAGATGCACGCGCTCGCCTGTAGAGCCGAGGGCAACATAGCCCGCGACGCCGGTCTCGTTCCAGCGCGTGATGTTCGAGCGCAGCGCGTCGAGATCGAGTTCGCCGCGCGCGTCAAAGGGCGTCGTGAACGGGAGCAGCACGCCGCGCAGGTCGCGCGCCGCAGAGTGCGCGCCGCGCGCGATAGAACGCACGACCTTTCCGCCCCCGCCGGTTTCGCTTCTTTGATTCAAGACAGCGCATTATAGCGACCGTCGGAAAAAGCGCGCAACGCGCGCCGACCCGCGAAGATAAAGCGGAGCGCAAACGCGCAGTAAAAACGCATTGACTTTTCAACGCCTGCGCACTATCGTGCACGCGCTCTCACAGGCCCTGATTCGCTCCGGCGGGCCCTTCGCCGTCACTTCGTCAAGTAGCGACGACCGGCGAGAAGGAGCTTCACGCGCCGGTCTCTTTTACAAGCTGATCATCAACTCAGATCAAGTGCGAGCCGTCGGCAGTGGCCGCGCGCCTGCAACTCTCGCGAACCGCACCATTCAACTCTCCAATGGAGTTCCGCATGGCAAAGACGAACGATCCGCTGTCGCTCTACACGGGGGAGAACGCGCCCCTCGCTCTCTATCAAGTGTTGATCGAAGAGTACGGCGCGCAGAGGCCCGACGCGCAGTTCCCCGTCAAGGAGTTCGCTGACAAGCTCGCCGGATTGAAGGCCGACTACGGGTTGACGGACGCGCGCGGTGGCGCGATTGATCTGCCGGACGAAGATCGCGAGCGGATCGAGAAGAAGATCAACTCCGAGATGGTCAAGGAGTTTTATAGCTGGCTGCACAAAGACAAGTCGCGCTCGCGCTCGGCCCTCTGCCTGTCCGGCGGCGGCATCCGCAGCGCCACCTTCGGGCTCGGCGTCTTGCAGGGACTCGCGCGCCACGACCTGCTACAGAAGTTCGATTACCTCTCGACCGTTTCGGGCGGCGGCTATCTCGGCGGTTGGCTCTCGGCATGGATTCACCGGCGCGGTCTCGAAGGCGTCGTCACGCGTTTGAAGAACGATCCATCGCGTCAATCTCCGTTGCAACCCGAACCGGAGACGATCAAGCACCTGCGCGCTTATAGCAACTACATGAGCCCGAAGGTGGGCCTGCTCTCGGCCGACACGTGGACGCTCGTGGCTATCTATCTCAGAAACTTGCTGCTCAACTGGTTGGTGCTCGTCCCGCTCGTGCTTGCCGCGCTCGTGCTGCCGCGCGTCTATACGTGGGGCGTCGCCATCGCGCAGAAGCCCAGCTCGCGCCACTGGGCGAATGAGCACGGCGCGATGGTCTTCGTCGTGGGATTACTGTGCGGCATCGTCGCCGTCGCATACATCTACGTTAATCGACCGAGCCTCGGCGTGAGCATCAACTCGCGCTGGCGCAGTCAGAAATGGTTTTTGTGGCTCTGCCTGCTGCCCTTCGTCCTGCTCTCGGTCTCTAGCACGCTCGCTTACTCTTGGTATCCGGCCATCCCTGTGCCGTCGTGGCTCCCCGCGTTTCTGCGATACGAGCCGGACGGGACGCACCTGTGGGTTATCTCCGTCGCCTTCGGCATCGTGCTACAGGTGGGCGGCTATCTCGTCGCGCTGCCCTTCCTCGTCCTTCACCAGAGCCCTTCGAGCCTGCTCGCGCGCGAGCGTTGGAGGTACGGCTTTGAGTTCTTGATGGCCCTCATCGGTGGCGCGTTGAGCGGGCTGCTGACGTGGCTCGCCGCAACCAATATTTTCGTGCACAGGTTTATGGTAGACGGCCAGCGCGCCTTCACCGTCGCGAAGATTGCTTACTATTCCTGCTTCGCGCTCCCGCTCTTCCTCTTGCTCGTGCTCGTCTCCGTGACGATCTTCATCGGGCTCACGAGCAAGTACACGACCGACGCGGATCGAGAGTGGCTGGCGCGCGCCGGAGGTTGGCTGTTGATCGTCTGCTTCGCGTGGGCTGTGTCGAGCGTCGTCGTCGTCTTTGCGCCTGTTCTCCTGCTACACCCTGCCCTACATGGGACGGCTTACGCCACGCTCGGCTCGACGGGCGTGGCCTCCGGTCTCATCACGCTCGTCTTCGGTCGCAGCTCGCGCTCGCCCGCGAACGGCAAGGAGGCTGAGAAGAGTTCGACAATGTCCTCGCTCGGAAACGCGGGGCTCTCGCTCGCCGCTCTCTTCTTCACCGTCTTCCTCCTCTCGATGCTCTCGCTGCTGACGGTCTGGATCGTGCGCGAACTCGTCGGGCTCCTCACGACGCCAACGTCATCACGCCTCGTGACGTGGTTGTCGCACGTGCTCATCCCGCACCAGCCGATTGACTGGTACGATCTGACTCCTGCGCCATTCGATCATTACCTCTTGCTGAACTATCTCTATCACACGCCGGGCTTCCTGCTGCTCGCGCTCCTCGTCGTCGCCGTCGCCATCAGCTTCGCGATGGGCTGGGGCATCAACATCAACAAGTTCTCGCTGCACGCAGCCTATCGCGACCGTTTGATCCGCGCCTACCTCGGCGCATCGCGCAACGAGCGCGACCGACGGCCCAACCCGTTCACAGGATTCGACGAGCAGGACAACTTGCAGATGCAGGAGCTGCGCACGCAACGCTTCTACGCCGACGCCATCATCGATCTGCGCGCGTTCGCCTCGAAGCTCGTGGCGGCGAAGTCGCGCAGGGGCGACGACGATCCTGCGGAGTTCGTTTACAACCGTCTGTCGCGCGAGTTGAAAGAGAGACTGGAAGACTACCTGCGGGCCACCTCACCGACCTATGACATGACGCGCGAGGGCGACGTGAAGGCTGCGCTCTCGTCGGAGTTGAACCGCATTATCGAGAGCGAAGAACTCTACGAAGAGGCGGCCTTCAAGCCTTTGTGGACGAACTCGGATGAGATCGGCAGGCTCGTCCCGCACGAGGGCGACAAAGAGGGCGACGTGGGCGTCGAGCAGTTGCGCGCCAACCGCAGGCTCTTGGAGATGGCCTTCAACGACGACGCGGCTCATCCCGCGTTCGAGCTGGCCGTCATGTGCAAGCCGATGCACGTCGTCAACATCGCGCTCAATCTCGTCGGCGGCGAAGACCTCGCGTGGCAGAATCGCAAGGCGGAGTCGTTCACCGTCTCGCCACTGCATTCGGGAAGTTATTGCGTCGGCTATCGCGACTCGCGCCTCTACGCGATGGACAAGAGCCTACACGCCATCTCGCTCGGCACGGCGGTCGCCGTCTCCGGCGCGGCGGTGAGTCCCAACATGGGCTATCACTCTTCTCCGCTCATCACTTTTTTACTGACGCTCTTCAACGTGCGGCTCGGCTGGTGGCTCGGCAATCCCGGCAAGGCCGGTGAGAGCACCTTCAACCAGTCGGGCCCCATACTCGCCTTCCGCCCCATCATCTCTGAGGCGCTCGGCTTAACGAACGACAGGAACCAGTATGTCTATATCTCCGACGGCGGACACTTCGAGAATCTCGGACTCTACGAGATGGTCTTGCGCCGATGTCGCTTCATCGTCGCGAGCGACGGCAGCGAGGATCACGATTACACCTTCGAGGGACTCGGCAACGCGATTAGCAAGGTGAGAGTCGATCTCGGTGTGCCGATCAACTTCGAGAAGATTTATATCTTCCCGCAGAGCTACGAGTATCAGAGCGAAGAGGAGAAGAAGTTGCAGGGCTACTGCGCGCTCGGCAGAATTTGCTACTCGTGCGTTGACGAGTACACGGGCTCGGCGGAAGAGATCGACGGTTACCTGCTCTACGTCAAGGCCACCCTCACCGGCACGGAGCCGAAGGACATCTACAACTACTCGCGCGCGCACGAGTTGTTCCCGCACGAGTCCACCGGCGATCAGATGTACAGCGAAGAGCAGTTCGAGAGCTACCGCGAGCTGGGCTCATACGCCTTCAAGCGCATCTGCGAGACCTACGGCGTCGTCGGATTTGAAAAGTCGCCTCTGCCCGAAGGACTGACCGTCGAACGCTTCTTCGATCTGATCCTACAACACACGGACAAGCCACCCGCCTGCTCCTAGTCGAGCCATGCACGCGCGTCGGCGACTGAAAGATCGACTTCACGATCT
>JAVXVG010000007.1:0-37003 GCA_032229975.1 Acidobacteriota bacterium | reverse complement strand
ATCGTGCCGGCTGGTGCGACACCTCCCACAGCCACGCCAACCGTTGACGCCGCACAGGTGCAGATGACCGCATCTCCGACCACTAGAAGGCACAGAACTACTCGCCGACGTAGAGATGACGACGAGTGACCTTATAATAACCGCTCACGCGCCTCGCAAGGGCGCGTGACCTGAACCGACTGCGGGCGGCGAGTCTCGAAAGGACTCGCCGCCCGCTTTGCTTTCACGTTATGGCCTTGCTTCAGTCAGACTGCGGACGCACTTGCCACACGCGCACGAGACTTCCGCTCGACAACCGCTCTCTTCCGTTGAACATCGAAATAGTTTAAGTTACTCTCCTCGGCTTCGCGCCATGCCGATCCGCATCAAACATTTGTGTGAAAGGGATGCGATACACACAGAGTCCCTTTGAGTCGCAGTCAACCCGAAGATAGAGGAAGATGATGAACCGTTTGTCGAAAAGATTAATACTGCTCTTCGCACTACTCTCGCTCGTTGCGCCCTTCGCCGCGCTTCCTTCAATTGCGGCGCGCGCGGAGACGCACCCGCTCGACTCGACGAAGGACGCCGCCGAGCGTCCGATCAACTGGACAGTATCAGGCCCGATGGGAGGTGACGCCCGCGACTTGGCAATCGACCAGAGTGATCCGCAGCACCTCTTGATGGGCACTATCGACGGTCAGATTTACGAGACGCGCGACGGCGCGAAGACTTGGTCGCGCCTCGCTAGTTTCGATCACCCCGGTCGCTATGTCGATAACATCATCATCGATCCGCGCGATTCGAAAGTGATCTACGTCGCGATGCACAGGCACACTGCGCCGGGCGGATTCTTCAAGTCGAAGGACGGCGGCGAGACGTGGGCGGAATCAGTGGAGTTGAAGACCGAGGCAGTCCACTCGCTCACGCAGTCGCTCTCGAACCCGGATATCCTCGTCGCCGGATCAAACACAGGCGTCTATCTCTCGAAGGATGCGGGCGACACGTGGGAGCAACTGCCAACCTCGTCCTATCCCGACATACGCAACGTCGAATCGCTCGCCGTCGATCCGCGCAACAACGATCACATCTATCTGGGCACTTGGCATCTGCCGTGGAAGACGATGGACGGTGGCAAGACTTGGTCGTCGATCAAGACCGGCATGATCGACGACTCGGACGTGTTCGCCATCACCATCGATCAACGCAATCCTGATCACGTCGTCGCCTCAGCATGCAGTGGCATCTACGAGTCGAAGAACGCGGGCGCGCTCTGGCGCAAGGTGCAGGGCATCCCTTCACAGTCGCGTCGCACGCGCGACATCGTGCAGCACCCTTCGCTGCCGAACGTCATCTACGCGGGCACGACCGAGGGCTTCTGGCGATCTGTTAACGGCGGCGAGTCGTGGATGGTCACGACTTCGCGACAGTTGGAGATCAACTCCATCGCCGTGCATCCGAAAGACCCGAACACGATCTACATCGGCACGAATAACTACGGCGTGATGATCTCGCACGATGGCGGCAAAAACTTCGTGCCCTCGAACGAGGGCTATTCGGGCCGGCGCGCTTACTTCATCCTGCCCGACCGCGAGCAATCGGGCCGCGTCTATGCGGCGACGATCAACACGGCCACTGGTGGCGGCTTCTTCTTCGCTTCAACCGATGGCGGCACAACTTGGCAGCCCTCGATGCGCAACATGCCCAACCGCCTGATCGCTTATTCGATCTTGCAGGATCGCGACAACGCCAACACGATCTATCTCGGCACGAACCTCGGCGTCTATCGCTCGCTCGACCGCGCCGCATCGTGGGCCCCCATCGGTGCGCCCGAAGAGAACACACCGCCCGTCAAGAAGCGTCCCGCGCGACGCACGTCCGCGCGTCGCAACTCGACTTCAGCGCGCACCTCTTCGACACGGGCCACTGCGTCGAGCCCGCGCAACTCATCGACCGACTCTGCATCACAGTCTGCATCTCCTTCTTCTAAACCTTCGCGCGCGCGCGCCGCAACGACGAACGCGCAACGCGAGCCGCGTCCTTCGTCGGCGAACGTAGCTGCTCCGGCTGACGACAAGAAGATGATGATGCGCGCGCAGCAGGTGCTCGCAGGGTCGGGCTACAGCGTCGGCGAGCCGGACGGCGTGGCGGGCACGCGCACCGTCGCGGCCATCCGTCGCTTTCAATCGGACAAAGACTTGCCGCAGTCAGGCCGTCTCGATGAGCCGACACTGAACGCGCTCGGCTTGGGCGGCGGCAAGCAGACGGTCGAAGAGGCGAAGGGCGTGCAGAATGCGCCCGTCGGCCTCACCGACACGGTCAACGAGTTGGCCTTCTACTACGATGCGAACGGACAGCCCAAGCTGCTCGCCGCGACGAACAAGGGTCTCTATCGCGCAGTCACATCCGATCCGGCGAAGGGCTGGGTGCGCGTACCCTTAGGCTCCGGCTTCGACGAGCGCGTGCTCTGTATCTCAACTCATCCGCAGATGCCGCAGACGATCTACGCGGGCACGGCCACCTCCGGCGTACTCATCTCGCGTGATGGTGGCGAGACTTGGCAGCAGGTAACGGACGTATCGGCAGCCGCGCCCATCAATGTCATCACGCAAGACCCGCAGCGACCCTCCTACGTTTACGCCGGCACAACGCAGACGCTCTTCATGTCGCACGACGGCGGAGAGAAGTGGCAGCGACGCGGCGGCAACCTGCCCTATGGCAGCTACACGAGCATCATCGTCAACGCGCAAAACACCGACGAGCTGTTCGTCGGGAGCGCGTTTGAGAACCCGGAGAACAACGGCGTCTTCCATTCGACCGACGCGGGCGCGACGTGGAAGCGCGTCGATCCGCAACTGCCAAGCCGACGCGTCTGGTCGCTTGCCTTCGACACGAACAACCCCGGCAGGCTCTTCGTCGGCTCGCACTCGGCGGGCGTCTATGTCGCGCAACGCGACATGAGCGCGGCAACCACATCGGGCGTGCAGAAGTAAGAGACGTGAATCGTAATCGTGAATCGTAAATCGTTCGAGGTGATGAACCGTACTGATACGAACGCTTCGTCATTCACGATTTACGATTCACGATTTACAACCACAACGCCTTGACACGCACGCACTTCGGCGTGTACATTGCCGACCTATCCGGTTAAAGATGCCGGTGATTGTCGGATCACGCGAGTGATCCTCGGGCAAGACGGAAATCGAAAACTTTTTTCATCCCAACTTCTCGACGGCTTGCATCCTGCCACCCCCTCAAGCCTCCGACAATCACCCACGACATCGCCAGCAGTTCGACGCATTATGCTTTATCGCGCCGACACGCTTGCGTGAAGTCGTCGCCTCGAAGATCGGATCGGCGTGCGACTTCGCAGCCGCGCGCCGCGAAAGATTGAGGAGCCCAAGGAGTCTGCATGTCCACCGAAGATAACAAGCCGCTCGGCGGCGAACCCGACAACAACAACTCACCGGCGAGCACGCAAGCGCAGCCCGCCGCCGCAACCACCAACGATCCGCAGCCGACCTCAACGACCGGCGCAGCCGCCTCGCCCGCCGCAGCCCCGTCGCAATCCGCGCCGGCCACTTCCGGCCCTGATGCACAAGCGAACGTGCACGAGGAGGATGAGGAAGAGTCGCGCGCCAGCGATCATTTCGACTTCGGTGCGATCCTCGATCAGTACGAGCAGGAGCAGGCCCAGTTTCAAGAGGGCTCCGTCGTCAAAGGCATAGTCGTCGGCGTCAACGAGCGCGGCGTGTTGATCGACTTCGGTTTCAAGTCCGAAGGCATCGTGCCGGCGGAAGAGTTCACGGAGAACGGCGAGTTGACGGTCAAGCGCGGCGACGAAGTCGAAGTGCTCGTCAAGTCGATGGAGTCGCAGGAGGGCGTGCCCATCCTTTCGCGCGCCGACGCCGTGCGTATGCGCGCGTGGGACGATCTTGAAAAAGCATATCAGGACGGCACGCCGGTGAAGGGCCGGATCGTCGAACGCGTCAAGGGTGGCCTCCGCGTGGACGTTGACGGCGTGGCGGCGTTTCTTCCCGGCTCGCAGATCGACTCGCGCCCGGTGCGCAACCTCGACACCTATCGCAATCAGGAGATCGAGGCGAAGGTCATCAAGCTCAATCGCAAGCGCTCGAACGTCGTGCTCTCGCGCAAGGCTTTGATGGAGGAGCAGAACTCCGGCAAGAAAGATGAGACGCTCGCCAACATTGAAGAGGGCATCATCGTTGACGGCGTGATCAAGAACCTGACCGACTACGGCGCGTTCGTCGATCTCGGCGGCATCGATGGCCTGTTGCACGTTACGGACATGAGTTGGGGCCGCCTGCAAAATCCCGGCGATATGTTCGGCGTCGGCGAGAACGTGCAAGTCAAAGTTTTGAAGTTCGACCGCGAGCGTGAGCGCGTGAGTCTCGGTTACAAGCAACTGCTGCCCGACCCGTGGGAGAGTGTCGCAGAGCGTTACGAGACGGCGAGCCGCGTGAAAGGCAAGATCGCGAGCGTGACGGACTACGGCGCGTTCGTCGAACTCGAACCCGGCATCGAGGGATTGGTGCACGTTTCAGAGATGAGCTGGTCGAAGCGCATGAAGCACCCGTCGAAGATGGTCAACATCGGCGACGAGGTCGAGGCGGAAGTGTTGGGCGTCGATCCGAAAGCGCGACGCATCAGCCTCGGCATGAAGCAGATTCAGTCGAACCCTTGGGACACGTTGCGCGACCGCTATCAGATCGGCACGCGCGTGACAGGGCGCGTGCGTAACCTGACGGACTTCGGCGCGTTCGTCGAAGTCGAAGAGGGTGTGGACGGACTCGTACACGTCACGGACATCTCTTGGAACAAGCGCATCAAGCATCCGGGCGAGGTCTTGAAGAAGGGGCAGGAGATCGACGCCGTCGTCACCAACATCGACACGCAGAATCGTCGTCTCTCGCTCTCGATCAAAGACACCGAGCCGAGTTCGTGGGACAAGTTCGTCAACGAGCATCACCCCGGTGACATCGTCCATGGGCACATCACGCGCTTCGCCAACTTCGGCGCGTTCGTCGAATTAGCCGAAGGGCTCGAAGGCTTGTGTCACGTCTCGGAGTTGTCGGAAGAGCGCGTGGAGAAGCCGGAGGATGTGGCGAAGATCGGCGACGAGATGGACTTCCGCATCCTGCGCATCGAGCCTGAGAATCGCAAGATCGGTCTCTCGGCGCGCACTGCAAAGTCCTCCGACGAGCCTGTCTCATACGATGCGAAGAGTTATTCGACCGATGCGAAGGGCGGCATGGCTTCGCTCGGCGAACTCGCTAACCTGATGAACTTCGGCACGTCGCGCTCCGAGGCAAGCAGCACGACGGAGAAGAGCGCAAGTGCGAATGCGAACACCGACGCAAACGCGAACGCTGATGCAAGCGTTGGGGCGAACACGAACGCAGACGTAAAAGCCGAGGCTAACAGCGACGCTCATTTAGATGCGAACGCTAGTGCTGAAACATCGGCTGCCTCCGAAGGCGAAGGCGGCGAGAGCTAGACGCGCGGCACAAGTCGCGGAGTTGCGGAAGGCGAAGGGGACTGATGCTCTCCTTCGCCTTCCTCTTTTTAAGTCGTGCTTTCATCGTCGTCGGAGTCGCAGCCGCGCGTGCGCCCCTGCGTCGTAAGGTGTTGGCGGAGTGAAGTTTGAGCCTTGCTAGGAATCGCGGGTTTTGATAGTGTAGAGGCCGGTTCGGGGAAGCAGTTACGATCAACTTTGACGATCCGTTTCGCGATCAGCCTCGACGATTCAAACGCCGACAGTTGCTCCAAGTGAGGTTCACATGACAATGACGAAAGCAGAGTTGGTCGAAGACGTGGCGCAGGCGGCGGAGTTGACGAAGAAGGACGCCGAGCGACTTGTCGAGATCGTCTTCGAGAGCATCATCGACACGCTCAACAGCGGCGAGAAGATCGAGTTGCGCGGCTTTGGTAGTTTCCGCGTGAGAGAGCGCGGCGCGCGTCGCGGGCGCAATCCGAAGACCGGCGATCCCGTGGACATTCCCGCCAAGCGCGTCCCGTATTTTAAGCCCGGCAAGGAACTCAAAGAGTTGATCAACGAGCCGCACGCGGGCTCTCCCTCCACGTCTTCAACTTCAAACGCAGAGCCCGCCGCTTCGACCTCGACTGAGAACGATGGCGGCAGTCAGACCCCGCCGCTCATGTAAGCGCATCACTCTCCGATCACAAGGGGCACGAGACTTTGGACAGGCTGTGGACTCCCTGGCGCTACCAGTACATCTCAAACGCGGGCGGCGAAGAGAAGAGAGACGAGTCGTCCTGCGTTTTCTGTCCTATCGCCGCCGATCCTTCCAATGACGAGGGCAACTACGTCCTCCATCGCGCCGCGCACAACTTCGTCCTCCTCAACCTCTACCCTTACACGAGCGGCCACTTGATGATCGTCCCCTTCACACACTCCGCCGAACTCGACGCGCTGCCAAAAGCGACGACCGACGAGTTGATGGACTTGGCGAAGCGTGCACAGACGATCTTGCGCGAAGCCTATCATCCCGAAGGCATGAACCTCGGCATGAACCTCGGTCGCGCTGGCGGCGCGGGCGTCGCCGGACACGTACATCTCCACGCGCTCCCGCGCTGGGTCGGCGACGTGAACTTCATGTCAACGGTCGGCGAAACGCGCGTCCTGCCCGAAGATTTGTCGATGACTTATGAGAGACTAAAAGGGAAGTTTTGAGAGGCTGCGCTGTGCGTCTTGTTACGCGGAAGAAGATAAGTGTTGGATTGAAGTTGTGAGGGAATATGTTCCGAAGCCGACTGAGTCAACTACTCATCTTAACTTTGATGTACGCTGCATTTTGTTCTGCTAGCGTCGCACAGGACTGTAAGATTTCGGGCACGCCCACGTGGAATGAATCGCTTCGTGATGTCGTTGCAGACTGTGCCGTCGAGTTCCCTTCGCCGAACAATCTTCTGCTGCTGAAGTTCGCCTCTGACGGTAGGATGTCGATCAAAGGGAAGATCATCCACCTGAGAGGACGACGAGTCGAGCCCCCGGCGATGGTCTCATGGTCGCCCGAATCGGACATGTTCTTCATCAACGATGGCGAAGGCTCTGGGATGTCGAGTACCTTCAGACTGCTCAGGGTGAAAAGGGCTAGGATATACGAAGACAAAGCAGTGATGAAGGCAGCGGTATCGTTGTATCGTCGGCGAACTCGCTGTAGTCCGCGCTCTATTGATCCAGATGTTTGGGGCTATGGTTGGGGCGATGGTGGCAGCAAGCTCTACCTTCTTGTGCAGGCGACCGTGCACGAACCATGTGGAAGTCCTGATAAATTCATTAGCTTGGTGGTCCGAACTTCGGATGGAAAGATTTTGGAAACTCTCTCGAATACACAGACGAAGGTAAGATTCGGCTCACATCTGCCATCTTCCTTATTCGGGAAATGACTTCTGTTTCAATAGACTGAAAAGCGATGGCGCGCGAATGATTGAGTTCGCCTTCACGATTTTGTCACCGCCTCGTCTTCAACCTCGCCGCCTTTGCTGATCGGGACTTCGGCGGCGGTGGCGTAGGTGATGCCGCGCTCTTCGGTGTCGAGTTGTGCGAGCGGGAGAGGTGGGAGTGCGGAGGTGATGCCGGTTGAGGGCGGGTTGAAGCCGGGATAGTCGATGCGCGCGTGATAGATGGCGACGAGCGAGTGCGTGATCGTCTCGCGGATGGCCGTCAACTCGCGAAGCGTGAGATTGCACTCGTCGAGTTGACCGTCGCTGACTATCGTCTCGAAGATTTTGTTGACGATGGTGCGGATGTTTTCCGGGTCTGGCCGCGCAAGACTTCGAGCCGCAGCTTCGCACGAATCCGCAAGCATCATAATCGCCGACTCCTTGAACTGCGGCTTCGGGCCCGGATAGCGAAACTCGGCTTCGTTCACCTCGTCGCCATGGATGGCCTGCGCCTGCGCCTTGCGCAAGAAGAAGTGGAGCGTGCGCGTGCCGTGGTGCTGCGGAATGAAGTCAATGATCTTTTGCGGCAGCCCGATCTCGTGCCCCAGCTTGATGCCGTAGTTGACGTGGCTGACGATGATCCGCGCGCTGTTGGTCGGCCGCAGACGGTCATGCGGATTCTCGCCCGATTGGTTCTCGACGAACATGTGCGGCGCGGCGAGCTTGCCGATGTCGTGATAGAGCGCGCCGATGCGCGCGAGCAGAGGGTTCGCGCCGATGGCCCGCGCAGATTCTTCCGTCAACTGTCCGACCGCATGTGAATGCTGATTCGTTCCCGGCGCGCGCAGGGCCAGTTGACCGAGCACGGGCAGATCTGCGTTCGACAACTCCAACAACTTCACGTCCGTTAGTATGCCAAAGACTGACTCGTTGATCGGCAAGCCGCCCGCCGTGAAGATCGTCGTGAGCACGCCGCCAACGACGCCGCATCCGATTGAGAGCAGGATCGTGCCGAACGTCAGGGGCTTCTGCGCGGCAAGCAGGACGGCGAGCGCGGCGAAGGCATTCACGCCCGCGACGAATAGGCCGGAGAGCGTGACGGACTGTCGCTCGCTGTAACGGCCCGACCCGTAGATCGCCGCCGAAGCGGAGATCATCGAGTAGCACGCGACGAGCACATTGTTGTTCGGCGCGAGCAGTCCAGCGAAGAGCGCGGTGATGAGACCGGCCGTGAGCGCGAGCTGCACGTCCATCAGGATCGCAACCAAAAGCGTCGCCGACGCGAAGGGAATCGCGAGCGACCAGATCATCGCATCGTTCCACGGCGAGCCGCGAGAGATCACGACGCTCTCAGCCACGACTACCCCGAAGCGAATCATGGCCACCTCGACGACGACCGCCGAAGCGACGAGCGCGAAGGCCCGGCCGCGCGAGAGCACGAGCCCCGAAGATGTGAGGCTGCGATGCTCGATAAATTTCCACGCGCCCCAGTAGAGCGCGGCGACGAGGAAGAAGAGTCCGATGAAGTGCTGCGGCAATCGCGAGTGGCCGCCGTAGCGTCGGATCGCTTCGATCTCCAACAACATCTTCGGCGTCACGGGCTCGCCCACGCGCGCGACGATCTGGTTGCGCTTGAGCTGCATCATGACAGGCGATGCCGCAGCGTTCTGCGCGCGCGCGTTGGCGGTGGCCGCCGTGTCCTCGATCACCATGTCGGTCGGCGCGACGATGCTCGACGTGATGATCTCGCCCTCGTGGTAATCGCCCGGCATCTGTGCGCGTGAGCGCGCGAGCAGGAACGTCGTGACTGCTGTGAGCAGGATGAAGCTGACGAGGAATCGCGTCGTCGGTGGAAACCAGTTGAAGGCACGCCCGACGCGCGCAAAGATGGCGTTGCGCACGTCGGTCATGCGTGAGGTGAATGTCAGTCGTCGTCTGCTTGCGTTCATCGCAAATCTTCGCGGAGACTCAACGCGCGATGCGCGCGGCATACTCCAAATCTTCTGCGTCGGCTTCACGAATCTCGCCGTCATCGCGCAATGTTTCAGAGGCGTTGATCGCTACATCTTCGACTGCGTCGGCTTCAGCATCCACATGCAACTCGCCGGACAAGTCGCCAGCTAATTTAACTTCGCTGTCGTCATGTGCGCTGTGGTGCGAGGTGAGATCGCGCGCGAGGATCGAGCCGACGGCTTCGAGCATCGGTCGTAGAGTGCGCGGATCGGGCGCGGAGACGGCCACGCAGCGACGCGCGCCCGTCGCGCAGGTCTGTCTGAGGATCGCGTCGAGCGTATCTTGATCGACCAAGTCGGCTTTGTTGAAGACGACGAGGCGCGGGATGCTGTTGAGATCAAGCTCGGTCAGAATTTTTTCGACCGATTCGAGTTGCTGTTCCCAACGAGGGTTCGCGGCGTCGAGCAGGTGTATGAGCACGTTGCTGTCGCTGATCTCTTCGAGCGTGGCGCGAAAGGCGGCGATCAAGTCGGGCGGCAGATCGCGTATGAAGCCGACGGTGTCGTTCAAGATCACCTCTTGCTCGTGCGGCAGCCGCAGGCGACGCGAGGTCGGATCGAGCGTGGCGAACATTCGCTGCTCCGCAACGACGCTGCTTTGCGTGAGCGTGTTCAGCAGCGTTGACTTGCCCGCGTTCGTGTAGCCGACGATGGAGATGACAGGCAGCGCGCGACGCGTGCGTTCCTTGCGACGGAGTTGACGGCGTTGGCGCAACGTGTCGATCTCGCCGTCGAGACGGTTGATGCGGTCGCGCACGCGGCGTCGGTCGGTTTCGAGTTTTGTCTCGCCAGGCCCTCTACCGCCGATGCCGCCCGCGAGACGCGAGAACGCAGAGTCCTGTCCGGCGATGAGGCGGGGCAGCATGTATTTCAACTGCGCCAACTCCACTTGAATCTTGCCCTCGCGCGTCTCTGCGCGCTGCGCGAAGATGTCGAGGATGAGCTGCGCGCGGTCGATGACTTTGAGATCGGTCGCTTCCGAGACTGAGCGCACCTGCGCGGGCGTGAGTTCTCGATCAAAGACGATGAGATCGACGCCGAGACGCAGAGCGCGCACGAGCAACTCATCGAGCTTGCCGCGACCCAAGACGGTGCGTGGATCAATCGCCTGACGACGCTGGATGATCTCGTCGAGCACGAAGATGTTCGCGGAGGCGGCCAGCTCTCGTAGTTCCGCCATCGATTCTTCGGCATCGGTGGTTGAGCCGGTCGTGACGCCGACGAGGATCGCGCGGTCGCGTGTCTCAGCGCGACGCCCCACGCGGCGGTTGCGCGTCATCTCTCCTTCGAGCGAATTGATCAGTTCGAGAAAATCAACGTCGAGTTGCGAGGCGACTTCCGGATCGATGAAGGCGAATGACTGCTCATGGGCCGCCTCTTCAATGTCGGCGGCGGTCGTTGGTAAGAGATGCGCGGCGCGGACAACGCCGGGCAGTCCTGTGCGCGGCTCAACTTCGATGGCCGCCATGAGATCGAGTCGCAGCAGGGCCAGATCGTTCAAGTCGTCCTGCGTCAGTTCCTCCCCGCGCAGGTGCGTGTGAATGCAGCGAAGCCCGCGAAAGCGATCCGCCGCGACGCGTTGGCGACCGAAGTTCGGCAGCTCGATGCCTTTGGCGTTGCCGACCGTGACATGCTGGACGTAGCCCTTGCGATCGACGAGCACGCCGATCTGTCGTCCGGTCTCATGAGAGAGTTCCGAGAGCTGGCGCGCGAACTCCGGCGTGACGATCTTTTGCGGCGAAATGCGCCGCGAGTAGAGTTTCTCGATGCGGCGCAGTTGATTGGGCTTGAGACCCTGCGTGTTGCCTTCTACGTTGCTAATACCTGCGACCTCCTAAGAGCTATGCTAACGACGGGCCATCGATGAATGATGAAGAACGAGCGACGGATGATGAACGAAGCGCGACGAGCGAGAAGCGTCGCGTCTATCGCAAATCATCTGTCGCTCATCGTCTGACAAGTTAGAGCAGGAGTGTTGCGAGCGGCTTGAGGCGGACGCTATCGGCAGCGGACGGTCGATGTCGTTTCGCGAAAACACTTCGCTTGCAGTTACGGGGCGACGCCGAAAAAAGCGGCACGCACGCGCCGCGAGTCGCCCATTGAAGGCTATGATCGATTCATTCGACGCGGCGAATTATAACACACGGCAGTCGCCGTCAAGCACCGCCGAAGGAAACGATGAAAGAGGAGCGATGAACGATGAAGCAAGAGAAGAAGTCTCCACTTCATCGTTCATCGTTCCTCGTTTGGATCAAGTTGTCTCGCGCCCGTCGCATGGTCTAATCTGTTGCCACCGAAAGAAAGAGAAGTGTTAACGAGTTCGACTCTGAATCGGACTAACTGAGAGGTCTAGGCATGGGCGGAGCAGGACGGATCAAGCGCATCAATCCGGCGGCGGCAATCCCCGGCGGTGAGGTTTTGATCGAGTGCGAGAGTTTCGATACGAGTAGCGACGCGTACCGCGTTCTCTTCGAAGAAGAACCTGCGCATCTCGTCGGCGCGTCGCCCACGCGCGTGCTGTCCATCGTGCCCGAATCGTCGGAAGGCGGTTCAGTCGAGGTGCGACTTGAGTGCGATGAAGATCAAAGTCAGCCCACGCGCCTTCTCGTCGGCAGACTGCTCGCGGACGAGCTACACATGGTTGCGAGTCCGGCCTTCGACCCGGAAGACGGCTCACTCTACGTGACGCGCTCCGGCTCACGCGGCCATCGCGAACCCATCTCGCTCTTTCGCATCACGTCGGACGGCGGGTTGCGCGACGTGACGGGCGAGATCACGAACCCGACGGGACTCGCCTTTGACAAGGCGGGCCAACTCTTCGTCACGAGCCGCAACGACGGCACGGTCTATCGCGTGACGCGCTTCGACGAAGTGATCCCGTTCGCGCGTAATCTCGGCATCGCGACGGGTCTCGCCTTCGATAGCGCGGGCCGGATGTATGTCGGCGACCGCGCGGGCGTGATTCACCGCATCAACTCAATCGGCGAGTCGCGCCCGTGGGCCACACTTGAGCAATCAGTCGCGGCGTATCATCTCGCGTTCGGCGCGGACGGCGCGCTCTACGTCGCCGCGCCGACCGTGTCGAGCCACGAGTCGATCATGCGCATTGACGAGCACGGCGACGCCTCGCCATTCTTCCGTGGCTTGGGGCGGCCCGGCGGGATCGGTTTCGACACGGAAGGAAACTTGTACGTCGCGGCTTCTTACAAGGGACGACGCGGCATCGTTCGCATCACGCGCGAAGGCGAGCGTGCGGAGTTGGTCGTTGCCGGAATGAACGTCATCGGTCTGGCCTTCTCGGCAACAGGCGACATGATCGTCGCCACCAACGACTCGGTCTATTCGCTGCCGATGGGCATCCACGGGACGTTGCTTTAGGAGCAATCAGTAGTCAGCAATCAGCACTCAGCCTGAACCGGATTTGAGTTGGCTGATTGCTGATTGCTGATTACTGATTGCTCTTTTTGACTCGCCTTATTCCGCGTGCTAGTGTGGCGGGTCGGTCCGTGTACCTGTCCCGCGTGTGAGAGATCGCAATGAGAGTCCCGAACGTCGGCGAGTTCATCCTCTACATGGTCGCGCTCATCTTCTCGCTCTCGTTTCACGAGATGATGCACGCGTGGATGTCGAATCGCTTCGGCGACGATCTGGCCCGTCATCAAGGCCGCATCTCGCTGAACCCCGTTTCGCACGTCGATCCCATCGGGACTTTGCTCTTTCCCGCGATAGCATTCTTCACCGGAGCCGCGCTGCTCGGCTGGGCACGACCGACGCCGGTCAACCCGCTCGCGTGGCGCAACAAGCGGCTCGCCAACTTCTGGGTCTCGATTGCGGGCGTACTCGGTAACTTCACCATCGCACTCGTTGTCGGCATCATCATCCGCGTGCTGTTCGCGACAGGCGTGCTCACGTTTGGAGAGACTTCTTGGATCGCACCGGCGAATGCCGACTCGACGACGATGGAGGGCATCGCCGCGCTGTTGAGCGTCTTCTTTCAGATGAACGTCGGGCTCGGCGTCTTTAACTTGTTTCCGATCCCGCCGCTCGATGGCAGCAGGATTCTCGAAAGCATCCTGCCCGAAAGTTTCGAGTCGGCCCTGCAATCGCTCAATCAGTTCGGCTTCCTGCTGCTCTTCGTCGCACTCTTCACGGGCATCTTCAGCGCGGTCTTTCGCGTCGTCATTCCCTTCGCGTGGAACATTGTCTTCCTCGGAGCGTCGTGAGCCTGACATGAAACGCATCTTCAGCGGCGTGCAGCCGACCGGCAATTTCCACCTCGGCAACTACATTGGCGCGCTGCGCAACTGGGTTGAGCTACAGCACGAGTACGAGAGCCTGTTCTGCATCGTCAACCTGCACGCGATCACTCTCCCGCAAGACCCGAAAATTTTAGCTGCGAAGACACGCGAACTCGCACGCGTCTATCTCGCTGCCGGGATCGATCCGAAAACTTCAATCGTCTTCATCCAGTCGGACGTGCACGAACACGCCGAGCTGGCGTGGATACTCAACTGCGTCACGCGCATCAGCGAACTCGAACGCATGACGCAGTTCAAAGAGAAAGCCGCGAAGCAGCGCGAGTCGGTCGGCGCAGGAATTCTTAACTATCCGGTGCTGATGGCGGCAGACATTTTGCTCTATCAAACCGATCTCGTTCCCGTCGGTCACGATCAGAAGCAGCATCTTGAGTTGACGCGCGATCTGGCGGAGCGTTTCAACCGCGACTACGGCGAGACGTTCCGCGTGCCCGATCCTTTCATCCCGAAGATCGGCGCGAAGATTCAATCGCTGAGTGACGCATCGAAGAAGATGTCGAAGTCGGACGAGAACGCGGCGGGCAGCATCTTCATTCTTGATGATGCGGACACGGTGCGACGCAAGTTCAAGCGGGCCGTTACGGATTCAGGCACTGAGATTCGCTTTGGCGAAGGGCGACCCGCGATCACGAACCTGCTGACGATCTATCAAGTCCTGACCGGCAAGGACGCGAGCGAGACGGAAGCGCACTTCGAGGGCAAAGGCTACGCGCAACTTAAGTCTGATCTGGCGGAGGCGACCATCGAGTTTCTGCGCCCGTTGCAAGAGCGCGCGTGCGGCTACTCTGATGAAGAGCTAGAGCGCGTACTGAATGATGGCCGCGAGCGAGCGCAACAGATCGCACGACAGACGCTCGCTCAAGTTAAGGAACGGCTCGGTCTCGTCGGCGCGCGCCGCGCGTGAGGTACGATTGATGGAAGAGACTATCGAGACAACAACTGAGAAGACAGCGCACGACGAAGCGGCCGCCGTCGTGTCGAAGAGCGAGCCGGAGACTGCGACGCTCAACGTCGCGGGCGCGCGCCCCGAAATCGTCACAGAGCACGGCGAGGGCGGCGACGAGATGAAGCTCTACCTCGGCGACTTCGCAGGGCCACTCGATCTCTTGCTCTACCTCATACGGCAAGAGCAGGTGGACATCTACGACATTCCGGTCGCGCGCATCACCGACGAATACCTGCGCTACATACAGGCGATGAAGCAGCTCGACATCACCGTGGCGGGTGAGTTCCTTGTGATGGCGGCGCAGCTCATCGAGATCAAATCGAAGATGCTCTTGCCGTCCGATCCACTCGCTGACTTGGACGAGGAGGACAGGGATGATCCGCGCAGGGATTTGATCGACCGTCTGCTCGAACACCAGAAGTTCAAAGCGGCGGCGCAGATGCTCTGGTCGCGCGCAACAGTGGAGCAGGGTGTGTTTACGCGCGCGCCGATTGAGACGGATAAGTCGAACCCGGAAGTGTCGGTCGGCGTCTTCGACCTGTTGAAAGTCTTTCAGGAAATTCTCTCGCGCAAGAAGCAGGAAGCGTTGATGGAGATCGAGCGCGACGAGGTGACGATGGCGCAGATGTTGGAGCGACTGCGTAACATGATCCTGAGCGCAGGCGAGTTGAACCTGCGACAATTCTTCGAGCGCACAGAGACGCGGCGCGAGCTGGTGCTGGCCTTCCTCTCCGTCCTCGAACTCGTCCGCTCGGCGGACGTGAACCTCGTGCAGCGCACCACCTTCGGTGACATCGTCCTACGCGCGAACGCTTAAAATTAAGGGAAAATGGGCAGAAAACGTAAAAATTCGATGGATGGGCAGGGTGGCCCTATTGCGGCGACGAGCATCGCCGAAGGCGTCGAGACTTCTTCGAGCATCGCGTCTAACAACGAGACCACAGGGTTGTCAAACGAGTCGGACGCGTCATCTTTATCTAGTGCGTCAACGAGCGCATCGTCATCGCCTGATTCTTCGCGGGCCGCCTCCGAGTCCGCGACAGCAGATGTTGACGGGTCGTCCGCGCCGTTTGATCTCGAAGATGATGTGGACGACGAGGCGGACGGCGTCGAAGAAGTTGACGCCGAGATCGTCATACACGACGCGGACGCGGAAGACCTCGCCGAGCAGATGCTCGCGCTGCAACGCGAACGGAGAGCGCGCGCATCTGCGGAAGTTGCGGAGGGCGACGATGGGATCGCGCCGGGCGGCGAGCCGCGCAGCATGGCGGAGTTGATGGGCATCATCGAGGCGCTGGTCTTCGTCGCTGAAGAGCCGATCTCTGCGAAGATGCTCGCGGAAGTTTTGCGCGAGGAGCGCGGCTGGGTCGAGGTGGCCGTGCAGGAGTTGGCGAAGGAGTTCAACGAGCGCAACGCCGGTTTGATGTTGCGCGAGGTGGCCGGCGGCTGGCAATTCGCCACACGCGCAGAGCATCATGAGCACGTGCGCGCGTTTCTGAAATCGCGACCGTCGGCGAAGCTCTCGCTCGCCGCGCTTGAGACGCTCGCCGTCATCGCTTACAAGCAGCCGATCACCGTGCCGGAGATTCTGGAGATTCGCGGCGTGCAGTCTTCATCGGCGATCAAGACGTTGCTCGACAAACGTCTCATCGTCGCGAAGGGGCGCAAGGAAGTCATCGGGCGACCGATGATGTACGGCACGTCGAAAGAGTTTCTGTTGCAGTTCGGCATGAAAGATTTGACGGAGCTGCCGAACATCGAAGACTTTGAAGACCTGACGAGCGGCGCGTGAGGCTTCCTTAAGAGGTTGAAGCATGACGAACGAGCAGCACAATAAATTCATCGGCATCGCGTTTCTCGTCCACGGCGGATTCCAGATGCTGATGGCCCTGTTGATGGCGTTGATGTTCGGCAGCTTCGCGCTGATGATACCCAATCAGCCGGGCCGGGAAGGGCCGCCGCGACTCTTCTTTCTCGCCATCATGGTCTTCGTCGTCGTCATTCAATCGATCTTCGCCACGCCTTCTTTCGTCGCGGGCTATGCGGTGCTCAAGCGCAAGAGTTGGGCGCGTCTGAGCAGTATCATTGCCGCCGTGTTCTCGGCGATGAACGTGCCCATCGGCACGGCGGTCTGCGTCTATGCGCTCTGGTTCTTCTTCGGCGAGAACTGGAAAGAGATTTACCAGACTACGCCCGGCGGCGCGCGCGCCGAGTTGCCGAACGACGCGACGGCGTGGGCGAATCAACCGTGGGAGGCGCGGCGCGGCGAGCGCGTGCCGCCGACACCGCCGGACTGGCGTTGAAATCATTCGAGGGCCTGTGTCAGAAGAACGTTTGCAAAAATTGATCGCGGCGGCCGGGCTTGCATCGCGCCGTCATGCTGAAGAGTTGATCGCGTCGGGCGCGGTAACGGTGAACGGTCAAGTCGTCACCGAGCAAGGCACGAAGGCTGATCCCGCGCGCGATCACATCAAGGTGCGCGGGCGACTCATCAATCCTTTGCTCGCCGCGCGCGAGAAAGTTTACGTGCTGCTCAACAAGCCGCGCGGTTATCTCGCGAGCCTGTCCGATCCGGAAGACCGGCCGCTCGTCACCTCGCTCGTGCCTCCCTCGCTCGGTCGCCTGCATCCCGTCGGTCGTCTCGACTTCAACACCGAAGGGCTCATCATCCTGACGAACGACGGCGAGCTGACCAACTACGTGACGGCGGCGCGCAACAAGGTCGCGAAGGTTTACGAGGCGAAGGTCAAGGGCGTCCCGCCCGACGCGGCGATAGTGCGTTTGCGGCGCGGGATCGTTCTGGACGACGGCGTGCGAACCGCGCCCGCGCAAGTAGAGAAGACCGGCGAGACCTCGACGAACTCTTGGTTCGAGGTCGTCTTGCACGAGGGGCGCAATCAGCAGATTCGTAGAATGTTCGATGCCGTGGGCCACTCCGTCATCAAGTTGCGCCGCGTGCGGATCGGTAACTTGCACGATGAGCGTCTGCCGACGGGCGCATGGCGACATCTCATGCCCGCCGAAATCGCGAGCCTCAAACGTGGAGCGACGAAGCGCGACGTAAAGAGGAGCAACGAGGCAAAACGCGTTGGCTCGAAAGACGCGCGCGCAACTGGCAAGCGACGAAGCAGTGGGCCAGAGTCTCGTCGAGACGTGAAGACGGAAGCGTCGCGTGAGACGCAGCGCGGGTCGAGTAAAAAACCGGCGCGCGGGGCGACGAAGGGGCGCGGGGCGGGTCACGTCCGGGGCTAGAGATCAGTTAGAATAAAAGGTCAGGCGAACAGCAGCAAAAGTCGGTGGTTGCGGTCTGTCACTGTTCGTCTTTTTTTGTGCGCAGGCACATCGAGGGGGATTGGTTCGAGCGATGAATTTCGATCTGACGGAAGAGCAGCAACAGATCAAGTCGAGCGTGAGAGAGTTCGCCGAAGGCGAGATCGCGCCGCACGTGCGAGAGTGGGACGAGACGCAGCACTTCCCCACGGAACTCATGCCGAAGCTCGCCGAGCAAGGTTTCATGGGCGTCATCTTCCCTGAAGAGTATGGCGGCGCTGGGTTGGGCTACATCGAATACGTGACGATCATCGAGGAACTTTCGCGCGTCGATGGATCGGTCGGCATCTCTGTCGCCGCGCACAATTCGCTCTGCTCGAATCACATCTACATGTTCGGTAGCGAGGAGCAGAAGCGCAAGTATCTCGTCCCACTCGCGAGCGGCGAAAAACTTGGCGCGTGGGGATTGACTGAACCGAGCGCGGGATCGGACGCATCGGGCACGCGCACGACTGCTGTTAAGAAGGACGGCGGCTGGCTTGTCAACGGCGCGAAGAACTTCATCACGCACGCCATTCACGGCGACACCTGCGTCGCCGTCGCCTCGACCGACCGCGCCATGCGCTCGAAGGGCATCACCGCCTTCATCTTTGAGAAGGGCATGAAAGGTTTCGCACCCGGCAAGAAAGAGGACAAGCTCGGACTTCGCGCTTCGGAAACCGCGAGCGTGATCTTTGAAGATTGCATCGTGCCGGACGAGAATCGTCTGGGGCCCGAAGGCTTGGGCTTCATTCAGGCGATGCAAGTGCTCGACGGCGGTCGCATCTCGATTGCCGCGCTCGCGCTCGGCATCGCGCAGGGCGCATACGAGTCGGCTGTGAAATATTCAAAAGAGCGTCAACAGTTCGGCAAACCGATCTCCGAGTTTCAGGCGATCCAATTCAAACTCGCCGATATGGCGACGCAGATCGACGCGGCGCGACTGTTGACCTACCGCGCGGCCTTCTTGAAAGACGAAGGACGCAAAGTGACGCAGGAGTCTTCGATGGCGAAGCTCTACGCCTCGGAAATCTCTGTGAAGGTCTGCGAGGAAGCGATCCAGATTCACGGCGGCTACGGCTACACGAAAGACTACCCGCCCGAAAAATACTGGCGCGACTCCAAACTCTGCACCATCGGCGAAGGCACGTCCGAGATTCAACGTCTCATCATCGCTAAACAAATTCTGAGCAACGTATAGCTATGAGCAAAGAGTTAAAAGACATCATCACCGAGTTGCGACTGACCGCGATCTACGAAGAGGCGGAAGAGGGCGGTTACATCGGCTACATCGCTGAACTGCCCGGCGCGAACACGCAGGGCGAGACGCTCGACGAAGTGAGGGAGAATCTTCAAGAAGCCGTCCAGATGATTCTCGACGCTAATAGGGAAGAGTCTGAAAGGCGATTAGCCGATAATGCAAAGGTGACGAGAGAGAGTTTAACCTTGCGCGCCGCCTGAGCGTGAAGCGGGTTAATCTCATTCGGCACATCGAGGCGCACGGCTGCGTCTTCGTCCGCGAGGGCGGCAGGCACACACTTTATAAGAACCCTGTTAACGGCGCATCCTCCTCCGTGCCGTGTCATAGGGAGATCAAAGAAAGTTTGGCTCGTAAGATTTGCGATGATCTCGGCATCCCGCGACGTTAAGAAGTTTTGAGTTGATGACAGCTGCGACAGTCACCACTGAACTCGAACGCATCCTCGCGGGCGACGCGCGTGCGGTGGCGCGTGCGATCTCGAAGGTGGAGGATAACGTCGAGGGCGCGGCTGAGTTGATGAAGTCCGTCTTCGCGCACACGGGGCGCGGGCTCGTCGTTGGCATCACGGGCTCGCCGGGGGCGGGAAAGTCTTCGCTGGTCGATAAGCTCGCGCTGCTCTATCGAAGTCGCGGCGAGAGAGTCGGCATCGTCTGCGTCGATCCTTCGAGCCCGTTTTCGGGCGGGGCCATCTTGGGCGATAGGATCAGGATGCAGACGCTCGGACTCGACGCGGGCGTCTTCATCCGCTCGATGGCGACGCGCGGGCATCTCGGCGGCTTGGCGCGCGCAAGTGTCGATGCTGTTTCGATCCTCGACGCTGCCGGATACGAGAAGATCATTGTTGAGACGGTCGGCGTCGGTCAGGACGAAGTGGAGATCGTGAAGGCGGCGGACGTGTCGGTTGTCGTGCTCGTGCCCGGCATGGGCGACGATGTGCAGGCGATCAAGGCGGGCATCATGGAGATCAGCGACGTGTTCGTCATCAACAAAGCCGACCGCGAGGGCGTGCTGAGGACGGAGAAGGAATTGGAATCTTTGCTCACGCTCGCCATGCGCTCCGATCTGTGGGAGACGCCCATCATCAAGACCGTCGCTACTGAGAACAAGGGCATTGATGCGCTTGCCGCCGCAATCGACAGCTATCGCGAGTTTCAACTCAAGGGCCAGTCGAGCCTTGAGCGACGCGCTTCAATCGCGCGCTGGCGCATCCTCGAACTGCTGCGCGAACGTCTGCTCGCGCGCGCTCTCGGTGGTGCAGACGCGGACAAAAAACTCGACGCGCTCGCGCACGAAGTCGCGGAGAAACGGCGCGATCCCTATTCGGCGGTTGAAGAGTTTTTGGAAAACATCAATTAGCAATCAGCAATCAGCCAAACGCAAGAGGCTGGTATTGCTGAGTGCTGGGTGCTGACGAATGAAAATTGATCACATCGGGATCGCGACGCCGAAGATCGATGACGCGCTCGTCTTCTGGCGCGACGCGCTCGGCTTGGAGGTCGTGCATACGGAAGAGGTCGCGGAGCAGGGCGTGCGCGTGGCGATGCTGCCTCTCGGTGAGCCGCGCGTGGAGTTGCTTGAACCGACGCGCGCAGATTCGCCCGTCGCGAAATTCATCGAGAAGCGCGGGGCCGGGATTCATCACGTCGCGGTGCGCGTCGAAGATATACGCGCCGCGCTTGCGCGTTTGAAGTCGAACGGCGCGCGTTTGATCGACGAGGAGCCGCGTGCCGGCGCGGACAACTGTCTGATCGCGTTCGTGCACCCGTCGGCTGCGGGCGGCGTGCTGCTCGAACTTGTCGAGCACGGGGGCGCGGCGTCTGAAGTGGATGCCGAAAGTAAATAGCTTTACTCTCAACGAAGAATAGGGCCGAACGGTTAAAACAACGGAAGAAGGAAACGAGATGATCACTTGCAAGCACTGCGGGACGACGATGCCGGACGAGACGACGATCTGCCCCGGCTGCGGCGAGGGCGTGAGCGCGGAGACTAACGCCGATGCGTCGGGCGAAGCGAGCGCATCCGGCGAGACGATGCCACTCGATGCGGCTGCGACCGGGCCGGTTGATGGATCGAGGGCCGAACTAAACGCTGACGAAGGGCCTGCATCAGAGTTCGAGTCGCAAGCGGGCACGCCCGCCTCATCAAACTCATCGGCATCAAGCGGCGCGGAGACAACGCCGCTCAACGCGCAGACGACGCTGCTCGGAGCGCAGCGCAACGTCGCCGCGCGCCCATCATCAGCGAACGCGGGTGGCGGGATGAGTTCGACGACGAAGGCTTTGATCGTGGCGGGCGTGGCGGTGGCCATCGCAATCGCGCTCATCGCGTGGCAGGTCATCGCGCGCCGCTCGCGTGCCGTCTCGCTCACGCAGGAAGACGTGACGGAGATCGTCAAGGGCATGGCGCACTCGCCGCAGGAGCTAGCGATGTTCGCCAACAGCGAGCAGCAGCGCAAAGACTTCACCAAACAGTTGCGCGAGATATTCTCGATGGCGCAGGAGGCCCGCGCCACAGGCATCGCCGACAAGCCCGACACGAAGCGTCAACTCGATGTGATGCGTACCTTCATCCTCGCGCAGTCCTACGCGCAGAAGCAGCAGGAGGCGGGCGTCACCAATCCCGATCAACTTTACTCGAAGGACGATGTCGATAAGCTGCTCAAGGAGCCGGGGCAGGATCAGAAGTTCGATCAGTTCGTCAAAGACGTGCAAGACCTCGGACTGCTGCCGTCGGCTGGTGGGATGACGGACGAGCAACGCAACCAGTTGAAGAACGAGTTGTGGGGGCCCACGCAAGTCGTCGCGCAGAAGGCGCGCGCGGCCGGTGTTGACAAGGAGCGACGCACGCAGTTGCTCATGCAGGTGCAGGAAGCGCAGGTGCTCGCGCGCAAGTACACGGAAGCGAACAAGCAGCAGATCGAGGAGAAGACCAAAGCGACCGATCAAGAGGTTAACGACTACATCGCCAAGCACCCGGAGTTTGACGAGAGCAAGACGCGCGCGCAGGCTCAGGACGTTCTCAAGCGAGCGCGCGCGGGCGAAGACTTCGGCGAGTTGGCGAAACAGTATTCGGGCGATCCGGGCAACAAGGACAAGGGCGGCGACCTCGGCTGGTTCAAGCGCGGCATGATGGTCAAGCCGTTCGAGGATGCAGCGTTCAACTTGAAGCCCGGCGAGATCAGCGACGTGGTCGAGACGCCGTTCGGCTTCCACATCATCAAGGTCGAGGAGAAGCGCACGTCGAAGGACGAGCAGGGCAAGGACGTTGAAGAAGTGCACGCGCGCCACATCCTCTTCAAGAGCGACACGGGCAAGCAGGCGGCGAATCCCTTCGCGCCGCCGCAGTCGCCGCGCGAGCAGGCGAAGGCCGCAGTTGAGAAAGAGAAGCGTCAGAAGTACATCGACGAGATCGCGCAGCGCGCACACGTCAACGTGCCCGACGACTTCCACATCGACGCGCCGCCCATGCCGCCGCAGATGCAACAGCCGCCCGGAGGTTTCCCCGGCGCAGAGAGCGAGCCGCCGCTACCCAACGGGCCGCCCGCCTCTGCTAATCCACACGGCGCGGCGAACATGAACGCGGGGAAGAAGAAATAAAACAGAGGCTAGAGGCTAGAGGTCAGAGATTAGTTAAAACTGTCTCTCACTAACCTCTGACCTCTAGCCTCTAACCTCTACTCTTATGCTTCTCGGCGATTACCGGGTCGAGATCGTGCCGGATGCGGAGTTTCGTCTGGACGGTGGAGCGATGTTCGGCGTCGTGCCGCGCTCTCTGTGGGCACGCGAGTCGCCGCCGGATGAAGAGAATCGCGTGCGTCTTAACATGAACTGCCTGTTCATTGAAACGCCGCGCGAGCGCATCATCATTGAGACAGGTATCGGCGACAAGTGGTCTGCGAAGCACGCTGCGATGTACGGCATCACGCGCGAGAGGACTTTGGATGAGTCGCTACTCGCGTTGACGGGTTACGGCGCGGCTGACATCAGCATCGTCGTCAACACGCACTTGCATTTTGATCACGCGGGTGGAAACACGACGCTTGACGCGGGCGGCAACGTCGTCCCGACTTTCGCAAACGCGCGCTACTTCGTCTCGCGCGAGGAGTTTGAGCACGCCGAACGCCCGCACGAGCGCGACCGCGCGAGCTATCTCGTGGAGAACTGGCGGCCTCTTCGCGAGTCGGGACAGTTGAAGTTGAAGGACGAAACTTACGAGGTGGCACCGGGTCTGACGATGGAGTGCGTCGCGGGCCACTCGCGCACGATGCAATGCGTCCGGCTTGAACGTGAAGGTCAAACGCTCTTCGGTTTCGCCGATCTCGTGCCGACACGCGCGCACATCGCTCCGGCATGGATCATGGGCTACGATCTCTATCCCGTCGAGACGCTCGAAGCAAAGAAGCGTCTGCTACCGCAAGCCGCGCGAGAGAATTGGCTCTGTCTCTTCTATCATGACGCGGACGCGCCGCTCTGCCGCATCATCGAAGAAGAAGGGAAGTTGCGCGCGGTTCAATACGAAGGATGACGGAAAATTTTGTCCGGTAGTTAAGTTTATACATTTCGGTAACGACTCACATGGCGACAGCACAGATCGGAATCATCGGCGGCAGCGGGCTCTACCAGATGCCGGAGTTGAAGGACGTTGAAGAGATCGCGGTCGAGACGCCTTTCGGCCACCCTTCGGACTCGTTTATCGTCGGCACGCTCGAAGGCGTGCGCGTCGCGTTTCTGCCGCGTCACGGACGTGGACACAAGCTGTTGCCGACAGAGTTGCCGTTTCGTGCGAACATCTACGCAATGAAGCTGCTCGGCGTCGAGCGGATACTATCGGCGTCGGCGGTCGGCTCGCTGCAAGAACGTTACGAGCCTTTGCACATGGTCATCCCCGATCAGTTCTTCGACCGTACGCGTGCGCGCGCACACGAATCGACATTCTTCGGTGAAGGCATCGTCGCGCACATCACGTTCGCGCAACCCGTGTGTGCGGAACTCGGCGACGTGCTAGAAGAGTCTTGCAAGGCCACTGACGTGACGGTGCATCGCGGCGGGACGTACCTGTGCATGGAGGGGCCTGCCTTCTCGACCAAAGCGGAATCGAACGTCTATCGGCAGTGGGGCATGGACGTGATCGGGATGACGAACTTGCAGGAGGCGAAGCTCGCGCGCGAGGCGGAAATCTGTTACTCGACGCTTGCGCTCGTCACAGACTACGACTGCTGGCACGAGGCGCACGATGCCGTCTCGGTCGAGCAGGTCGTCGAGTATTTGAACAAGAATGTGCGTAACGCGCAGGTGATCATGCGCGAGTCGGTCAAGCGGCTCGCGTCGAAGCCGCGCGGCTGCTCGTGTGGCTCCGCGCTCAAGAATGCCATCTTCACCGCTCCCGATCTCTGGGCAGAGGCGACAACGCGGAAGCTCGATGCGATCATCAAAAAGTATGGTAAATCGTAAATGGTCAATCGTGAATCGTTCAAGACGTTTTCTATTCCGTTTACGATTTACGATTGACCATTCACGATTTACGAGTTGGAGGTGTTATGAAAAAGTCGATCTTGTTAGCTATGGCCCTCGTCGTGTTCGCGCTTGGCGCAACGAACGCGCGCGCGCAGACCAGTGTGCGACAGCCGGATGCGTCGGTGCTGCGCGATCCGATGTTGGAAAAAGACTCGAAGCACAACCTAGACACGGCGCGGCAGTATTTCAAATTGAAGAAGGCTTATCGCGCGTCGCTCTCGCGCGCCGAAGAGATCATTGCGGGCTACCCGAACTTCTCGCAGATCGATGAGGCGTTGTACATCGCAGGCATGAGCAATCTCTATCTCTCGGAGAAGAAGGGCAAGCAGCAGCCCGTCCTGCCCGTCGAGAAGCACCGCGCGGAGGCCCGCGTCTATCTCTCGCGCCTCGTCAACGAGTATCCCGAAAGCCAGTTCCGCAAGGATGCGGAAGAGGAACTACGGTCGCTCGGCGGCGTCGCGCCGAAGGCGAGCGCGAAGCAGTGAAAGCTGTACGCACCTAAGTTCTACAACTCACCGACAGGAGAATCGAAACAGTGTCTCTGCTAGTTGTCGGCTCGGTCGCGTTCGATGCGGTCGAGACGCCTTTCGGAAAACGCGAGCGGATGCTCGGCGGATCGGCCACTCACTTCTCGCTCTCGGCGAGCTTCTTCGCGGACGTTCGCGTGGTCGGCGTTGTCGGCGGCGACTTCGGCCACGAAGAGATCGAAGTCTTTCGCAAACACGAGATCGACATCGAGGATTTAGAGATCGTCAACGAAGGCAAGACCTTCTTCTGGCGCGGTCGTTACGATTTCGATCTCAACACCGCGCACACGCTCGACACGCAGCTCAACGTCTTCGCCGACTTCAAGCCGAAACTCTCCGACGCATCGAAGCAGACGCGCTTCGCCTTCCTCGGCAACATCCAGCCCGATCTGCAACAAGAAGTGCGCGGGCAAGTAGAGAGCGCGCAGCTTGTCGCGCTCGACACGATGAACTACTGGATCGATACCGTGCCCGAAGCCGTGTGGGAGGCCGTGCGCCGCGTCCACGTCGTCATTATCAACGACGCCGAGGCGCGGCAACTCGCGGGCGAGCCGAACCTGTTGCGCGCCGCGCGCAAGATTCTCGCGGAGGGCCCCCGCGCGCTCGTTATCAAGCGCGGCGAGTATGGCGCGGCTCTGTTTACGAACGATTCATACTTCGCGATCCCCGCTTACCCACTCGAATCCGTTTTTGATCCGACGGGAGCGGGCGATACGTTCGCGGGCGGCTTCATGGGTTATCTCGCCAGCCAGAACGCGACCGACGAGGCGACGATGCGGCGCGCGATGATCTTCGGCTCGGTGATGGCTTCCTTCAACGTCGAGGAGTTCGGCACGGAGCGTGTGCAGAGACTCACGCATGAAGAGATCAACGCGCGCTTCCGCGAGTTCAAACGCATGACCCACTTCGATGAGATACCGTTCGAGCGCGCCGGGCGCGCGACAAAGTAAGGAAGAGTTGCAAGTTTAAAGTTTCAAGTCGCAAGTGTTCAGATTGTAAGTTTCATACTTCGGGTTTGGAGTTTCACGTGAACGGTCTTAGACTAACTTGAAACTTTCAACCTGAAACCGATAGGAGTCGCCATGTTCTGTCCCGTCTGCGAATCGGAGTATGAAGAGGGCCTTACGCGCTGTCCCGATCATAACGTCGAGTTGGTTGAAAAACTTTCCCCTGAGACGGCGCGCGACCGGAGCGAGGCGCGTTTCGTCGCGCTGCACAACGTCGGCTCTCCCGCCGAGGCGGAGATGGTCAACGACATCCTGCAGCAGAACGGCATTCGCTCCGCCGTCCAGTCGGGCAGCTCAGACATGTTCTCGTCGCTGCTCTCAACCGCCGCGCCCGGCGCGCTCGTCCTCGTCGATGAGCGCGACTATGAGCGCGCTATGGAACTCTACAAGTCTTTCTTCGGCGACGACGCCACGCCGCTCACCGGCACGACCGCCGAAGAGGATGCGTTGATGGCCGGAGAGAAAGAAGGCGGCGACTCCTGAACGCGCCGTTGCGCGTTGTCGCACGTTGGCCGGCCACACGTTGGTCGTCGGTCGTCAAACGTTTGAAAGGGGAGGCGTGCTGGAAGGGAACGAGGCTGCGGTCGTCGTGCTCGTCACCGCGCCGAATCGCGAAGAGGCCGCGCGGCTCGCCGAGATGCTGGTCGGCGCGCGCCTCGCCGCGTGCGTGCAGATTCTTCCCGAAATGGAATCGGTCTATTGGTGGGAGGGCGCGGTGCGACGCGAGCCCGAACACCTGTTGATCGTGAAGACCATCGCCGGTCGCTTCGCCGCTCTCGAACGCGAGGTGCGCGCTCTTCACAGTTACTCGACGCCAGAGATCGTCGCGCTCCCCGTCACCGAAATTTCCGCGCCCTACCTCGAATGGCTCACGCTCACCGTTAAGCCGCCGCATGGCGCGCGCGCAAAATCAAACGCAGCAGCCACCAAACAGCGTAGCGTCGAATGACTAAGCTGCGGCTTGTCCGGCCGGAGCATGTATTACCATTTCCGTGCCGCTAAATAGTTGGGCGCGATCAACGAGCAGGATGTCGGCGACGAAGATGAGCACGTTGATCATCACCAGCCACTTCAAACTCTCGGCGGAATAGAGTCCGCCCGTGAAGTGATAGACGAGCGCGATGCAGGCAATGGTGACGAGGTTCAAAATCTCCCACTGCCACGGAATCTCTTCATACCACTTGACACCTTCTTTCCACCTTCTACAACCCAGATAAAGGAACGCGTGGTAAATGATCCATGCCCCATCAACGAAGATGAGGAGGATGAAGAACGAGAAGAAACCGTAACGCACGCCCACGCCCGTACTCTCCGTCACGTTCGAGACGCCAGCCATGAAGATCAGGATGGTGCTCTCGAACGAGATGACGAGAAAGTCGATGAACCAGACGATCCTGCTCCGCTTGAGAAACTCTTTCCTCGTCAGGTGAAACAAGCCGCCGATGAAGAAGCGAATGCAGGTGAGGAAGAAGACCACGAAGAGGCCGAGGCTCACCCACGACACGCCCAAGTCCTTTAACGCATCACGCACGGGTTTGACCGTCTCGGTCACAGCCAGACCGACGAGGAATCCGATGAACGTGGAAGCCACGTCAGCGCGTCGCTTCGCCTTCTCCTTGAATTCGTCCGACTCTTGCGCCGTCATTGTTGTTTGCTTTGCCATGTGAGTTACCTCCATGCGAGCCGTGAGGACGGCCCGACGCAACAGGGAATTACTTGCGAGACTTAACTTGCGAGGCTTAAAAGACGACGAGGGCCTGGGCCGGTCTCTAAAGAATCTTGATTCGTAAATTGTCGCGGCATGCGACGTAAAGTTTCGCGTCAGATGCCCATGATGTTGTAGCCGCAATCGACGTGGATGACTTCGCCCGTGACGGCGGAAGAGAGCGGACTGCACAAAAAGAGCGCGACGCCGCCGACCTCGCGCGCTTCGACGTTGCGTTTGAGCGGCGAGTGATCGGCGTGGTGCTTGAGCATCGCAGAGAGGTTGCCGACGCCGCGCGCGGCGAGCGTGTTGATGGGGCCCGCGCTGATGGCGTTGACGCGGATGTTATGCTTGCCGAGATCGGCGGCGAGGTAGCGCGTCGATGCTTCGAGCGCAGACTTGGCGACGCCCATCACATTGTAGCCGGTGACGACCTTCTCCGCGCCGTAGTAGGTCATCGAGATGATGCTCCCGCCCTCTGTCATCAAAGGCTGTGCGGCGCGTGCAAGCGCGGCGAGCGAATATGCGCTGATGTCGAGCGCGGTGGTGAAGGCTTCGCGCGAAGTTTGAACGAACTCGTTCTCCAATGCCTCGCGCGGTGCGAAGGCGAGACTGTGAATGAGAAAGTCGAGCCGACCGAAACGCTCGCCGACCAGCCGGAAAGTCTCATCAACTTCGCCTGTGTTCTGCACGTCGCACTGCGAGAGCAGAGTCTCGCCTTCGAGCTTCGCGGTCAACTCTTCGACGTTCTCTCTCAGACGCTCCGTCTGATACGTGAAGGCGAGTCGCGCGCCCGCGCCGGCGAGGGCCTGCGCACACGCCCATGCAATCGAGCGTTTGTTCGCCACGCCGAAGATGATGCCGTTTTTGCCTTCCAACATTTTAGTCCAACTCTCCGAATCTATGATCAAGATCAGGCCGCGGCGATCTGCGGCTCGCTGTTGATGAGGCGCGCGTACTCGCCGCTCTCAACCCATTTCAGAATCTCCGAGACGCGCCACACAGGGAACGGGTGCGAGAGGCCCGACGTGATGATGTCGGCCCAGAAACGATCCAGAGCTTTCTCGTCGTAGTTCTTCTGAAAGTCGCGCGCTTGCACGAGGAACTGTTCGTAGTCAACACGCGACGCATAAGTGCCGCCCGATAGTTTCATCATCGTGCGACCGATCACGTCGGCGTCTTGCGTGACGAGTAGAGCCGCGCGGTCGCACGACAACTCGGCGCGACGGGCCCACGCGAGCAGCGCGGCTCGCATCCCTGCCGACAAAAGTTGCGCGACGAGCGAAGCGACGGGCGCGGCTGCGATGGCGACATTGGCGAGCGCTTCGAGTAGATGCGCGACCGTGAGATAGAGCACGTGCTCGGCGTGGATGTGCCCGACCTCGTGCGCGATGACGGCGAGTGTCTCTTCGTCGTTGAGTCGCTCGAGCAGGCCCGAATAGAGAACGATGACAGGCTTCGTCACGCCGCCCGTGAAGGCGTTGACGATGGGCGACTGCTGTACGAAGAGATCGGGCATATCGACGCCGAGGGTCGTGCAGGCCACTTGCAGCTTCGCGTAAAGATCGGGACACTGCTTCGGCGTGACGCGCACCGCGCTCGCCATGAAGATGACGCGGATAACCGATTCGCCCGTCACCTGCAAGAGCTTCCGCACCGCCGTGTCGAGACCGGGAATGGCGCGCAGCGTCGCTAAGGCCTTTGCATCCGCAGGGTGGATGTAGTCGTCCTTGCTCAGCTCTGCGAACTTTTTGTGCGGCTCATCCGAGAGCGGCAAGTGACAACGCCCGCAACGCGCCGCGCCGAGAACGTCCCCGCGCGTCGTGTTCAACTGCCCGCAGTAACGGCAACGCACCCCAGTGCCTTCGCCACCCGCGTTCGCAAATTCCATGTCAGCCATCGAAAAGGCCCTTTCGTTAAATCAGACTCCGACGCAAAATCAAACGGGAGACGCGCAAGCAACATCATCAACCTTCGCGCGCAAGTATCGGCGATTGCAACGCGCGACTGCAAGGGGGAAAAGCGCTCAGCACTCAGTATTCAGCATTCAGCCGGAGAAGCATTCAAAGGCTGAATGCTGAGCGCTCAATGTTGAGTGCTTCAATGCTTGAAGTGTCGCACGCCCGTGAAGACCATCGCGAGGCCGTGCTCGTCTGCGGCGGCGATCACTTCCGAGTCGCGCACGGAGCCGCCGGGTTGGATGATGGCCGTGATGCCGTGCTGGGCCGCTTCATCCAGCCCGTCGCTGAAGGGAAAGAAGGCGTCGGAGGCGAGGACTGATCCGGCGACGGGGAGAACTGCGCGCGATGCGCCGAGCTTGACCGAATCGACGCGCGACATCTGGCCCGCGCCGACTCCCACCGTCTGACCTTCGCGCGCATAAACAATCGCGTTCGACTTCGTGTGCTTGCAGACCGTCCACGCGAAGAGGAGCGATGCGATCTCATCTTCTGTCGGCGCGCGCTTCGTCACGATTTTGAGATCGGCGCGCGTGAGTCGGTGCGTGTCGCGCGTTTGGACGAGCATCCCGCCGGTGATCTGCCGGTATTCGAGTCCTTCGACGACGTGTGGCTCGCCCGCGCGCAGCACGCGCAGGTTCTTCTTCGCGCGCAGGACTTCAAGCGCGGCGTCGTCGAAGTCAGGTGCGATGACGACCTCTGTGAAAATCTCTGTGAGGGCGCGCGCCGCCGATTCGTCAACGATGTGATTGAAGGCGACGATGCCGCCGAAGGCTGACGTGGGATCGGTCGCGAGCGCGCGTCGATATGCTTCTTCGACTGTCGCGCCGGTTGCGACGCCCGCCGGGTTCGTGTGCTTGATGATCGCGCAGGCGAGTTCGCCGAAGTCGCAGACAAGCTGCCAAGCAGCGTCGGCGTCAACGTAGTTGTTGTAAGACATCTCCTTGCCGCCAAGTAGTTCCGCTTGAGCGATGCCGGGGGGGGGGCCTTCTCTATCCAGCATGTCGCTTCCGTAAAGGGCGGCCTTCTGGTGGGGGTTCTCGCCGTAGCGAAGATCGGCCCTCTTGCTCAGTATCAACACTTCCTTATCTATCAGAGCATCCGCCGGAATCTCCATCGTGTATTCTTCAGTCTCGACTTTATTAAGATAGTTTCGGATCGCGCTGTCGTAAGCGGAAGTTAGCGAGAATGCTTGCAGGGCCAGCTCGCGCCGCAGTTCCAGAGTCAGGCTACCGCCACGCTGCGCAAGCTCACGCCGGATAAACTCGTAGCTTCGCGGATCGGTGACGACGGCGACATCTCGAAAGTTCTTTGATGCCGAGCGGATCATGGCGGGGCCACCGATGTCGATCTGCTCGATTGCCTCTTCGAGCGTCACGCCCTCGCGCGCGATTGTTTGCTCGAAGGGATAGAGGTTGATGACGACGAGATCGATCTCGTCGATGCCATGCTCTCGAAGCGCATCCACGTGCGCTTCATTGTCGCGGACAGCAAGCAAGCCGCCGTGGATGCGCGGGTGCAGAGTCTTCACGCGACCGTCGAGCATTTCGGGAAAGCCCGTTACTTCTGAAACATCGCGCACTTCGAGACCGGCGTCGCGCAGGGCCTTCGCCGTCCCGCCCGTGCTCAACAGCTCGACGCCGAAGCCGCGAAGCTCGCGCGCAAACTCGATCAGCCCCGTCTTGTCCCACACGCTTAGCAACGCGCGTCGCACGCGTCGCAGTCCCTGTTCGTTCTGCTCATTCATAAAAGTCTGGAGTCTGGGGTCTAAAGTCTGGAGTCAACTCGTCTGAAGTTTTTGACTTCAGACTCCAGACTCTTGACTCCAGACTTGTTCTCACGGTCTCAACGTGTATGCGTCTCGCAGCGAGTGGACGCGCAGCTTGCGATTGCGTGCGGTGGCCGGTGTGACTTCGAGTTTGTGTTCCGGCTGCCTGCGCGCGGCATCGTCAGGGTAGAAGCCGAGTTCGTACTGGCTCTGTAGATCGTCGGCGATAGCTTTGAAGACCGGATTGAGATCGTAGCTGAAGCGCGGGTCGAGACCGTGCGAGGGGTCCGCGAGAAGGAAGTACGCGCCGCCGGTGCGCTCTGCCAGATCGCGGAAGCCGCGCGCGGGCGTTCGCACGCCGAGATGTTCGCCGCGCGGCTCATAGAGGGGGAAGTGTACGACGTAGATTGAGACGCCGCGCGCACGCGCCTCTTCAATGACAGATGCGGGACGAGCTTGACTAATGTTATCGAGGCCATCGCTGATGAGGACGACGATGCGTCGCTCGGCTGCGTCCTGTCTCGCGGTGTCGAAGGCCCGCAGGGCAGCGAGGGTCGCGTCGAAGATCGCGGTGCGACGTTCGGGCTGCGCCTCGATCTGAAAAGCAGCGAGCACGCGTCCGGCGTCCGTGGTGAAGGGGAGCGCGAGCGTGGGCCGTTCGGCAAAGGTGACGACGGCGGCGCGTGCGCTCTGGCCGAAGCGCGAGAGCAACGCGGTCGCAGCCTCTCGCTGGCGCGCGACGTTCTCGCGAACGCTGCCCGATGCATCGAGCGCAAAGACGAAGGCGGCGCGCGAAGTGCCCGGCGCGAAATAATTGAGCGCGACGGCGCGACCGTTATCGCGAACCTCGAAGTCGCTTTGCGCGAGTCCTGTCACGCGATGACTATGCGAATCAGTAACGAAGAGTCGCAGGAGAATGAGATCGGTGCGGACGCTTAAGACTTCTTCGTCGCCGGACGGAGTAGGCTGTGGTGTCTGCGCGTGGATAATGAAGGGAAGTAGTGCGTACAAGAGTAGCGCGAGTGGAAAGGGATGCGCGGCGGCGCGGCGCGGGTGCGTTTGGCGTGGCGCGTGCGGGGAGCGACGAGGGTTCATCGAGCCGCGCCGCTAGAAGAGGAAACGCAAGAAGAAGAGGAGCGATAGGATGACGGCGAGCGTGATGACGATGATCTTAATGAGACTCATGGTCGCTCCTTAGGTTGACCCGAACGGCACGGGGAAGGCACGGCAGCAAGGGCTGCATTGTAAGGTCGCGTAAAACTGACTGTCAACACTTGCGGACGGTTGGCGGTGTTTTCCTTCTGCGATGGGTTAGACGACTGAGGCGCGAAATTTGTTCCTAATTTTTGCGCGCGCAGTAGCGGAAATGTCCCGCCGCAACGGTTGACAATTCGACCGCCGCGCCTGAATCATGTCCGGCGAACCTTCATGCACGCATCATTCAAGACATCGACAGAGTCGCCGACAAAACATTCGATCATGTCGTCGCTTCTCGCGCTTGAGAGTTGGATCGGACGATCAGGTAATCGCAGGGGCCTCCTCTTCCTTGCGTGCATCATTCTTTCCACGCTCATCATTAACGTGCCAGCAATGTCGCAGACGAACACATCGATCATGCCCGCGCAGTTGACTGCGCCGACGACCGAGGCACGCATCAGTGTCGTCTCGCTCTCGCCGCCGCGCGTGAGGATCGAAGGCTCGCGCGGCGCGGCCACTAAAGCGTGGTCATTCCGCAGCGCCTACGCAGGGATCATGAGCTTGGGCGACCGCATCGAAAATCTCTCGCTCGCAGACGCGCAGGGCGCGGATGTGCCCGTCCGCAGGCTCGCGTCAGGCGAGTACGAGGCTTCGCGCGAAGCGTTGAGATTCAGCTATGAGATGAAACTCGATCCGCCCGCTTCGACCGACGCCGCCGCACACGTCTCTTGGCTGACAGAATCGCGCGGCGCACTCATGCCCGGCGATCTATTGCCGCTGCCGCTCGCCCGCGCGCGCGTGGCCTTCAAACTCCCCGCCGATTGGAAGATCGTCTCGGCAGAAAATAGTTTTGCCTCAAAGAATGGCGACACGAAGTCTGATGCGACTACGACTCTGGAATTAGAAGACGCGGAGTCGTCAATCGTCTTCGCGGGGCCGGACGTGCGCGAGCGTGTCGAACGTGTGAGCGGCATGGACGTGAGCGTCGCCGTCGCGGGCGATTGGGCTTTCACGGACAGGGAAGTCGGCGACGCAGTTGCGTCAATCGTCCGCGAGCACGCAAAAACTTTCGGCGGCGTGCCGCATAGTTCTGCTCTCGTCGTTATCGCACCACCGCCGCGTGCGGCCACCTTCGGCGAGTGGTCTGCGGAGACGCGTGGTGCGAGCGTCTTTTACCTATCGGGACGCGGGCCATCGAAAGTCTCCGCGCTTGCGCGCGTAACGACTCCGCTTGCGCACGAGTTGTTCCACCTCTGGATTCCCAATGCGCTCGCGCTCACAGGCGACTACGCATGGTTCTATGAGGGCTTCACGAACTATCAGGCGTTGCGTGCATCGCAGCAACTTGGATTGCTAAACTTCGACGACTACCTCGCGGCCCTCGCGCGCGCTTACGACAACTACGAACCGCTTCGCGAGCGCGACACGCTTTCGCTTGTCGAATCCTCCACACGTCGTTGGAGCGGAGGGAACGCGCTCGTCTATCACAAGGGGATGCTCGTCGCTGCGCTCTACGATCTCCGACTACGCATGGCTACTCACGGCAAGCGTTCGCTCGAAGACGTTTACCGCGAGTTGTTTCGTCGAGCGCAAGCGGGCGTTCGCGACCACGATGGAAACGCGCTTGCGCTCGACGTGCTCAGGGATGTTGCGAGTGGACAGGACTTCGCCGCGCGACTCGTCGCTGTCGCGCAGAAGATCGATCTCGGTGTAGAGTTGTCGCCCTTCGGTCTGAGGCTTGAATCGGTCGGGGCACGACATCAACTTAGAGTTTCAAACTCTCTGACCAATTCGCAACGCGACTTACTGCGACAGATTGGGTACAATCGTTAATGTTGATAGGCGAGACGCGCATGATGTTTGGCGTGTGTTCGTAGCCGCAGCAGAGTCTGTTCAAATACTTCCATCAAAATAGTGCCGCCGACAATGCAGATACGCTTCCGGATCGACACGTGTCGCACGTTCATCGCTCTTCTACTTCTAGCATCCGTGTCGTTCATCGCGACGGGTTGCAAGACGCTGGCGGGCGTGCGCCACACTGGCGTCGTCATCGCGCGTCGCGCGCAGGTTCGCAGCTCGACGGCAATCGTCGCCGCCGATCTCAAAGAAGTCCTGCGCGGTGAGGTCGTCGATATCGTTGAGACGAAGACAACGGAAGAGAGCGGCAATAGTAACGAGGGTGTAGTGGAGCAGGGCGGCGAGCGTTGGCTGCGCGTGCGCACGCACGACGCGGAAGGCACTGAAGGATGGATTGAATCGCGCAACGTGATGCCACAGGAAGTGCTCGAACGCTCACTACGTCTCGGCGAAGAGGACAAGGACGTGCCCGCGCAGGCGACGGGCCAACTGCGCGCGAGCACCAACCTTCGCATCTCGCCCGACCGCGGCAACAGCGAGAACATTCTGTTGAAGCTGGAGAGCGGATCGCGCCTTGAGATCGTTAGTTGGAAACGCGTGCCCAAGCCGAAGAACAACGAGACTGCTGAAACTGACGATGCGCCGAAGGCCGGCTCTGCGCAGACCAACAATCGCCGGCGCGGCGAGAGCGAAGCTGCCGCGAAAGAGCCGGAGGAGAATAACGAACTCTGGTACAAAGTGCGTCTGACGCCTGATGTCTCTCCCGCGCCCGCAGGGTGGGTTTACGGCAAACAGGTCGAGTTGTCAGTGCCGGGCGACATCATCTTTTATCGAAACGGTCGAGAGTTCGTCGCATGGCACAGGCTCGATGAAGGAGAGAAGAGCGGCAACAACTCGGAGGGCTCGAATGACAGTAAAGAAGTGCAGCCCGGCAGTTGGGTGATCTTGGAACGAAGCGATTCGGATGAGCCGAGCAGCATCGACGATCCAGACTTTGATCGCATCTACGTCCTCGGTTACGACAAGTCGCGGCAGGAGCACTACACGGCATATCGCAGTCACGACATACGTGGACGTTTGCCCCTACGCATTGAAGAGAGTGGTGGTAGTAAGTTCTTCGTGCTGCGGGCGGAGAACGGCAAGGACGTGAAGGACTATCGATTCAAAGTCTATAAAGACGACCACGGACTGCTCAGGGTCGAAGCTCCGCAAGACCTCCCCGGAAACTCGAAGAAAAAATAGGGACGCGCATCGTTATACTTTGCGGAATCTGCATGCGCGAGAATTTTTTGCGAGTGCGCTTGACAAGCCGTCGGGAATCCCTATAATGCCCCTTCGCCTGAAACACGGCGGTTGAAATTCCGGTAAACAAAAGCGCTTTAGACGAGCCGCTTCTCTTTCAAGAGTTTCCATCGAGAGGGAGCGGCTGTTTCGTCCCCTGAAGACTAAAATCTTCGGTGAGACGGACAACGGAAACCGAGTTCGTCGCGTCAAACTCTGACGCGCTTGACAAGGTGAACGTGCTGAGTTAAAGTCACGTTTTGCTTGAGACGACAAGGAGTCGCCTGTGGGCAACCGGAGCGAATCTAGAGCATCTAAGTCTGGATTCGGTCAAGACAAATCGATCTTTGAAAACTAGATAGAGCGTGTCCTGTTAATAGACTTTTGAGAGCGGTCGTGAGCGATAAAGCTCGCGGCTCAAAACTCGAGAAGAGTCATTTTCGGATACTTAACCAGTATCGATAATGTTCCAGAGATACAAATTCTAACGAGAGTTTGATCCTGGCTCAGAATCAACGCTGGCGGCGTGCCTCAGACATGCAAGTCGAACGAGAAAGTCCCCTTCGGGGGATAAGTAAAGTGGCGCACGGGTGAGTAACACGTAGGTAATCTACCTTCGGGTGGGGAATAACCCAGGGAAACTTGGGCTAACACCGCATAATGCAGCGGCACCACATGGTGACAGTTGTTAAAGCGGGGGATTTTAGGACCTCGCGCCTGAAGAGGAGCCTGCGGCGGATTAGCTAGTTGGTGAGGTAACGGCTCACCAAGGTAACGATCCGTAGCCGGCCTGAGAGGGCGGTCGGCCACACTGACACTGACATACGGGTCAGACTCCTACGGGAGGCAGCAGTCGGGAATTTTGGGCAATGGGCGAAAGCCTGACCCAGCAACGCCGCGTGAAGGATGAAATCCCTCGGGATGTAAACTTCGCAAGAA
>JAVXVG010000006.1:0-45666 GCA_032229975.1 Acidobacteriota bacterium | reverse complement strand
AATATCATCTCACCTCTCAAAAAAAAAAGAAGCCCCCGCGACTCTGGGTTGAGTCATGAAGGAAGCGGGGGCTTCATGCTCCATCGTGCGGTGAAGGGTAACCGCTTGCGAGGAGCGTCGGCGACCTCTCGTTATTTTGGAAGGGACGAGAGGAATCTGTGAGAAATCTCAAAGAACTAACGGGGCAGCTGGGGTGGAATCGTCGCGCGTAGGCTTCACATTAGATATGCGAATCCGCGCCAAAACGTTTCGCGGGCGGTCTCGACGATTCACCTGTGCCGCTCACCTGAATTTTCAATCGCGCGTGGGCCGCCCCCGTTGAAGACCGCGCTTGTTCCCCCTGCGCTCGTTCTTTGCAACGTTTGCCTGTAAGTGGCAGCCCGCGCGCGAAACCTGCGGCGCGTCTTTAACGTCTAACTGCGATCTCAAATCTCTGCGAGTCTGGCGGCGATGGTCGTGCGGCGCACGGTCGAAAGCAGCGACTCGACATCGAAGGGCTTGCCGAGGAAGGCATCGGCCCCGCGTCGCGCACAAGCCTTGCGCATCTCCGGGCCCTCATCGGAAGAGACGACGAGCACCTTCGCCGCAGGACTCTGCTCCTTCAAGTATTCAAGGACGCGCAAGCCGACCTCCGGCGTGTCTGCTGCGGGCGGCAGGTGCAGATCGAGGATGGCAAACTGCGGCTCATAGACGAGCGCGCGCCTGAGGGCCGACTGTAGATCGTGCGCCGTCACTACCTCGTACTCGTCGCACAACATCCAGAAGAGTTGCTGCCTGACGGCTGCGTCGTCATCGACGATCAAAACTTTAGTCTTCACTACTCATGCTCTCCACGCCGACGCCGCCTCGCTCTCTTGCCGCAAACCGCGTCCCGCTTGTTGCGGCCCGAACGCCGCGCTCCATGTTCGTTGTCAAAACCGCTTCTCGTTTACGCACTCACACGATTGCAACGCTCGTGCCGCACGTGGCGCGCAGATGAGTCTTCACGATTTGTTAAGGAATGGGTGACGCGGAGTTGCGTGGACTTCTCGGAGTGTGAACAGGAGTGGACAGGCTGAGCGCGACGCGCGTCCACAAAAGTGGACGAGCAGAGATTGATTCATTGATTCGCTAGATCGCGTTTCAATGAAACAACGATCCGGTGAATCGATGAATTAATCCTTCTCCTTGCCGTCGATGCCGAGTTCGGAGATGAGGCGATGCAGATAGGAGCGACTGATGCCGAGCCGTCGCGCGGCGGCGACGCGGTTGCCGCCCTCTGCGTGGAGCGCGCTCGCGAGCAGTCGCCGGCGCAGCGCGATGGTCGCGCCTTCGAGCGTCGTCTCGTCCGCAGCGTCGCGCTTGTCAGAAGATGCGACGGGCACGACGATGAGCATCTTCTCCGGCAAGTGCTCCGTGCCGAGTCGCGGCGACGCGGAGAGCACGACCAGACGCTCGATCAGATTTTCCAACTCGCGCACGTTGCCCGGAAAATCATATTCGGCGAGCGCATCGATCAGGGCCGGTTCAAGCGTTGGCATGGCGCGGTTGTGCTTCTCCGAGGCGCGCGCGGCGAAGTGAGCGGCGAGCATGGGAATGTCTTCGCGCCGCTCGCGCAAAGGCGGCAGCGTCAATGGCACGACGTTCAAACGATAGAACAAGTCCTGCCTGAACCGGCCCGCTTCCGCCTCGCTTTCGAGATCGCGATTCGACGCGGCGATCAAACGAATATCAACCGTAACGGTCTTCGTCCCGCCCAGACGCTCGAAGTTGCGCTCTTGCAGCACGCGCAAAAGTTTCACCTGCACGGGCTGACTGAGTTCGCCGATCTCGTCGAGGAAGAGCGTGCCCGTGTCAGCCAACTCGAAGCGGCCCTTCTTCGCCGCGTGCGCGCCTGTGAAGGCCCCCTTCTCATGACCGAACAACTCGGACTCGATCAGTTGTTCCGGCAGAGCCGCGCAACTCACCGCGATGAACGGCGCATCGCGACGCGGACTCTCTTCATGGATCGCGCGCGCGAGCACTTCCTTGCCCGTCCCGTTCTCGCCCGCGAGCAAGACGGTCGCGCTCGTGTCTGCGACGGCGCGCGCCTGCTTCGCCACACGTTCAAGAGCCGCCGACGTTCCGATCAAACGACCAAGCCCCGTGCGTCCGACGACTGCGGCGCGCAGACGCACGTTCTCGCGCTCCAAGCGACGAACGCGCGCCGCTTGCCGGACGATGTGTGCGACCTCCGCTTCGGCAAAAGGCTTCTCGAAGAACCCGTATGCGCCGCAACGCACGGCTTCGAGGGCCACCTCCTTCGAGTCGCTGCCCGTGATGACGATGACCGGCACGGCCGGTCTCTGCGCGCGCGCCGCTTCAATGACGCCCAAGCCTTCGGAGATGCCGTCGAGATCAGGCGGCAAATGAAGATCGCTGATGACGACATCGATCTCGCCGCCGCGCAGACGCTCGACCGCTTGCGCGCGCGCCTCCGCCTCGACCACGTCGTGCTCCGCTTCCAAAGCCCAGTAGAGCTGTCGCCGCAGCACGCGGTCGTCGTCCACGACCAGCACCGTCGCGCGCTCATGCGAACTCTGCTCGCTCATCGAGACTCGTCCTTCTTCTCTGTCATCAAGTTTTACTATCGCGCGGGAGTGAGACCGGGCCCGATGGTAGCACGACGCGGAAGCGCGTGCCAGAACTTGGTCTGGACTCAACCTCGATGCTTCCACCATGCGCTTCGACGATCTCGCGGCACGTATAGAGACCGAGTCCGAGCCCTTGTTTCTTCGTCGTCGCAAACGGGCGAAAGAGTTTCGCGCTGATGAACTCCGGCGTCATCCCCGCGCCCGTGTCAGCGACCGTGACGAAGACGGAATCCTCGCCCTCGCGCCCGCCCTCGACGGTCAGGCGGCCCTCGCTCGTTCCCATCGCGTCGAGCGCGTTGATGACGAGATTCTCGAAGACGCGCTCCAAGCGATCAATGTCCGCCACGACTTCGAGCCCTTCGGGCAATCGCATCTCGATCTCGTGAAAAGAAGTTTGACCGGCGGTCGTCTCGACGACGCGGCGCACGACCGCAGAGAGATCGACAGGCTTGAGTGCGCTGCGATACTCGCCGCTCAGAGTCTCGACCGGCTTGCTCAGGCGCGCGACGATCCCGCGCAAGTTATCCGTCGCGTCGCGCAGAGAGGTGACGGCATCGGCGCGAAACTCCTCGCGATGAAACTGCTGCTCCATGTTCGACACCAACATCGAGAGTCCGGTGATCGCGTTCTTCAGATCGTGCGTGAGCATCGCGGAGAGACGCATGAAGGCCTGAAACTGCCGGCCCTCCGCCTCGCGCCTGATGTGCGCGCGCAAGCGCTCGGTCATCAGGTTGAAGCTCTCGGCGATAACGCGCGTGCGATCATTCTCGCCCACTTCAAGCCGGCGTTCGAGATCGCCATCGGCGACTGCCTGCGCCGCGAGTGCGATGCGCTCGATGCGCCGCGCAGAGCGCGCCTCGCGCGTGAAGACGAGCGCGGCAATAACTAATGCGAGCAGCGCGGAGAGCGCGACGTAGAGTCTCCCTTCACGTCGCAGCCCTGCGGTGGCCGCCGACGCGTTCGTCGCGACCGCGACGGAGAGATCGAGCGAGCGCACGGGCGCGTAAGCCGCGAGCCAGCGCGCGCTGTCCGCGCCATCGTAACTCTCAATGCCTTCGCGCCCCGCCGTCATCTGGTTGACGACGACGCCGAAGTTCGTCATCACGCGCTCGGCCGTCTGAAACCTCAACGCGTCGTTCGTGTGATAGACGATCCGGCCCTCGCGGTCGAGCGCGACTAACTGCGATTCAGTTCGCTGTGCGTTTGCGTCAATCAAACTTCCAGCCGCTCGCTCGCACACTTCATCCAGCTTCAACTCGGCGACGAGCGTCGCGACTTTCCCCCCATGCTCAGCGTCCGCGCGCGGTGCTGGCACGACGTAAAAGACGATGCCCTGCGCGACGACGCCCGTGGAAATTTCTCTCCTGCCAGCGTCCGCCGCCGCAGCTTCGATGAGCGCGTCCAGCTCGTGCCCGCCTGCCAGAGCGTCGCCCGCCTTGACGACCGGCCCCGCGCCGCCCGCACGCTGCGGCTCGAAGCGCACGCGCACGTTCGGCGCGGCGACGATAGTGAGCGACGCGAAGCTGTCGCCGCCCCGCTCGAAGATCGAAGCGACGCGCTCACGCAACTGTTCGGGCACGTCCGCAGCCTCGACCGATCCACTGTAGGTTGGGCCAACCTCAGCTTGTCGCGGTGCGTCGTTTGACTTCGCACGCGTACTCTCGCCGGTGGCCCGTGTGAAGTCGCGCAATCGCGGATCATCCGCCAGCTCGTCGGCCTCCCGTTCGCGCGCGCGCAGCTCCGCTTCGATCCCGCGCGCAAAGAGTGTGGCGCGATGCGAAGACTCCGCGCGCAACGCGTCATCGGCGACGCGCGCGCCGCGCCGGTACTGCGCGAAGCAGACGATGGCGAGCGTGGCGGCGCAGGCGACAACAGACGCGGGAAAGAGTTTGGCGCGCAGATTCATCGCGAGTTGTTGAGAGTGAAACGAAGGCTCATGAGGTTCATCATTCGTTATCACGTGATGCGCGAACGTGCGAGTGATTGCACGTCAGGAGCGCGAGAGGTTTTTAACTTTTAACTTGCCGCGCTGTCGCGTCGCTCCCATCCGGCGCGCGTCAGCTCGTAGCGAATGACACGCTCCTCCGATCCATCGCCGATGAAGCGCAAGCCGTTCTTCTCCATGACGCTGATCGAGGGCCTTAACTCCGGATAAGTCTCGGCGATGACGCGCGTGACTTGCGGGTGCGAGAAGGCCCAACTGATGAGCGCGCGCGCGGCTTCCGTGGCATAGCCTGCGCGTCGGAACTGCGAGAGCACGCCGTAGCCGATCTCGCACGTGCCATCTGTTAATGGCTGGCCCTTGAAGCCACAGCAACCGATGACCGTGCGCTCGCCGCTCTCCAACTTGTCCGGTCGCAAGACTAGAAACCAGACCATCCAGTCGCACGCATCCGGATTCTCCGAGAGATACTTCGCCGTCCAGTTGACCGCATCCTGATCATAGAGTTCGGGGGGCCATTCATCGGGAACGCGCGCGCCGCCAAGATAACGCGAGAGACTTTCGCGGTCGTCCACGCGCGCGGAGAAAATCTCCGATGTGCCGGGGATCAACTCAAGTCGTTCGGTCGTGATCAAGCGCAAGCTCCCTTACTCACGCGCGATGCTAACACTTCCTCGCGCGTCGCCCCGAACTTTTTTTGATCGAGTCTTAATTGATCGTGTCGCGCGGAAGAGGCGAGCACGGGCGTGAGGTTATGTGCGGCGCGCGCGACCGAACTCTGCGAGCAGCGGCGCGAGCGTGCGCGTGACGAGCGAGTGGCACGCGCCGTTGGTGGCGGCGACGCCGTTGTGATTGCGCGTGTCCTCGCCGTTGTAGTTGACAGGGTGGCCCCAGAGGTCTGTCAGGCGGCCACCCGCCTCCGCGAGAATCGCTTCGGGCGCGCAGGTGTCCCACTGGTGCGTGCGCGATGAGAGCGTGATGTAGAGATCGCACTGCCCTTCGACGATGAGACCGATCTTGATGCCGACCGATCCGCGTCGCACCTCTTCGGTGAAGCCGAAAGTCTTGACGATGCGATCCATGCGCGGGCTGCGATGCGATAGACTCGCGGCGAGTCGCATACGCGGCGGATCGGTTTCGCCGGAGACGCGCAAGCGTGTTGCGCCCGTCTCGCGTCGGACGACCCACGCGCCCGCACCACGGGCCGCCCAGTGTAAGAGATCGGGCACGGGCTGATAGACGACGCCGACGACGGCCCGGCCTTCGACGGCGAGCCCGATCTGGACGGCGAAGTCGCCGTTGCCCTCGATGAAGCCCTTCGTGCCGTCGATTGGATCGATCATCCAGACGCGCCGCTTCGACAGACGCCGCGCGGTGTCGGTCGTCTCTTCGGAGAGCAAGCCGTCTTCCGGGAACTCGCGTGCGAGCGCGGGCATGATGACGCGGTTGGCGGCGTAGTCAGCCTGCGTGACCGGATCGTCGTTGCCTGTCTTGTCTCTAATTGTGAGAGGGCCCCCGTAGAACTTCAGCGACTCCGCGCCCGCCGCGCGCGCAAGCCTGAGCGCGACGCGCAACTCGCGCTCGAACCCGCTCGACGCGAGCGAGCGCGCAGACTCTTCCGTCTCGTCGGACGCGGTCAGGCCCTCGCCACGCATCGCGTTCGCGCTTTCGATATGATCTGTGAGCGGGCTTTCATCGGCGCGCGCCTTTGCGTCGTCCGGCCCGTACTTGAACAGTCCCGCGTGCTCGCCGTTTATGATCTCGCTCACCTCCGCGCCGATCCTTCGTGCGGCTAGAAACCTATCACAGGCGGGGCGCGCCGTCTAAGCGGTCTTGCCGCCGCGCGCGCCGCGCGTTTATATTCTGCCTCACGCCTCGATCATATTCTCTCGGAGTCATGGAGGAGAAACTCGATGAAGCAGACGAAGGACGACGACGCGCAGGCCCACGACGCCGCGCGCAGACAATTCCTGCAACGCGCGGCGACGACAGCGACCGTCGCCGCCGCGACGGCCACGCACGCATTCGCGCAGACGCCGTCGCAGGCCACCGCGCAGAGACCCGGCGCACCGCTCAAGGGCGTCGATGTGAAGTTCACGAGCGGCGATCTCACGATCCCCGCATATCTCTCGCGCCCGCCGAAGAAGAAGAGCGCGCCTGCCGTGCTCGTCATACATGAAGTCTTCGGCTTGAACGATCACATCAAGAGCGTCGCGGATCGCTTCGCCGCCGCAGGCTACGTCGCACTTGCGCCAAACTTCTTCGCGCGCGCGACAGTGACGCCGCCAAAAGATGATACTGACATGCAGGCCCTGCGCCGCGCGGCGTCATCCATTCCACAAGACGCCGCGATCCGCGATATGCAAGCCGCGCTCGATTTTCTCAAAGCCGACAAGAATGTTAAGCCGCGCTTCGTCTCCATCGGCTTCTGCATGGGCGGCGGCTTCTCCTATCAACTCGCCACACATACGCACGATCTCGCGGGCGCGATCATCTTCTATGGCCGCACGCCCATCGAACTCGTTCCGCAGGTGTCGTGTCCGATCCTTGCTAGCTTCGGCGGCAAGGATGCGAGTCTCATGCAGACCGAACCGGCTTGGGAAGAGGCAATGCGCAAGGCGGGCAAGTCGCTCGACGTGAAAGTCTATGCGGAAGCCGGCCACGGCTTCTTCAACGACACGCGACCGGCCGCCTACAACGCCGAGGCTGCGGCTGACGCTTGGGCGCGAGCCATCAAGTTCTCCCGCGACCGGCTGGGCGAATGAGCGGCGACACTTTGACTGAGCAACGAGGCGACGAATAGACGTGAGCGAAGCGACGGCGAATAAACGAATGGCCCTCAAAGGCTACGCGACGGACGAGGGCACTGCGCGTTATCGCGAACGAATGATCGGAGACGGCAAGGCCATCGCCGAACATTTCCGACGCGCTCGCTCGCTGTGGCTCTCGTCCGTCGGCATCGGCACATACTTGGGTAAGTGGGATGAGGAGACGGATCGAAGATATGAAGATGCGGTCGCGCGCGCCGTCTCTCTCGGCGCGAACGTCATCGACACCGCCGCCAACTATCGCTTCCAGCGCAGCGAGCGTTCCATCGGATCGGCCCTTCAACGTTTGATCAACGATAAGACGACAGCGCGTGATGAGCTTGTCGTCTGCACGAAGGGCGGCTATCTGCCTTTCGACTCGGAGCCGCCGCGCGGTCAAGACGCCATGCGTGCCTATGTGGAAGAGACGTTCGTCAAGACAGGCATCGTGGAATTATCAAACATCGTCGCGGGCAGCCACTGCATGACGCCGCGCTACCTCGCGCACCAGATCGATCAGTCGCTCGCGAATCTCGGTCTCGCATCAATCGACGTTTACTACGTGCACAATCCTGAGACGCAGCTCGGCGTCGTCTCACGCGCGGAGTTCGAGCTACGCATGCGCGCGGCATTCGAGCAGTTGGAGCGCATCGTCTCTGAGGGCCGGATCAAATCTTACGGCGTCGCCACTTGGAACGGCTTCCGCGTCGCGCCCGATGCGAAGAGTTTCCACGCGCTTGAACGGCTGACGGAACTCGCGCGTGAAGTTGGCGGAGACGATCATCATTTTCGCTTCGTTCAAGTTCCTTTCAACCTCGCGATGCCCGAAGCCCTCACGCTCGACAATCAACCGCTCGGCGGCGAGCGCGTCTCGCTCTTTGAAGCCGCGAGCGCGTTAGGCGTCGCGGTCGTCGCCAGCGCGTCGATCATGCAGGGCAAGGTCGCGCGCGATCTCTCGGAAGATGTTCGTGCGCCGCTCGGCCCGCTTGCGTCTGACGCGCAGACGGCGATCCAGTTCACGCGCTCCGCGCCCAATGTGACGACCGCGCTTGTCGGCATGAGCCGCACCGCGCACGTCGAAGAGAACCTGCAACTCGCGCGCATCCGGCCCGTGCGCACAGAAGATTTCCGCCGACTCTTTTCGCAGAGTTGATCTCGTCGCAGAGTCGAGAATGAGTAGGCCGACTTTTCGTCAAGCTGAGAATGAGGAGACCGGCGATGACTGAAGCGACGCGCGATTTTCAGACCTACGAACAGTTCTGGTCGCACTATCTCGACGAGCACAGCCGCGCGGGCACGCGTTGGCTGCACGCGGCGGGAACTGTCGGCGCGGTGGCCCTTGCGCTCACGCTCGCCGCCGCAGGCCATTGGTTATGGATTCCGCTTGCGCTCGTGCCCGGCTACGGCCTCTCTTGGATCGGTCACTACTTCGTCGAGCGCAACACGCCCGCCACCTTCGGACATCCCCTCTGGTCGATGCTCTCCGACTTCCGCATGGTCGCGCTCATGCTGACCGGGCAACTGATGCACAAGTAGGCTGGTTTCAAACCGGCCCACTACTCGCGGATGCCTACCATTGCAAAGTGAGGCCGGTTTCTGATAATACCTTCACGCTAACGCTGGCAGCTCACACGCCGGAGGGCCCCCATGCACATTTTTTGGATCGGGTTCGGAATCTCTTTCTTCATCTCACTAACATTTCCGCTTGCCATCAAGTTGAGCCTTCCCCGTTGGACTAATCCGACTCGATGGATACAGAACAACCCGCCGTTCTCCGTCTTCATGCTCTCGGCCTTTCCGATTGCGGTGGGCGTCTTCTGCGTCACTTTTTCCAATCTTAAAGAGGTGAATGTCTTCGCTGCTAAAACATATGGCATCGAATGGCTGCTCTATGCTTCCATCGGAGCGTTGCTCATCCTATGCATCCTGACACCCATCATTGTCGTCCATGATTTTGTGTCGCGCCCCATCGGCCCTTATATCCTGCGCGGGAATGCCGCGACCGAGGCGTTTCATTTAGAGATGGAGTTGCGCGAGGCGGCGAAGTCGAATTCCACTTCATCCGAACTGAAGACTAAGTGTGAGGACTATCAGAAGCTGGTTCAACTCAATTCTCTCGGCAATGTCTTCAAGCATGGCAATGCCGTCGCAGCCTCATACTTATCAATCGCATGGGTAGGGACTACATTTTGCGTCTTCTACTTCTGGTTTGTAGCTGTGCTGGTTCTCTCCAATCAGAACATCTCTCAGAAGACCGTCAGCAAACTGCTCATGATTTTCATCCTGCTCATCACGTGGCTTCCGATGAGAGTGCACACGGACTGGTATCAGAGTTATTTTCATTGCGACGATTGGCTGAAAAGGTCTTACGCTTTCTGGTTGGGCATCGTCATGGCGATAGCCAGCCTGTTCTTCGTCATTTTCATCTCCAGACCTGAAGCGCTACTGATCTTCTGCACGGCCTTTAACGCTGCGGTCTTGGCCTTCGTGGGCCTCACCGGAAAATTCAAGCCGGAGTGGCTGCGCGCCGTGGGCGACTTTCTGCAAGCAACTCCCTTCATCTATTTCGTCACCGCTTACATCATCTTTCTTTTTGTCACGGCCGTCATCGGTCTCAGAATCCTCAGCGATTGATCGCTCTGTGACAAGTTCCAACGAGGCATCATCAGTCGGCCCCACCTTCGCGCGCGCGTCGCTGTTGATAGAGAAACGAGACGGCGAGCAGAACTAATCCAAGCGCGACGAACGAGACGATGCGATAAAACTTTTCAAGCTCGGCGAGATCGAAGAAGAAGACCTTGAGGGTCGTCGCGGCCAGCAGCGCGAGCGCGAGCAGACGCAGCGCACGGTTCTGCCTGACGTGACCGAAGGCGAGCATCGCACCGCCGCAGGTGGCCCAGACAAGCGAGAGCGAGAGCTGCCGCGCGAGTCGCAGATCGCGCGAAGAGAGGCCCGCGCGCTCGCGCTCATCCAACTGCTTGTGGAAGTAGCCGCTCGCTTCGAGCGAGAGCGCGGCGACGGCAAAAAGATTCCCGACAACAGTGAGCGACACGACGGCGATGCGCCTCTCGTCATCGTTAATCCCTTGCGCGCGCGCATAGGAGCGTGCAACGTAACCTGCGGCTGCGACGAAGGCGACGAAGGCGGCGAAGGTCTGGTTGAAGAGCGGCGCGTGCCACGCGGCATCGTAGAACGTCGCATCAATAGCGACGAGCTTCAACGCGGTGACGGCGAGCCACGCGAGACCCGCGAAGCGTATGAGCTTTGAGCGTCGCGCGAGACCGACCGAGACGAGCGCGGCGGCGTAGATCGTCCACACGAGCGAGAGCGTGAGCTGCCTCGTGTTTTCAAGGCGCAGACGCAAAGCGTCGCGGGCCGTATAGGGCCAGTGTGCGAGTTGCTGCGCGAAGTAGTCGTTCGCATCGGCGGTCAGCAGCACGAGCACGAGTGCGAAGCGCGTGAGCGTGAACGCGGCGGTGACGACATCGCGTTCAGCCTCGCCCACGCCCGACTGCGCGCGTCTATAGAGCCACGTAGCGCACGCGAGCGCGGCGAGGAGCGCGAGACACGAGAGGGCCCGGATGTTCAAGAGGGGAACGAAGCGCGTGCCTTCGCCGATGCTGATCGAGAAGAGGTCTATCGTGAGCCAGCGCGACGCGGCAAAGGCGAAGACGGCGAGCGCAGTGTAGCGCGCCGCGCGCTCGCTCCCGCGCAGGGCCAGCCACGTGAGCAGGAGAGCTTCAACTGACCAACCGATGGTGATCCATTGATGGCCGAACTGTATGCCGACGGCTGCGGTGAGAAACGCGGCGGCGGCGACGACGTAAGCCGACGCGAGTCGCACGTCTTCGCTCCGGCGCGAGCGCGCGAGCGCGTAGAGCAGCACGTAGAAGATCGAGAGGAGAAGCGCGAACGCGCCGAGCGTGTCGCGATGCCCGTCTTCGAGCACGGCATAGACGGAGACGAAGTAGAGCGCTGCGTTCGAGAGCGCGAGCGAGATGTCGAGACGGCTCGCGAGTCTTTGGCGCAGGACGTTGTGCAGCAGCGCGAGCGCGGCGAACATCGCGAAGAAGAGCGTGAGGAAGAAGACGGTGCGCCAGTCTTTCCAAGACTCGTAGTAGGCGAGGGCCCATGCGAAGAAGACGAGCGCGGTTGCGACGAAGGCGAGATGATCGAGCACGCGCCAGCGTTTGAAGTAGGCGAGCGCGAGCACGCCCGCATCGAGGAAGGCGACGTAGGCGAAGAGGGCCACCTGATTATCGACGCCGTTCGAGAGCAACGCGGGCGTCAGGAAGCCGCCGATGAGCGCGAGGATGGCGATTGAGAGCGCGTCGTGTCTGACGGAGAGCAGGACGGCGGTCGTCGTCACGATGCTCATCAACGCAAACGCGCTCGTCAAGCCGACGAGTTCGTAGATGCGCGCGGCGTAGATCGAGAGATAGAGGATGAGCACGCCGCCGCCTGTGAGCACGTGCGCGTAAGCTCTGTAGCCGCGCGCGCGCAGACGTTCGGCGGTGGCGAGCAGAGCGCACCCGGCTGCGCCGCCGAGAAGGACACGCGCGCTCACGCCGATCCAGCCGCTCTCGAAGGCCGTCTTGAGGAAGAAGCCGACGCCGAAGACGAGCGTGATGATGGCAAGCCACGAGAACAGGCTTCCGCCGACGAGCGTTTCGAGATCGCGACGCGGACGCGTTGGCGACGCCGCCGCGCCCGCGTCGCTCTCGACGCGATCCAAACTCCCTGCGCGATCCGCGCGCGGCGGGATGTTGAAAGGATAATCTTCGACCGTCGCGCTTTCGTCGTGCGTCGCGCTCGCATCATCGTTGACAGGTGCGGCGGCATTAACGCCGATGCGTTGCTCGACCGGAGCAACTTCGTCGCGCGCCTGTATCGTCGCTCCCTGCCCGAACGGGCGCGCATCAAGCTCGCGTCGTTGCTGCTGCTGCCGTGCAACGCCGAGTTGATCTTCGATGGCGCGCAGCCGCGCGGAGAGTTCGCCGATGCCGCGTTCGAGTTGCGCGAGTCGCGCATCGCGCGTCGCTTCGCTCGCATCGTTCGACTCATCGTCTTCGTGAGATCGGGACATGGAGAGTTCTCTTATTCGCAGTGCGTGAAGCGACGCAGATCGCGCCGCCGCGCTTCGCTTTTCGGTTCTCGTTGCGAATCAGATTGTATGACGCGTCGGCTCGGTTGGCACAATCGCGTCGGCTGATAACAGAAGGTCGGTTGACGGCAGCGCGGATGTCTCACCGTCGTGCGTGTCGTCATGCGAGTCGGCCTTGTCGCGTGGAACTTCCGCGCCGAGCGATTCGATCTCCGCGCGCAGGCGACGACGTTCGGTGAGCAACTCTTTGAAGAACCAACGGCGCGTGAAGTAGAAACGCAGTGCGCGCGCGCCGCCGACGAAGCCGTCCAACTCTTCCGAGAAGCGCACGGCGAGCCAGCCGCACGTGGGCACGACGACGAGCGCAACAGCGACGCCCATCCATCCCTCCAACCGGCCGCAGAGAGCGGCCAGCGCGAGCCACGTTAATGGAAAGAGGAGCATCGCGGCGACGATCTTGATCGTCGAGACCATGTCGTCGCTGCGTCGCGCGAGTCGGGTGGAGAGGGCCCCCGCGAGTTTGTAAGCGGGATAGTGCGCGACGATGCCGATGGCTGCGAAGGGCGAGAGGCAGAGCACGGGCAGGACGCGCACGACGATGTGGCGCAGCAGTGCGCGCGGCGCGACTCGCGGCGCGGAGAGGTCTTCGGCGTCGAGTCCGGCCAGTCGCAGCGTCTCCTCGTAGCGCGTCAGACGCGCGTCGAGCGCGGCGAGGCGTGGCGCGTCGCGCTCGAAGTGGAAAGCATAGCCCGCGAGGAAGCGTCGGCGCAGTTCGAGTTGTTGTGAGAGCGTCTGAGAGACGCGCTCGCGTGCGCTAACTTCAGACGAGAAGATGCGCTCGGCGCGCTCGATGGTCGTGAGCGCGTGCTCGTGCTCGGCGTTGAGCGTGACGTTTCGCAACGCGTTCTCGATCTGAGATGAGAGCGCGCGCACGGCTTCATGCGGCGGCTCGCTGTCGGCGTCGAGCGCCACGGCTTCAACCTTCAGAGGCTCGCCGAAGTGCAACAGAGCCGCGCTGCGAAACAGAGTCTTGGCGGTGTAGTAGAGACCTGCGGGAACGATGTAGAGATCAACTGAGCGGTCTTGCGCGGCGACGCCGAGGGCGATGCGCGCCGCGCCGGTCTTCAACGGCCGCAGTTTCGTATCCGAGTGCGACGCGCCTTCGGGACAGACGGCGATTGAGCCGCCGCGACCGAGCAGCGCGCGGGCCGCACGGAAGGTCTCGCGATTGCGCGCGGTGTCTGCGCCCTCGTCCTGTTTGCGATAGACGGGGATGGCGTCGAGCGCGCGTGCGAGCGAGCCGATGACGGGCAGTTGGAACAGAGGCTCTTTGGCGAGGAACGAGACGCGGCGCGGCGCGTGGCACAGGATGAAGACCGGATCGACGAGCGCGTTCGGGTGATTCAAGACGAACACGCACGCGCCCGCGCGCGGCACGCGCTCTCTTCCCTCGACCTCAATGCGCCGGAAGAAGACACGCAGCGCGACTCCGAGCACCGACACCAGCACGCGCCTCAACATCTCGCACGATCCTTTCCACCCGTCCGACGCTTCGATTAACTCAAGTTCGCGTCCCGTATCCTGCCGCACGCGAAGCATCGCGTGTGACTCATCAGATTGTTTCTTGACGGATACGACGTAGCATCAAGTAGCACACGATACACCCGATGCTCACACCTAATCCCCCACCGATGACCACCCCGCTCAGCCATCTGAGGGGTGGCCCAATGTCTGGCATTAACCTAAGCTCAATGAGCCATGCTGTAACAGACATGATTACCATCACACCGACAGTTGCGCCTAGAACGCCGCCTATCACCGCGCCTAAAGCTAATGCCAGAATAGTGCCCATCTGCGGCGTGAGGCTCATGCTATGGGTCGGGGGTTCAAAGTCCTCATTCATAAAACGGCCTCCTATGATTTAACTCTTATTAACCAGCCAGAGCCTAACAATAAATCATGCGCTCCACGCCGCCGGAGACTTGTGTGCGGCTTTACGAACTGTCATAGGGAATGACGCGAGATACCGGCAGGCAAACGCGAGTCGTTTCACTCGCGATCCGGCTTGCCCGGATGAAGACCCAAGTCGCTCAGGTCGAAACTTAAGTAACTTTGGTCTTGTCTCAAGTCGCTCAGGCGAAGACTCAAGCCACTTGGGTGAAGACCTAACTCACTTGAGTCTTTATCTAAGTCGCTTGGATGAAGACTTGAGTAACTTGGGTCTTCATCCAAGTCACTTGTGGGTTCCTCCAAGTCACTCAGGGGTTCCTCCGAGCGACTCGGACGTTCCGCTAAGTCGCTCAGGGGTTCATCTGAGCGACTTGGGTCTTCACTTAAGTAACTTGGATCGAGACCCAAGTTACTTGGATCGCGAGTCAAGCCGGTTGAATCAAGACGAAAGTGGCTTCGATTGCGAGTTGACTCGCTTCGGACGCGAGTTTAGTCGTCCTGTTCACGGGCTTTTCTACTCTTTTTGCGACCTGAGCGGCTCAAAGCTATCGCGTCAAGAAGTTTTCGACGAAGGCGCGAAGCTCTGCGAGCGACGAATCGGCGACGACGCGGAAGACGCGCGCGGGCGGTGAGTTGGGCGGGAGTTCGTTTGCGGTCAAAACGTCCGTGATGACGAGCGCGGAGGAGTTGATGCCGCGTTGCCAGCCCTCTTCGCGCGCGTCTCGGAAGTTGAGCGCGGCGGGGTCGAGCCCGGCGGCGACGAGGATGCTGCGCGACCAGCGCAGGAAGTCTTCCCAGCGCGAGGCGACGGTGATGAGCGCGTCCGGCGCGGGCCGCTCCTCGCCCGTGAGTGAGAGCGGAACGGAGCGCGAGCGAAGAATGATCAGGTTCGTGTCAGGCGGCAGGATCGCGCGCACGCGCTCGGCTTGCCCGTAGAGCGCAAGTGGCGACGCGCCAGCCGGAACTCCTGCGCGCTCGATCTCTTCCGGTGTTGCGCCGCGCACATCGAAGCCCGTCGCCTCCTTGATCTCCGCAGAGAGGATCGCGCGCAACTCCGCGTCCGTCTCGATGACGAGGAAGTGATCGGGCGACTGGAGTTCGAGCCATTGTTTGACGCGCTGCTGGATTTCGCCGAGCGTGTGCCCGCGCTCGCGCGCGACGCGCAGAAAGGTGGAGATCAACTGATCGAGCGCGAACTCTGAATCGACGGGGGCCTCCAACGCCTGCGCGCGGACATAGACGCCGCTCCCCTTGCGCGACTCTAACCAGCCGCGATCTTCGAGGTCGCGATAAGCTGCGCTGACGGTGTTGGCGTGAACCTTAAAACGTCGCGCGAGTTCGCGCGTCGAAGGCAGGCGTTGCCCCGCCTTGAGATCGCCGCTCACGACGCCGAGCACGATCTGCGTCGTCAACTGCTCGTGCAGCGCAACCTCGCTGTTCTTCGAGAGCCAGAGGCGCATGAGGAGAAGGATGAACGTGGAACGATGAACGCGAAACGATGAACGAGGAAGTAAAGAGGATGGCTCTTACTTCCTCGTTCATCATTCCTACTTCATCGTTTAGCTTTTGCGTCGCGACTTGATCGCGCCGGTCAGAGTGTCGAAGACGTTCGAGACTTTGGCGGCGACGCGACCCGTCGTCTCTGCGACCGAAGTGACGAAGCCGCTACCGGCTTCTACTTTTACCGCCGCCCTTCTTCGACGAGCCGCCCTTGTTGCCGCTGCCCGTGTTGCCGCCGCCGCGTCCGCCCGCCTTCGATGCGCCGCCCGACCTTGAGCCCGCGCGTTTCCCTGCGCCACCCTTCTGCGCGCGCGAACCGCCCGCGCCGCGTCCGCCCGCCGCGCCCGAAGAGCCGCGACCGCGACCCGCGCCTTGCGCCACGCCGCCCGTGCCACCCTTCTTCGCGCCGCCCTTCGCGCTGCCCTTACCACCGGCCTTCGAGGGTGTGCCCTTGCCGCCGCCGGGGCCTGCCGTGCGTTTAGGGCCACCCTTGCCCGCCGCACCCGTCTGGCCCTTGCCTCCGGCTTTACTCCCACTCGCGCCCTTCGCGCCGGAGCGACCCGCACCGCCACCTGATCCACTGCGGCCACCGCCGCCGCCGCTCGCCGAACCACCACGCGTCGCGGTCGTTGCGCCGCCGGATTGAGCCGCCCCGCCGCCGCGCTTCGCCGCGCTTGGTGTCGCTTTGCCGCCACGTCCGCCCTGACCCGCGCCGCCCGTGCCGCCCGTGCGCACGGCTCCTTCTCCACCCTTCTTCGCGCCGCCGCCGCCGGTGCGACCCTTGCCCGCGCCGCCGCCGCCCGCGCCCTTCGCGCCCGCGCTCGTCGCACTGTCTTTCGTCGATCCGCCGCCGGACTGTCCGCCGCTCGTGCCGCCGCCTTTATTCTTTGCGCCAGCCGCGCCGCCTTTTGTCGCGCCCGTCGTCGAGCCGCCTCGCGTTTTGTTCGCTCCACCCGCGCCCGATCCTGCGGACGCGCCCGAAGTTCCGCCGCCACTGCGCGAGCCGCCGCTTGAAGCATTGCTAACCGATACCCCGCCGCCGCTTGGTTTGCCACCGCCTGCGGTCACGCCCGTCGCGCGCCCGATGGCTGTGCCGCCATGAGACTCTGTGCCCGACTCCGCGCCGCGATTGCCGACCTCGCTTCCCCGCGACTTGCCGCCGCCCGCGCCGCCGCTCGAAGCTCCTGCTTCGCCGCCCGCCGCGCCGCCGCGCGTGCCGCCCGTTTCGCCCCGATCGGAGTTGGCCTTGTTGCCGCCCTGCGCGTCGTCGCTGTCTGCTGCTGCTCCGTCCGCGTCGCCGAAGAGAGCGTCCCTATCGTCTTGTTCTGCCATGTCGTCACTCCTTAGTCGTCAAAAAGAGGTTGCGGACGCCTCGCACGGGAAGCGTCCCCGGATGATTCCGCGAACAGACTAAAACTGAATCGAGATTTGTCGCGCAGAATATCACAACTCGACGCGCACGCGTTCAACTCTTTCACACGCGCGCGAATAATTTCGTCCACTCGCGAATGCTTTGACGACGACGTGCGCGTCCGTGTGGTTTGCGACCGCGCGACGACGAGACTATAAAGTTATAGAATACTTTGCGACCCGTTTGAGCGATAACATCTTGAAGAGTTCGATCAGCAGTCGCGCATCTCATTTCGACGAAGCATGGAACCGCTCTCGCAAGCCTTGGCTGTTTTGACGGCGATGATCACGCCCGCCGTTTTGATCTCCGCGTGCGGCGCGCTCATCCTCTCGACCTCCGTGCGATTGGGTCGCGTCGTGGATCGCGTCCGCTCGCTCTCGGATCGCTTCGAGGAATTGGCGCAAGAGGGCGAGCAGTTGCCGCTCTTCGAGGAACGCCGCGCCGTCATTTTCGATCAACTCGACAAGCTGACCTCGCGCGCGCGCATACTCCAACGCGCGATGACCATCTTCTACGTCGCGCTCGGTCTCTTCGTCGCGACGAGCGTCGCCATTGGCATCGTCGCCTTCGTGAGCTTGCGCTACAGTCTGCTCCCCGTTGCGCTCGGTCTCGGCGGCGCGTCGTTTCTCTTCTACGGCAGCATCATCCTCATTCACGAGGCGCGGCTCTCGATGTCAACGATCCGCGCCGAGATGGATTTCCTCTGGCGACTCAGCCAGCACTACGCGCCCGCCGATCTGGTCGGGCAGCGCAGCCCGCACCATCGACTCAACATCAAGCCGCGACATCAAGGCCGGTGAGCTAAGCATGAGCGAAACGAACGACAGCAACGACGGCGCGACACGCGAGCCTTCATACCTCGCGCTTTACGAGTCGGGCCAACTCGCGCGACGCGTCGAAGCGTTGGAGGAGATGCTCACGCGTTGCAACGTCTGCCCGCTCGACTGCGGCAACGACCGCACGCGGGGTGAACTCGCGCGCTGCTATTCGGGCGCGCTCCCCATCGTCTCGTCCTACACCGCGCACTTCGGCGAAGAGCCCGCGCTCACGGGCACGCGTGGCGCGGGCAACATCTTTTTCGGCAACTGCAACCTGCGCTGCGTCTATTGCCAGAACTACCAGATTTCGCAGACGCACAAAGAGCAGATCAAAAACGAGATGACGCACGAGCGGCTCGCATCGATGATGCTTGAGCTGCAAGAGCGCGGCTGTCACAACATCAACTTCGTCTCGCCCACACACTTCGCACCGCAACTGGCGCGCGCGATCCTCGTCGCCGCCGGACAGGGTTTGCGTCTGCCGATTGTTTACAACACGAACGCCTACGACTCGGTCGAAGTCTTGCGACTGCTCGAACGCGTCGTCGATGTCTATCTTCCCGATCTAAAATACGCGGATTCATCCGACGGCTACACGTTCTCGAAAGTCCCGAACTACACGGAGCACGCGCGCGCGGCCCTCAAAGAGATGTATCGACAGACGGGCGACGCGCTCGTCTTTGACGATCAAGGCTTGTTGCGTCGCGGTCTCGTCGTCCGCCTGCTGGTGCTGCCGAACGACATCGCAGGCGTGCGCGAATCTCTCGAATGGATCAAAGACGAGTTGAGCCCGCGCGTCGCCGTCTCTTTGATGGCCCAGTATTACGCGACGAACAAGGCGGCGACCGACGAGCGATACATCTTGCTCTCGCGCCGCATCAACGAAGGCGAATGGCTGCGCGCCGTCTCGCTGCTCGACAAATTGGGAATGCAAGAGGGCTGGATGCAAGAGTACGACGGAGCGTCGCACTACTACCGGCCCGACTTCTCGAATCGAGAGACGCCGTTCAAAGATGTGCGAGACTTTCAGACGGCGAGGAGTGAATCGTGAAAGGTGACAGGATGAAAACAGTTGTGGTCGGCGAACCCGGGCCCGATTTCACTTTGAAGGATGGGGAAGGGCACGAGTGGAAGTTGTCGGACAATCGCGGTCGCGTCGTCGTGCTGCTCTTTTATCCGGGCGATGAGACGCCTGTGTGCACGCGGCAGTTATGTTCAGTGCGCGACAACTGGGAACAGTATCGAGAGACCGGCGCGGAAGTCGTCGGCATCTCGACCGACACGGAAGAGTCGCATCGACGTTTCGCGGAGAAGCGCGAACTGCCTCTGCGCCTGCTCTCCGATCCGAAAGGCGAGGTGAGCAAGTTGTACGGCGCATCTTCGTGGCTGCCGGGCCGGTCTGCGCGCGCCGTCGTCGTGATCGATGCTGCGGGCATCGTGCGCAGTCGCAAGGTGCAGCCGCTCTCCGTCTTTCGTCCGCGTGACGCGGAGATCATCGAGGCGATCCGCGCGGCGCAGTAGTAGCGATGGCGCACGGACGCGTCTATACTTTCGCTTGAAGGAGTAATGCAAAAACATGGCTGACGAGATCAAGTGCAAGCACTGCGGGCAGAAGCGCGCGCCTCTGGGGTTCGCGCCGTTGCCGACCGAGTTGGGGCAGAAGGTGGGACAGGAGATTTGCGGCGCGTGCTGGAGAGAGTGGTTGCAGAAGCAGACGCAGATCATCAACCACTACGGGCTCGACGTGACGAACACGGACGCGCAGGAGTTCCTCTTCGCCAACATGAAGGGCTTCCTCTTCAACGAGTCGCTGCCCACCGCCGAGATCGACACGACGCAGGAAGGCTCGGTCAAGTGGTAGCAATGAAGTAGGAACGATGAGCGATGAAGTAAGAGCCATCCTCTTCACTTCCTCATTCATCGTTCCTACTTCATCGTTTCGCTTGTGTCTTGCCACGTCGCGCGAGCGCGCTCGCCACGGGCACAGTTGTTGCACCTACGCTTATAAAGGCTGCCCCTCGTACTGTTAAAATGCAGCCCACGAAACATTCTGTTTCACGCGCGTTCCGGTTCAGGGCGTGAGGGTTCGGAAGTCGCGTGTCGTCTGCTTGCCTGTTAAAGGTGGCCGCCACGCTTCCGAAAAAAAGCTCTGTGCAAACTTAAACTTTTACGAGGAGAGACGAAGATGAAGAGACTTGCAGCTTTCTTACTCGGCGCGGCGCTCGTGGCGCTCGCCTCCGCGTGCGACAACACGTCGAACGACAACGTCGTGAACGCCAACGTGTCGAACGTCAACCGCGCAATCAACACCAACGCGAACATGAACGCGAACGCCAACATGAACGCCAACACGCACGCGAGCTACAACGCCAACATCTCGAAGGAAGAGTATGAGAAGGACAAGGAGCGTTACGGTCGCGAAGCGAAGGGCGCGGGCGAGACCGTCGGTCAGGGACTCGAAGACGGCTGGCTCTGGGTCAAGACGAAGGGCGCGCTCGCAGGCGTCGATGATCTGCGCGACTCGACCATCAACGTTGACATGAACAACGCCGTCGTCACGCTTCGCGGCACGGTCGCCAACGCCGCGCAGAGGGCCAAAGCCGAAGCTACGGCGAAAGGCATCAAGGGTGTAACGAGCGTCAAGGACGAGTTGAAGATCGCCGCGAACGACAGCATCACAAACATGAGCGGCAACGCCAACCACGGCAGCGCGAACACGAACGCGCACAACGCTAATCACAAATAAGCTTCTGGCGCGAACGCCTGACGCGTGAGCGGCGCGCGAGTCTTTCGAGATTCGCGCGCCGCTTCTTTTATGACCTGACAGGATTGGTGATCTAACTATTTATTGCTGGCTGCGAACGTGCTTGCTCTGTTCGGAGTTCACGCTTCAGCGTGTTCAGTGTTCAGTATCAGACGGCCTGAAGGCTGGACTCTGAACGAGAAACTTTCCGTTGCGAGCGCGGGCGAGAAACCTTACAATGCCGCACTGCGTAAACAGCAAGTGCATTCGGCATGTCGTCGAAAGTTTCGGATGCGGGCTTTAGCCTCCACGGTAAAGTCTCGTGTCGCTGAATGCACGCTTCCCTCTTTATCGACAGTTTCACAACTCGTGCTTCACGAATACATAAGGGAACGTTGTGCGCTGAACCTGCGCGCGATGACTTTCCCGCTAACGCCTCGGAAGGGCCCTTGAATGATCATGCTCAAACGCTCCACGACGCGGCTACGCGCCACACTCTCCGCCTTCTTCGCCGTCTCGCTCGCGCTCGCGCCGCTCGTGCAAAGCGCGCGCGCGCAGAACCCGAACCCGCAACGCCCGGCGGCCATCGACACCTACGCGATCACGAACGCGCGCATCGTCACCGTCTCAGGCGCGGAAGTACCACGCGGCACGGTCGTCATACGCGACGGACTGATCGTCGCGGTCGGCGCGAACGTTAACGCGCCAACGGATGCGCGCGTGATCGATGGCACGGGTCTCACGGTCTATCCGGGACTGATCGATGCCGACACGAGCCTCGGCTTGCCCGTCGCCGCCGCACCGCAAGGTGGCGCACGCGGCGGCGGAGGCTTCGCCGCCGCGCCGACGACAAACGCGCCTTCCATCGCCGCGCTCAACTCGACGCAGCCCGTCGGTCTTCAACCGGAAGTGCGCGCCGACGAATTCTTAAGGCCGGGCGGCGATCAGATCGACGCCGAACGCAACGCAGGCATCACGTCTGCGCTCGCCGCGCCGCGCGAAGGCATCTTCGCGGGCCAGTCAGCCTTCATCAATCTCGCGGGCGACACGCCGCAGCAGATGATCGTGCGCTCGCCCGTCGCGCTGCACGTCGGCTTCACGCCTTTGCGTTCGGGTAGTTATCCTGCGTCGCTGCTCGGCGTCTTCGCCGCGCTCCGTCAGATGCTGCTCGACGCGCAACGCTATCGCGAAGTGAATGCGATGTACGAGCGCAACCCGCGCGGGATGCGACGGCCAGAGCCGGACAAGTCGCTCGCCGCGCTTCAACCGGCCCTCGCGCGCGAGATGCCCGTCGTCTTCACCGCCGACTCTCAGAGAGAGATCGAGCGCGCGCTCGATCTCGCAGACGAGTTCAAGCTCAAGGCGATGATCGCGGGCGGCATGGAAGCGTGGAAGGTCGCCGACAGGCTCGCTGCGTCGAAAGTTCCCGTCCTCGTCTCTCTCAACTTCCCGCGCCGCACGACCGCGCCCGCGCCCGACGCCGATCCCGATCCCTTACGCATCCTTCGACAGCGCGTCGAAGCTCCGAAGAATCCGGGCCGGCTCGCCGCCGCAGGCGTGCGCTTCGCCTTCCAGTCGGGCGGCTTGACGAACATCTCTGACTTTCTTTTGAACGCGACGCGCGCGGTCGAAGGTGGACTCTCGAAGGACGAGGCTTTGCGCGCGATGACGATCCGGCCCGCCGAGTTGTTCGGCGTCGAGGGCCAACTCGGCACGATTGAAGTCGGCAAGATCGCGAACCTCACAGTCACGCGCGGCGATCTCTTCGACCGCACGCGCCGCATCACGCACGTCTTCATCGATGGCCGCCCCGTCGATCTCAAACCCGCGACCACACCGCCGGGCGCGGGCGGCGCGGCGGGCCTGTCGGGTACATGGAATCTGAAGATCACGATGCAGGGCCAGGGTGACAAGAACGCGACGCTGACTCTGAGACAAGAAGGCGAGCGACTCTCAGGCAGCATGCAGGGCGACCTCGGCTCGGCGCAGATCGCGAACGCTTCGGTCGGTCAGGCGGGCGAGTTGAAGTTCTCCGCGAACGTCTCGCTTGGGGGTCTTGCAACAGAGATGAACTTCGCGGGCACGGTCACGGGCAACGAGATGCGCGGCACGGTCACGACCGTCAACAACAGCAACGGCACGTTCACAGGCGCGCGTCCCGAAGGCTCTGCGCCGATGGGCAGTGCAGGTGGCAGGCGCGCAGGCGGCGAGGGGCCACCTGCGGCGGCGGCAACGACCGGCGGCGCGGACTTGTCAGGCACTTGGACGCTCGCCGTCAACGTCGATGGACAGAATCTTCCCGGTACGCTCACGCTGCATCAGGAGGGCAATCGTCTGTCGGGCACTTTGCAGAGTCCGCTCGGCTCGTCGGAAGTCTCGAACGGATCGGTCGGTGCGGACGGTTTCCACTTCACCGTCACCGTCAGCCTACAGGGCCAGTCGATGGAAGTGACCTTCACGGGCACGGCCACCGGCAACGCGATGTCGGGCAGCGCGAATTCGACCGCAGGCGCAGCGACCTTCACGGGCACGCGACCCGGCGCATGAAAGTCTGGAGTCTTGGAGGCTGGAGTCTTGAGCAGGAAAAATCCCTGACGACGAGTTGACTCCAGATTCCGAGACTCCAGACTCCAGACTTTTAATCGGGAGTAGAAACGATGAGAAAACTACTTGCACTTCTAATTTCAACCGCGACGCTCATGGCGTCGCTCGGTGGCGCGACCGCAGCGAGCGCGCAGCAGCGTCGCGGCGATCAGCGTCGCACACCATCCACGACGACTCCCGCGCCCGCGACGACTCCCGGCTCGCAGACTTCGACGATGCAGCCCGCCTCGCTCCCCACGCACGGATCGGGCGATCTCCTGATCCGCGACGCGACGGTGATGACCGCCACGCACGGCACGCTCATGAACGCAGACATCCTCGTCCGCAACGGCAAGATCGCCGAGGTGGGCACGGGGCTGCGCGCTGGATCGAACGCGCGCGTCGTTGATGCGACGGGCCGGTTCGTCACGCCCGGCATCATCGACTGTCACTCGCACTCCGCGACCGATGCCGTCAACGAGGGCACGCTCTCCGTCACCTCGATGGTGCGCATCCGCGACACGTTCAACCCGACCGACATCGACGTTTATCGCGCGCTCGCTGGCGGCGTCACCGCGCAGAACACTTTGCATGGATCGGCGAACACCATCGGCGGACAGAATCTGGTGATGAAGATGAAGTACGGGCGGCCCGGCGCGGAGTGGTTGTTCGGTGCGCCGCCCGGCATCAAGTTCGCGCTCGGCGAAAACGTCAAGCGGTCGAACAACGGGAACATCATCATCATCGGCGCACCGCAACCGCCGCGACGTTATCCCTCGACGCGCATGGGCCAGGAAGAAGTGATCCGCGATGCGCTAACGCGCGCGCGCAACTACAAGCGCGAGTGGGATGACTATCGCGCGGCGCAGTCGCGCGGCGATAGGAACGCGATCCCGCCGCGACGCGACCTGCAACTCGAACCGCTCGTCGAAGTCCTCGAAGGCAAACGTTTCGTCCACTCGCACAGCTATCTCGCCAGTGAGATGCTGATGCTCTTGAACATCGCCGAAGAGTTTGGCTTCCGCGTGAAGACTTTGCAGCACGGGCTCGAAGGCTACAAGATCGCGCCGGAGATCGCGCGCCACGGCGCGGGCGTCTCCACCTTCGCGGATTTCTGGGGCTACAAGCTCGAAGCCTACGATTCGATCCCTTACAGCTCCGCGATCATGACGCACGCGGGCGTCAACGTCTCTGTCAACTCCGACGACGCGGGTCGCGCGCGACGACTCAACATCGACGCAGCGAAGATGATGAAGTACGGCGGGCTCACCGAACAGGAGGCCCTCAGACTCGTCACCTTGAACCCCGCGATCCAACTCGGCATCGATGGTCGCACCGGATCAATCGACGTGGGCAAGGATGCAGACCTCGTCATCTGGAACGGCCACCCGTTCAGCGTCTATTCACGCGTCGATCAGACCTACATCGAAGGCGAACTCTACTTCGACCGCACGCAGGACATTGCACACCGCGTCGAGCTTCAACGCGAGCGCGAGGCGTTAGAGAAAGCCGAGCCGAATCAAGCTCCTTCGGGCGCACCCGTCGCCGCTCCGACGCGCGGCAGGCGGCCCGGCACACACGACGACAGCGACGACGCAGACGGCGACGGAGGTCACACCCGATGAACAACTCGACCCACACAAACTCTGTCGCACACACGCTCTCAACGTCGCTCGATGCATTCGCGCGTCGCTTGATCTTCACATCGCTCTTCGTCGCTCTCGTTGCAGCCTGCGCCGTCGCGCAGCAGGCTTCGAGCAACATGGGGCCCGCTTTCATGTCGGGCACGCCGGGCACGTTCGCCATTCGCGGCGCGCGCATCGTCACCGTCTCAGGCGCGGAGATCGAGAACGGCACGGTCGTCATCGCGAATGGAAAGATCGCGGCGGTCGGCGCAAGCGTCAACGTGCCCGCAGGCGCGCACATCATCGAGGGACGCGGCTTGACGGTCTATCCGGGCATGATCGATCTCGGCACGTCGATGGGACTCATCGAGATCACGGAACAGGGCGCGACCGGATGGGTCGATACGCAGGAGGTCGGCGAGATGAATCCGAACTCGCGCGCCTTCTACGGCATCAACCCGCACAGCTCGCACATCGCCGTCACGCGCGTCAACGGCGTGACGACCGTCCTCAGTTCGCCGCAGGGCGGCATCATCTCGGGCCAGTCCGCCTTCATCAATCTGCTCGGCTCGACTGCGCCTGAGATGGCCCTCGACCGCGCCGCCGCGCTCGTCGTCAACTATCCGCGCTCCGGCGGCGGTGGCGGCGGTGGCGGTTTCTTCTTCGCACAGCAACCCGCAGGCGATGCCGCGACGCAGCGCGACCGGCAGCTCGAACAGATTCGCAAAGCGATGCGCGACGCAGAGGCTTACGCGCGCGCCATCGACGCCGCGAACGCGGATGCGAAACTCCCGCGCCCCGACCGCGACGTAGTTCTCGAATCGCTCGTCGCTTACGCGCGCGGGTTGAAGCCCGTCATCTTCCGCGCCTCGCGCGAGTCAGAGATTCGCGGCGCGGTGCGCTTCGCCGAAGAGTTGAAATTAAAGCCGATCATCCTCGGCGGCGACGAGGCTTGGCGCGCGGCTGCGTTCTTGAAGGAGCACAACGTTCCGGTGATCCTAACGAACGTGCTCGATCTACCCTCGCGCGAGGACGACAACTACGACATCAACTATGAGTCTGCGTCGAAGCTCCAAGCGGCGGGCGTGCAGTTCGCCATCTCGACCGGCGACACGGCGGCGGTCGTGCGCGATCTGCCCTATCACGCAGGCATGGCCGCCTCGTTCGGCCTGTCGAAGACCGAGGCTCTGAAAGCTGTGACGCTCTACCCCGCGCAGATCATCGGCATGGGCGCGCAGCTTGGCTCGATTGACGTGGGCAAGATCGCCAACCTCGTCGTCACCGATGGCGATCTACTCGAAGCGCGGACGAACGTTCGCCACCTCTTCATCAATGGTCGCGAAGTCCCGTTGGTGAGCAAACACACGGAGCTTTACAACCAGTTCAAAGATAGAAAGTAGAAGCCACGGACGCAGACGCGAAGGGGCGCAAGGCCAGTCGAAGAAAGACTAACCTTGCGCCCTTTTCGTTTTCCTCATTCACGTCCACGCTTACTCACTCGTCGCTGCAACTCCCGTCGGCGCGTTGAAAAGCGAACTCTGACGACAAGGTTTTTCCACATCTTATCCGCCGCGCTGAAAATCCGATCCGAAAAAGAAGCGCGTATCTCAGGCGGTCAATCAAAACCATTTTCATCAAGCAGGGCGTTCGGCGAACGCTTGTGAGTCGGTTCAAACTTCATGATGCGTTACGTCAAACGTTACTTCAAAGCCTACCTCTATCTCGCGACGCTCATCATCCCACTTGCAGGCTGTGGTCGCGGCGGTCAAACGTCGAGTGTCGCCGCCGCATCCACCAGCACGTCCATCGCAAACGATCCGTGCGCCATCGCGCTCGCGCCGCATCAAGGCTCTGATCAAGTCGATCAAGACATCACACACGCGCAGGAGCAGGCACGCTCTGCGCGCTCGACAGACGCCGCGTGGGAGCGGCTCGGCTGGCTCTACGTCTCGAAGGCGCGCGGCAGTTTCGATCCCGGTTACTACAAGCTCGCAGAGCAGGCGGCCCTCTGTCTCGACTCGAAGTCGCCCGGTAGTCCCGACGCGCTGCTCTTGCGCGGGCACGTGCTCGACAGCCTGCATCGCTTCCACGACGCCGAAGAGATCGCGCGCAAGCTCGTCGCTTCACGCGAGACACCATTCGACTACGGTCTGCTCGGCGACACGCTGATGGAGCAGGGCCGACTCGAAGAGGCGACCGACGCCTATCAGAAGATGGTCGATCTCAAACCCGACCTACAGTCCTACGCGCGCGCCGCGCACATGCGCTGGCTCAAGGGCGACCTCGCGAGCGCGATCCAGTTCGCGCGCATGGCCGCCTCCGCAGGTAGTCCGCGCGATCCAAACTCGCTCGCGTGGATTGAGACGCGTCTCTCTTCATATCAACTGCAAGCGGGCCATCTCGACGAGTCGTCGGCGAGTTGCGATGCGGCGTTGCGTCATTCAAGTGATTACGCTCCGGCGTTGCTCGCGCGCGGTCGCATACTGCTCGCGCAAGACAAGAATGCGGAGGCCATCGAGCCGCTCGGTCGCGCGGCCGAGTTGAACCCTCTGCCGGAATATCATTGGGCGCTGGCTGAAGCCTTGCGCGCCGCGAATCGCGATGCGGAAGCGCGCGAGGTCGAGTCGCAGCTCGCAGCGCGCGGCGAGGTGGACGACCCGCGCACTTATTCGCTCTATCTCTCAACGCGACGCGAGCAGACGGATGTCGCGCTCCGGCTCGCCGCGCAGGAGTTGAAGAACCGCGCGGACGTGTTCACGCTCGACGCTCACGCATGGGCCCTCGCCGCGACGGGCCGCGCCACGGAAGCGCGCGCCGAAAGCAGACGCTCTCTCGCCGAGGGAACGAAGGATGCGCGCCTCTTCTATCATGCGGGCGCAATCGCGCGCGCCGCAGGCGACGAACGTGAGGCGCGACGACTGCTCGCGCTCGCCACCTCGTTGCAACAGACCCTGCTCCCCAGCGAGCGCGACGATCTCGCGAAACTAAACGCGTCGCCAACGGGCGACGCTGTGAACAAAGAGGGCCGCCGCACAAAGGTGGCCCGTTAATCAAACGGCGCGGCACGCGACTTAAGTGATCGCGTGCCGCGCCGTTTGCCGATTCATTACCAGCGAACCACGGAGGAGTTTTTGCCATGAAGGGAATGTTCTCAAACACGCGGCGCGGGCTGACGCTCTTGTTAGCCATCTCGCTGCTGCTCATCACGCCGGGCGTCAGTCTCGCTTCGAGTCACATGGACGCCCCGCTCATCACGCTCGACGATCCGGCGAACACGACAGACGTTTACGCCTTCCTCTCGACGCATAGCGGCGCGAAGTATCTATCGACCGCCCTCGCGGTCTTCCCGTTTGAAGAGCCCGGCATCGGGCCTAACGCCTATCGCTTCGATGATAACGTGCTCTACGAGATTCACGTCGCGACGGGCGCGGATGTCGCCGCCGGGCGCGCGACCTACAGCTACCAGTTCCAGTTCACCACGCAGTTCAAGAACACGGGCACGATCTTGCAGGCTTACACCGGCGTTGTGCAGAACGTGAACGACGCGTCGCAGAACCTCGTGCAGACCTACACGGTGACGCGCGTCAACCATCTCAACAATCAGAAGGAAGTGCTCGGCACCGGCGTCACGCCGCCGAACAATCAGGGCAACGCGACGCCCTTCTACAATCAGGGCGACAACGGCGAGAACCGCGCGAAGGAAGGCGCGGCCACCGATGGCGCGCTCGACCGTTACACCACGCAGTCAATCGCTAACTTGGCGCGCGGCTATCGCGCCTTCGCCGGCCAGCGCGACGACGGCTTCTACGCGGACATTCAGGCCATCTTCGATCTCCTCAAGCTGCGCGCGCCGGGTCAGGCGCAGGACGCGCAGGGCGGCTTCAACGTGCACACGATGGCCCTCGACATTCCGGTCGGCGACATCGGCGGCGACAAGCAGGTCGTCGGCGTTTACGCGACGACCAGTCGCCGCACCGTCACCGTTCGCGGCGACGATAGCAGCAACAACGGCAACAGCAGTCGCGGAGGCTTCTTCGGCAATCTGCGCAAGGGCCTAGACGATGCCGCCGGTACTAACACCAACGGGAAATACGTTCAGGTCGCGCGTCAGGGCAACCCGCTCTTCAACGAGGCGCTGGTCGCGATCAAAGACAAAGACCTCTACAGCCGCACCAGCCCCACGACCGATAGCCAACTCTTCCGCACCTACGCGGAGAACCCTGAGCTGGCGAGGCTTCTCAACGCGCTGGTCTTCCATTCAACGGTCGCGCCCGAAACCGGCCGCACGGACATCGCCGCGATCTTCATCCCCGATCTGATCAAGACCGATCTCTCGACCGCTCCCGCGCGACTCACCGGAGCTAACGCCGACGACGCGGGCTTCTCGCGCCTCGGCATCTTCGGCGGCGACGTGCTCACGAGCACCGTGCAGACCGGCTTCGGCGGCGGCACGGTTCCCGGCGGGTGGCCCAACGGCAGGCGCTTCGGCGACGATGTGGTTGACATCGCCGTCACCGCGCTCGCCAGCGACCTGCGCCCCAACCCGCCGATCATCCGGGGGCCCTTCGGCGACAACGTCGATCACAACGACATCACCTACAACAAGGTCTTCCCCTACGCCGCGACGCCCCTCAACGGGCGCATCCACAATCACCACGGGCTAACCACGCCTTAACTTAAACCACGTCGAAGCGGCGCGATGAAGAGTAGTGATGCTCTTCGCTGCGCCGCTTCGACGAGACTTCTCAATCCATCTCTGACGCGATGCGCAGAAGGACGCGCATGAACATCAATCAACGACTTAACTACGCGCGACGATCCATCTACGGCGCGCAACGATCTATCAGCGACACGCAACGATCCAATTTTTCGCTCCGTCGTCGCATCGTGCGCTCGCACTCTCTGCCTTGTCGCCGCGTGCCTCGCGCTCGCGGGCGTCGCGCGGGCGCACGATCCCGGTCTCAGCTCTGCCGAAGTGCGGCTCGCGGGCAACGCGCTCTCGGCGCAACTCACCTTCTCGCGCAAAGATATGGAGTCGCTCGCCGCGCTCGACACAGACGGCGACGGTCGCATCAGCGACGACGAACTCGCACGCGCACGACCGCGCCTCGCATCACTCGCCGCCGCATCGTTTGAAGTTCGACAGGACGAAAAACTCGTCCGGCCCGTCTCGTCGTCCGCCGTTATAGATCAGAGCGACGCCGTCCACTTCCGACTCGACTTCAAACCCGACTCGCTTGATCGATTAATTCTGCGCTCGACTCTGCTCGCGCGTTTGCCGCGCGGGCACAAGCAGTATCTCTCTCTGCGCGGCGCGAACGGCGAAGTCTTAGGCGAGCGAATGCTCGACGCGGGCGCGGACTCTTTCGAGGTTGATGCGGATGTCGCGCGTGCCGCCGCACCGCATACCTTCCGACGCTTCTTCGTGCTTGGCGTCGAGCATATCCTGACGGGCTACGATCATCTCGCGTTCCTGTTGGCCCTCCTGCTCGCGGGCGGCAGCTTCCGTTCGGTCACAAAGATCGTCACCTCTTTCACCGCCGCGCATTCGATCACGCTCGCGCTCGCCGCGCTGAACATCGTCAGCCTTCCGCCATCAGTCGCCGAGCCGATGATCGCCGCGTCAATCGTTTACGTCGGGCTCGAAAATATTTTCAGACGCGAGACGCGGCGACGCTGGCTGCTCACCTTCGGCTTCGGGCTCGTCCACGGCTTCGGCTTCGCCACGGCGCTTCGCGAGTTGGGGCTCGGCGCATCGGGTGGGGGCGTCGCCGTGCCGCTCGTCTCCTTCAACCTCGGCGTCGAAGCGGGCCAGCTCTCCGTCGTCGCCGTCGTGCTCCCGCTCATCTGGAAGCTGCGCGCGACGCCTTCGTTCGTGCTGCGCTACGTCCCCGCCTGCTCGCTGCTCATCGCGCTCGCGGGCGGCTACTGGCTCGTCCAGCGCACACTCCTGCACTGACCCGACTCCGTTCGCGGCCACTCACGAAATCAAACGCGCGCGACAAAGCGAAAAGCGGAGACTTACGAAGCCCCCGCCTTTCGTTTCTTGCGTGCAGCTTTCGATCTTACGGTCTGCGCTCGGCGGAAGTTTAGATGAATGACGACACGTCGCGCTTGAGTTGAGCGATCGAGCGTTGGTCGATGTACATCATGTGGCCCGCTTCGTAGTAGTGGAGCAGACGTTGCCGCGCAAGGATGGATCGAGTCCCATGTGTTCGAGCGTGTAGCGCGCGGCGAAGTGGGGCGTGGCGAGATCGTAGTAGCCGCAGCCGACGAACAGCTTCATGTAAGGGTTCTTGTTGAACGCGCTCGCGAGTGCGACGGAAGTGTCGGCGTAGGCGTTATCCGCGCCGAAGTCCCAGCGACCAACGCCGCCACCGAGGATGAAGTATTCGAGGCCGGAGTGAAAACCCAGATCGGTGCGGACACCGCAGAGACGCAGAGATCGCGCAGAGAAAACTAATTCCTCTCTGCGCGATCTCTGCGTCTCTGCGGTGAGTTGAAGGTCGAGCACCTTCAATGGGACGCTGAACAGATCGCTGCTACTGTTGACCGGCCATCTGCCGACTCGCTCCGCCGAGTTCCTTGAGCAGTTCGGCGACAGCAGCTTCGAGTTGGCGATCGCGTCCGGCGAGGTTGTCTTCCGGCGTGTTATCGACGCGGATGTCTGGCTGCACGCCGTAGTTCTCCATGTTCGTGTGCGCCTTGTCGGCGAGGAAAACGCCGACGCCGGGCGTGCGAACCGTCGAGCCGTCGATCAAACTATAACTGCCCGTGCCGATGACCGCGCCCATTGTGGGCGTGCCGACGATCTTGCCGAGGCCGAGCGCGCGGAAGCCCGCCGGGAACATCTCCGCGTTCGATGCCGAACGCCAGTTCTGCATCACGACTTTAGGCCCAAAGAAGCCTGCGAACGGACGCAGGGTCGCCTCCGTCCCGCGCGGCTGCCAGACTTCATACTGACGTTGGACGAGGATCGCTAACAACTCCTGCTCGATGTTGCCGCCGCCGTTCCAACGTTGATCGATGACCATCGCTTCCTTGTTGTGATACTCGCGCAACTCCTTCTCGAAGCGTCGCAGGCTAGGCGGATCCATCGCGCGGATGTGTATGTAGCCGACGCGGCCACCTGAGAGTTTATCGACCACGGCGCGTCGCTCCTTCACCCAACGCTCGTAGCGCAGCGTCGAATAGTTGCCCATCGAAGTGGGCTCGATGCGCGTGCGCCACGCGCCCTCTTCCGAAGGCTTGTCGTTGAAGGTGACGGCGACTTTGCGATTCAAACGATAATTGAGAAGCGACCAGTATTCGTCGCCGGCTTTGACAGGCTTGCCGTCGATAGCGAGCAGGTAGTCGCCGACTTTGACCTTGACCCAGTCTTTGTCGGCTGGCCCATCTTCGTAGATGTACGTCACGCGATAGCGACCTGCCGACGCGTCGGGCTCAAGCTCAAGACCGAGGTGGCCCGTCGAGACCGCGCCCGCTTCACGACCGCCGCCCGGAGGCGGAGCCGCGCCGGTGTGCGATGCGTTCAACTCGCCGATCATCTCGTTGACGATATTGATCAGCTCTTGACGGTCGCCGACGTAATCGACGAGCGGGCGATACTTGGCGCGCGCCGCGTCCCAGTCCATCCCATGCATCTTCGGATCATAGAAGCGATATTTCATCGTGCGCCACGCGTCGTCGAACATCTCCGACCACTCGGCTGGACGATCAACCTTAACCTTCGCGACGAAGTTGATGCGTCGTCGTGGCGCACTGCCAAAGCCCGCACCTGCGCCGGACGCCGACGACGAAGCAGATGAAGCAGGCGAGCCCGCAGGCGCGGGCGGCGGCAGCGCGACGGAATAGACGAAGTCGCCTTCTTGAAAGAAGAGCGTGCGGCTATCGCGCGAGACGGCGAGACCGGAGATGCCACCGAAGCCGCCGAAACCACCGCCGCCCCGGCCCTCGCCGTCGGCGGTCGGCGGCGTGCCGGAGGTAACGCGCGTCAGTCGCCTGCCGTCATCGCCGATTGAATAGATGACGGGCACGTTGAAGAGTCCGGCGGGCTCGCTCGTGACGAAGACGAGTGAGCGGCCATCGGGCGTCACTTCATAGTTCGAGACGGGGAAAGGCATCCGCGTGAGTTGCTTGGTGCGACGCTTCAAACCGGCCCAATCGATGTTCACAGGCTTCGGGGGAGTGCGCGGCGCATTCATGCCTTGCCTGCGCGCGGCGGCAGCTTCCATCATTGCGGCCATGTCGCCGCCCGCAGCTTGCGCGGCTTCCGCGTCGGCGCGCTCTTCCGGATCGTCCGGATCGCGATCCAACTTTTCGAGCGCGACGGAGAAGATATTGATCGAAGGGAGGCCGGAAGCCTGACTCGTCGAGGTGCTATCGATGCGCGAGTAGAAAAGTTTCTTGCCGTCGGCAGAGAAGAGTGGTCGCTGCTCGCTGAAGGAATCGAACGTAACCTTGCGCTCGTCGCCGCCGGTCGAGGGCGTGAGATAGATGTCGGTCGTGCGCGTCTCATCCGGCTTCGAGTAGGCGAGCCACTTGCCGTCGGGCGACCACGCGGGCGAACCGATGTTGCCGAAGTGTGAAGCGGTGATCTGTTTCGTCTGCTTCGCCGCGACGTTCACAACGCGCAGCGTGTCGTCCGAAGAGACGAAGGCGATCTGCGTCGAGTCGGGCGACCACGCATAAGCAAACTTGAGCGCGTCGATGTCGGTGAGCTTCTGCGGCTCGCCCGCGCCGTCAACCGCGACGACGTAAATCTCTTCGCGGCCACTGCGGTCGGAGATAAAGCTGAGCCACTTGCCGTCGGGCGAATAAGAGACGTTGCGGTCGCGCGCCGCGTTGTCGGTGATCTGTCTGAGGTCGCCCTCATCGACTGGCGCGGTGAAGACTTCGCCGTGGACGGAGAAGACGATGCGACGCGAGTTCGGCGCGAGATCGAAATCATCGACTGTCGAATTGAAGTCGCGCACTTCGCTCAAGCTCTCTTCGGTCTCCGCGCCGATGTCGAAGTGCAGGGGCGTGACGCGCTTTGAAGCAACGTCGAGCTTCGAGATGCCGAAGTCGTGCTCGAAGACGATGGTTTTGCCGTCCGCGCTGATCGAGGGGAAGCGCACGTCGCCCTCTTTGAAGGAGGTGACGCGATCCGCTTTGCCGCCCGATTCAGAGACGCGCCAGATGTTCGTTAAGCCCGCGCCGTCGCGGTCGCTGACGAAATAGATTTGGCCGTCACGGGCCCACATGGGCCACGAATCCAAACCGTCGAAGTCGGTCAGGTTCGTAAACTTCTTCGAGGCGATGTCTTCGACCATCACGTCCGATTGATATGCGCCGCGATAGTATTTGCGCCAGTAGCTTTGGGCCTTCTGGTTGTAAGCGATCTTCGTCCCGTCGGGCGAGTACGACGCGCTCACGCCCATGTCGGGCCCCGCGTTCACAGGCATTCCACCATCGACCGAGACCTTGTAGAGCATCGGCATGAACTGCTCGCCCCTGTTCGACGAGAAGAGAACGAAGCGACCGTCCGGCGTCCAGTTCAAGACCGTGTCGTCCGCCGAATGAAACGTCAACTGCTTGACCGTGCCGCCCGTCGAAGGGATGAGATACACGTCGAGGTTGCCGTTTCTGTCTGACGAGAAAGCGATCCACTTGCCGTCGGGCGAGAAGCGCGGATAAACGTCACGTGCCTTGTTAACCGTCAGTCGTTGGACGTTCGAGCCGTCATCGTTGGCGACCCACACGTCGCCGAGGTAGCTGAACGTGACGCGACCTTGACTGTAGCTTGGGTAGCGGACGAGCCGAGCCTCGCGCGCTTGGGCAACGGAGGCGACGAGCAGAAGTGCGAAGAGTAGAGGGGCGTAGATTTTTTTCATGTTGGTCTTCTTCTTATTCTTAGAGTGTGTGCGTGACTAGCGGCGCACGCGGCATCAAGGTTTGCGCGCATTGTAGTTGAGTTCCGCCGCACGCGCCAGATAAGGACGCACGCGAACGGCAGAGAGCGAAGTACGAGGTGGATGACGTAAGAGGCGCGCGTTCAGTTACAGAAATTTAGCCGCAGGTGGACGCAGATAAACGCAGAGTAAGGAATCTCATCCGCGTGAATCCGCGTTCACCTGCGGCTGCATCAATTTTTATCGTGGACGATCAACTTTTCGGGCGGCAGCATCGCAGGCATCCCGCGATGCTGCCAGCAGCGACCCGTGCCGCGCACGCGACGCTGGCAGGGCGTGCCCTTCTTCGTGCGCGCGCCGCAGATGCTGACGATCTCGTTCGGATCGGTCGGCGCATCCACGACACTCGCGCTGATTGCTTGCGGGCCCGCATCGCTCGACGCACGCGCGGGAGAGTTCGCGTCGCTCGTCGCATCGCCCGTCGTTGCATCATCGCGCGAAGCATCATCGGCCGTCTCCGCATCGTTGCCTGTTGCGTCGTTCGCCTTCGCACCGTTCTTCGTGAGCAGCGCGGGCAGCGGCAACGCGCCGCGCTCGATGATGAGCGGAGGGGCCCCGGGGCGCATGAGTCGTCCGACAGAGAAGCCCGCGCACGCGAGCGCGAAGGCGGCGAGGAGCGGCGCGATCCAAACCTTGCGGAAACGTTTCTCGCACGCGGGACAGAAGCGTCGGCTCGTCCACGCGCGCCAACGCTCGCGCAAGACGCGCTCGCCACACTCGGCGCAGAAGTTTGGCTTGTACAAGTTTGGAATCTCCTTTCGCGTGAGACGCGCGCCGTGAGAGCGCGCCGACAAGAGAGACCGCAGGTAAAGCTCTAACGAAGAGATCACGAACGAGAACGCGCGCCATTATACGCTCACCCCATGCGCGCGTGGCAACGGTTTCTCAACGCATGACGAACCGAATTTTTAAGTCACATTCGCTTTGTTTCACACGCTGGCGTACGTTGCACGCGCGGCACGCGCATGTTATCATCACCCATCGCTCCCGAAGGTTTGCGAAAGATCGTCAGTGACCAGTTATTCGTCGTCAGTTGTTAGCTCGTGAAAAGTTGAATCGTCTTCTTTGAGCACCGCGTCGATAAGCACAACGCGACTGATCGTTGACGACGAACAACGGACGACAAGCTCATGCGTCTGAAACTCTACTGCAATCGCTTCGGCCATTTTAAGGACGCGCTGGTCTGCTCGGTCAACTGCGCCTATCGCACGCGCTGCAAAGACTTCGCGCTCTTCTACGGCGAGCATCGCGAAGGCGTCGATGCCCTCGTCGCCGATTACTACGACGCGCAGAATGCGCCGACGAAGAAGGCCGGGCCGGAGAAGTCTTCGCGCGAGCTTCCCGTCGTCGCTGCGCCCGTGCAAAAGATCGCGCGTGCGGTGGACGTGCGCGAGTTAATTCGTTTGGAGGTGAAGAGAGAGATGGCGGAAGCCGCATACCTTTGGATCGACAAGGACGGTCGGGCGGAGATGCTCGAACAGCAGGAGATCATCAAGCGCGCCTCGCGCGGGCAGAAGCCGCAGACCATCTACAAAGTCTCGCAGGAGATGGAGCTGCGTTTTCAACTCGTGCCGCGCAAGCGCATCGAGAAGGCCCGCGCCGCCGCCCACGTGGAGCAGGAACGCGCCGCCGCACGACGCGCCGCGCGACGCGCTCCCGCGAAGTCTGCGCAGCCCGCGATGGAAGAGTCCGCTCCGGCCCCGCAGCCCGCCGCCACGCGACGCACGCGACGCCGCGCCGCCAAGACACTCGGCGAGCGCGCGTGAAGATCACGCGACAAAGAAATGACCACAGAGGACACGGAGGATCACGAAGGAAACGCGACGAGGAACTTGCGATCTGTCATTTGAAATCTTCAATCTCAAATGACAGATTTCAGATCGTCGATTCTTCGTGCCTCCGTGTTACTTGCGTGTCCTCCGTGTTGAATTCTTCCGCAGCTAACTCTCTCTCTTAAACGCGCCTCACGCCTGTTCCTGTTCCGCACAAAGCAACGCGCCGCCGCGACGCAGCACCCAAGCCTTCGATCCTTGCGTCGTCCGGGCGCGCCGGGCGTGCTTGCAAAGCTCGCTGTGCCGACCGCATACTTCCCGCTCCCACAGGGCAAATTTTAGCGATGCTTCATTCGTCATCTTTCTCTAAGCTGCGCACGCACAAGTCGCTGTTCTTCGCGCTGTCGATCTTCGCCTTCGTCGTGTGCGGCATCGCAAGCGCGCAGCAACAACAGTCGCAGCAACCGGATGATCCTGTCATCACGGTCGAGTCGAACCTCGTGCAGTTGAACGTGGGCGTGGTGGATCGCACGGGCCATGCGGTGACGACGCTCTCGCAGAAAGATTTCGTCGTCTATGAAGACGGCGTGCGACAGACCATCCGCAGCTTCGAGCCGACGCAGGCCCCTTTCAGTCTCGTCATCATGCTCGATCTTTCGGGCTCGACGCTGAACTTCCGCACGCAACTCAAGATGGCCGCGCTCCGTTTCCTCGACTCGCTTGCGCCCGACGATCGCGTCTCGGTCGTGGCCTTCTGGACGCAGCGTCGCGTCAAAGAGCCGCGCTCCGTTCCGCACATCGAGACGCTCACGGACTTTACGACCGACCGCAAGAAGATCGTCTTCGCGCTCACCGAACGCGTCCCCAACGGCAGCGGCGATACGAATCTCTACGAGGCTCTGCGCCACTCGATGAACGCGCTCTCGAAAGAGGGCAAGCGACGCAAAGCAATCGTCGTGCTCACCGATGGCATCGACACTTCTCTGAGCGCGGAAGATCGCGCGGCGACCATCACAGCCAAGACCGGCGACGAGGCGCTCGCCTCGATCAAGCCCGAAGCGAACCAGACGCTCAACTCCGTGCTCACTGCTGCGGACAAACTCGGCGTCGCGATCTACCCGCTCGCGCTTCCCTCCGGCGATCTCAAGCGGCTGCTCGACTACAATCGTGAGTTGCACGGCGCGATGCCTGACGATCCCACGTTCAATGATCCGACGCCGCAGCAGGTGGCCGTCTACACAGCCGCGCGCGCGCGACTCGATGCGCTCGCCAATCGCACGGGGGGCCGTCTCTACGCCATCAATCGACTCGAAGATTTGGGCCGGCAGTATGCCGAAGTCGCCGCCGAGATGCGGACGCTCTACAGCATTGCTTATCAGGTTGATGGATCAAAAACGCGCGACGGCAAGTGGCGCGACATACGCATCGAGGTGGCCCGCCCCGAACTCGTCGCACGCACCAAGCCCGGCTACTACGCACGCTGACCTGAAGACTCGGCGAAACTGTTATTTCGCCCGAATAACGCCCGAAATCGACCCTGCGACGTTCGCTTGACACTCACTCTAGTGAGTCCGTATATTCAAACTCCTGCACACGACACGCACCCGTAGCTCAGTTGGATAGAGCGTTGGTCTACGGAACCAAAGGTCGCAAGTTCGAATCTTGCCGGGTGTATCCGAGATGAAAAGATGAGGAGCGGCTTTCAGGCCCTCCTCTTTTTAATTTTCAACGAGCCGCAAACTTTATCTCTTGCTCACGACTTCTCGTCCGAAGAGTTCGGACGACCTCGCGCGTGCCCGACGTGCGACTCGACTTCGAGGCACGCCCCTTGAAATCTCACGACGGATAAAGCATAACCACTCTCAGCACGCGCGCGTATTAACGTCTCTCAGGTTGAGTGGTACGGGAATGACGGGACTCGACAAGTTCATCGGCGAAGCGCTCGACGGCAAGTATCGTCTCGAACGCCTGCTCGGACAGGGCGGCATGGGCGCGGTCTATCTCGCCACGCATCTCGGCACGGAGCGGCCCGTCGCGTTGAAATTGATCGCGCCGCAGTTCATGCGCCACAGTGAGTTCGTCGAACGCTTCAAACGCGAGGCTCGCGCGGCGGGCCGCCTGCGTCATCCAAACGTCGTTGACGTGACGGACTTCGGCTTCGCCGAAACGCACGGCGAGCGCGTCGCATACCTCGTGATGGAATATCTCGACGGCTGCACGCTCGGCGACGTGCTCGCGGAAGAGAAACGCCTGCCGCTCGATTGGACAGTGGACATTCTCGAACAGGTCTGCTCGGCGGTCGACGAAGCGCACCAGCAGGGCATCGTCCATCGCGATCTCAAGCCCGACAACATCTGGTTAGAGCCGAATCGACTCGGCGGCTACCGCGTCAAGGTGCTCGACTTCGGTATCGCCAAACTCGGCGCGGGCGGCGCGCAAGTTTCGACCAATCAAGCTTCGACCAATGATGAGCCGCGAGGTGGCCGCGATGATGCAGCCGCGCCAACCTTCACGCCGCAAAGTTCTTCGCAGCAACAGTCCTCGCAGTCGCCGCTCGATGCGGTGCAGGCTTCAATCGCGCGCGCCGCGTCGTCTCTACACGCGCCTCTGAGATCATCGGATGCTGCGCCACGCGACGAAGAGGACGAGCAAGGCACGCGCCTCTTCACGTCTTCGCCAGATGATGAAGAACAGGGCACGCGCATCTTCGCGTCGCAAGCGAGCGACGCAAGCGCACAGAACATGGCTGACGCATCGAGCGCGCACGCCACGCGTCACGCCGAAGAGCCGCGCTCGACGCGGTTCGTCGAAGAGTCTGACGGTACGCGACTCTTCGACGCTCAACTGCGACCGACGGCACGAGCCGACGCACGTGGGCCGGGCGGAGACGATCCGGCCCTATCCGACGCGCACACCGCCGCAGCCGCAGGCGCTGCGCTCACGCGCGTCGGATCGATCATGGGCACGCCGCTCTATATGTCGCCCGAACAGTGTCGCGGCGAACGTCTCGATGCGCGCGCAGACATCTACAGCTTGGGAGTCATCGCCTACCAGATGCTCGCGGGCGAGACGCCGTTCGTGGGCGATATGGTCGCGGTCATGCGACAGCACATGGACGCGCCGCCCACGTCTTTGCGCGAGCGCAACAAGAAAGTGCCGGAGCGCGTGGCGCGCGTCGTCATGTCTGCGCTCGCGAAAGACTCCGCCGAGCGTCCCGCGAGCGCGGCTTCGTTCGCCAACTCTTTGAGGGCCAACGTCGGCGGCATCGGCGGCCTCTTGCGTCGTGCCTTCGCGCTCTACAGCGAGCACTTCAACGTCTTCTTGCGTCTCTCGCTTATCGCGCACCTACCCTTCATCTTTGTCTCGGCCCTGATGTTCTTGATCGATCTGTTTGACTTGCAACACAGGCTCTCGCTGCTTGCTTACCTCGCCGTTCTCGCGCCGGTCAGTCTGCTCCAGTTCGCGGCGAACTTCCTCGGCACATCCGTCATCTCCGGCGTCACGACGATCATCGTCACGCAACTACAGCTCGCGCCGCTCAGACCCGTCCGGTTGCGCGAGGCGCTCGCGGTGCTCAGGCGACGCTGGCGGCCTTTCCTCAGCACGAGCATCCGCATCACGCTGCGCATCATGCTCGGCTTCATCCTGTTCGTCATCCCCGGCTTCGTGATGATGGTCAAGTACGCCTTCTACGCGCCCATCGTGCTGCTCGAAGGCTTGGAGAAGAAGGCCGCGCTCAAACGCTCGAACGAGTTGTCGCGTCGCTCGCGCTGGATGGTCGTCGCGCTGCTCTTGATCAACTTCCTGCTGCCTCTGCTCGTCGCGTGGCTCGTCGGCGGTCTGGCCCTCAAGGCCGGACACACGGGAGCGCACATCACGACGAAGGCGAGCCCGCGTCTCGTCCAGCTCCTCAACATCGTCATCGTGCCGCTCATCTCGATCACGTCCGCGCTGCTCTATTTAAAGCTGCGGCAGATGGGCGGCGAGACGATGCGCGAAACGCTTGAGCAGTTCGACGAGACCGATGCGCCGCGCGCGCGCTGGCAGCAGCGTATGCGTGAGCGACTCTCCGGCTACACGCCGCAGGCACGCTCTCGCGTCGGCCAGTCTTCAGGCCCATCAAAACTCGCCTGACGCAACGTGCGCGCAAACTTTCGTCTCGGCATGCGACGCTGTATGCTTGTGCCTCGCGCGTAACGCAATTTCTCCGGCGCGCGCTCGTCTCCGGCCCACTTCAGTCGAACGCCGCAACGCCGACCCGTAGTAGCCAATGAACACTCGCATTCTCAAACTCTTTCTCGCCTTCATCGTGCTTGCGCTCGCGTGCCTCGCGCCCTTCGCGTTTGATATTGTGCCGCGCGCACATGCCCGCCAGTCGGAAGAGGTTATCGCGCCGCACGTCGCGGACGAACTGCTGGTTAAAGTCGATAAGGCCGCCGCGCGTGATTCGGTTCGCGCCGCACATGATCGTCTCGGCGCGCGTGTTGTCGAAGAACTCGCGCAGGATGGTTGGCAGCGTCTGAGTCTGCCCGAAGGCGTGAGCGTCGAGGATGGTTTGCGTGTTTATGCACAGACGCCGGGCATCGTCGTCGCACAGCCGAACTACATCTATCGCATCGATAGCGCGCCGAACGATCCGCGCTTCACTGAGCTCTACGGCATGACGAAGATCAACGCGCCGTCTGCGTGGGACTCAACGACCGGCAGCCCTTCCGTCGTCGTCGCCGTCATCGACACAGGGATGAAGTACACGCACGAAGACCTCGCGGCGAACGTCTGGACGAACCCCGGCGAGACCGGCACAGACGCGCAAGGTCACGATAAAGCAACCAACGGTATCGACGACGATGCGGACGGCTTCATCGACGACGTGCACGGCTACGACTTTTCCAATAACGATCCCGATCCTTCCGACGACAACAATCACGGCACGCACTGCGCGGGAACTATCGGCGCGGTCGGCAACAACGCGACCGGCGTCGTCGGCGTTAACTGGAACGTCAAGATGATCGCCGTCAAGACGCACGACTCCTCGGGCAACTCGACGAGCGCGAAGGTCGTCGCCGCCTTCAACTACGTGACGATGTTGAAAGCGCGAGGCGTCAACATTCGCGTGACGAGCAACAGTTGGGGCGGCCCACCCGAAGCGCCCGGTTTCGATCCGGCCCTCGCCGATGCGCTCTCCGCGTCAGCCAACGCAGACATCCTCAACGTCTTCGCCGCAGGCAACGACAACAAAGACATCGACGCGCAGCCTTTTTATCCGGCGAGCTACAAAGTTCCGAACCTCATCTCCGTCGCCGCCTCAGATCAGAATGATAACCGCGCGTCGTTCTCCAACTACGGCGCGACTTCAGTCGATCTCGCCGCGCCCGGCGTCGGCATCCTGAGCACGATCTCTTATAACGAGGCCACCCCGCAGCCTTCTCCCGCGCCCGCGCGCTACGCTTCGCTCTCCGGCACTTCGATGGCCACGCCGCACGTTGCGGGCGCGGCGGCCCTGCTCGCGGCATTCAACCCGCAGCTCACGGCCGCCTCGCTCAAGGCGACGCTGCTCAACACCGTGGACGTGCTGTCGAACTGGGTGAGCGATCCGTCGCCTTCTCCGGCCCCGATATCGGGTAAGCGACTCTCGCTCACAGGCGGCCGTCTCAACGTTGCGCGCGCCCTGCAAAGTCAGACCGCGTGCGCCTACACGCTCGGCGTGTCGGCCACGAGCTTCGCGAGCGCGGGAGGCAGCGCAGCCTTCGACGTGCACGCGCAAGCGAACTGCGACTGGAGCGCGCGCAGCAACGTCTCGTGGATCACGATCAACGCGAGCACGTCGCAACCCGACGGCTCCGGCTTCGTCAACTACACGGTCGCTCCGAACACGAACGCGAGTACGACACGCATCGGCATGATCAACGTCGCCGGTCTCAGCTACACCATTACGCAGGCGGGCCTGCCGACCGTTCAGTTCTCCGGCCCCACGCTCACGGCAAGCGAGGTAAATCCATCCGCGCAGATCAACGTCACGCGCACGGGCGACACGTCCGTCCCTTCGAGTGTCATCGTGAGGACGATAGACGACCCGCGCCCGATTCGCTGCGATGACACGACGAGTGCACCCAATGTCGCCTTCGCGCGCTGCGACTATGCGACGACCGTCGAGACTCTTGTCTTCGCGCCGAATGAGACGCAGAAGGCCATCTCCGTCCCGCTTGTCAACGACTCGTTCGTCGAGCCTGATGAGAACGTCACGCTTGCACTTTCCGATCCGGCGGGCGCGACGCTCGGCGCGCAGGCCACCTTGACGCTCAACATAACTTCCGACGACGCGGCGGGCGCGGCGAATCCGATCTTCTCAACCGACTTCTTCGTGCGGATGCAGTATCTCGACTTCTTGTCGAGAGAGCCGGAAGCGGGCCAGCCGTGGTCGAATGTTTTGAACAACTGCCGCGCCGGAGATGCGAGTTGCGACCGCGTCTCGGTCTCTTCAAATTTCTTTCTCTCGCAGGAGTTTCAGTTGAAAGGCCTCTTCGTCTTCCGCTTCTACAAAGTCGCGTTCGCGAGACTCCCGCTCTACTCCGAGATCATCCCCGATATGCGCGCCGTGACGGGCACGACGACCGCCGAGGTGCAGGCGAAGAAGGCCACCTTCGCCGCCGCCTTCGCGCAACGACAGGAGTTCAAGAACGCATACGACGCGCTCGACAATTCGACATTCGTCAACGCGCTGATGAATCGTTACTCGCTGCAATCGATCACGACGCCCAATCCCGCCACGCCCGACGACACCTCATCAAAGGCCACGCTCACACGCGCAGATTTAGTTGCACGACTGAATGCGGCGACGCTCACCCGCGCGCAAGTCGTGCGTGCCATCTCGGACTCGAATGAAGTGAGTGCGGCGGAGTTCAATCCGGCCTTCGTCGCGATGCAATACTTCGGCTACCTGCGTCGCGATCCGGATTCGGGCGGCTACAACGCGTGGCTTCAGACGATCAACGCGAACCCTTCGGACTCGCGCGCGATGGTCTCAGGCTTCGTCAACTCCGCCGAGTATCGTCTGCGCTTCGGCCAGCCGTAAGCGGACGAGCGAAAGTCGCGCGGCTCGCACGAGCTGACAACTTTAGACGAATAGTTTCGGAGAGCATCATGCGTTCAATCATCAACGCGGCGGCCTGTCTCTGCCTCGTCGTCGTCCTCCACGCACACGCGCGCGCGCAGAGCGACTTGCAGGCGACGAAGGCCATCTTCGTCACATACATCTCCGGTCAGGAGGCTGCGCGCGAATCCTACACGTTCGCGCCGCAGCCGGACGGAGGCCTGCGCGCCGAAGCAGAGATCGCGCCCGCGACCGGCCCTCGACAGAAGCTCACCACCGTCGCCACCCACGCAAAGCCCATCAGCTTCACCGCCGAGATCGGCACGACGAAGATTTACGATGCGCGGTTCGGCGAGAGCACGATCAAGCTACGCGTCGTGGGCCAGCCGGACAAGGATGTTCCGACGCAGGCTTCGCTCGTGCTCGAAAATCTCATCTGGCATCAGTTCCATTTCCTCTTCGCGCAGTACGACACCGCGAAGGGTGGCCCGCAAAGTTTCACCTTCTTCTCGCCGAGCAATCAGAAGGACTACGAGATCACGGTCGAACGGATCGACTCGCCGTCTTACACGATCGGCGGGCAGAAGATACAGACCGATCACTATCGTCTCGTCGCGAACCGACAACCGGCCATCGAGTCTTGGGTCGGCGCGGGTCGCATCCCGCTTCTCTTCGAGGGCGCGAACGGCCAGATCAGGGGCGTGCGTGTCGGCATGGAAGAGCTTGAAAAGATCGCGCTCGCTCCCTTGAAGAAAGCTGCCGAGTATCACGCGCCCGACTACGCTGTGCCCACTGCGTTCAACGAGAAAGATGTCACGGTCGGCGCAGGCAGTGAGTGGGCCCTGCCCGCGACGCTCACGATGCCTGCGGGCAAAGGTCTCTTCCCCGCAGTCGTCCTCGTACACGGATCGGGCCCTAACGACCGCGACGAGACGATAGGCGCAAACAAACCTTTCCGCGATCTCGCCTACGGCTTGGCGTCGCAAGGCATCGCCGTGCTGCGCTTCGAGAAGCGCACGCGCGTCTATCCCGCGCGGGTCGTCGCGCTCTCAAACTTCACCGTCAAGGATGAATCAGTTGACGATGCGCTCGCCGCAGTTCGACTCCTCAGGCAGACGCCGGGCATCGATCCCGCGCGCGTCTTCGTTATCGGTCATAGTCTCGGCGCGGAGCTTATGCCGAGAGTCGGCGCAGCCGATCCGCAGATACGCGGTCTCGTCCTTCTGGCCGCGCCGTCAACGCCACTCGAAGACGCCTTCGTGCGGCAGTACGAGTATCTCTTCTCGCTCGACGGCAAAATCTCGGACGACGAGCGCAAGATGCTTGACGACACAAAGCGTCAGACCGCGCGCATCAAACAGTTGACGAAGGCCGACCTCGACTCGAAGGAGTTGCTGCACGGCGCGCCCGTCGCCTATTGGCTCGACCTGCGCGCCTACGACCCCGTCGCCGTCGCCGCAAATCTCAAACAGCCGATGCTCGTCCTTCAGGGCGAGCGCGACTACAACGTGACGATGACGGACTTCGCCAACTGGCAGCGACTGGCCGCGCGCAACAAGAACGTCACGACCAAGTCATATCCCAAACTCGATCATCCCTTCCTCGAAGGCGTGGGGCCCTCAAGCGATGCCGACATTGCCACGCCGCGCAACATCCCCCGCTACGTCATCGACGACATCGCCGCCTTCATCAAGAGCCACTGACGAGCTTCGCGCGAGAAAATTTTCTGTGCGCACGCGGCCCGCTTTGTGCTATA
>JAVXVG010000005.1:0-13155 GCA_032229975.1 Acidobacteriota bacterium | reverse complement strand
GATGCCGTGTTCTTCGTTGTAGGCGACCTGCTTTTCGCGACGGCGATCGGTCTCGTCGATGGCGCGGCGCATGCTGTCGGTCATCTTGTCGGCGTAGAGGATGGCGCGGCCTTCTACGTGTCGGGCTGCGCGGCCGATGGTTTGGATTAGCGAGCCTTGAGAGCGGAGGAAGCCTTCCTTGTCGGCGTCGAGGATGGCGACGAGCGAGACTTCCGGCAGATCGAGACCTTCGCGCAAGAGGTTGATGCCGACGAGCACGTCGAACTCGCCGCGACGAAGATCGCGCAAGATTTTGATCCTCTCCAGAGTCTCGATGTCCGAATGCAGGTAGCGGACTTTCACGCCGACCTCGGCGAAGTATTCGGTCAAGTCCTCGGACATCTTCTTCGTCAAAGTCGTGACGAGCACGCGCTCGTTCTTCTCCGCGCGCTGACGACACTCTTCGAGAAGATCGTCGATCTGGCCCTTGACGGGTCGCACGTCAACGATAGGATCGGTCAAGCCCGTCGGGCGTATGATCTGCTCGATGATCTCGCCGCCGCACTTCGCCAACTCGTAAGGGCCGGGCGTCGCAGAGACGTAGATCGTCTGCCCGATGCGCGTCTCAAACTCCTCGAAGTTCAAGGGCCGGTTGTCCATCGCAGAGGGCAAGCGGAAGCCGTATTCGACGAGCGTGCGTTTGCGCGCCTGATCGCCGTTGAACATCCCGCGAATCTGCGGGACGGTCTGGTGCGACTCGTCGATGACGACCATCGAATCTTTATGCAGGTAGTGGAGCAGCGTTGGAGGCGGCGCGCCGGGCGGGTGGCCCGTCAGGTGGCGAGAATAGTTTTCGATGCCGCGACAGAAGCCCATCTCCTTGATCATCTCAAGATCGTACATCGTGCGCTGGTGCAGACGTTGCGCTTCGACGAGCTTGCCGTCCTGAATCAGCTTCGGCTCCCACCAGTCGAGTTCTTCGCGGATCGTCTTTAACGCGCGCTTGACCGTGGACTTCGGCATCACGTAATGCGTCTTCGGATAGATCGGCAGACGCGACGTGTGCTTGTGCAGGACTTCGCCGAGCAGCGCGTCGATGGTCGAGATGGAATCGATCTCGTCGCCCCACAATTCGATGCGGTAAGCCTGATCCTGATAACTCGGATAGACCTCGACGACATCGCCGCGCACGCGAAAACTCCCGCGATCAAATTCGATGTCGCTGCGCTCATACTGCAACTCGACCAACTTTTGCAGCAGGTGCTCGCGCGTCATCTTCATTCCGGGTTCGAGGAAGAGGATCATGTCGTAGTAAGCATCCGGGTCGCCGAGACCGTAGATGCAAGAGACGGATGCGATGACGATCACGTCGCGTCGCTCGAACAGTGCGCGCGTGGCGGAGAGGCGCAGGCGGTCGATCTCTTCGTTGATCGTCGCCTCTTTTTCGATGTAGGTGTCGGAGGCGGGGACGTATGCTTCCGGTTGATAGTAGTCGTAGTAAGAGACGAAATACTCGACGGAGTTTTCGGGAAAGAAGGATTTGAACTCTTGATAGAGCTGCGCGGCGAGTGTCTTGTTATGTGCGATGACGAGCGTGGGACGCTGCGTGCGGTCGATGACGGAGGCGATGGTGAAGGTCTTGCCCGATCCGGTGATGCCGAGCAGGACTTGATCCTTCGCGCCTTCGTTAAGTCCGTGCACGAGCGCATCGATGGCCTGCGGTTGATCGCCCTGCGGTTGAAAGTCGGAACGTAATTTGAAAGGCATGATGTCGTTAATAGTAAATCGTGAATCGTAAATCGCCAATCGCGGATCGTGAATCGTGAAAACGCGCGCTGCATCTCAAAAGATTGAGCGGGCGGAAGACGATCAACTCGTCCTTCGCCCGCTCGCTACGTATCCTTAATCTCTTCCGATTAACGATTCACGATTCACGCTCCCGTCGGCTTGGTGGGCTGCGTGCCCGCGCTGCTGATCTGGTAGATGGCCTCCATCACGGCGGAGCGCACTTCGTTGGGCAGAGAGCCGCGCACGGCGAGCCGCTTGAATGAGGTCAGAACCTCGTGCTGGCCTGAGAGGGCCAGCAGCTTGACGACGGCGAGGCGCACTTCGGTGTCGGGATGACTCTCGATGGCCCGAATGAGCGGCGCGGTTTCGCCCGCCTTCGCCATCAGGAAGAGGAGCGAGAAGGCGTCGTAGGTGCGCTCGCGGCTCTCGCCCGTCAACTGTGAGACGGCTTCATCGGCGAGGCCGGAAGAAGAGAGCGACGCGCCGATCTGTCGCCGACGCTCAGGCGACGATTCGCGCAGAGCGCGCGTGAAAGTGTCGGCGCGATCACCGGACACATCGTAGAGAGCGCGTGCGGCGGCATTGCGCACGTCCTGCGAAGGATCGTCGAACGCGACGCAGATTTGATGGAACGCTTCGCCCGTGCTCAGTCGCGCGAGCGCGCGCACGCTCGCCGCACGCTCGCCCACGTCTTCGCTGTCGAGACGCAACTGGATCGACTTCGGGATGATCGAAATTTCCGCATCCGACGCACCGGCCGCTTCAATGCCTTTCTCCGAATAAGAGCCCGGCGCGCCGACGATCTCCATGCCCTTCTCTATCGGAGCATTAGTCTGACTAACGATCTCCATGCCCTTCTCAACGACGGGCGCGCGCGTTGTCTCATGCGTGCCATGCACAACTTGTTCCGTCGCCGATGCAGTCTCTTGGGCCGGCGTCTCACCGCTCAGGTCTTGCCATGCCACGTGCTCGATGGGCTCGGACGTTGATCCAGAACTCATCGACGGCTCTGCGCTCATCAAGGTGTCCGCGCTCGCTATCGAAGCAGCGTTTGCGCCCGCATCGAGCGTTGACTCGAATGTGTGCGTGAATTCAGACGCATGATCTCCACGTTCGACTTCGAGCGTTTGATCGTCATCAGCTTGTGAGACGTGATGCTCTTCGACGGTGAGATCAAGCCAATCGTCGTCCGTTTTGATCTCCTCCGCCGTTTGCGTTTCTTCGGCGACGGCGAACTCCGGCGCGGAGTAAACGTGCGGCTCATCCGTCTTTTCGGACGCAGCCGCGCCGTCCGGCCCTTCGGCTTCAATTAATGTCGAACCTTCGAGGCCACCCGTCCCGCGCCGCGCCGCGTCCGTCATTTCATGATCCGCGCGCGGCGCAGCCCACGTCGCGGCTTCCGTCTCGTCGAACGTGTAAACCGTCTCTGCGCTCTTCGTCTCGAACGTTTCGACCGCAGTCTCCGCATCGCGCGTGCTTTCGACCGGCGCAGCGACAACCGGCGGCGACACTTCGACCGTCTCTTCTCCGACAGACTCTTCATCGACCCTCGGAGCTTCGACAGCAGCCGCTTCGATTGTCGCGGCCTCTGCGACCGGCGCGACTTGTTCCGTTACATCTTCGTTCGCGCTCTCAGCGACCGTGGGCTCTGATTCGACGAGCGTCTGTGCCTCTGTCTTCTCTACGACTGCCGTATCCGGTTCGGCAGCTTTCGCTGCGGCGGCGGTCGCGTCGGCAGCATCAATCTTTTCGCGCTCGCGCTCGCCTGTCAGATCGATCTCTTCAGCCGCAGGTGTGCAAGCCTCTACGGCGCGCATGATGAGAGCGCGCGGCACTTGGCGCGAGGTCTCGCGCCAACGCAACGCTTCGAGCGGTTCGAGCGCGGCAGGGTCGCGCAATTCCGCGAGCGCCTCGACACTCACGCGACGCACTTCCGCCGAAGGGTCTTCGAGCGCGGCGACGAGATGCGGCGTGGCGGCATGCTCGCGCAGAAGCGAGAGCGCGTGGGCGGCGGAGGCACGCTGCGCGGGCGCTTCCGCCGATTGAAGATTGCGCGTCGCATCTTCAAAGTAGCCGTGGCGCAGGAAGGCTTCGTGTGCGCGTGCGTTGAGCGCGGGTTGTCGGCTTGAGAGGGCCGCTGTCAGCTCCGACGCAACCAGATCGCGCGTCGCCGTATCGGTTGCGCCGACGACCGACAAGTCGTAAGGCTCGCCCGCGAGTAGCTTTTTGATCTCTTCGCCGACACGCACCGTGTCTGCGGGCGCGGAGACTGTCTCGACATTCTTCTCATCCGACTTCGCGTGAGCGATAGATTCCGCAACGACAACCGGCGCGGCAACCAGAGCGACTTCCGCAGCCAGCTTCACTGCATCCGTCGTCTCTGCCGACGCGGTTGCGAGCGGCGCGGCAGCAACCGCTTCCGCCGCGTTCGTCGCGCTTGGAGTTGTCTCACTCGCGGGACTCGTCGTCTGTGCGATCTCATCAGACGCAGTCTCTACTACCGGCCCTGACGACTTCGCATCGACCTTAGTGGCTTGCGCGACAGCCTCAACCTTCGCTGCGCGCTTGGCGTTCCTGCGATCCTCTTTGCGTCTCTTGCCCCTCTTCTGTTTGAGGCGCGCGGGCTCGGCGGCCACAACCGCCGCAGGCCGCGTCGCAGCAGTTACTAAAGGCGTCGCAGCGGTCACTAAAGTAGCTTCGTCATCAAGCGTCGCGGGTTCGAGCTGCGCGATCTCTTCGTCTTCGACTCGCGGCTTCAACGCCGTGGGCTCTTCGAGCGCGGGCGGCAGAGACTCTGTGGGCTGGCGGTCGCCGAAGCGCGTGACGAGGAGGAAGATGACTCCAATGGCCAGCATCGCGGCGATGATCCAGTGGAAGTTGCGCGCGATGACAGTGCCGAGCGTAGCGGTGGAAGCAACGGGCGCGGGCGAGACGATGTTGACGGGCCCGGCTTGCGCGGGCTGAGCCTGCGCGATCTGTTCGGGCGTGGCCGGTGTGGTTTGCGGCGACGCCGAAGGGGCCACCGATGGCGACACCGTAGGCGCGGGCGTGAAAGAGAGCGAGGGCGAGACTTCGTTCGGGTTCGTGATCGTCGCGTTCGTCGCCGTTGGTGCAACGATGGGCGTCTGCGCTGGTTTGGGAGTCGGCTGCGCGATGGGCGTCGGCGTTGTCCTGATGCCGGAGACTTCGGGGGGCGTGCGCGGAGTCGGCGCGGGGGTGGCCGTCGCGGTTGGGCCGGATTGCGCGGGCGCGGTGAATTGAACGTCGAGACGGTTGAAGCGTTGGTTGACTCTGGCAGACGCGCCGGGCGCGAGCTTGAACGTATAGACGAGATCGTTTCCGCGACGCGAAACTTGCGCGCCCTCAAAGCCTCGTCCACGCGCGCCTGAACTGTCGCCGCCTTGCGCCTGCGGGATGATGACGATGAAGCGGTCGCCGCTGCGATATGCTGAGTAGTCGTTCAGCTCACCATCGGAAGTGATCGTGACACGCGATCCTTGCGCGCCCTCACTCGTGCGCAGAGGCGTGAGTCGCTTCGCGTGCGGGGCTTGCGCTTGCGTGTTCTGGTTCGACGGCTGCTGCGCGAGCGCGCCGCGTGTGGCGAGCGTCACAAGGAGACAGGCGAACACGAGCAGCGCGACGAGCGCGCGTCCGTGCGCGAGTTTTAGAGTACGAGGGATCAGTTTGATTTGACGCATGGGAGTCGGCAAGGGGGCAAGCCCTGTGACAAGTCAGTGTTGACGCGGTGGATTATGCAATACCGTGTAGGCTCTTGTCACTCTCATTCGTTGGCTCGGCGACACGTTCGCGCGGCTGACTGCGACGCTCGCAGACCTCCATGATCGCCTCGCGCAGCTTCTCCGGCGTGTTGCCCTCCAACGCGATCTGCCGCAGCCTGCGATCAACATCCTCATCGCCCTGCAATGCGAGCAGTCGCGAAGCGGCCAGTCGCACGTTCAGATCGGGGTGAGCCTTGACGACGTGCATGATCACGTCCGTCTGTCCGCCACGCGCGACGAGCGAGAGCAGCGAGAACGCCTCATACGCCTGCCGACGATCTTCGCTCGCCAGACGATCCATCGCCTGTCGCGCAAGCCCCGCCGTGACGCACGCCTCTGCGGTGCGACGAAGCGTCGCATCGTCGGAAGTTTCGAGCACGCGCACGTAGGCGTCGGCGCGGTCGAAGTTCAAGCGCGAGAGGGCTCGTGCGGAGGCGGCGCGAACTTCGCGCGACTCGTCGGCCATCGCGATCAGGATCGCGGCGAAGACCGACTCGTGATTGATCATGCCGAGACTCGTGACGGCGGTGGCCCTCACCGACGCATCGCGATCATTCGCAGCCATCGACGCGAGCGCATCGACGGCGCGTCGCACTTGGAACTGCGAGAGTTGTTGCGCGGCGGCGACGCGCGCCTCCACATCCGTGCTCTCAAGTCGTTCGAGCGCCTCGGCGAGCGTCTCGTCTTCGAGCCATTCGGGAAGTTGATCGACATCCGCGATGGGTTCGAGCGCATTGATCTCGCCCGTGAACTGATTGCCGACAAGACCGAGGCTCTCGAAGTCGAGCGCATCGAGCGAGCAAGCATCGAGCGCATCGGTGACGAGCGCAGACGGGATTTCGGGATGTCTTCGGGCCACGTCGAGCAGTGCGCCGATGGCGCGGGGCAGACCGAGCGAGCCGAGACTCGCGACCGCTTCCGCGCGCACCACCGTGTCCGTGTCGTAGAGCGCTTCGAGCAGGAACGGGAGCGACGCAGGCGACTTGATCTGTCCGAGCGAACGCGCTGCGGCCGAACGACCGTAAGCATCAGTCGCGAGCAACACCGCCGCGCTCTGGCGCGCGACGAAACCATACTCTTCGAGAGCCGTGCGAGCGCGCTCGCGCTCCGATTCGATTAACTCCGGCGAGGCGAGGGCCTTCAAGAGCGACGCCTCGACCGCGCGCCTGTCTTCGCTTGCGCGTGAGGCGAGCACGTCGATGGTGTGCGTCTCTCCGCGCACGAGCTTATCGACCTCTTGATCGATGCGGAACGCTCCGAATTGGAGGGGCGGCATCTGCGTTATCTGCGATACTCTGCTGACGGGCTTCACGAGTGCGATTCCTTCCGTCTTCACAGTGGCCTTCACGATCATCTCTTCTTTGCGTGCGACCTCCGCGCCCTGACTCTTCATCTTGTTCACCTTCTCAGACATCTCCGGCGCGAGTTCTTCATCAACGTGCGCCCCGGCGGCGTGCGCCCGCCTGCGATAGAGAAAGAGGAAGGCCACGAGACCGACGCAGAGGAATGCACCGACGACTGCAAGCGAGAAGATCGAGATGCCGACGCCCGGGGCCGAAGCTGCGTTCGTGAGCGCGAGCGTCGCCGCAACCTGTGCGGGCTGCTGCGACTGTACGAGTTGCTGCGATGGCTCAGTAGTCAACTGTTGCGTCGTTACTTGTGTCGCGCTGCCGGACGTTGCGGCGGTTGCGATGTTCTGCGGTTGCACGATCTGGATCGGTGAGTTCTGGATCGGCGCGTTCTGAACCTTTGAAGTTTGAATCGCCGGGTTCGGAGCTTGCGCGCCCTGAGATGGCCCGCTCTGCGCGATTGTGTTGCGCGTCGCCGTGTTCTGCGTCGCGGGGCTCTGCTGGTTAACCGTCTGAACACTCTTGAAGAGAGTCGTCGGCGCAACGGGCGGCTGCGCGTTCTTCGACTGCGACTGCGCCGACTGCGCGTGCGCGTCCGCGTTCTTCTGTTTGTTCTCGACCGATTGCGTCAGCGAACGAATCGCGGCGACCGACTGTTCCTTCGACGCGATGAAACTCGACGCGCGACTCGCGCCGCGACCCGCGTCTGCGTGCGCAGACGGCTTTGGTTGAGCGTCGCTCTCGCGCTGCTGCGTTTGCATTTGCGTCTGTGCCTGCTTCTGCTGTCGCGGGGCCAGTGCGCTCGCGCGCTGCTCTGTCGCGCCGTTGCTTAAGCCGCCGCTCACGATCACGTCGAGCCCGTTGCCGCGCGGCACGACCGTCACGTTCGCACCCGCGTGCGTTGGAAAGACGAGTTCGAGCGAGTCGCCGATGCGTCGCACCTTGACGCCGCGCGGCACGCCCGTGAATGAGCCGACCCACTTGTAGCCGACGACGTGAAAGCCCTCTTCGTCCTGCCACGTCTGCGCGCGACTGAGTGGCGCGTCCGCAGTGAGCGAGACGATCTCACCACCAGCCGACGGTCGCACGGAGAGGCCCGTGACGTTCACGACGGGCTCGCGCGAGGCGCGTTGCGCGCGCGTGGCGAGCAAGGGGAACGAGACGGCTGCGAGCGCGGCGAACAGCGCGAGCGCAATCAACGCGAGGTATTTGCGCGTCAACAACCTGTGGTAACTCGTTTTCGTTTCACGCATGACTGTCAAAGCCTCTTCAGGTAGGATCGTGTTGGCGCAGGAACGTGCGCCACGGTCAGGAGGTCTTCGAGCGTGATCGGGGTTTCGTGTTCGTCGCGCGCGGTGAGTGGCGGCGGCGAGCGCGTTCGCTCGAAGTTTGTTTCGGGTTGGGATGCGCCGTCAGACCTTGCTGAAGTTTGGTCTCTTAGACGCGTTTGGAGAGAAGCGGCGACCGCAGTTAGTTCGGGGCCGGATTAGCGTTGGTCGTCGCTGAACTTGTAGCCGATGCCCCACACGGTCAAGACCATCTGCGGGTTTTCGGGGTTGTCCTCAACCTTGGCGCGCAGGCGGTTGATGTGTGAGTCGATGGTGCGGTCGTAGCCCTCATAGGAGTAGTCCCAGATTTTCTCCAAGAGATACTTTCGCGGAAAGACGCGCCCCGGATTGGACGCGAAGAGGCGAAGCAACTCGAACTCTTTGGGCGTGAGTTCGACTAAACGGTCGCCGACCATCACCTCGCGCTTCGCCGGATCGATGCGCAGTTTCCCGCGCACAATCGGCGCATCGTCGCCGGACGACTCTGTGCGCGCCGAGCCTTGTGTGCGACGCAGCACGCTCTTGAGTCGCGCTTCGAGTTCGCGAAGACTGAAGGGCTTGGTGATGTAGTCGTCGGCTCCCATTTCAAGACCGAGGACTTTGTCAACGACATCTTCTTTAGCGGTGAGCATGAGGATCGGCAGGTAAGGGGCCTTCTCCCTGAGTTCGCGACAGACGGCGAGACCGTCCATCTTCGGCAGCATCAGATCGAGCACGACCGCGTCGGGCCTGTCCTGCAAAGCCGCCTGCACGCCCGCCACACCGTCTGACGCCGTCCGCACTTCATAACCGCCGCGCGAAAAATACTCGCGGATGACCGACGAGATATTCTCGTCGTCTTCGACGACGAGCAGGCTCAGCTTTCGCTCCGGGGCGTCAGTTGCCTCGCCCTCAGATTCAGCAGCTTTCGCTTTCGTCTCGGCAGTCTTGGTTGACATCGGGGCAGATGTTCCGGTGTAGCTTTGTAGAGGGAAGGTCTCGCAGGTCGCGTCAGAGTCGCCGACTGCAACCTCCGACATTCAGGAATATAACAGGTCAACCGCGACAAACTCAAGCCTTAAGTTCACCCGCCTCGCCAAACACTGTACGGTAAGCAACATTGAAAGCCATCGACTTGCTACAACAAATCACCGTTCTACATTCTCACTCGACGCGATCTCTCACCACTCAGACGCTGGATCGGCGTGTCGATTCCGAGTCGCGAGATGCGCACGGGCAACTTCTTGACAAAGCATCTAACGGCGAGCACAATCGCGCCTCGCTTTGTGACCTGATAGTTAATTCCCGACTTCCGCCACGCAACCCAAACGAACGCGCAATGAACGGCTCCGCGACCGTCACCGAAACATCGCTCGGCTCGCTCTCGCTCGTGCGGCGCGGCAAAGTGCGCGACGTTTACGCCGTCGATACGGAACGACTTTTAATCGTCGCCACCGACCGCATCTCCGCTTTCGACTGCATTCTCCCCACGCAGATCGAGCGCAAGGGCGAAGTCCTCACGCAACTCTCGCGCTTCTGGTTCGCACGCCTCGCGCACGTTTCTGCAAATCATCTCATCACGACTGAAGTCGAAGCGATGCCCGATCAGCTTCGTCTTCACGAACAACTTTTACGCGGTCGCTCGATGCTCGTCCATCGCACAGAGGTCTTCCCCGTCGAATGCGTCGTGCGCGGCTATCTCGCCGGATCGGGCTGGAAGGATTATCAGCGCACCGGCGAAATCTGCGGGCACAAACTTCCCGCGAGGATGCGCGAATCCGACAAGCTGCCCGCGCCTCTCTTCACGCCTGCGACCAAAGCCGAAGAGGGCCACGACGAGAACATCAACGAGTCGCGCATGTGTGAGATCGTCGGCGGCGAAGTCACAGCGCAACTGCGCGACACTTCACTCCGTCTCTACGACGAAGCCGAACAGTACGCGCGCACGCGCGGCATCATCATCGCCGACACCAAATTCGAGTTCGGGCGCGACAGAGAGGGCCGCATCATCCTGATCGACGAAGCGCTCACGCCTGACTCCTCGCGCTTCTGGTCGGTCGAGACCTACGAGCCCGGACACTCGCAAGCCTCCTTCGACAAACAGTTCGTCCGCGACTATCTCGAAACGCTCGACTGGGACAAGCAGCCGCCCGCGCCCACGCTTCCCCCAGAAGTGGCCGCCGCAACCACCGCACGCTATCTCGAAGCCTACAGGCTGCTCACGGGGAAACGCTTGGAGTAAAAAGTTCAAAGTTCAAAGTTTCAAGTTCAAAGTCTGTCAGCCTTTGAAGGATTTGCGGCGACCGGGCGCGAACGCTCAGAAGGCAGTGCGTTGATCCAAGACATGAAACTTGAAACTTTGAACTTGAAACTTTGAACTGACTTAATGACCGTCTTCGATCTCATCGTGCTCGCGCTCGTCGTCGCGTCCGTGATCGCGGGCGCGATGCGTGGGTTGGTGCGCGCTCTGATCGCGACTGCTGCTCTTTTCGTCGGGCTCTTTGTCGCGGCGAGATGGTACGAGTGGGCCGGTGGATGGTTGCGCGCGCTCGGCGCGGTCAAGTCGAGCGCGGGGGCAGATGCGGGCGGCTTTCTAGTTTTGCTGTTCCTGTTCGTCTCGGTCGGCTTCGCGGCGGGCGCGCTGCTGCGTGGCAGTTTGAAGCGCGCGAAACTCGGATGGGTTGATCGCTTGCTCGGCGCGTCGTTCGGCTTCGTGCGCGGCGTCGCCGTCTGCTCGGCGATGTATCTTGCGTTGACGGCGTTCCCTGTGCGGCTCGATTCCGTCCAAGACGCTCGCACCGCGCCCGCGCTCGCCGTCGGCGCACGCCTGCTCTCCTTCGTTACTTCGGCGGACTTGCGCGCGCGCTTCCTCGCCGGATATAAGCAACTGACTGATTGAACTTGCCGACCGATTGAAATCGAATGCTTGAACGCGAACAGTTGAACTCCGACGCTTGATAAGTTATCTGTTCGCGAGAACACGCAGGTCATTAGCAGTTTACTTGACGAGTCCTACGGGAGAAGCCGATGCAGATGCGTGCCCGCCTCGAAGCGTTAATCGATGAGATGTTGGATGGACAGATCATGCTCGACGAAGCCGTCGCCGAGTTTGAGAAGCTATACATTCAGAAGTCGCTCTCGCGTCACAAGGAACATCTCTCACACACGGCATCGACACTCGGCATCCACCGCAACACGCTCTCCAAGCGCGTCGCAGCCTATCGCACGCAGGAGCGTCCCGCGCTGAAGAAGAAAACCGTGAAACGAAAGAGACGCTGAGCAGCCGGCCACGCACGTTAAAAATTCTCGAATTTCCGGCGTAAAACGCCCACATTGACAACGCACCCCTTCTCACTATAATCTCTCATCTCGCCCACAAAGCGAGATCGCAAGCGGACTGAATCGACCGAGATCAGTCTCGCGTTTTTGTGTGCCCGTGTGCATAGCACTCTCGCAGGGCGGGTGATAAAAAAGTTCGACCGAGTTTGTCGTCATCAAGACGAAAGCAAGATCGTTAGAAGCTAAAGGAGACATATCATGGCTACCAACATCAGACCACTGCACGACCGTGTGATCGTGCGACGCGTAGAAGAAGGCGAGCAAGTGCGCGGCGGGATCATCATCCCCGACACCGCTAAAGAGAAGCCGCAGGAGGGCGAAGTGATCGCCGTCGGCGAAGGCAAGTACAGAGAAGACGGCAAGCGTCAATCGCTCGATGTGCGAAAGGGCGACCGCGTGCTCTTCGGCAAGTACGGCGGCTCTGAGATCAAGCTCGACGGCGAGGAGTTCCTCATCATGCGCGAGGATGAAATCCTCGGCATCATCGAGCGCGCCGGAGCGCAAGCCGGCGGCAAGAAGAGCGGCAAGTAGTCTCACACGCTTGAGACATTGTCGCCCTTCACGTTTGAGAAACATTTTCGACTGAGGAGAAGAGGGAAATATGGCAAAGCAAGTTATTCATGGTGAGGAATCGCGTGCGGCGATCCTGCGCGGCGTCAACCAGCTCGCCGACGCGGTTAAGATCACTTTGGGCCCCAAAGGCAGAAACGTCGTGCTCGATAAGAAGTACGGTAGCCCGACGATCACGAAGGACGGCGTGACGGTCGCCAAAGAGATCGAGTTGAAAGACTCGATGGAGAACATGGGCGCGCAGATGGTGCGTGAAGTCGCCTCGAAGACTTCCGACATCGCGGGCGACGGCACGACGACAGCGACCGTGCTCGCGCAAGCGATCTTCCGCGAGGGCGTCAAGACCGTTGCGGCGGGCGCGAACCCGATGGCCCTCCAGCGCGGCATACAGAAGGCCGTCGAGAAAGTTGTCAAAGAGATCGAGCGCATGGCGAAGCCCGTCAAGGGCGACATGATCGCGCAGGTCGGCACGATCTCTGCGAACGGCGACCGCACCATCGGCGAGATGATCGCGAAGGCGATGGAGACGGTCGGTCGCGACGGCGTGATCACGGTCGAAGAGTCGCGGACGATGGAGACGGAGTTGGACGTGGTCGATGGTATGCAGTTCGACCGTGGCTATCTCTCACCTTACTTCGTGACCGATCCCGAACGCATGGAAGCGGTGCTCGACAATCCGCTCATCCTGATCAACGAGAAGAAGATCAGTTCGATGAAAGACCTGCTTCCCCTGCTTGAGCAGATCGCGAAGATGGGCAAGCCGCTTTTGATCATCGCGGAAGATGTCGAAGGCGAAGCTCTCGCGACACTAGTCGTCAACAAGCTGCGCGGCACGTTGAACGTCGCGGCGGTCAAGGCTCCGGGCTTCGGTGATCGTCGCAAGGCGATGCTGCAAGACATGGCTGTGCTCACCGGCGGCCAGGTCATCAGCGAAGAAGTCGGGCTCAAGCTCGAGAACCTCACCCTCGACCTGCCCGGTCGGGCCAAGCGCGTCATCGTCACCAAGGACAACACCACCATCGTCGATGGTGATGGCGCACCCGA
>JAVXVG010000004.1:0-12790 GCA_032229975.1 Acidobacteriota bacterium | reverse complement strand
GCGTCACGATCTAGATCGTGACGCCGCTTCCGCGTTTCATGTGACGAGCTTCAGTCAATCGGCGTGACTTCCGCCGAATAAAAGAACCAGTGGTGATTTGCTTGAGCCGTGAGGGCGAACTCTGCGTAGCCCGCGCTTGAGGCTTCGTACAAGACGAGGATGTGAGTCGTCGCGCTGAAGGTCTGCTTCATTTCGCCGGGCCAGATTTTCAAGTAATAGGTGTCGCCTCCTTTGACGGTGTAGTCGATCAAGTAGTGCTTGCCCGCCGTCAAATGGTCGAGGGCCACCATCAGGGCCTTATCGGTGACATCGCCGGGAATATAACCTTGATAGAAATCCGCCTGTGATGTAAAGACCGCCGCCGGTGGGTTCGAGTCGGGGTCTATGATCATCACGTTATTAAAGAGGAGCGAGCCTCTGTTGGGAACAACCAGAGAGGCGGGCGTGAGCGTGAACGGTGCGTTGGCGATCAGATTCGTGATCGCCAACCCCGTCAGCTTACTTTTCTCGGCCACTGTCAGGGGCGCGGGCTTGTCTTCGATATGAATTAGCTGACGCTTGCGCTCCGCGCCGGAGACGCCGCGCACACGCATGACGTTTGGACTCGGAGGCGTCTGCACAGTCAAGGGGCGGACAGGTTTATTAACTGTCCCCTGAGCTTGCGCTAAGACGCAGCCGACGGTCGTCCCCATGATGACGACGTTTAAGATCAATGTTGGATATCGCATCGTTGAAAGTCTCTCCTCCTGCGTCTGAATAACTCTGTGTGCCGCGCGCCCGCCGGACATCTTACACTCGTTCGGCTGATAGAAAACAGTTAGTTGCGACTGTAAATCGCGAAGCCGAAGGACACGCTCTCGCCTGTTGGGGCCGGTCAGTGATCGGCGCTTGCTGTTCGTCTGTTGAGTCCTTGCGCTTCCAACCAGTAATAGAAGGCATCGATCCAGTGGTCGCTCGTCGTGCCCTGCCGTCGCATCCCGAAGCCGTGACCGCCGTGGCTGAAAATGTGAGCCTCCGGTTTGTGTCCCGCAGACGTGAGCGCGCCATAGAACTTGACGACGGGCACGAGGGCCACCGTATCGTCCTGCGCCCACGCGAGAAACATGGGCGGCAGTTTTGCGGGGATGGCGGGCATGACACCGAAGGGGCCACCATAGATCATGGCGGCAAAGCTGGGACGCGCGGCAGCGTCCTGTTGAAGCAGCGTTCCGCTCGTCACCATCGCCCCCGCCGAGAAGCCCATGAAGCCGACACGGTCTGGAGAGACGCCCCACTCGGCCGCGTGTTGTCGCACAACTTTAAGGGCCTGAATGCCGTCGGCGATGCCGTACTTACCGGCCTCGTCCATGTTCAAGCCCGCAGGGATGCCTTCCCCGCGCTTCTCCATGATCCGGTACTTGAGCACGAAGGCGGCGATGCCTCTCTCCTGTAGCCAGCGCGCGACATCGTTAGCTTCCAGACTGATAGCCAGCGCGACGAACGCGCCGCCGGGGGCGATGATGATGCCCGTACCCGTCGCCTTCGTTCGCTCCGGCAGATAAGCCGTCAGAGTCGGCGTGACCACGTTGAAGACGACAGTTCCGACCGGCGTGTTCTCAATCGTCCTCTCCTTCTGCGTCCAATGCTCCGAGCCCGGAGCGACGCCGGGCCAGATATTCACGACCTGCGAGCGTGCCGAGCAAGCCAACAGAGATGTAAAGACCATCGCGCATACGGAACACAACAACTCTCGCCGCATATACTCTCCTGCTCTCCTTTGTGCTGGCTCGCTCGATCTCACACGCGAAGTCGCAACCCGGCGGCAGAGTATAAGCCGCCAAGAACATTCTTCAAAGACATAGATGTGGAATTGACGACTTGCGCAGACCGGGGTTGAAGCAGAGAGACTGATGCTCCGCACTTGCGACAGGAGAGATGAGACTGGTTGCAGGGAAGTCGCGTCTCAGAGCGTGATCGTTCCGTCTCCGAGACCCGACTTTCACTCCCAAAGAGCCAACCTTGACTCTCCGAGAGCAAACTTTCTCTCTCCGAGAGTCAACCTTGACTCTCGGAGACCCGACTGTCCGTCTTCGAGAGCCGACCCTGGGGCTTTGAGAGCCAACTTTCCGTCTCCGAGAGTCAAGGTTGAGTCTCAGAGAGGGAACATTTCCTCTCTGAGACTCAAATTCCAGCCAAAAGTCGAATCTATGGATTTGGAGATGGATACCCGCGCGTGCGGAAATTGAATGTTCAGGGCTTGGCGGGCGTCGTCTTGTCGGTCGCATCGGGGCGGGATTTGCGCGCGAAGCGTTGACCGAGCGCATCGAGCGCGCCGTCGAGAGCCGCGCCTTTGCCAGCCGAGCGCGCGTACTGATAGAGGAGGAGCGCGGCGGTGTACGCCTCGCTGCCGATAGCCATGTAAGAGTCTTCGACCAACTCGGAGAGTTGCGCGAGCGCGTTGCGGACGGGCGAGAGGGCGGCGAGCAAGTCCACGTCCTTACGCATCTCTCCCACGTCGAAGGAGCGCGGCAGGATGTCCGTGTTCTGCTCTGCCACTTGGAGAGCCTGCGAGACGAAGGCTTGGCTACTGTCGCCCATCTTCGGCAATGTGTGACGCTCTTCGGGCGAGAGATCGATGAGGAAGGGAAGTTTCTGACGGATGACGTTGATGGCGTCGAGGACGGCTTGGCGGTCTGCCGCAGAGAGGCTTGCGCTGATACGATTGTCAGGCATGAGGTTCTACTCCTTCGCGCGACGCTTCGCTTGAATGAGGGCGTCGGCGCATCTACTGAGTTGATGAGGTGCGAAGCGTGCGTGTTGAGACACGCACGCGCCCCGCGCTACTTGCGAGGATGCGAAAAACGCGGGCACGATATCACACCCACGGCGCGGCGCAAAGACTTGTTTGATCTGGAGAGAGGGTTAAGAAGCTTTCGCTAGAGGCTGACGGGGCGCGGGGCCCCGCGCCACATTCCTTCCGTGTTTAAATCTTCATCCACGTCTTCCCAGTGAATGCCGTAGCCGCCGCCGATGATGCGCCAATTCTTTCTCTGTTCTTCCGTTTGAATGAGTTGTTAGGCGCGGGTTACGTGTCGCTCAAAACCTGACGCCGATGCCCGCGCTAAATTGTAGGTTGTGCCTCGTCTGGGCGGGTCGCTCGAATACCTGCGTGGGACAAGGAGAGGAAAGCGGGCAGACCTCGAACAGCGGCTCCCGGTAGATGCCATAACGAATGATGGTATCCCCTACATCAAGGCGTGTCACCATCCGCCGCGATGGGTAGAACTCTACTACGCCGCCCACGTCCGCCGAGAGATACGTCGCTTTCCCGATACGAAAGTCAGCATTCTCAAGCTGCACCTCTCGTCCTGTCGACGGATGAAGAAAGGTCTTTAGTCTGATGTCGGCAAGCTGACTTACCTGCGTGAACCTGACGAAGCCCGGTCGGATTTTGATGAAGAGTCCGACCTTCCTGAAACGCTTGCCAGCCTTGACGCCGAACAGGCCCTGATAGATGTGCCCACTCGGAACGCCGGTATCGTCATATAGTCGCGAAAAGAAGTTACCTTCCGCCTCAAGAGCAATATTATTCGTCACGTTGTAAGTAAATCTGGCGCCAAAGCCGGGCTCAGTTACTCGCCCGGAAGCAAAACCCTCAAAATCGTCGAATTGTGAAGAAGGCTTGTTGAGGGGAAGCAAGGAGGAGAACTGGCCGCCAATCTCGAAGCGGGGAGCATCCCCTTGAGCGAGCGCCTCGCCGCTAATAAAGAACAGTGAAGCGAGAGCCGCGATGATAGTAGGGAGTGAAGGCTGTTTCATCCGTTTGTTCCTTACAAGATCAGCATTAACCTGCTACCGCCTAACGCCCGAATTAACCGGGCGCGGAAACACCGAACCAAGCCTTCAAGTTATCGGATGAAAGCAACGCTCTTCGCGCTCCGGTTGAATGAGTTGTTAGGTCGCGGCTGCTTGCTAGCCGCAGATATTCGCCGGATTTCTAATCATCATCTCTCCTTACCTTTTCACGTAAACTAATCTGAACCCTGTATGCATACTACGTCTTCACCCGGTCCATATATCATGCGATACACTACCGTCTCCTCTTTACCTTGCTCCCTGTTCACTGTCACGAAATAGATAAAGTGTGTTGCTTCCGGGTAAGCTTTTACTTTTCCTTGCATTGTTTCACACAATAGTTGCTGTATTTTGTAGTCCGGCAGATTCGGCAACCCTCCGCATTTGTCTCCGTGGGCCGACCACCCCATCAACCGCACCTTCTTGTCACAATAACAGTAGTTTGGTGTCACTGTCTGGTGCGCCATCGTTGGTGTTCCTCCCGCATCCGCGTGAATCCAATAATCTTCACGCGAACTCAGCTTGGCGTCCTTTTTAAACTCCTGTTGTATCAATTGGTGGAATCGCCTATCAGCGCACAACTGAAGAAAACCCCTTGCAGGGCAATCTTCTATATAGGGAAGTCTTTCGACTATCCAATTTTCTTCATTGAGCACGTTCGATTGTCGCTCGGTGGTGGTGTCTGCGTTTGTAGCTTGGCTGTTCGATTGATCGTTCATGACATCTCCTTATCGCCGGAAATTGTTGGTGAGTGCCGTTTCACACTCGACGCGAGGAGAGTGTAAAACAAAATCGGATTAGAGTTACGAAAGTGGTTTATGTCGACAGACAAATAAAGTCAATGCCAGAGGAACGAATAGTGCTTGCGCCATCGCTTGCTAGTATCATCTTCTGCGACCTAACGCCCGAATTGAGATGCGCCGGAGACAACTACATGAGCGTCAAGTCTAGCGATGAGGGCGACGCTGATACGGCGTCATCTCCAATGAGTTGTTCGGCGGCGTCTGAGCTAGTATGCGAGATTTGCCGTGCACCATTGGCTCAGGAGGAGTGGATTGACGACGATGATTATGGCGATTGTCATACACGTTGTATTGGTTGGGCGTAAACCGCCGAACGCCCCTCCGCTGCAACAGCTAGTTCGGCAGCACCTGCTTGTGGTCCGTCTCAGGGCGCAAGTTCGACCGCGATGAGTCGGACCGGTCGAAGTTGGCAGTGCGATCCCGCACCCTCAAATTCGCGGGCCAGTTTGCTAGCCTTGAATGCCTCTGTAGAGAAACGTCTCCCAGCTTTGGGGTGTTTTGATACTACATTCCAGCCACTTCGAATTATTTTCGCGGACGCTCCAGTACATCTTGTTATGCATGGACTGTAGCGTCACATTCTGTAAGCCTCCTCCTGTGGCTTGCATGACTTGAAACTGACATCGTGGGTCGGTGGACACTTCGCCATCGGGGTACAGGTTGTTGTTGTCATGCACCTGCACGAACCCGTCGCCGCTCGCTTGCAGCGCGTATACACTGTCATGCACCTGAACGACTCTGAATTCCTCCCACGGACCGATGCAGGCCCGATTAGCGATCATCTGGTTGCTGGGATTGTTGGCATCGGCGCTGACGTATGAGTCGGAATCCGTCACAAGCCTGAGCACTATGTTATTCGGTAGTGTCATTGTTTTTCCTTCTCTCCTTTTCACTTCTTTATTGTCTTGGAAAGTGAAGTTTGTATAGGCGGTGATGTTTCAGATTTGATGAGAGCGGTTATGCTGTTCGATATAGAGCTTAATCACCGCCTCGTGCATCTCCTCACTCTTTGAGAAACAGATTGTGCGCCGGTGCAACCGCTTCAGGTGCGTGCGGAAGTTCAAGTTCTGCCGCTCGATTCTTTGTGTCCACTGCTTGCCGACCCAATGGTGCGCTTCAGGGATGAACTTCTGGTATGACTCCCAGTCATCCGTGCAGAAGCGCAAGACCTGACAACGGCGTAACTGGCGGAGCAAGCGGCGGCAGGTCGCGTCCGTGCGTCGCCCGATGACCCACGCGACGATCTGGCGCGAGCGTGGCTCGAAGGCGTACCAGAGCCAAGCCTGATGTGCCTTATCGCCGACATACGACCAGAGTTCATCAACCTCCACCTCAGTCAGGCGCGACGGTAAGCGGGTGCGGCGCAGACGAGCCGCCTGCTGGCGCAAGAGCTTCAAGACGGTCGTCGGACTCAAAGAAAGGACGCGCGCAATATCGCGGATGCCGCACCCATTCAACGAGAGCGGCACGACGAGGCGGCGCACCTGTGGGTCACAGCCCTGATAGCTATAATTGATGACGAACTGACGACCACAACGGCGACAGCGGTAGCGTTGTTTGCCGTTGGCGGTTATGCCATTCTTAGAGGCGTTCCGCGCGGGACACCTCGGACAAGTGATTTCTTTAGCCTGCACAACTAAAGATTAGCTTGTCCGAGTCTTTTTTCAGTCCATCCTCAATTCTGTAACATCACCGTATAGGCGTTGTTCTTAAGAGTTAAGGATTTACCTACGAAGTGAAATGAGACATGCTATCGAGCTTTCGCCCTGATAACGTGCCACAGAAGAGCGTTTAATTACTGTGAAAAAGGTGGTGAGTCTGTTCAATATTGAACAATTAAAGAGATGTTATCTCCTACACCTGTAGCATCTGGTCAGAGAGTCGGGGATTCTTGCCGTATGCCATACTTTTAATTCAATGGTGAGCATGTCACATAGGAAGGGCAGGCATCTGTGTGCTGACGCACATAGAGTCTCATCTTTGTTAATTATTGAAATTGGCCTACTATCAAGCAGCCGAACGCCCGGCATCAGCGGCGAGCGCCGATTCAACGTGCATGAGAGGAATGCTGAGGCGCGAGTCCGCTGCATGCCGTTGTTATGCCGCGATGTACCCCCACAGCCGAGGAACACCCGACGAATAGACTCCTTATAATTGTCGAGTGAATAACTTGCTCGGATGGCTCTATCTCGGTTCCGGCTGTCTCGCACAGTTATAGATACACTCTGCAACTCAGATGTTAAGAGCCTTCGTATAAGGTGACGCTCCGTGCCTGATAGCTGCGACGTGGCTAAAGAGAAGACAAACGAGTTGGGCCTATCATACCAACCGGCCACCCGCGCACTTATAGCTGCTTCACGACCGGCGGACCTAATCTTTATGGTTGTAAGCCTCCGGCTGGCCGCCGGGGCATGCGGCCCCTCAAAATCGGGGAAGGTGAAGCCTTCTATTTCATCCGGGTTAAGAACGTAGAAGGTGATAAATGTTTCCCCATTCGTTAGACGATGGAAGTTGAGAGTTGTCTCGACCAGACGGCCTTTAGGCCCTTCCCCATTAGCGGAGACGCGGGCCTCGCATTGCTGAGCATTGGCGGGGTATATGCCGAGAATCAGTGCGATAACCACTAACACCATTACTCTCAACAAACGCATAATCACCTCTCGCGCTTCAAGCGGCATAACGCGTATTCTGCCGAATGGTTCGGCATAGCTCCGTAATGGGGCGGCAAAAGCCGAAACTATTGCCAACTGTCACCCGATCTGATATATGATGCTCCTCCCTCGCGCCGGACTCAAGACTGATCTTACCCTCGCCTCACTCCGCCATGAGCGAACCGAAACTGCTGGATCGTGTGCGCACCGTAGCACGTCTGCGCCACCTGAGCCTGAGCACCGAGAAGACTTATGCCGACTGGATCAGGCGATTCATCCTCTTTCACCGTAAACGACACCCCGCAGAGATGGGCGTTGAGGAGATCAGACATTTCCTCTCGCACCTCGCCGTCGCTGGCCGCGTCTGAGCCTCGACACAGAATCAGGCCTTGTGCGCCTTGCTGTTCCTCTACCGCGACGTGTTGGAGGTTGATCTGCCCTACGCGTTCGCACTACCATGATCTACGCGCACGCACTGAACAGGGGCGGCTTGGGCGTGAGGAGCCCTCTAGAGAGATAGTCAATCTCAACTGCGATCCAGTCTGCTATTTTCACCTCGCCCCGGCTAAGTCGTCTGGATGATGCCTCGCCTGTTTACTACAGAGGAATATTCCCATGCTTGCGCGGCGGGTTCGTGTCGCGTTTGTTTTCGAGTAGGGCGAGGGCGCGGATGAGCTTGGGGCGTGTCTGTGCGGGCTCGATGATCTCGTCGATGAAGCCGCGCTCGGCGGCGACGTAGGGGTTGGCGAACTTCTCTTCAAACTCTGAGACACGTGCGCGTCGAGCCGCATCTTTGTCGTCAGCCGCATCGAGCTCGCGTTTGTAGAGCACGCCGACCGCGCCGTCCGCGCCCATGACGGCGATCTCTGCGGTGGGGTAGGCGAAGTTGATGTCTGTGCGTATGTGCTTCGATGCCATGACGCAGTACGCGCCGCCGTAGGCTTTGCGCGTGATGACAGTGACCTTCGGCACGGTGGCCTCTGCGAAGGCATAGAGGAGTTTCGCGCCGTGACGGATGATGCCGCCGTGCTCCTGTTGGACGCCGGGCAGGAAGCCGGGCACATCCTCAAAGGTGATGAGCGGGATGTTGAAGCAGTCGCAGAAGCGAACGAAGCGCGCGGCTTTGACAGACGCATCGATGTCGAGCACGCCCGCGAGGAACGCAGGCTGGTTGGCGACGATGCCGATACTGCGACCCGCGAGACGCGCGAAGCCGACGACGATGTTCGGCGCGTATGAAGCGTGGACTTCAAAAAAATATCCGTCGTCGATAACGGCGTGCAACACGTCGCGCATGTCGTAAGGTTGATTCGACGCTTCGGGGATGATCGAGTTTAGTTTTTCATCCGCGCGATCCGACGGATCGTCTGTCGCGACGCGCGGCGCTTCCTCCATGTTGTTCGAGGGGATGAAGGAGAGAAGCTCGCGCGTGAGTTGCAGCGCGTGGCGGTCGTCGTCGGCGGTGAAGTGCGCGACGCCGGAGATGCGGTTGTGCGTGTCGGCCCCGCCGAGCTCTTCCTTCGTCACCTCTTCGTGTGTGACGGAGCGGATCACGTCGGGGCCGGTGATGAACATGTAGGACGTGTCGCGCACCATGATGTTGAAATCAGTGATGGCGGGACTATAGACCGCGCCGCCCGCGCAGGGGCCCATGATGCAACTGATCTGCGGGACGACGCCGGAGGCGAGCGTGTTGCGCAGGAAGATGTCGGCGTAACCGGCCAGACTCACGACGCCTTCCTGTATGCGTGCGCCGCCGGAATCGTTCAAGCCGACGACGGGTGCGCCCGTCTTCATCGCCAAGTCCATCACCTTGCAGATTTTTTCGGCGTGCGTCTCTGAAAGCGAGCCGCCGAAGACCGTGAAGTCTTGCGCGAAGACGAAGACGCGGCGGCCATCGACGAGCCCGTGACCCGTGATGACACCGTCACCGGGAAACTTCTGCTCTGCGAGTCCGAAGTCGGTCGTGCGATGCTGGACGAACTTGTCGAACTCCTCGAACGTTCCCTCGTCCAAGAGAAACTCGACGCGCTCGCGGGCGGTGAGCTTGCCCGCCGCGTGCTGCTTCTCGACGCGGGCCGCCCCGCCGCCCGCCAACGCGCGCTGCTCGCGCTCACGCAGCCGTTCGAGTTTCGTCGCGTGCTTCTCCGCCTGTGGTTTAGTTGTCGCCATGTGTGCGGGATTATATCAGAACGATAAGCGAGGAACGATGAACGATGAAGTGAAGAAAGTTTGCTCTTACTTCATCTCTCATCGCTTCGACTTCATACTTTTCTCACACGACCATGCGGCGTCGCAGAGCGCGCATCGACCACTCGGCGCAGGCGAGGCCGGTGATGATCAGATAGAGCGTCTCCCAGACGTGACGGAGTTCGAGACGACCGACGAGCAGTGCGCGCGTGAGATCGACTGCGCTCGTGAGCGGGACGATCCACGCGGCGATCCGAAGAGAGCGTGGCAGCACGTCGAGCGGGAACCAGACGCCGCAGATGAAGATGACGGAGAAGAAGAGCGCGTTGTAGAGATTGTAAGAGTCTATGTCGTGGACGTGCGCGGTGAAGGTGAGCGTGAGCGCGGCGATCTGGAAGCTGCCTGCAAGCAGAGGCAGAGGCGTGACGAGCGCAAGCGGCGAGCGCGCCGCGCCGAAGGCGGAGAGAATGGCAAGGATGATGATTGCATCGATGAGGGCCTTCGTGGTGGCCCAGCAGAGCTCGGCGAAGGCTAAGGATTCGGGCTCGACGGGCGTGGCGAGAATCGCGTCGAAGGTGGCCTGATAGACCATGCGAAAGTAGGAGCCATAGGCCGTCTCGAACATGGCGCGCGAGATGACTGCGAACGAGAGCACGCCCGCGCCCGCGAATGAAAGATAGGGCACGCCCGCCACCTCGGAAGCGATGAGCGCGCCGATGCCGTAGCCGAAAGCGAAGATCATGAAGATGGGCTCGACGAGCGGCGCGACCAACTCCATCTTCCACAGGCGCAGATAGACCTCTAAGTGTCGCCGCCACACGGCGAGCGTGTCGAGCAAGTTAACACGCGAGAAAGCTGTCATCACGAAGCCTTGTTCTATTCGTCTGCGAAAGGGAACTCGCGACGCTCGATCAACTCGATCAACTCCGCGAGCGCGAGCGGCACGCGCTCGCGCACCTCGCGAGAGTAGTCGTAGCGCGCGGCGTTCGCTTTGAACTCGTCCTCGTCGAGCACGCGGAAAGTTTTATCGGGCGCGACGAGCACGTCGATGTCCAGATCGACGAAGGTTAAGAGTTGACCGTCGAACGAGGCGGGACGATTGACGTTGCAGTAGTAGTTGCGCAAACGCCCGCCGGGCTCGCGGAAGCGGAAGATGCTGTGCCAGCGATCCGTCCAGAAGTGTTCCGTGCTCACAGTCCCGCGCGCGATTGTGCCGAGTTGAGCGTGCTCGACCGTCTCCTCGAACTCACCTTCGACGACGACAAGGGGGCCCTCTGTGCGGACGACGCGCGCGCGCCACTCGCGATGGAGTCGCCCGTCGTACTTGAGTGCGCGCACAGTGATCGTCTCTTCATTCATCAAACGAATCTTCTACAGGCGCATCGCCGACGATCTCAAGAAACACGTCTTCGAGGTTCGAGGGGCGAAGGATCGTGCGACGGCCCTCGTAGCGTTTCATGATGGGGGTGAGCAGTTCGGGCGACAGCGCGAAGTAGAGATGCGCGCCGGAACGCTCAATCGCGCGCACCTTCGATTCAGGATCGTTGTTATCCAAGAGCGGCAGATCGGCGGCGTCGCGGACTTCGAGCGCGTAGGGCGCAAAGTGTTCGGCGACGAGCGCGCGCGGCGTGCCCTGCGCGACGATGCGACCACGGTCGATGACGAGCAGACGGTCGCAGAGTCGCTCGGCTTCGTCCATGTAATGCGTCGAGATCAAGATCGTCAACTGCGTCTCGCGTCGCAGCTCTTCGAGTCGCTGCCAGATTTCCTGTCGCACCTGTGGATCGAGGCCGGTGGTTGGCTCATCGAGCACGAGCAGGCGCGGCTCGTGCAAAAGCGCGCGCGCGATCATCAGACGCCGCTTCATGCCGCCCGATAGCTCTTCGACTCGCGCGGAGTCGCGAGTGCGCAGTCCGATGAAGCCAAGCAGCTCGTCAGTGCGCGCGAGAGCGCGCTCGCGCGGGAGACGAAAGAAGCGCGCGTAGGTGGTGAGATTTTGACGAACACCGAGATCGGGATCGAGATTGTTCTCCTGCGGGACGACGCCAATGAGCGAGCGTATGCGACGCGCGTCGTGCCGCACGTCGAAGCCTTCGACGAAGAGCGTGCCTGCGGAGAGCGGCGCGCGACAGGCCACCATGCGCATCGTCGTTGACTTGCCCGCGCCGTTTGGGCCGAGCAGGCCGAAGGCCTCTCCGCGCGCGACTTCAAAGTCGATGCCGTCAACGGCGACGCGCTCACCGTAGAGCTTCGTCACGGCGCGCGCGCAGACGACGTGCTCACGTTCGTCCGTGCGCGCGTGCGTGTCTGTCGCGCGCGGCGAATCTTTCATGCGTGCGTTTTGATCTCTAGCGAGCTGCTCGTTTGGCGTCACGGTTCGGCGCGTGCGCGTCTCTTCTTGTGCGCGCTTCAGGTTTGGGAGGCGACGCGGTTGCGAAGCGTGCCGACGCCTTCGACTTCGACTTCGACGGTGTCGCCCACGCGCAGGGGGCCCACTCCGGCGGGCGTGCCCGTCGAGATCACGTCGCCGGGTTCGAGCGTCATCATGTGTGAGATGTAGCGTATGAGAAAGGGAACTGAGAAGGCCATCTCGCTCGTGCGCCCGCGCTGTCGCACTTCACTGCCCACGCGCGTCTCGACTTTGAGATCGAGCGGATCGATGTCGGTCGCGATGAAGGGCCCGAAGGGACAGAAGGTGTCGAACGATTTGGCGCGCGTGAACTGCACGTCTCTGCGTTGCAGGTCGCGCGCGGTCACGTCGTTCAAGCAAGTGTAACCGAGCGCGTAATCGAGCGGGTCTTCAGCGTCAGAGAGCGAGCGTGCGCGGAGTCCGATAACGACGGCGAGTTCACCTTCATGTTCGACGCGCTCTGAAAAAGGTGGCAGCAAGATCGTCTCTTCGTGTGCGATGACGGCGGAAGGCGGTTTGAGGAAGAGCAACGGCTCGGCGGGCATCGCGTTGCCTAACTCTGCGGCGTGCTCACGGTAGTTGCGACCGACGCAGACGATCTTCGTGGGGGTGGCCGGTGCGAGGAGTCTGACTTCGTCGAGGGCCACTCTTTGCGAAGTGTCGCGCCGCTCGAAGTTGCGCGCGAAGACCTGCCGCTCTTCGAGCGGAAAGATCGCGTCGCCGTCGATCACGCCGTATCGTGGCTCGCTTGAAGATGGATGGACGAAGCGGCAGAGTTTCAAGGGGCCCTCCGTATCTGATCCGAGATCACTTCCGAAGGGGGACTGACGTTGCCCGCCGAATCGACGGCGTTGACGTAGTAGTAATAGGTCACACCGGGCTCTGCCGTGTCGTCGTTGTAA
>JAVXVG010000003.1:0-80421 GCA_032229975.1 Acidobacteriota bacterium | reverse complement strand
GCTCGGTCTGCGGCGTCTCGACGACCTTGCCGTACAATTCGGATGATGACGCTTGATAGAACTTCGGCTTGATGCCCACCTCGCGGATCGCTTCGAGGAGGCGGACTGTACCGAGCCCCGTCACTTCGCCGGTGTATTCGGGAACGTCGAAGCTGACGCGGACGTGCGATTGCGCGCCGAGGTTATAGACTTCGTCGGGCACGGTCTGTCGCAGGATGTTGTTGAGCGAACTGGAATCGTTGAGGTCGCCGTAGAACATACGCAGGCGGGCCCCCGGCTCGTGCGGGTCTTGATAGAGATGATCGATGCGGTCTGTGTTGAAGGACGAGGAGCGACGCACGACGCCGAAAACCTCGTAGCCTTTCTCCAAAAGCAACTCCGTTAAAAACGATCCATCCTGCCCCGTGATGCCTGTGATGAGTGCGCGTTTTGCCATTTAAGTTGAAACCTCTATCAGTTCGTGCGGTCGTCGGCCGCTACTAAAAAAGTCGGACGGAAAAATTTGTCCGCGTCGCAAACGTCCGGTCTATGTTTCGTTGGCGATTGCAAACGGGCGGGCGCGGGACGCATTGACGAGACTCGATACCTTAGCGAAAGAGAGACGTTTGGGCAAGCGTGTGGCTCGCGCGACAAACGTCCGTCGCATGGTCTATTATTTCTCTTCAAAGAAGACGCACCGGCGCAGACAACGCACGTTTAAGAGATCATAAACAAGAGGATCGAGCGAGACGTAATGGACACTTGGACGAACAACTTTCCTTACCGGCGCGTCGTCGTCACGGGCGGCGCGGGATTCTTGGGACGCTACGTGGTTGAGCGTCTGAACGAACTGCAAAACGTCGAGGTCTTCGTGCCGCGCAGCCGCGACTACAATTTCGTCGAGGGCGCGGACGTGAAGAAGATGCTTGATGATGCGCGTCCCGATCTCGTCATACATCTCGCGGCGGTCGTCGGCGGCATCGGGCACAATCAACGCAATCCGGGCCGCTTCCTCTACGAGAATTTGATGATGGGCACGCAGCTCATCGAAGAGTCGCGCGTGCGCGGAGTGAAAAAATTTCTCGCGCTCGGAACCGTCTGCGCTTATCCGAAGTTCACGCCCGTGCCTTTCAAGGAAGATGATCTGTGGAACGGCTACCCCGAAGAGACGAACGCGCCCTACGGGTTGGCGAAGAAGATGATGCTCGCGCAGGTGCAGGCTTACCGCGAGCAGTACGACTTCAACGGCATCTTTCTGCTGCCCGCGAATCTCTATGGCCCCGGCGACAACTTCGATCTCGAAACCTCGCACGTCATCCCCGCGCTCATACGCAAGTGCGTCGCGGCGCGCAGAGAGGGCGCGCGATCTATCGAGGCTTGGGGCACGGGCGGCGTGTCGCGCGAGTTTCTCTACGTTGAAGATTGCGCCGAGGCGATCCTTCGCGCCGCCGCGCTCTACGATGAGCCGCTGCCTGTGAACCTCGGCAACGGTCGAGAGGTTTACATCAAAGACCTCGTCGGAACAATCGCGCGCCTAACGAACTTCGAGGGCGAGATACGCTGGCAACCGGCCAAGCCCAACGGCCAGCCCAAGCGACAACTCGACACCTCGCGCGCACGCGAGAAGTTCGGCTTCGTCTCGCAGACCACGCTCGAAGATGGCCTGCGCAAGACGATCGACTGGTACGAGCGCGAGTCTTCGCCGCAACAGTCGCTGGTTGGAAGTCGCTCGGTCTAACCGCGACCGGAAGGTCGGCGCGACATCAAGCGTTAGAGCAAAAGATCGAAAACCTACCCGTGTGAGCTTCGCGTCGCGTGCGTCTCAACGCGTCGCTGGAGTCAGCCCCGCCTCTTTCAAACGATCATAGATGCGGCTCGCGATGTAGGCGTTCGTGTCGTTGGTGACGTGGACGAGATCGACGTAAATCTCTTCCGGATAGTCGCTGAAAATGTCGCTCACGTCGAAGGAGTAGCAGCCGCCGCCACGGTTGAAAGAGTTCGTCGCCTCTACGTCGCGGCGCATCCGCGCGTAAATATCTGCGGCGTAGTGTTGAAACTCCGCGCCTTCCGCGTAAGAGTTTTCGTTGCCGACGAGCGGACGCTTGAAGGCCACCGTCGGTTGAAGAAAGGTGGCCATCTTCGCGTGCGCGCCCTGCGCGACCGTGCACATCTTCCTCTGATTGCGCGCGTAGGTGTCGGCGACGGCCTCGGCCCACGCCTCTGTCCCGTAGCCGGCGGAGGCCCTCAGTCGCTGCACGTCGCGCGCGTAGTAGTCGAGACGACTGTTGCCAAACTGCGTGAGCGCGGCAGTAAGAAAACGACTCGCGCTGACGAGGCTCGCCGCCGGAGGCAGCCCGCCCGCGACGCGATTCCTCAACTCATTCAGCCCATCCTCGTGGAGTATCCAGCGAAAGGGATAGCCCGGTCGCGGGTCGCCGCCGTAGGTGAGATAAGCATCGTTAGCTCCGTCATAGACGATGATAAGATCGGGATCGTAGTCGAGGGCCGAGTGCGCGAGCAGCGACAACTCCTGACCGGAGACGTAGGCGGGCACGCCCCAGTTATAAACCCTGACGTTGTCGTGCCCGTCGCGACGAAAGCGCGACTCTAGTTGGCCGGCGATGGAGTTTGATAGGGGGAAACCGGCCCAGATGGTTGAGCCGCCGAGCAAGATGATGCGGTACTCGCCCGCCTTGTCCGCAGGCGGCAGCTTGTCGCGCAGGCCCAGCTCGTTGAGCGTCTCCGCGCCGGACGAGACCTTGAAGGGGAGCTTGCCGAATTGGAAATACTTGGCGGGCAGCGTCGCGCCGGGCTCGGCTGTGAACTCGACGTAAGGCTTCGGATAGTTGACGGGATTCGCGTGCGCGCCGAAGGCCCAGTCGGGCTGCGGGAAGAACAGGCGCGCGACGATCTCACCCGTCGCGAAGACGGCGAGGATCGAGAGAAACAGTGCGCGGTTGAGTCTGCGTTGCCCTATCAGCGCAAGCGAGAGAATGATGGCCGGAAACGTGACGACGGCGAGCAGGAAGGCGAAGTAAGCAAGGCTGTACCTGCCGAATAGAGTCGCGTGGCGCGACCTGTTGTCGAAGTAGGGGGCAATGAGCCAGACGAGAAAAAAGGCCACCGCGAGATTCGCGAAGAAGTACGCACTCTTGAGGCGCAGCCAGTTCCATGTGTTGTGAATCATCCGTGGCAATGCTTGACTCTCCCGTCGGGATTTGGAAAATTCGCGCGCGGGCAATATATTCAAGTTCGTTCCGGCAGACAAAGCATCCCGAACTTAAAAGCGCACCCGTGACATCTGTCCGGCTGAGCAGTTTCGTCGTCCGTCCCCTTCTATGCCTCCGAAGATCACCATCGTCACGCCTTCTTACAATCAAGGGCAGTTTCTCGAAGAGACGATCCGCTCCGTGCTCAACCAGAACTACGAGCCGCTCGAATACATCGTCATCGACGGTGGCAGCACCGACCGGAGCGTCGAAGTCATACGTCGCTACGAAGATCGCATTACTTACTGGGAGAGCGAAAAAGATCGCGGACAGGTGCACGCCATCAACAAGGGACTCGCGCGCGCCACAGGTGATCTATTCGCCTTCGTCAACAGCGACGATCTCTACCTGCCCGGTGCGCTGCACGCCGCCGTCTCTCGCTTCGAGAAGAACCCTGATTGCGAGTGGCTGTGCGGCGACACCATCATGTTCGGCGAGGGCCACCCGACGGAGTTGATCCGCGCGCGCGTTCCCGAGTCAGCCGCGCACGCGCTCTCTTGGGCCTATCGCGCGCCGCAGCCCGGAATGTTCTGGAAGAGGGAACTCGTCGGCGAGGGCTTCGACGAGGGGTGGCCCTTCGACTTCGATCACGATCTCTACGTTCGCCTGCTGCTCGCGGGCCACCGTTGCGAACATCTGCCCGTGCCTGTGGCCGCTTATCGTCTGCACGCTGTTAGCAAGACGGTCGCGGAAGGCCACAAGCAGGAAGCGGAGTTCGACCGAAGCGCGGAATTCTACGAGAGTCGTCTAAGCGGCGCGGACAGGCGTTGGTGTCGTGCGACGCGCTACCTGCGCCGTTCTCACGCGGCGAGCCGCGCGGGCGACCGGAGAGAGGGCGCGCGCTGGCTCTTGCGCGCGGCTCTGACGCATCCCGAAAGCATCGCGGCGCGATCCTTCTGGGGCTGCTTTCGCCTGCTCGCTTCAGGAGACGTGCGAAGGCCGGACGACTCATAGCGTGAGCAGCGACGCGCGAGTCCGCCGGATCGTGGCAGTCGTAAGTGATTAGTTAAGGAAGTGAGTGCGGGAGAATGGCGAGCGGCGAAAGTAGGATCGAGACGATAGACTCCATGCGCGGGCTCGCCGCGCTCGCCGTCTGCTGGTTTCACTTCACGCAGGCGAACGGGATCGTCGACGAAGGCGCGTTGAAGTCTTCGGGCAAGTACGGTTGGCTCGGCGTCGAAGTCTTCTTCGTCATCTCCGGCTTCATCATTCCTTACGCGCTGCATCGGGGCGGCTACGAGCTGAAGAAGTTTCATATCTTCCTCGCCAAGCGTCTGACGCGGCTCGATCCGCCCTACATCGTGAGCATCCTGCTTATGCTCGCGGTCGGTTTCGCGCTCACCTTCGCGCCTCACTACGAGGGCCAGCCGTTTCACGTCAACCCGGTCGCACTGCTGCTGCACCTCGGCTACGTCAACGTCTTCTTCGGTTACGACTGGCTGAACCCTGTCTATTGGACGCTCGCGATTGAGTTTCAATACTACCTGCTGATCGGACTCACGTTCCCGCTCGTCGGCAGCCGCGCGCGTTGGAAGCGTCTGATCTTTTTCGCGACGCTTGGCCTGCTTGCGTGGAAGATTACTTACGGGGCTTACATCTTCCATTTCATCTTTCTCTTCTTCATGGGCATCGCGCTCTTCCAACGCAGGGCCGGTATCATCGGCAGAGCGGAACTGCTCGCGCTGCTCGCACTCTTCGTCTGCGGCAACTACTTGCTCCTCGGAATATCTTTTACCGTCGCCGGTCTCGCAGCCGTCTGCGGCATCGCCTTCCTCACGCTCAGAAACAGGGCCCTCACCTTTCTCGGCGCGATCTCCTACTCGCTCTACTTGATTCACCCGCCCGTGACGAAAGTGGTTTACACGCTCGGCAGGAGATTCGCGACGGGCGGCGTCGAAAAAACTGCGCTCGTCTTCATCGCGCTCATGGGCTCGATCCTATCGGCTTATCTCCTCTACCTGATCGTCGAGAGGCCGTCGCAGAGGTGGTCGTCATCTTTCAGGTATCGGCGTCGCGCCGTAGCGGAGGACTACGGCGGTGGTATGGATTCGTCGGGGCGGAGTGACTTGGGCGAATTGGCCTCGCCGCTTGCGCCGGTCGGCGACGAGGGTGGTTGATGAGGCGCGCGAACGCTTTTGTCGCCACTTGCTTTTTTATCCGCACGTCAACTAATGTTTCCTCTTCATTCGCGAGCCAAGATTTCTGCATAGGAGTGAAAGTTTAATGACCACACAGACAAAGGTGCTGGTGACCGGCGCGGGCGGATTCATCGGGCATCATCTCGTTAAGTACCTCGTCGAGCGCGGCTACTGGGTGCGCGGCGTCGATCTCAAAGAGCCGGAGTATGAGCCGACGGCGGCCCATGATTTCCGCAAGCTCGACCTCGTTAAGTGGGAGAGTTGTCTCGAAGCGACCGAAGGGATCGAAGAGGTTTACGGTCTCGCCGCCAACATGGGCGGCATCGGCTTCATCGAGACGCACAAGGCAGAGATCGTCCGCGACAGCACGCTCTGCAACATGCACACCATCGAAGCCGCGCGACAGAACAACGTCAAGCGTTACCTCTTCACGTCGAGCGCGTGCATCTACCCCGGCTACTTGCAGAAGGACGCCGACGTGACGCCGCTCAAAGAAGAGGACGCATACCCGGCGGACGCCGAGGATGGCTATGGTTGGGAGAAGCTCTACATGGAGCGCGTCTGCCGACACTATCGCGAGGACTACGGACTTGAGACGCGCGTCGTGCGCTTCCACAACATCTTCGGGCCACTCGGCACATACGACGGCGGTCGCGAAAAATCTCCGGCGGCCATCTGTCGCAAGGTCGCTCTGGCAAACGACGGCGACTCAATCGAAGTCTGGGGCGACGGCGGCCAGACGCGCTCTTATTGCTACATCGACGACTGCGTCGATGGCATCTATCGCTTGATGCGAAGCGAGCACCGCGAGCCGATCAACTTGGGTCAGGATCGCATGATCTCGATCAACGAACTCGTTGACATCGTCTCGAAGATCGCGGGCAAGCGCATCGGCAAAGACTACGACACGACGAAGCCGCAGGGCGTGCGCGGTCGCAACAGCGACAACACTCGCCTGCGCGAAGTCTTGAAGTGGGAGCCGCAAATTTCTCTCGAAGACGGCTTGACTCGCACCTATCAATGGATCGAAGGTGAGTTGCAGAAGAAGGGCGCGATACCGGCCGCCGCCGCCGTCGCGTGACGACGCGCGGGCCGGCATCAGGCCGGTTGTTTGAGGCTTGAAGAGAAGGCAAGGGCGGGCACTCGCTGCGCCCTTGCCTTTTCTCTGATCGGCGTCGCCCGCGCCCCGAAATCGCTGGCGAGGACACGGATGTTGAAGAAGATTCTCCGCACAGCCGTCTCAGGCTACCTGTTCCCCTTCAGGCTGAACGAGCGACTCTTCCATTACGCGAAGAGCGCTTACTTCACCAGCACCGCCGAGCACCTGTTCCGCGCCACAGCCCACATCAAAGCACGCGGAGGCCCGCGCGACGGCGAGATCATCATCGACATCGGCGGGGCCGACGGCTCGACCACGCGCTACTTCGCCGGAGAGTTTCAGCGCGCGCGCGTCTTCTGCTTTGAACCCAACACACGGATGCTGCCCGCGCTCGCCGCACTCGAAGCGTCGAACGAGAGGGTGACAGTCAAGCGACTCGCGCTCGGCAGCACACGCGGCGAGTCCGTGTTGCACGTCACCGCCAACAATCTCTCCTCTTCGCTCAACGAGCCGGACGCTGAAGAGCTAAGCCACACGCCGCCGGAATATCGCGATCACTTCCGGCTGGAAGCGGAGACGCGCGTCGAAGTCTCAACGCTCGACGATGAGTTCGAGGGCCACCCGCGAGTCCTGCTCATCAAGATGGACACACAGGGGACGGAGTTGGATATTCTCAAGGGTGGCCCACGCACATTAGAGAAGACACGTTTCGTCCTCGCCGAGATGAACAATCATCATCTCTACAAGAACACGTGCCAGTATTACGAAGTCGATGATTTCTTGCGCGGCGCGGGTTTCAAATTGGCGGATATCGTCGTCACCTTTCGCGGCGACGAAGGCGTGACCGAGTACGACGCGCTGTACGAGAACACGCAGACATGATCGTCATCTCCAACAAGCCGGGCCAGCTCGGCAACATGCTCTTCCTCTTCGCGCACTTCATCGCCCGCGCGCGTGAGAGCGACTTCCATATCTCGAATCCCGCGTTCGAATCTTACGCCGAATACTTTCCCTCGACGCGCGACGATCTCTTCTGTCGCTATCCCGCGCGCCGCTCCGCCGTCACTCCTAGCCCGCGCTTGCGCCGCTTCCTCTATCGCGCCTGCAACCTCGTCGCACGCGCACTCGCACGCGCGGGCGGTGGAGCAGGCCGCCTGCGCTCATACACCATCGCCGACTGGGAGACTGTCTTTCCGCTCGACGATCCTGCGCTCGTCTCATCTGCACGCGCGGGCCGTCTCGCCTTCGTTCGCGGCTGGCTCTTCCGCGATCAAGCGGCGTTCGACAAACATGCCGAAGCGATCCGCAACTTCTTCCGCCCACTCGCCGAGCATCGCGACAACGTCGATGCGCTCATCGCGCGCGCGCGAGAAGATGCGGACGTGCTCGTCGGCGTGCACATACGCCACGGCATCATTCATCACGCCAACGCGCGCCACTACTGGCAGCCGCCGGAGAAGTACGCCGAGTGGATGGGCCGGATCGAGACGCTGTTTCCGTCGCAGCGCGTGGCGTTCCTCGTCTGCTCCGACGTGAAGCAAGACCCCGTAGTCTTCGCGCGACATCGCACGACGTTCGGCAACGATCACATCATCGAGGACGTGTACTCGTTCGCACGCTGCGACTACCTGTTCGGGCCACCCAGCACCTACACCATGTGGGCCTCCTTCTACGGCAACGTCCCGTTGCATCTCGTCTCGACGCCCGATTGGGAGCCGCGACTCGAAGACTTCCGCATCGAGGACGTGTGCCAGCCGCGCCACACGCTCGCGAGCCCGCGTAGCGAAGCGAGCGCGCAGGAGATCGCCGCGCGATGAGCCAGCCACACGACCCGGCTTCGCCGGAGCGACTGCGCGTCTCGCTCGTCGTGCCCGTGCGCGATGAAGCGGCGACGATAGATCGGCTGCTCTCAACGCTCGCACGACAGACGCGACAGCCCGACGAGATCATCTTCGTCGATGGCGGAAGCCGCGACGAGACGGTCGCGCGTCTGCGCGAAGCGGCGGCCCGATCCTCTTCGATCCGCATCGTCGAAGCTGGCGACGCCACGCCCGGTCGCGGGCGCAACGTCGGCATCGAAGCGGCGACGCACGAATGGATCGCGCTCACGGACGCGGGCAATCGTTTGGAATCCGACTGGCTCGAAAATCTTGTTGCCGTCGTCCGTCGCGATCCTTCGGTCGAAGTCGTGTACGGCAACTTCGAGATCGCGACCGACACATACTTTACGCGTTGCGCCGCGCTCGCCTACCCGCCCGTCAAGATCGAACGCGCCGAAGGCAGAATCCGGGGGCCCTTCATCGCCTCGTCGCTTCTGCGCCGCGACGCGTGGCGCAGAGTCGGAGGCTTTCCCGATCTGCGCGCCGCCGAAGATTTGATCTTCATGGAAGAGCTTGAACGGCGCGGTTGTCGCATCGTTTTGGAGCCGCGCGCGACCGTCTGGTGGGAACTGCGACCCGGCTTCGCGAGCACGTTTAAAAAGTTCGTTCTCTACTCGCGCCACAACGTCTGGGCCGGACGCGCGCGACAGTGGCACTACGGCGTGGCGCGACAGTATGCGCTCGTCGCACTCTTCATCGCGCTCGCTGCGCTCAACAGCGCGTGGTGGTTAGTGGCCGTCGCTCTCTGGCTCGCGGCGCGCACCTTTCGCAGCGTTTGGCGTCGCCGGGAGGGGCGCGGTTTGTTGTGGGCCCTCAATCCCGCACAGTTCGTCGGCGTCGCGGCGATCATATTGACGGTCGATCTCGCCACCTTCATCGGCTGGGCGCAGGCACTCGCCGCTCATCCGCCCGCCGCGCGCACGGACAAGACGACGACAATTACACCCATAACGACAAACGCCGCGCCCGCCCCGCGCAAGATCAAATCATGAGCGCGCGATCAAACACGCGACAGGACGCAACGACCACGACGATAGATGCGCGGACGGGCGCGACGAGTGCGCGCCGCGTCGCCGCGTGCGCGCCGTCGCTTGAGGGCCGGCGTGTCCTCTTCATCTCTTACAACGGGATGCTCGATCCGCTCGGTCAGAGTCAAGTCATTCCTTATCTAAGCGCGCTCGCGGATGAATGCGGCGTGCGCTTCACGCTCTTGAGCTTCGAGCGCGCCGCCGCCTTCACACCCGAAGGCGAAGAGCGTTGCGCACTGCTGCGCGCGCAACTCCTCGCGCACGAGATCGAATGGCATCAGCTTCGCTATCATCAGCGACCTTCGCTGCCCGCGACCGCCTACGACATCAACGCGGGCACGCGCTACGCCAAGCGACTCGTGCGCGAGCAGGGGATCGAGATGGTGCACGCGCGCAGCCACGTCCCCGCCGCGATGGCCCTCGCACTCAAACGAGAGTTCGGCACGAAAATGATCTTCGACGTGCGCGGCCTGCTCGCCGAAGAGTATGCCGACGCGGGCCACTGGCGCGCTGGGAGCTTCAAGTACAAACTGACGAAGCGCATGGAGCGACGTTTTTTGCGCGCGGCTGACGGAGTCGTCACGCTCACCGAAGCGATCTGGGAGATCATCAAAGAGTGGGAAGGCTTGCGCGGTCGCACAGTCGCGCATGAAGTCATTCCTTGCTGCGCAGACCTCGCGCGTTTTCAGTTCGACGAGTCGGCCCGCGAGCGCGTACGCGCGGAACTCAACGTCGAAAACTCTTTCGTCATCGTTTATAGTGGCTCAATCGGCGGCTGGTACTTGAACGACGAGATGGCCGACTTCTTCGCCGCGCTCACAGCCGAGCGCGCCGACGCACACTTCCTCTGGCTCACTCCGCGCGGACACGACACGGTGCGCGCCTTGATGACGGCGCGCGGCATCGGCGAAGAGCGATACACCGTGCGCGCCGCGCAATCGGAAGAGGTGGCCTCTTACTTGTCCGCCGCCGACGCCGGCCTTGCATTCATCAAGCCTTGCTTCTCGAAGCTCGCCTCGTCGCCGACGAAGACCGCCGAGTATCTCGCCTGCGGCCTGCCCGTCGTCTTGAACGCGGGCGTCGGCGATTCTGATGTCCTCGTCACGCGCGAACACGTCGGCGCACTCGTCGAAAATTTTTCAGTTGAAGATTACAGGCGCGCCGCGCGCACAATCGACGCGATGCTCTCTCGTCGCGAAGCCACGCGACAGCACACGCGCGCCGTCGCCACGCGACTCTTCGACGTGCGTCGCACAGGACTCGAACGTTACGCAAGTTTGTACGAAACAGTCTTGGACTGAAGCAGTCAGCAATCAGCAGTCAGCCAAACACGAAAGGCTGTCTTGCTGAGTGCTGAGTGCTGACTGCTTATGAAAGTTCTCGGTCTCGCATCGTATCCGGTTGAAGCGGCGGCGACCCGGTATCGTCTTGTACAATACGTCGTGCCGCTTGCGGAGCGCGGGATCGATCTTGAAGTGAGATCGTTCCTTGACTCGCGCCTCTTCGCGTCGCTCTACCGGCGCGGAGAGTTGCCTCGCAACGTCGCGGGCCTGTTGGGCTCGTCGCTCGCGCGCTTCGCGGACGTGGCGGCGGCGCGGCGCGCGGACGTGGTGCTCGTGCAGCGCGAGGCGATGATGTTTGGGCCCCCTGTCGTGGAATTTCTCGCGACGCGACTGAAGGGCCGCCCGCTCGTGCTCGATCTCGATGATGCGACTTACATCGCGTACACGAGCCCGACTTACGGGCGACTGGGCAGCGCGCTGAAGTGGTTTCGCAAGACCGACGATCTGATTCGCTGGTCGCGCGTCGTCACGTGCGGCAGTCGCGCCATCTGCGAGTACGTCGAAGCGAAGGGCGCGCGGGCCGTTCACATCCCGACGGTCGTCGATACGGATCGCTTTCGTCCCTTGCGTGATGAGAATGATGAAGATGACGATGCGGCGAGTTTGACGGAAGGGAGACGGCCGGTCGTCGGTTGGATCGGGACGCACTCGACGTTTCAATATCTTGAATCGATCTTTCCCGTGCTGACGGAGCTTGCGCGCACGCACGAGTTCAAGTTGAAGATCGTCGGCGCGGGGCGCGACGACGTGCGAGTCGAGGGCGTCGAGGTTGAAAATCTGGCGTGGAGTCTGGATCGGGAGATCGCTGACTTTCAGTCGTTCGACGTGGGGCTCTACCCTGTCGTGCCGAGCGAGTGGGCGACGGGGAAGTCCGGCTTCAAGTCGATCCAGTACATGGCGGTCGGCGTGCCCTTCGTCGCCACGCCCTTCGGCGCGACCGCAGAGATCGGCGAGCCGAACGCGACGCACTTTCTCGCGACGAACGCGGACGAATGGCGCACGTCGCTCGCGCGGCTCATCGCGGACGCAACTTTGCGCCGACGCATGGGCGATGCGGGCCGCGCGCACGCACTTGCGCACTACACCGTGCCCGCGCAGGCTGACAAGCTGGCGCGCTCGCTCGAAGAGGCGTTGGGAGTTTGAAGAGGCCCAGCAACGCGGAGAGAAGAGGGAATGGAGGAGCAACGCATAGCGACTGACGACCGAATCGTCGCAGACAGCGACGCAAAGCTGTCTGATCGTGATGTCGATGCGTCGGTTGAGCGCGGAGTCGTCGGTGCGAGTGATCGACGCGTTGTCGCGTCGCCGCGTCGTCGAACTTCGCGCGCGCGGCTGGCGGCGTTGGCTCTCGTCGCGCTGCTACCTTCCGTTCTCAAGCGTTCGTGCTATCGCTGGTTCTTCGGCTATCGCATCGGCCAGCGCGTGCGGATCGGGTTGACGCTCTTAGACGCGCGCGAATGTCTCATCGAGGACGATGTGGTGATCGGGCACTTGAACGTCGTGATCGGGGTGGGGCGTTTGTTCATCGGGGATCATGCGCGCGTGGGCCACTTGAACGTGCTGCGCGGCGGCGACGAGATCAGCTTGGGCCGCTACTCGGAGATCATACGCATGAACGAGATCAACTCGATCCCCGATCCGGAAGTGGTCAACGAAATCGATCCGCGCTTTACACTCGGCGCGGGCTCGGTCGTCACGGCCGGGCACAAAATAGACTTCACGGACAGAGTCGAGATCGGGCGGCGCACGATCCTCGGCGGGCGCAACTCCAGCTTGTGGACGCATAACCGGCAACGCACGCGTCCTGTCTCGATCGGCGAGTTGAGCTACATCGGATCGGAGATTCGCGTCGCACCGGGCGGCGTGATACCATCACGTTGCATCGTCGGTATCGGCTCGGTCGTGACGGGAAGGATCGAGGGCGAGAATCAACTCATCGCGGGCGTGCCCGCCCGACCCGTCAAGCCGCTCGGCGAGGACGCGCAGTTCCTCATCGAACACAGGACGCGAGCCGATCTGCCCGACGACGTGTGAGCGCAGCCGCCGCAGCAAGCGACCTGCTAGACAAGCATTCGCGCTCGCACGAAGCAGTGCCCCGCGCCTGCCCGAACGATCTGAAATCAACTAATCGTAAACATTCATGAACGCTCTACTCGCCGCAGCTTCTCTTGCGCTCGCGGTCGTCATCATCGCACTCATCCCCGGCTTCGGCGGGCCCGCCGTGGCTGTGCTGGCGGTCTGCGCCGTGCCCGCGCTGCTGCTCATCAGCCGCATGGAAGAGAGTCGCGATTTTCTCCTGCGCGTCTTCGTCGGCGCGCTGCTCACGAGGGTCTTCTTCGGGACGCTCATCTATTACTTCGACCTCCAATCGTTCTTCGGCGGCGACGCCTTCACCTACGACTATCTCGGCTTGCTGACCGTGAAGATGTGGCAGGGCGAGATGCCTTACAACATCTACCAGAGCGTGCTCGGGCCATTCCTCGGTCGCAACTCCGGCATGATCTACGTCAACGCCGTGATCTACTACGTCGTCGGGCAGAACATGCTGGCGGTGCAGTTCGTCAACGCGGTGGCCGGAGCAGCGACCGCGCCGATCATCTACCTGTGCGCGCGGCAAATCTTCGGCAGCCCGCGCGTGGCGCGCAACTCGGCCCTGTTCGTCGCCTTCTTCCCCTCGCTGATCCTCTGGTCGTCGCAGGGACTCAAGGACGGGCCCATCGTGCTGCTGCTCGCCGTCTCGATGCTGGCGACGCTCAGGCTCGACGAGCGTTTCAACGTCAAGTATCTCTTGGTGCTCGTCGCCGCGCTGCTCGCCATCCTCAGCCTGCGCTTCTACGTCTTCTACATGATGGTCGCGGCGGTGGGCGCATCGTTCGTCGTCGGCGCATATTCGCCGTCGCTGATGGGATACGTGCGCCGGTTCGCCGCGCTCGTGATCGTCGCGCTGCTGTTGATCCAGTTCGGCGTGCTGGGCTCGGCGAGCCAGCAGTTTGAACTCTACGGCAACCTCGAAGCGGTGCAGCGCAGTCGCATCGATCTCGCCACGTCTGCCAAGTCGGGCTTCGGCAAGGACGTTGACGTATCGACGACCTCCAGCGCGCTGACCGCGATCCCCGTCGGGATGCTCTACCTGTTGTTCGCGCCCTTCCCGTGGCAACTCGCGAGCCTGCGACAGGTGATCACTTTGCCGGAGATGGTCGTCTGGTGGGGGAGCTTTCCGCTCTTGTGTGCGGGCCTGTGGTTCACACTCAAACACCGGATGCGACGTGCGCTGCCGATCCTGATCTTCACGTTGATGTTGACGCTCGCCTACTCGGTCTTTCAAGGCAACGTCGGGACGGCATATCGTCAACGCTCGCAGCTCCTCATCTTCTATTTCATCTTCGTCTCGGTTGGCTACGAGTTGATGAGCGAGCGACGCGAGGACAAGAGGCAGTTGCAGGCGGCTGCGGCGCGCGCGACTGCAACCGTGCCGTACTACGATGGTGGCGGTGCGGGTGTCGTCGTCGTGCCGCCGCAGCCGCTCATGTTTCGCGCCACGGACACGAGCGTTTTCCACGAGCGGATGCGCGCTAAACAGGAGATGTACGCGGCGGTGCGCGCAGACTTCCTGAGTTGTGAGGGCGCGACCGAGGCCGACTTCGAGAGGTTGTGGCCCCACATCCGCGATGAGATATTTACGCAGAACGCCTTCCACGCGCTCGCGCGCTGGTCTCCACACTTCGCGCTCTCGCTGCCGGAGTCGGAAGCATATGCGATGAGCGCGGGCGGCGACGGCCCGTCGTGAGCGAGGAAGCAATGTCGTTCATTCGAGCGAGGGGTTTCGGGAGTAAGAGGTGAAGTTGCATGAGTGAGTTGGAGTACGGAAATCATCGTGTGCGGGGCGGCGTGCTCAAAGCCGTAGCGGGCCCCCTCGTCGGCTTGGGCGGTGTGGCGGCGTGCATCGTCGTCGGGGTCGTCGTCGCAGGGCTCGTCGCTAACAGGCAGGCTGGCAGTCACGCGACGCAACAGGAGATCGCGCTCGTCGTCGAGCGACTGATCGGATCGTGGACTTTACTGCTCTTCGTCGCCGCGCCTTCATTGCTCTTCGTCGCGCTCGGCGGCTACGTGACAGCGCGCGCCGCCGGTTCTGAGGAGATGACGCGCGCACTACCCGTGGGACTCTTGTCGGTCGCGTTGATGGCCCTACTCATCTTCGCCACTCCGGCGCACGTGCCTGTCTGGCTCGCGCTCGTGCTGCTCGCCGCGCCCGTTCCGGCGGCCCTCTTCGGCGTGTACCTGCGTCGGACGGGGACGCGTCGCGCGATGCGGCGCGAGCCGGAGTTTGAGCCGCGCCCCGAGCAGCGATTCCCGCGTCCGCCCGCGCACTCGATGAAGGACGAGCGCGAGTATGCGGCTCAGGTGGCGGGCGCGCTGGCGCGTCAGGGCCGGATCGACGAGTCGCCGCAGGGCCGGACGGGCACGCGCGCTTACGCCGCCGCAGAGCCAGCGAAACTGGAGGCTCTCGGCGACTTGCGCACGGCGGTGCGCGCCGCCCTGATGACGCACCCGGCGGCGACCGAAGAAGACTTCGAGCGATGCTGGCCCGCCATCCGCGACGAGATATTCAAACAGCATACGCTGCGCGTCTATAACTCGCGCGCCGCACGTGAGAACGGAAATCACTGAGACGCGCGTCAGGGAGCGCAAGCGACCGGGGACGCGCGGCGGATCGCTGCCAGTAGTTCACTTCAGCAGCCGGACTTCGTCGGACTTTAACGTCTCGGGTTTACTAGTTGGACTTCGGCACGTTTGCGGTTATCTTCGGGGGCGTAGAATCGGCTCACCCGATCAGGCTCAAGCATGAAGGCTCTACTCACCGCAGTGGCTCTGTCGCTGGTCGTCGGCGTCACGCTCGTCGCGCCCAGAGATGCGGCGGGTGCGCTCGTCGTCGTCGGTGTGCTCGGTCTCGGCGCGGGCTATCTCGTCTCACGCGCGGGCGAGGACAGGCGTTTCCTGTTGCACATCTTCGTCGGCGGGCTGATCGTGCGGGTGGCTATCGGGACGATCATCTTCGCCCTTCACCTGCAGGCCTTCTTCGGCGGCGACGCATACACCTACGATTTCCTCGGCGCGCTCGTGTTGCAGTCGTGGCGCACGGGAGTGCCGTTGGTGCTCGCCGGGCGCGCGCAATTAGATGTGGGCTGGGGCATGGCATACTTCGTGGCGATGATCTACTACATCGCCGGACAGAATATGCTGGCGGTGCAGTTTGCCAACGCAGTGCTCGGCGCGGCGACTGCGCCGGTCATCTACGTGTGCGCGCATCGCATCTTCGGCAACCTGCGTGTGGCGCGTGTCAGTGCGCTCTTCGTGGCTTTCTATCCGTCGCTCGTGCTCTGGTCGTCGCAGGGGCTCAAGGATGGCCCTATGGTCTTCATGCTCGCGCTGGCGGTGATGGCGGCCCTCCGGCTCGATGAGAAGCTCAAGGTCAAATATCTGTTGATGCTCATCGCCGCTCTGGTCGGCATCGTCAGCCTGCGCTTCTACGTCTTCTACATGATGATCGCGGCGGTGGGCGGAGCGTTTCTGATCGGCATGAAGGCCATGTCGGCACAGAGCCTCGCGCGCCAAGTCATCATCGTCGCGGCGCTCGGATTGGCGATGACTTATCTGGGCGTCTTGCGAAATGCCGGAGCGGTGATGGATCGCTACGACACTCTCGAAGAGGTGCAGCGCAGTCGCGCCGACCTCGCCACGTCAGCCAACTCCGGCTTTGGCAAAGACGTTGACGTATCGACGACCTCCGGCGCGCTTTCGAGTATCCCGCTTGGCGTGATCTATCTACTATTCGCGCCCTTCCCGTGGCAGTTGGCTTCGTTGCGCCAATCGATCACTTTGCCGGAGATGATAGTCTGGTGGGCATCGTTCCCGATGCTGTGCGCGGGCCTGTGGTTCACACTCAAACACCGGATGCGGCAGTCGCTGCCGATCTTGATCTTCACGTTGATGTTGACGCTCGCCTACTCGGTCTTTCAAGGCAACATCGGGACGGCGTATCGTCAACGCTCGCAACTCCTCATCTTCTATTTCATCTTCGTCTCGGTCGGCTACGAGTTGTTGCGCGAGCGGCGCGAGGATGGGAAGCGCAAGGTGGGAGTGGAGAAGTTGAAGATGCAACAGGCGGCCCTCAGGGGCGCGGCGCGACGCAAGCAGGCCCAAGAGTGGGAGACCATCGCCGACAGTCTCTCGGAGAAGATCGGCTTTTAATATGTGCGGCATCGCAGGCATCGTCCGCCGAGGCGGACAACAGGTTGACGAGAGCGTGCTCGCCTCGATGTGCGAGGCGATCCGTCATCGTGGGCCGGACGACGACGGCTTCTACATCAAGGGCGCGGTCGGTCTCGGAATGCGCCGCCTCGCCATCATCGATCTCGCGCACGGGCAGCAGCCGATCTCGAACGAGGACGGCACGGCATGGATCGTCTTCAACGGCGAAATCTACAACTACCGTCTCTTGCGCGCGCAACTCGAAAAGCTCGGTCACAGGTTTCACACCGACTCCGACACGGAGGCGATCGTTCATGCCTACGAGCAATACGGCGCGGACTGCGCGAAACATCTGCGCGGGATGTTCGCCTTCGCCATCTGGGACGAGCGTAAAGAAGAGTTGCTACTCGCGCGCGACCGCGTCGGCAAAAAGCCTCTGCTCTATTCGCTGACGCGAACGGGCCAACTCGTCTTCGGCTCAGAGTTCAGCGCGCTGCTCGCGCACCCGGACGTGAGCCGCGACGTTGATGAGACGGCCCTCCATCACTATCTCACCTTCATGTGCGTGCCCGCGCCCTTGACCGCCTATCGCGCGATCAGAAAGTTAGAGCCCGGCCACACGCTGCGCTACACGCGCGACGGTGAGATCGAGATCGAGCGTTACTGGGAGCCCGACTTCAATCGCAAAGAGAAGTGGAGCGAGGAAGAAGCAGGCGAGCGGGCCATCGAAGTTTTGCGCGACGCCGTGCGCGTGCGCTTGATGTCGGAAGTGCCGCTCGGCGCGTTCCTCTCCGGCGGCGTCGATTCGAGCGCGGTCGTCGCGCTGATGAGTCAGGAGTCGTCTGATCCCGTCAAGACCTTCTCCATCGGTTTTGAAGAACAAGACTTCTCGGAGTTGCATCACGCGCGCCGCGTCGCCGAGCATATCGGCGCGGATCATCACGAGTTCATCGTCCGGCCCGACGCGATGGAAGTTCTGCCCACGCTCGTCGAGCACTACGGCGAGCCCTACGCGGACTCTTCGGCGATCCCGACCTACTACGTCTCGCGCGAGACGCGCCGCCACGTCACGGTGGCCCTCAACGGCGACGGCGGCGACGAATGCTTCGCGGGCTATGAGCGTTACGCCGCGATGCGACTCGCGGAGGCCTACCGACGCGTGCCCGCGCCTTTGCGCGAAGGCTTCATCCGGCAGGCGATCAATCTGCTCCCGACTTCGGAGACGCATCGCAGTCGCTTTCGCGACATGAAGCGTTTCGCGAGCGCGGCGTCGCTTCCCTCGGTCGAGCGATACTTGCGCTGGGTGAGCGTCTTCGACACGGACGCGAAAGATGATCTCTACACGACCGAGTTTCGCGAGCGGATGCGACCACATCGCGCGGCAGACTTCGTCGCGCCGTGGTTCGCGCGCGCCAACGGCGCAGGCGTTGTCGATGCGTCGCTGCTCGCAGACACGATGACGTACCTGCCAAACGATCTGCTCGTCAAGGTTGATATCGCAAGCATGGCGAACTCTCTGGAAGCGCGCTCGCCGTTTCTCGATCACCACGTCATAGAGTTTGCCGCGTCGTTGCCTGAATCATTAAAGCTGCGCGGGCGCACAACGAAATATTTACTCAAGAAAGTTCTGCGTAAACTTTTGCCTGCGGAAAATCTGGAGCGGCGCAAGCAGGGCTTCGGCGTGCCCATCGGCCATTGGTTTCGCGGCGCGATGCAGCCCTTCCTGCGCGAGACCTTGCTCTCGGAAAAACATCTGCGTCGCAACCGCTTCAAGCCCGAAGTTGTACGCCGCCTCGTCGAAGAGCACACGTCGGGCGCGCGCGATCATTCGCATCGACTCTGGACGCTGCTCATGCTTGAGTTGTGGTTCGAGAGGTTCATTGATTAAGGGCCGTCAGCAATCGGCAGTCAGCTTTCAGCCAGACGATAAGAGTTGCGCAACGACCGTTGAATGACGATTGCTGAATGCCATCGAAGATGATGAAAGTTTCAACTACGACAGAGACGGACGCGAATGACACGACGCTTTTACCACCAGCCGAACTCGCGGCGGCTGAGTCGCCGTCTGTTGAGCGCGCGGCAGTGAGGCAAGGATCGTATCGTTGGCTCTCACAAGTCTGTCCCGTGTGCGAAGTGCCGCCGACGAAACGTCTCGGTCGGCGCGGCGGCGCGGCGCATCGCGAAGGGTTGGGAACTGAATGCGAGGTGTGGCGTTGCGGTCGTTGCGGGCTCGTCTTCCCGAATCCGATGCCTGTGCCGGTCGGCGGCGCGGAGCAGCACTACGGCGTTCCGCCCGACGAGTATTTCGAGAACCACGACATGAGCGCGAAGGGTGCGGAGGCGCAAAGTATGCTCGCACGCGCACGCGCTTTGACGGGCGGCACAGGACGACTGCTCGATGTCGGATCGGGTCGCGGCGAGTTGTTACTCGCGGCGCGCGAGGCCGGTTGGCAGGCCATCGGCGTCGATCCTTCGCCCGCGTTTGCGCGCTACGCGTCGCGCTATTCAGGCGTCGAAGTGCGAGAGCTGCCGGTCGAGCGTTGCGACTTCGCGTCCGAATCATTCGACGTGATCATTCTCGCCGCCGTGCTCGAACATCTCTACAACCCTGATGAGACCATCGCCGAGATCGCGCGCCTGCTCCGGCCCGGCGGCGCGCTCTTCGTCGATGTGCCCAACGAGCGCGGGCTCTACTTCCGCGCGGGAAATTTTTATCAACGTCTGCGTGGCCGCGACTGGGTCGTGAACATCGCGCCGACCTTCGAGCCGTTCCACGTTTTTGGTTTCAGTCCGAAGTCGCTGCGCGCTCTGCTCGCCAAGCATCATCTCGCTCCCGTCGAGTGGCGCGTTTACGGCGGCACGTCGATGGTTCCCGCGCGCGGCGGTCTCGTCGGCTCATTCGAGCGGCTCGCCGCACGGGCCATCACCGCGCTCAGCAACGTCGGCCACCTCGGCACGTACATCGAGACGTGGGCCCTCAAAGAACCGTGAGTCGCCAAGACGCGCGACACACACGCGGCGAGTTCTTCGTTTAACGATCTTCGTCGCATGCTTCGTTCATCGATCAGTCGTTCATAAATTATTTCTTCGGAGGGATCGAATGAAAGGCGTCGTACTGGCTGGGGGCTTGGGCACGCGTTTGCGACCACTGACGGCGGTGACGAACAAGCACCTGTTGCCCGTCTATGACAAGCCGATGATCTATTACCCCGTCCAGACGCTCATCAACGCAGGCATCACCGACATCATGATCGTCACGGGCGGAAACTCTGCGGGCGATTTTCTAAAGCTCTTGAAGAACGGGCGCGACTTCGGCCTCAAGCATTTGAACTACACTTATCAAGAGGGCGAAGGCGGCATCGCCGCAGCACTGGCCTTGTGCGAAGACTTCGCCGATAACGATCCGCTCTGCATCGTGCTCGGCGACAACATCATCGAGGGCAACATCTGTCGCGCCGCGCGAGCCTATCGACATCAAGGCGGCGGCGCGAAAATTCTTCTGAAGAAAGTCGCCGATCCACAACGCTTCGGTGTCCCCGAACTAGAAGGCTCGCGCGTCGTTCACATCGAAGAGAAACCGAAAGAGCCGAAGTCTGACTACGCCGTCGTTGGCATCTACATGTACGACTCTTCGGTCTTCCAGATCATTAAAACGCTCAAGCCTTCGGGTCGCGGCGAGTTAGAGATCACCGATGTGAACAACGCCTACATCGAGCGCGGCGAGATGACTTGGGACGAACTCGAAGGCTGGTGGACAGACGCGGGCACGTTCGAGAGCCTGCTCCACGCCTCGAACCTCGTTGCCGAGACCGGAGCTAACAAGCTGGAGTTGAAGGACGCCGCGCAAATCAGCGTTCAGCACTCAGCGCTCAGTCAGAGCTAACAGTCAGTGCTCGATAAAAAGTGATTGGCTGACTGCTGAACGCTGACTGCTCCTTTATGAGAATCGTTCGCATCATCGCGCGCTTAAACGTCGGGGGGCCCGCGCGCCACGTCGCGTGGCTGACGGCGGCGACGGCGCGGGCCGGTCATGCGTCGTGGCTCGTCGCGGGCAGCGTGCCGCCGGGCGAAGACGACATGAGCTACTTCGCGGCGGCGCAGGGCATCGAGCCCTTGCGCGTCGAGGAGATGAGCCGTGAGCTATCAGTGAAAGACTTGATCACGGTCTGGAAACTCTTCCGCCTCTTCCGCGCCTTGCGCCCCGACATCGTGCACACGCACACAGCGAAGGCCGGAGCAGTCGGTCGTACGGCGGGAATGATCTATCGCTGGCTCACGCCTTCCGCGCTTCTGGGCCGCCCGCGCGCGTGCCGCTTCGTGCACACGTATCATGGGCACGTCTTTCATAGTTACTACGGCGCGACGAAGACAAAACTTTTTCTCGCCATCGAACGCGTGCTCGCGCGACTCGCGACAGATCGCATCATCGTCATCAGCCAACAGCAACTCGAAGAGATCAACGTTCGCTTCCGCGTCGGACGCGCAAAGCAATTCCGCATCGTGCCGCTCGGTCTGGAACTCGGCGTCTTCACGGACTGGCGCGCGCGCCGTCGCCAAGCGCGCGAACGCTTCGGCGTCGCCGGCGGAGACGAAGCGACACTGCTCGTCGGCATCGTCGGTCGTCTGACCGAGATCAAGAATCACAAGATGTTCCTCGACGCCGCCGCCCTGCTGCTCAAGAGCGACGCGACGCGCGGCGCATCATCGCCAATCGCTCATGCTGATGCGCCGCGCGTGCGCTTCATCATCATCGGCGACGGCCACCTGCGGCTCGAACTCGAAGCCTACGCCGCAGACCTCGGACTCGTTGACGATGTAGTCTTCACGGGCACGCTCGACGATCCGGAAAATTTCTACGCCGCGCTCGACGTGGTTGCGCTCACATCTTTGAACGAAGGAACGCCGCTCACGCTCATCGAGGCGATGGCGAACGAGCGCGCCGTCGTTGCAACGGAAGTCGGCGGCACAATCGATCTACTCGGCGGCGTTGATGCGTCGGAACTTCGCCGACAACACAAGTGGCGCGTGTGCGAGCGCGGCGTGCTGGTCGAGAGCGGCGACGCTGCGGCGTTCGCCGATGCGCTCGCGCATCTTGCGTCGAATGCTGAACTGCGCGTGGCGTTGGGCGAGCGCGGTCGTCGCTACGTCGAAGAGAATTATTCGGTCTCGCGCCTCGTCGCAGACGTGCTCAAACTCTACGACGAGTTGTGTCCGGGGGCTGCGGCGGGCGAAGATGGCGCGGCACGTGCGCGTGCACGCAGGGTTAAAACGGAGGAGAAATTCTTTTGCGAGCACTGATCACGGGTGGGGCAGGCTTTATCGGATCGCATCTCTCGGACGCGCTCATTGCGCGCGGCGACGAGGTCTCTTGCATTGACGATCTCTCGACCGGCTCAATCGAGAACATCGCGCACCTGAAAGAGAGTCCGCGCTACAACTATCAGATCGACACAGTCAACAACCAACCGTTAATGGCCGAGTTGATCGATGGATGCGATGTCGTCTTTCATCTCGCGGCGGCGGTCGGCGTCAAGCTCATCGTCGAATCGCCTGTGCGTACCATCGAGACGAACGTGCATTGCACGGAGGTCGTCTTAGCGCAGGCGAGCAAGAAGAAGAAGAAGGTGCTTGTAGCTTCGACTTCGGAAGTTTACGGCTTGTCGAACGACGTGCCGTTTCGCGAAGACGGCAACCTCGTGATGGGCGCGACGACGAAGGGCCGCTGGTCTTACGCTTGCTCGAAAGCTATCGACGAATTTCTCGCGCTCGCTTATTGGAGAGAGAAGAAGCTGCCGACGGTCGTCGTCCGACTCTTCAACACAGTAGGCCCCCGTCAGACCGGACAGTATGGCATGGTCATCCCGACTTTCGTCCGGCAGGCCCTCGACGGACGACCGATGACGGTTTACGGCGACGGAGAGCAGACGCGCTGCTTCGGCTACGTCGGCGATGTGGTGGGCGCGCTCATCGGGCTGATGGAAAAGGATGAGGCGGTCGGGCAGGTCTTCAACATCGGCTCGAACGAAGAGGTCTCGATCATCGAACTCGCGCGGCGCATCAAGCAGATCGTGGGCTCGTCCTCCGAGATCGTGCTCGTGCCCTACGATGAGGCTTACGAGGAAGGCTTCGAGGATATGCCGCGCCGCGTTCCCGACATCACGAAGGTCAAGAATCTTGTCGGCTTCGAGCCCAAAGAGCGACTCGACGGCATCATCGAGAAAGTCGTCGAGTATCATCGCGACCGCAAGTAGTTAAGTTTAGATCGACCGCGCGTGAAAACTTGCCCGCTTGATTTCTTCCGCCGTTTCGCATAGTTTTCCTGTGCTCTTACGAATCCCTGTCCGTCTATCATGATGCCTTTCAGTAACCGACAGATGGTGGCGGTGGCCGTCTCCTTCGCGCTCGCCGCAGCTCTGACGCCCGCAGTGCGCGCGCTCGCGCGACGCTTCGGGATGGTCGCGAAACCGCGCGGCGACCGTTGGCACAAACAGCCGACGGCGATGCTCGGCGGCGCGTCGATCTTCCTGACGTTCGCCATCGTCTTCTTCGCGCTCATCACACACACGCCGCAGATGTGGGTCGTCTTCGCGGCGAGTGCGTTCCTCTTCGGCATCGGGTTCGTTGACGATCTACTCCACATCAAGCCTTATCAGAAACTCGCGGGACAGGTGATGGGCGCGGCGGTCGTCACCTACTATGGACTCTCTCTGCCGTGGACATCCTACGCGCCGCTCAACATGGCCATCACGATGTTCTGGATCATCGGGATCACGAACGCCGTCAACCTGCTCGACAATATGGATGGGCTCGCGTCCGGCATCTCGGCCATCGCTTCGGTCTTCCTCGCCCTCTCGTTCGTCGCCAACGGGCAGACGGCGGAAGCTCTCGTGCTGGCCGTCTTCGCCGCCGCGCTGCTCGGATTTTTGATCTACAACTCGAACCCGGCCTCGATCTTCATGGGCGACTGCGGCTCGATGTTCATCGGCTTCTTCTTATCGAGCGCGGCGTTGCTTTCGGCGGCGGGTGGCCGCTCGCGTTCGTTCCTGCCAGTGCTCGCCGTCCCCGTGCTTATCCTGCTCATCCCGATCTTCGATACGACTCTCGTCACGGTCTTGCGCCAACTCTCCGGTCGCTCGCCCGCGCAGGGTGGCCGCGATCACACGTCGCACCGACTCGTCGCGCTCGGCTTATCGGAGCGACGCGCCGTGTGGATGCTCTACGGATTCGCGGGCGTGGCCGGTCTGCTCTCGATGCTCGTGCGTGAGGCGAAGTTCGATGTGAGCCTCGCCGTCATCCTCGGCTTCACGGTCGTGCTCACGTTGATGGGCGTCTATCTCGCAGGCGTGAAGGTGTATGACGAGGACGAGATGCGCGCCGCGCGAGAGAAGCCGCTCGTCGCCTTCCTCGTCGATCTCTCTTACAAGCGACGCATCTTTGAAGTGCTCTTGGACGTTGCGCTCATCACGCTCTCGTTCTACTTCTCATACCTTCTGCTCTTCGGTTCACTCACGCAGAGCGGCGCGATGAATCTGTTTCTGCGCGCCGTGCCCGTGCTCGTCTTCGTCAAGATGTGGGCCTTCCTCGCGGCGGGCGTCTATCGCGGCATCTGGCGTTATGTGAGCGTCGATAATCTCGTCACTTATGCGAAGGCTGTGGTGGCCGGATCGGTGGCGAGCGTGCTTGCGATCCTCTTCGCCTTCCGCTTCGAAGGCTACTCGCGCGCCGTCTTCGTGCTCGATGCGATCATCCTGTTGATGCTGCTCGCCGCGAGTCGCTTCGCCTTCCGTTTCTTCCGCAAGATACTCCCCGCCGGCTCCGCACACGATGCGCGTCGCGTGCTCATCTACGGCGCGGGCGACGGCGGCGAACTTCTATTGCGCGAGATCATGAACAACAACGGCCTGCGCTACACGCCCGTCGGCTTCATCGACGACGACCGGCTCAAGCAGGGCAAAGTCATCCACGGTCTGCGCGTCTTCAAAGGCAACGGCGACTTGAGAGACGTGTGTGCTCGCGCGCGCGCCGAGGAAGTTCTACTTTCGAGCAGCAAGTTCACCGACGAGCGCGTCCGGCAGATCACCGAAGCCTGTCGCGACGCGCGCGTCATGCTCCGACGAATGCGCATACAGATCGACACGCTCAGCGAAGAATAAAGTCTGGAGTCTGGAGTCTAAAGTCTAGAGTCAACTCGCCTAGCCTCTTGACTCCCGGACTCCAGACTTTAGACTCCAGACTCTTTTGATGTCCGACCAGATCACACTCGTCAATATGGATGCCGCGTGGCGGCGCGTGCTGCTGCTCGTGCCCGCCGCGCTCGTCTGCTTCGGCGCATGGATGGCCCTGCGTTGGCTGGCGGGCGATACGATGGCCACCTACCCGACGAACGAGGAAGTGGCACGTCTCGCCGAACGACTCGCGCCCGACGATCCGCAGACGCACTTCACCGCAGGCGTCTTCGCGCGAAACGATTTCACGCAGGACGGCTTGCATGAGACCGTCACAGAGTTCGAGCGAGCGGTTGCGCTCTCGCCGCGCGACTATCGTCTGTGGATGGAGCTTGGTCGAGCGCGCGAGCAGGCGGGCGACAAGGAGGGCGGCGAATTTGCGCTGCGTCGCGCCGTCGCGCTTGCGCCCAACTACGTTCTGCCGCGCTGGTATCTCGGCAACCTGTTGCTTAGGGCCGGTCAAGATGCGGAAGCCTTCACCGAGCTGCGCCGCGCGGCGGAATCCGACCGAGAGATGCGCGGGGCCATCTTCGCCTCCGTGTGGAGCATCTACGGCGGCGACGTGGCGCGCGTCACGACGGCGGTCGGCGACAAGCCTGCGGTGCGCGCCGAACTGGTCGCCTATCTCGTCGGACAGAAGCGCACGGATGATGCATTGCGCCTCTGGTCTTCGCTCAGTCCGCAGGACAAGCACACGCAAGCCGAGGCGGGCGACGCGCTCGCGCATGGGCTGCTCGCAGAGCAACGCTACGCCGCCGCGCTCGAAGTTGCGCGCAGCATCGCGCCCGAAGACGTGACGGCGCAGCCGGGCCAGATCACCAACAGTGGATTCGAGCAGGAGATCAAGGGGCCCGGCAAGGATCAGTTTGGCTGGTCTGTCACGCCCGTCGCGCAGGCGCAGACGGGGATCGATCCGCGCACGGCGCACGGCGGCACGCGCTCTTTGCGCATCAGTTTCAATGCTCCCTCGTCGATCACGTTCGCTAATGTCTCGCAGCTCGTCGTCGTCGAGCCGGGCGCGCGCTATCATTTGGATTTCTTCGTGCGCACCGATAGTTTGAAGACCGCCAGCTCGCTCGTCGTCAACGTGCGTAGCGGCGCGAAGGATGGACGCGGGCTCGCATCTTCCGCGCCCGCGCCCAATGGCACGAGCGATTGGCAACAGGTCGCGCTCGACTTCACCGTGCCGACCGACGCGGACGGCGTCGTGATCACTCTCAGCCGGCAGGCCTGCGTCGAAGGGGCCTGCCCGATCTTCGGAAAAATTTGGTATGACGACTTCAACCTCCAACGCGCCGGAGCGGAGCAGCAGCAACAGAAGCAACGCGACGCGCGCGCGTCCGCCGGCGCAGGCGTCGTCGGCGACGCGCGGCAGCCAGCGCGCTGAAGTGCCGCGCACCGTCGCCAGCCGCTTCATCATCCTCGCGCTCTGCCTCGCGATCATCCTCTCGACGCTCGCCTTCGGCACGGTGCACGGCTGGTCGCTCGCGCTCTTCCAACTCGGCGCGTGCTTCGTCGTTATCGCGTGGCTCGCCGATGCGTGGCGCACGCGGCGTCTGCGGCTGAGTCGCAACCCGCTCCAACTCGCGCTCTTGGGCGCGCTGGCCGTCGGTCTCTTCCAACTGCTTCCGCTACGCGACGCGGGCCCGGCCATCGCTCAGGGCATCGAGCCCGCGCGCTCTCTCTCGCTCGATCCCTTCACGACGCAGCTCGTGCTCGTACAGATTGCGTCGCTTTTGATCTACTTCGCCGCCGCGCTCGCCTTCATCGACAGCCCGCGCCGCCTTCAACTCGTCGCGCGCGTCGTGATGATCTTCGGTTTCTTCCTCGCCATCTTCGGCATCGCGCAATACTTCGTCAGTCCAGACAAGATTTACGGCATACGCGAGACCACGCAATCGCTGGCCTTCGGGCCCTTCATCAATCGCCACCACTTCGCGGGCTACATGGAGTTGACGCTCGCGATCCCGCTCGGCTATCTCTTCGCGGGCGCGGTTGATCGCGACAAGCGTTTCCTCTATGGCTTCGCCGCCTTGATCATGGCGTTGGGAATCGTGTTGACGAATTCGCGCGGCGGGATGCTGAGCCTCGCGGCGGAGGTGATGTTCGTGGTCATCGTCTCGGCGGGCGTCAGACGCGAAGGCGCGCAGGAAGCGAGCGTAGAGAGCGAGACGGGATCGACGAGTCGCGGCGGCCGACTACGCCGCGTCGCGTTGCGCGCCGCGCTCGGCTTCGCGCTCGTCGTCGCGCTCTTCTTCGTCACGCTCTTCTTCGGCGGCGAGGGCGCGCTCACGCGTCTCGTCGGCACGGTCAACTCAAACGATCCGACGACGGGACGCGCACAGTTCTGGCGCGGTGCGACGGCCATCATCGCCGAACACCCGCTCGCGGGCGTCGGGCTCGGCGCGTTCGGCGTCGCCTACGGCCCGCATGATCAAACGAACGGGCGGGTCTATCGTTTGGAGCAAGCGCACAACGACTACTTGCAAGTTGTCTCCGACGCGGGCGTGGCGGGCGCGGCCTGCGCACTCTTCTTTGTCGCCGTGCTCTTCCGCACCGGCTTCCGACACCTTGAGTCGCACGACAAGGCGCGTCGGGCCGTCGCGCTCGGCGCGCTCACGGGCTGCTTCGCAGTCCTCGTCCACAGTCTCTTCGACTTCACGCTCCACACCACCTCGAACGCGCTCCTCTTCCTCACGCTCGCCGCGCTCGCGACGTTGGGCACGCGCGTCGAGACTCCCAAGCGCAGGCGCAAGCGGCGCGTTACGAGCGACGATGCGACGACCGTTGTTGAATCGCAAGTCGCGACTGATGGGCCGGTGACGAGCGCGCGGCAAGGTGTGAGTGACAGTGGGGCCACAACAGCCGAGAGATCGATCTAGTCGCGAGGCGCGAAGGTGCGCGCGAAGTAACGAAAGGCGAGTGGGGAGAAGATGAGAGTTCTGGTCACGGGCGGCGCGGGCTTCATCGGCTCGCATTTGTGCGAGCGGCTGTTAACCGACGCTCATGAGGTGCTCTGCCTCGACAATTTCTTCACAGGGCGCAGAGAGAACATCGCGCACCTGCTCGGCGAGAGTCGCTTCGAGTTGGTGCGTCACGACGTGATCGAGCCTGTGCTCTTAGAAGTCGATCAGATTTACAACCTCGCTTGTCCAGCTTCGCCCGTGCACTACCAGTACAATCCGGTCAAGACCGTCAAGACCAACGTCATGGGCATGATCAATATGCTCGGACTCGCCAAGCGCGTGCGCGCGCGCATACTGCAAGCCTCCACCTCCGAGGTGTACGGCGATCCGCAAGTTCATCCGCAGACCGAAGACTACTGGGGGCACGTCAATCCCATCGGTATTCGATCATGTTACGACGAGGGCAAGCGCATCGCCGAGACTTTGATGATGGACTATCACCGGCAGAACAAGGTGGACATACGCATCGCGCGCATCTTCAACACCTATGGCCCGCGTATGCTCGAAGACGATGGGCGTGTGGTGTCGAACCTCATCGTGCAGGCCCTGCGCGGCGAGGAGTTGACGCTCTACGGCACGGGCGCACAGACGCGCGCGTTCTGTTATGTGGATGATACGGTCGATGCGCTCGTCCGGCTGATGAACGTCGAGCCTACGGAGGGCCGCGAGGACGACGTGCACTTGCCCGTCAACCTCGGCAACCCCGGCGAGTTCACGATCAAACAGCTTGCCGAAGAGATCGCCGCGCTGTGCGGAAGCGAAGTGCGGATCAAATACTGCCCTCTGCCACAGGACGATCCACAACAGCGTCGTCCCGACATCTCGCGAGCGGAACGACTCTTGGGCTGGTCGCCGCGCGTGCAACTTCGCGAGGGCCTACAGAAGACCATCGCGTACTTTGCGGAGAGAGTCGGAAAGTCATGAATGGTGAATGGTAGATCGTGGTCGAGATATCACCATCAGCAGCAGCTACTCCGACAACACTCTGTTAGCATCCGCGATTTACCATTCACTATTTATCATTCACCATCTTAAGACATGACTGAGCCTGCTCTTATCGGCGACAACGCGCCGCAGACGCTGCCCGCGATGTGTCTGTCCGCGCTCGCGCGACACGCGAAGCCCGATGCCTTCAACCACAGGCGCGGCGGCGAGTGGCTGCGCATCAGTGGTGCGGAGTTCGTCCGTCGCGTGCGCGCCGTCGCACGCGGGTTGGAAATGATCGGAGTCAAGCGCGGCGACCGCGTCGCGCTGCTCTCCGAGAACCGGCCCGAATGGTCTATGGCAGACCTTGCCATCCTCAGTCTCGGCGCGGTCAACGTTCCCATCTACACGACGCAGGCGGTCGAGCAGGTGCGCTTCATCATCTCGGACGCGGGCGCGCGCGTGCTCTTCGTCTCGAACAAGAAAATTTTCCGACACGCGCGCGCCGGAATAGAAGGATCGGGCGTCAAGCGCATCGTCTTCTTCGATGCGGACTCGGCGGGCGAGGTCGAAGGCGCAACGACGCTTCAAGAGATCGAGCGCGCGGGCGCGACAGCCGATAGAGATGAGCCGCACGTCTTCGACGCAGCACTCGACGCGCTTCGATCAGACGATCTCGCGACGATCATCTACACATCGGGCACGACGGGCGAACCGAAAGGCGTGATGCTCACGCACGACAATTTCGTCTCGAACGTCTATTCGATCACGTCCGCGCTGCCGATCCGCGCGACGGACGTGTCGCTCTCCGTTCTGCCGCTCTCGCACATCTTCGAGCGCGCGGCCTTCTACATCTTCTGCTGGAACGGCATGGCGGTGCACTATGCGCCGTCGGTGGATCAGCTCGCGGAGTATTTGCAGGAAGTCAGACCGACGGTGATGACCGCCGTGCCGCGTCTGTTTGAGAAGGTCTATCATCGCATCGTGAAGAAGGGAACGACCGCCGAAGGCTGGCGACGCAAACTCTTCGAGTGGGCTCTTGTCGTCGGACGACAACACGCGGAGGCGCGCGACCGGCGCGAGACAGTCCCGCCGCTCGTCGAGTTGCAGCACGACATCGCGAGTCGTCTCGTCTTCTCGAAGTGGCGCGAGGGCGTCGGCGGTCGCCTGCGCTTCTTCGTCTCAGGCGGGGCCCCCTTGTCGCCCGCGCTCTCTTATGCGTTCCTCGCGGCGGGGATTCCGATCCTGCAAGGCTACGGCATGACCGAGACGTGCATCACGTCGGCGAACCGGCCCGACGACAACAAGGTCGGATCGGTTGGATTGCCGTTCCCCGGTGTCGAGATGAAGATCGGCGCGGACGGAGAGATTCTCGTGAGGGGGCCCAACGTGATGCGCGGCTACTACAACAAGCCTGATGAGACCCGCGCCGTTTTTACGGACGACGGGTGGTTTAAGACCGGCGACGTGGGCTACGTGGACGAGCATGGACATTTCTTCATCACGGATCGGATGAAGGAGTTGTTCAAGCTCTCGAACGGGAAGTACGTCGCGCCGCAGCAGATCGAAAGTCTCATCAAGCAGAGTGGATTGGTCAACCAAGTGGTCGTCGTCGGCGCGGGACGCAAAGCGCCCGCCGCTCTCGTCGTGCCCGACTGGGAAGCTGTCGAGAGCGCACTCGCGCAAGATGGCGGCGGGGCGAAGAATGACGCACGCGCGGGCGGCGTGCGTCTGAGAGTTGATCGATCTCTGCTCAGTCGTGATGCAGATGTGGTGCGGCTCGTGCAGCGTGAGGTCTCGCAGTTGACGGCGCAGTTGCACGACTATGAGCGTGTGCGTCGCGTCGCGCTGCTGGCGGAAGAGTTCTCGATCGACGGCGGCGAGATGACGCCGACGCTCAAGATCAAGCGTCGCGTCGTTGACGAGAAGTTCGGTGCGTTGATCGAAGAGCTTTACGAAGGAGGGGGCGCGAAGGAGAGTTGACGACGCGCTTCAGGGCCAAAGAGTTTCGCGCGTGCATCAGATCATCGAGGGGCCGGTGGTGAGGAATGAAAGAGACGAAGGAAGGGGAAGCGTCAGGCGTCGGTGAGCGAGAAGCTGCTCGTCTCGTAGAGCGCGCCGACGCTGCGTGCGAGATCGCCTGCGGAGAGCGCGAGCAAATCTTTCGCGAGCCGATAGAGATGCCACGGCACGCGCACGGGTTGGAAGGTGGCCGCGCCGCGAGGCGTGAACTTCGAGAGCAGTTGCAATTCCGCGCCGCAGAATTCACAGGTCGAGACGTGTTCGGCGATGATGGGTCGCGCGGCGACGGCGAGTGTCGTGTCGCAGTAGAGCAACAGGACTTGGGACGAGGGGCACGTCTTGCGCTTGCGGAAAGTGGCTGTGCTGAGCGAACCCATGTTCTTCTCCCTGAGAATATCCGACTTGTGCGAGAGCCACCGTTTGGAGGTCGCTCCCCTTACAAATAGAAGCGTCGTCGGAAGACGCTGCGGCATGAACGAAAGGGCAAGCTCGCTGCCATGAGGGCGAAGGTTCGTCTGACCTCAAGTATCAATTTGGCGCTTCGCTGAATCACAATGAAGAAAGCGCGAATGCCTCCGGCTTTCCATAACTCGCGCGCCCGCGCGAAACAATTTTCTTCCACATTCTCAAAGTTTTGAGGGTGATGTAAAAAGATGTTGCCCAAAGCGCGACCAGTTGCTAATATCCTTATTGGCAGCGAGCCGCACGGCTTTTCTGCTTCACACCTTGGTTGACCGCGCCGTTCCCCTTTGCGGTCATTATCGGCACGGACTCCCGGTTGATCCTTCAAAATCCCCAAAGCAGAGCCGCTGGGTCGCTCTCCAGAAGTTTCGGCTCTACTAACGCGAAACCTCCGCGCGACTTCAAACTCGCTCCCTTGCGTCGCATTACCAACTTCACAGACACAGGCATCAAAACGGTCGTTCAACGGTTTTCCACAGCCACTTGGTCGCAGGGTCAACCGAAGACAGTGATTGCTTTCGATGTCGAACCTAATGGATAATGTGTCGCCCGTCTCTAGGGTGCACAATCAGAGAACGCTTCGTCTCCCCGAAGCCTGTTTGAAATGCCAAGGGGGTTAGTCCCACGCTTTGACATCAGGGACTCCCGGCGCACGCCGCACCGCCGCGATGATTCGGTTATCAACGCGGGAATCAGGAGCAACATCAAGAACCCCGGTTTCGACTCTGCTAGAGGAAGACTTGTGCGCGCGGCGGGCTTCTTAAGTCCGGCGGCATCAGGCGAGCAAGGCGATAAACATGGCTGCAACTTCCGCCGATCATAATCAGCAATCACACGCCGTCGCCGGGGGCGAAGAGTCGCGCCACGGGTCGCGCGCGGCGCGGGCCGCGCAGGCGCGCTGGGTCGAGTCCCTGCGCCGCTCCGACGTGACGCGCCTCTGGACGGAGCTGCATCGCCTCGTCTGCAACCACCCGCTCGTGCGCGCCTCGCACAGCGCGGGCCTTCTCATCGAGGGCGCAGAGCGCGGCAGCGCCTACGTCGATCTCACGCAGGAGCTGTTCGTCACACTACTCTCGAAGGGCCGCTTCCAGCATTACGTCGAATCCGAAATGTCCGACACGGAGATCGAATGTGAGATCGGGCAGATCGAGTTGACGAACCTGTTGACGGCGGAACTCCGCAAGCGACACCCTGAAAGCTATCGACTCGCGCGACGCATCTCGACCATCATTCAATCGAGCGCAAACTTCCGTCGCTTCGACTCTTCGACGGTCGAAGGTTCTGACGAAGAGACACACCGACGCCTCGCGGATCGCATCTACGGCCTCTCCGAGTGGGCCGACGGCAAGTCGCGCAGGGGCGCGCAGGAACTCGAACAGCGCGCGCACATGATCTCTGTCCGCCAGCGCGACACGCGCATGGTCGGCTGCACGGGCGACGCGCAGATCATCATCAGCAACTCCGATCTGGAAGATTTGATCGTCTCCATTCTCGAAGCCTGCGACTCGCCGGTGGACGTGCGCTCACTTCGCAGTCTCGTCATGTCGCGCCTGCCCGTGATGGACATTTATCTTGTCCCGCTCGGCGGCGACGACTCGGACGATGGCCGCGTCTTCGAGCCCGTCGATGGTCGCGAGAATCCTGAGCAGGGCCTGCTGCGTCGCGAGTCGGAGGAAGCAGCCGCCGGTTACGTGGACAAGTTCTTGAAGTCGCTGCACGCCTCGGTGCGCGGCAAGTCGAAGCAGTACGACCGCATCATCGGCGTGCTCTGGCATTGTTACCTTAGCCCCGATCACATCACGCAGCTCGAAGCCGCCGCGCGTCTCAGCGTCTCCGACTCTCTGGTCTCCGACTATCGCCGCCGCATCGAGCAGCAACTGCGCGCGCTCGCCTTCTCCGAGATCGAGCAGGCCCGACGCTTCGAGTTGTCTCTGCGTGAGCGCGTGCGCGCGCTCATGCTGGTTGAGGAAGAGGTCGCCGTCTAGTCAGAGCGCGACACGTCGCTTCGAGTTCGTTTGAACAGCGGTCGGTGCGCTTGACGCTGCCGACCGCTGTTGCCTACAGTGAAACGCGTTGGCGTTCCGATAATCTCCGACCGGATCGATCCGTAAATTCAGCAGCGCGTGAGAAGCGTTTGCGACTCCCTCAGGCGGTTTGCCCCTGCGTGATGGAGAACGATGCTGCTGCTGTCGCCAACAGTGCGCCGAGGCGATAGGAGCCTTCCGCCCGGTCGCGCAGCAGTTTTGCGAGAGTGCCGCAGGATGGGATATCGCCACCCCACCGATTACGAGCCGGTCGCGCCCGCACGCCGCCACCGCGCGCCCGCCGGGCCGGACGAGCACGACGCTTCGCTTATCGACTCCGGCTGGCTTCCACATTCCTCACACGACGACGGTCACTCCGCTCATGCCTCCGCGAATGATGACGCGGCAGAGCCGAACGTAACGACACGCGCATCCGCCGCGACGCACACACATATCTCTCTCTCATCCGGCCCCGACGTGCGCGCCAGCGACGCGAACGCGAAGTTCGACAGGCGCGCGCACCTTCTCTCGTTCGCGGGCCTCTTCCTCTTCACGGTCGTTCTCTACTTCCGGCCCTACGAGCTGTTTTCATCGCTCTCCGGCTTCACTTCGATGGCGTTCGTCATCGCCGTCCCGACGCTCGTCGTCTTCTTCGCGACGCAGTTCACGCGCGAGGGCAACCTGACGGCGCGACCGCGCGAGATCAACCTCGCGCTGCTGTTCGTCTTGACGGCGTTGCTCTCGATCCCGCTCGCGCTCAATCGCGGCGAGGCTTGGGATGAGTTCAACGGCACGTTCATCAGGGCGGTGCTCATGTTCATCGTGATGGTGAACGCGGTGCGCACCGAGCGACGACTCCGTGCGCTGCTCTGGCTCGCGCTCGCGATCAGTTGCTTCCTCGCCGTGAGCGCGGTTGGAGACTACCGCGCGGGCCGGTTGGCGGATCAAGGCGAGCGCGTGGCCGGCGCGGTGGGCGGTATGTTCGGCAACCCGAACGACATGGCTTTGCACCTCGTCACGATGGTTCCCGTCGCTGTCGCACTCTTCTTTACGAAGCGCAACCTGCTCTCGAAACTCGCCTACGCAATCTGCGCGGCGCTGCTCGTCGCCGGCATCGTCGTCACATTTTCGCGCGGCGGCTTCCTCGGCTTGATCGGCGCGGGCGGAGTGCTCGCTTGGAAGCTGGGACGAAAGCACAAGCTCGCGGTCGGCGCGTCCGTCGTCGTCGCGGCGTTTGGTTTCGTCGTGCTCGCGCCCGGCGAGTACGCGGCGCGGCTCGGCACGATCACGAGCGTGAGTTCCGACATCACTGGATCGTCGAGCCAGCGTCAGGCCCTGCTCATCAGATCGCTTCAGGTGACGGCCCAACATCCTCTCTTCGGCGTCGGCATGGGCAACTTCCACACCGTCTCCATTCACGAGTTGGTCAGCCACAACGCCTTCACGCAGGTCTCCGCCGAGATGGGGCTCGCGGCGTTGGCGATCTACGTCTGGTTTATCGTCGCGCCGTTGCGTCGCCTGCGCGAGATCGAGCGCGACACGTTCGCCTCGCGTCGCGCTTCGCGCTTCTACTATCTCGCCGTGGGCCTGCAGGCGGCCCTCGTCGGCTTCATGGTGAGCAGCTTCTTCGCCTCGGTCGCTTACAATTTTTACATCTATTACCTCGTCGGTTACGCCGTCGCCCTGCGCCGACTCTACGAAGCCGCGCGTGCAGAAGGCGACGCGCAGACGGAGATCGCACCCGCACCCGAAGCGGAACTCGCGACGACCGAAGCCGGCCCGCTCACGAGCTTTGAGACTCATGCTTGAGCCGACTGCACAAACGCTGATCGCGCCCGCGCGCGCAACGACTGCGACTGATGTCGGGCCGGTCGCGGCGTTGCCGTTCGTCTCAATCGTGATCCCGTGCTTCAACGAGGAGCGTTTCATCGGCGAAGTCATCGAGCGTCTCGCGTCGCAGTATGACGAAGATCGTTGCGAGATCGTCGTCGTTGACGGCGGCTCGACGGACACGACGCGCGCCATCGTGGCCGACTGCGCCGCGCATCATCCACATCTGAGCATCCGGCTCGTGGATAATCCTGCGCGACATATCCCCATCGCGCTCAATCTCGGCATCGCTGCGGCGCGCGGCGAGATCATCGCGCGCATGGACGCGCACGCCGTTCCCTCGTCAAACTATTTGCGTCGCTGCGTCGAACTGCTCGGCGACGAAAGCAACATGATCGTCGGCACGCCTTGTCGCATCCGCTCGGCGACGGAGACTGCGACGGCGCGCGCTGCGGCCATCGTCGTCGCGCATCCATTCGGCATCGGCGACGCGCAGTACCGCATCGCTCACGCGGGCCAGCCACGCGATGTGGACACCGTGCCCTTCGGCGTCTTCCGCAAATCTCTGTGGCAACGCTTGGGCGGCTTCGATGAGTCGCTGCTTGCGAACGAGGATTACGACTTCAACTACCGAGTGCGCGCGCAAGGTGGCCGCGTCGTGCTCGACACTAACGCGCACACGATCTACTACGCGCGCCCGACGCTCGGCACACTCGCGCGACAGTATTTCCGTTATGGCCTCTGGAAGGCGCGGATGCTCAAACAGCACCCGCGCTCCATTCGTTGGCGACACGCGGTTGCGCCCGCCTTCGTCGCGTCGCTCGTCGGCGCGATGCTGCTCGGCTTCGCTTGGCGTCCGGCGTGGTGGCTGCTGCTCGTTGAGTTCGGCGTGTACCTCTTGCCCGCGCTCGCATTCGCTGTCTCGCTCGCGCGACGCGAGGGCCATTACAAACTAGTCGCGCCCATCGCCGCATCATTCTTCGTCGTACACTGCGTGTGGGGCTGCGGCTTCTGGCGCGGGCTGATCGGTCAGGCGAGAGCGCGTCAACAGGCGACCATGAAAAGTTGAATGAGTGAAATCAAAAGTTGATTGATTAAAATTGAATGACGAGCGAAGGGGCCGGAGCTTAACAGGATGGCGCATGGCGTCTGAAATTAAACAAGAAGGCGGGTCGCTGACCATCAGAGCATTCTGGCTGATGGTGGCCCGCACGCTCGCGTTCGCGGCGAGCTTCGCGCTGCCGCTATTGCTCGTGCGGCGTCTAAGTCAAGAGTCGCTCGGCGTCTATCGACAGGTCTTCCTCGTCGTTGGGACGGCCATCAACGTGCTGCCGCTCGGCTTTCACATGAGCGCGTTCTACTTTCTGCCGCGCGAGCGCGAGCGACAGGGCTCGGTCGTCTTGAACATCACGCTCTTCTTCGCGCTCGTCGCGGGCGCAGCCGCGCTCGCGCTCTACCTGCGCCCCGTGCTGCTCGTCACGATCTTTAACAGCACCGAACTCGTGCCGCTCGCGCCGCTCCTCAGTCTGTTAATACTCTTGTGGGTCGGCACGTCGCATCTCGAATATCTTGCGCTCGCGAATCAAGAGGTGAGAATCGCGACCGTCTTGATCGTCGCGCTGCAAGTGACGCGCGCGATCCTAATGCTCTCCGCCGCGCTTCTGTTCGGCACGGTCGAGGCGTTGCTCTGGGCGGCCATCGCGCAGGGCGTGTTGCAGGCCATCGTGCTGCTCGTCTATATGCAAGTGCGCTTCCGTGCGTTTGCGCGCGGGCTCGACTTCGCGCTCTTGGGCCGGCAGTTGAGCTACGCGCTACCACTCGGACTGGCCGGACTGCTCTACGCCTTGCAGCTCGACGTGCACAACTATTTCGTCTCGCACTTCTTCGGCGCAGCCGCCTTCGCCGTCTATTCCACCGGCTGTTTTGATCTCCCACTCATACACATCCTCAGCGACTCTGTGGGCGCGGTCATGATCCCGCGCGTGAACCTCTTGCAGAAGGAGAACCGGCCACGCGAGATCATCGCGCTGACCGCTTCGATGATGCGCAAGCTCGCGCTCGTTTATTTCGCCATCTACGCGCTGCTCGTGGTCGTCGCGCGCGAGTTCATACTCTTCCTCTTCACGGCGAAGTATCTGGCGAGCACGCCCGTCTTCGTCATCAACCTGACGATGATCTTGATCTACTTCATGTCGGGCATCTACGATCCCGTCATGCGCGCCTACGCCGAGCATCGCTTCTTTCTGCTGCGACTGCGCGCCGCGCTCTTCGTCGCCATGCTCACCGCGCTCTGGTTCGGCACGCCGCGACTCGGACTCGTCGGCGTCATCACGCTCGTCGTCTGCTTCAACTTCGTCGAGCGCATCATCACGCTCGCGAAAGCCGCGCGCATCGTCGGCGTGCGTGCGCGCGACTTGGTGTTGTTGAAGGACGTGGGCAAGCTGGCGGCGGCGGCCACCGTTGCGGGCACGGCGGCGTGGATCGTGCGCGCGCTGCTCTCAGGGCAACGCCCGTTCGTCATACTCGTCGCGTGCGGCTCGGTCTTCGCGTCCGTTTACGCGTTGGCGATCTGGACGATGCGGATCATCACGCCCGAAGAGCGCGCATCACTCGCGGGCCGTCTCGCCAGACTGCCGCACGTCGGTCGCTTCGCACGCCGCGCCGCGCAGCCCGTCATCTGAGAGCGAGAGAACTACTCATGTGTGGCATCGCCGGATTTGTGAACACTCGCGACGCGCCCCCGGCGCGCGAACGCGCCGACGTGCTCGAACGGATGTTAAGCGTCATCACGCACAGGGGGCCCGACGATCAGGGGACGCTCGTCGCCGATCACGTCGCGCTCGGAATGCGTCGCCTCTCGATCATCGATCTCGCGGGCGGCCACCAGCCGATCTCAAACGAGGACGACAGCGTCACCATCGTCTTCAACGGCGAAATCTATAATTTCAAAGAGCTGCACGCGGAACTCGAAGCGCGCGGCCACCGATTTCGCACGCACTCCGACACCGAAGCGATTGTTCACGCCTACGAAGAGTATGGCGCGGCTTGCGTCGAACATTTGCGCGGGATGTTCGCCTTCGCCATCTGGGACGCGCGCAAGAAGGAGCTGTTTCTGGCGCGCGACCGCGTCGGCAAGAAGCCGCTTTACTACGCGCTCACGCCGCGCGGCACGCTCGTCTTTGGCTCCGAGTTGAAGTCGCTCTTGGAGCACACGGAGATCGAGCGCGAGATCAACCCGCAAGCCGTCGATGCTTATCTCACGTTCGGCTACGTGCCCGATCCGCTCTGCATCCTGCGCGGCGTCAACAAACTCCCGCCCGGCCATCATCTGACTTACGCGAACGGCTCGCTCGCGCTCAAACAATATTGGGATTTCGAGTTCGCGCACGACGACGGCGCGAAGACGCGACGCGCCGAAGACTACCTTGAAGAGTTGCGCGCGCTGCTCGACGAATCAGTACGCATACGCCTGATCGCCGATGTGCCGCTCGGCGCGTTCCTCTCGGGCGGCATCGATTCGAGCGCGGTCGTCGGCTTGATGGCGCGACACACAGATCGCCCCGTCAAGACTTTCTCCATCGGCTTCAACGAAGACAGCTATGATGAACTGAAATATGCGCGCGTCACCGCACGACACTTCAACACGGAGCATCATGAGTTCGTCGTCACGCCCGACATCGTCCAACTCATTGACGAGCTCGCGTGGCACTTCGACGAGCCGTTCGCCGATCCATCCGCGCTGCCGACCTACATGGTCTCGAAGCTCGCGCGCGAGCACGTCACGGTGGCCCTCTCCGGCGACGGCGGCGACGAGTTGTTCGCGGGCTACACGCGCTACCTCGTCGAGCAGCAGCGCACGAGCTTCGAGCGCGTGCCGCGCGTCGTGCGCGAGGGCCTGATGCGCCCCTTGAGTCAACGCCTGCCGCACGGCGCGTGGGGGCGCAACTACCTGCACAACGTCTCGCTCGACGCCGTGGATCGCTTTCTCGATAGCGTCTCCGTCTTCACGCGACTGACGAAGCGCGCACTCTACACGCACGCCTTCGCCGCGCAACTGAGAGACGACGAATCGACGGGCGCGACCTTCCGCTCACTCGCCGCGCGCGTGCAAACAGATGAACCGCTCGACGCGCTGCTCTACCTCGACAGCAAGACCTATCTGCCCGGCGACATCCTGACCAAAGTCGATCGCATGAGCATGGCGGTCTCTCTGGAAGCGCGCGCGCCTTTGCTCGATCACAAGTTGATCGAGTTCGTCGCGCGCATACCGGCCCATCTCAAGCTCAGAGGCGGCGAGACGAAACACATCTTCAAACGTGCGATCTCCGACTTCGTGCCTGCGGAGATTCTGCATCGCCCGAAGCAGGGCTTCGGCGTGCCGATCCAGCAGTGGATCAACGCGCAACTGCGCGAGCAGATGCGCGACACCCTGACCGATCATCGCGCACGCTCGCGCGGCTACGTCGATCCGGCCTACGTCGCGCAGTTGTTATCCGAGCACGAGCGCGGGCGACGCGATCACGCCGCGCCGCTCTGGTCTCTCTTCATGCTCGAACTCTGGCATCGCATCTTCATCGACGATGCGGGCGCGAACGCGCGCGTCGCTGTCGATGCGTCGCTGCCGGTTGCGGTCGGTTAAGGTGGATAGCCGGATCGTTTGAGTCTTTAACGAGGACAGGTCTCAAAGTCATGTGCGGCATCGCAGGCATCGCTGGATTCGAGGACGCGCGCGGCGCGAGGGACGCGGTGCGACTGATGACGTGTGCGCTCGCGCGACGGGGGCCCGACGGCGAAGGCTCACACGCTTGGCGCGCGTGCGTGCTCGGACACCGCCGACTCGCGATCTTCGATCTGAGCGAAGCGGGCCACCAGCCGATGCTCTCGGCTGACGGCGAGGTTGGCGTCGCCTTCAACGGCGCGATCTACAACTTCCGCGAGCTGCGCCGCGAACTCGAAGCGCGCGGCACGCTCTTTCACAGTCAGACCGACACCGAAGTTCTCGTCGAAGGCTATCGCGTGTGGGGCATCGATGCTCTGGTCGCGCGTCTGCGCGGGATGTTCGCCTTCGGTCTGTGGGATGAGCGAGAGCGCAAACTGTTTCTCGTGCGCGACCGACTCGGCGTCAAGCCGCTCGTCTATGCGAGCCTCAATGAAGGCGGCATCGCGTTCGCTTCCCACGTGCGCGCCCTCAAGAGGGCCGGACTAGTCGGAGAGATAGACGATCAATCGGTCGTCGATTATTTAGAGTTCGGTTACGTGCCGGACTCGCGCGTGATCTACGAGGGCGCGACGAAAGTGGCGGCGGGCGAGATCGTCGAATGGTCAAAAGAAAGTGGCGCGCGCGCACGCACCTACTGGACGCCGCCCGTCGCGTCGAACGACGATGCGCCTTCGTTCGATGAAGCTGTCGAAGAGACAGAGCGACTGTTCGTGCGCGCGGTCGAGATGCGTCTGTTCGCCGACGTGCCGGTCGGATCGCTGTTGAGCGGCGGTGTCGATTCGAGTCTGGTCTGTTGGGCCATCGCGAAGCTCGGCGGCGACGTGACGGCCTTCACAGTGGGCACGCCCGGCGACGAATGGGACGAGACGGCAGACGCACGCGCAACGGCCGGACACTTAAAGATCAAGCATCGCGTGCTCGCGCTCTCGGCAGACGACGCGCCCTCGGTCGAGGAGCAAGTGTCGGCTTACGCAGAGCCATTCGCGTGCGCGTCCGCGCTCGGAATGCTGAGAGTCTCGCGCGCCGTCAAAGACGAGGCGACCGTGCTCTTGACCGGCGACGGAGGCGACGACGTTTTTCTCGGCTACCCCGAACACAAACATTTTTACCTCGCCGAACGACTTGCGCGCCGTCTGCCCGCGACCGCCGCGCGCGCGTGGCTCAAAGCTGGCCCCCACGTGCCGCGCGCCGGATCGTTGAGACGCGCCGCTTCGTTTCTCAACTACTCGACCGGCGGTCTCGGCGCGGTCACTTCCGCGCACGACGGGCTGCCCGTCTATCTGCGCGAGGGCCTGCTCGGCGCGCGCTTGCGAGATGCAAACGTCGAGCAGCGTCTCATCCCGTGGTCGCACGCGTCGGCGCGGCGTATGCTGACGGAATTTTTAGAGTACGACCGTCGCACGCGCTTCGTCGGCGAGTATCTGACAAAGGTTGACGGCGCGACGATGCGTCACGCGCTCGAAGCGCGCTCGCCCTTCCTCGATCAAGATTTGTGGGAGTTCGCCGCGCGGTTGCCTTATGACGTGCGCCTGCGAGGCGGGCAACAGAAAGCGATCCTGCGCGAGCTGGCACGCAGACACTTGGGCGAGCGCGTTGCACACGGTCGCAAGCGCGGCTTCGGCGTACCTGTCGGGCGTTGGCTCGCGGGTCGCTGGCGCGCGCGGCTCGAAGAGTTATTGACCGATTCACTCATTGAACAACGCGGCTGGATCGACGCGACAGCCGCGCGCGATCTTTTACAACGAACCGCCGCGCGCGGCTTCGTGCCGAATCAACTCTGGTACATCTTCGTGCTCGAAACGTGGTTCAGGCACGAACAGAGCGAAAGCGGTGCGGGCGCGATGTCGAACGCGACAGAAGTTTTAAAACCTGCCGATGAGAAGTTGTCGCACGCAACGAGTCGTGCGTGACGCTAGTTTGCGAGTCACTGCATTCAAGATGAAACCAAACGTCGTCATCTTCACGAGCAGCTTCGATCAGGGCGGCAGCGAGCGTCAGGCTGTGCAGTTGGCCCGACTGCTCCACGAGTCGGGCCGCTATCGCGTCCGCGTCGCGTGCCTCAAAGATGGCGGCGTGCTGCGCGGCGAAGTCGAGCGTTTGAACTTGGGCGAGATTCCATCGTTCCCGCTCACTAGTTTCTACGACCGCAACATGATCGCTCAACTGCGTCGCTGCGCGCGCTACCTGCGCGAGCGAGAGATCGACATCGTGCAGACGTTCGACTTCTACACCAACGTCTTCGGCATGACGGCGGCTGCTCTGGCCCACGTGCCTGTCCGCATCGCCGCGCGTCGCGAGACGGCGGGCACGAAGACACGCGCGCAGCTCTGGACGGAGCGACGTGCATATAAACTCGCGCACGCGGTTGTTGCCAACTCTGACGCAGTACGACAAGAACTGATCGCATCGGGCCTCCCTGCGCGCAAGCTCGTGACGATCTACAACGGCATGGACGTTCGGCGCGTCGCGCCGCAGCCGCGACTCTCACGCGAAGAAGCCTTGCGACTCTTCAACCTACCGACCGGAGGCGCGCGCCGCTTCGTCACCATCGTGGCTAATATGCGCCACGCGATGAAAGATCAATCGACGTTCCTTCGCGCCGCACGACGCGTGCGCGAGGCTGTGCCCGAAGCTGCGTTCGTGCTCGCGGGCGAGGGCCAGTTGTTAGAGCAGACGCGCGTTTATGCCGCAGAGCTTGGCTTGCGTGATCACGCCTTCTTCACGGGTCGCTGCGCGGAAGTGTCGGAGTTGCTCAACATTTCAGAGGTGTGCGTGCTCAGCTCGCGCGGCGTCGAAGGATTCTCGAATTCGATCACGGAGTACATGGCGGCGGCGCGTCCCGTCGTTGCGACCGACATCGGCGGCGCGCGCGAGGCAATCGTCGAGGGCCAGACCGGCTTCATCGTCGCGCCCGGCGACGATGAAGCGATGGCAACGCGCATCGTCGCGCTGCTGCAAGATGCGGAGCGCGCGCGAGAGATGGGACGGCGCGGTCGCGAGGTCGTCGAGCAAAAATTCTCCTGCGCCGCGCAGCTCGAACGCACCGAGCATCTCTATCAAAAATTACTTGAGCGCAAGAGTCCGCGCGCGAACGAAAGCGCGCAACGTGCGGCGCAGGGTGCGCAGCGTTAGCGACTAACTAACGCGGACGAGACGACAGCAACGCGTGCGAGACGATAGTGACGATGACTGAAGCGATGACAACGACACGACAGAGCGACGCGCAACGGCGCGACGGTGAAGCGTCGCGCGACGCTGCGACGTTGCCCTTTGCCGCGTCATCCGTCGCAACGTCGCCCGTCGTGCGCGTGCTCATCGTCGCTCCGGCCCTCGACATTCTCGGCGGGCAGGCCGTGCAAGCTGCGCGGCTGCTCGAACAGTTGCGCGCAGAACCTTCGCTCGAAGTCGGCTTCCTGCCGATCAACCCGGAGTTCCCGCGCTCTCTGCGTCGCTGGCAGGCGGTGAAGTATGTGCGAAGCATTCGCACGACCGCGCTCTACTGGCTGCGACTACTCGGCGAGGTGCGACGCTACGACGTGATCCACGTCTTCTCAGCTTCCTACTTGTCGTTCATCATCTCGCCGACACCCGCGCTGCTTGCATCGAAGCTCTACGGCAAGCGCATCGTCTTGAACTATCGTAGCGGCGAGGCCGAAGATCATTTGCGTCGCTCGCGCGCGGCACGCAGGCTCTTGCGTCTGCCCGACGTGATCGTCGCGCCTTCGGGTTATCTCGTCGATGTCTTCGCGCGTTTCAACTTGCGCGCGCGGGCCATCTTCAACATCGTCGAGACCGAACGCTTCCGCTTCCGCGAGCGCACGCCCCTGCGTCCCATCTTTCTGTCGAACCGAAATCTTGAGCCGCTCTACAACGTCGGCTGCACCTTACGCGCCTTCGCGCTCGTGCAAGCGCGTTTCCCCGAAGCGCGTTTGACGGTGGCGGGCGACGGAAGCCAACGCGCGAAGCTCGAACGACTCGCGCGCGAACTCGATCTCAAAAACACGACCTTCGCCGGTCGCATCGCGCAAGAGCGGATGCACGAGTTGTACGACGCGGCGGACATCTATCTGAACAGCTCGGACATTGATAATATGCCGGGCTCGATCATCGAGGCTTACGCATCGGGCCTGCCCGTCGTGACGACGGACGCGGGCGGCATCCCTTACATCTTGACCGACGGCGAGACGGGCCTGCTCGTGCGTCGCGGCGATCACGAAGCGATGGCCGCGTGCGCGCTCCGTCTGCTCGAAGACGAGAAGTTAACGGCGCGCATCGCCGGCGCGGCGCGGCGCGCGTGCGATAATTACAGTTGGGCGTCCGTGCGCGGTGCATGGTTGAAGCTCTATCATGAGTTGGCGCGCGGCGAGGTCGGTGAAGGCGCGATTCAAGTCAACAAGGGGTGCGAGTGCATTTGAGAGAGAATAGTATGGCGCGGAAAAAAGTTCTGCTGGTCGAGTTGAACGAGATCACTTGGACGCTCATTGATCCGTTGATCGAGCGCGGGCAACTGCCAACCTTCGCGCGACTCAAGGCGGAAGGCACGTGGGCTGCGCCTCTGAGCGTGGATATGCCGCCGCAACTCGATCCGTGGATCACTTGGACGACCGTCTATACGGGACGCACGCAGGCGGAGCATAACGTCTTTTTCCTGCAACAGCCGCCCGAATCGATCCGCGCCAAGCGCATCTGGGAGTTGTGCGATGAGCAGGGCCTGAGCGTCGGCGTCTATGGCAGTCTCTGCTCGTGGCCCCCTCGCGCGGTCAGAGGCTTCTACATTCCCGACACCTTCGCGCCCGACACGCAGACGCATCCGGCATCGCTGCGACCGATTCAGGAATTGAATCTCACCTACACGCGCTCGGTGCGTCTGCCCTCGGACGGCGACGGGCTCATCTTCAAGGCGAAGCTCGGCGCGAAGCTCGTCGGCTTAGGTCTCAAGCCGAAGACGATGACGCGTGTCGCGCGTCAACTCGTGCGCGAACGAACCGAACCGGGCTCGCGCTGGCAGCGCGTCGCTTTGCAGCCCGCCGTCAACTTCGACTTCTTCAGTCGTCTCTATCGTCAGCACCGGCCCGACTTCGCCTCGTTCCACTCGAACCACGTCGCACACTACATGCACACCTACTGGAAGGCGATGCAGCCTGAGCTGTTCCCGCAGTCGGCGACGGACGAAGAGGTGCGCAACTACGGCGACGCCATCGCGCACGGCTATCGCACGGCGGATGCGCTGCTCGCCGACATGATGAGCTTGCTCGACGAAGACACGGTGCTCGTCGTCGCATCGAGCATGGGCCAGCAGCCGTTCATCAGCGAGCTGCGACGCGGCAAGTATATCGCGCAGATGCGCTCGCTGGATCGGTTGCTCGAAATCATCGGCGTCGAGGGCCGCGCACGCGCGCTCAACACGATGTCGGATCAGTTCAACATCTACCCCGACACGCCTGAGACTCTGAAGGAAGTGACGGGCGCACTCTCAGCCGCATACATCGACACGCCCGCGCAGCCGATGTTCAATCTTCAGACGCTCGACAACAGTCTGACCGTCACCTTACGCCACTACGACGAAGTGACGGAAGAATCGCGCTGCCACTTCCCGCGCCGGGCCGGGCCGGAAGAGACCTATCGCTTTGAAGACCTCGTCTATAGCACGGGGCTCGTCAAGTCTGGCTTTCATCATCCGCAGGGCGTGTTGATGATCTACGGCGCAGGCATCCGGCGCGGCGGCCACATCGCATCGTGCGACAACCTCGATCTCGCGCCCACGCTGCTCGCGCTGCTCGGCCTGCCAGTCCCGACGGAGATGACCGGGCGCGTGCTGCTCGACGAGTGCGTGGTGTGACGACTGAATAGAGATGATCGCTGTGACGATCTGAACGCGAGCAGGTGGCCCAACGCACAGACAAGCCTGCTACTCGACGACTGAAACGAAAGACACGAATGGGAGTCTCGGCCGACACGGAGAGCGGAGTGCTCAGCAAGCTGCGAAAGCTGCGCGGTCGAAGCGCAGAGGAGTTGCGCGTGCGCGGGGCACAGGCCCTCTGCGCACGAGCCGAGCGCGCGGGTCTCTCCGCACAGAGTCGCGTCCCGACCGATCAAGCGTTCTTCCGTCTGCTCTCATTGGATCAGTTCGACGGTGCGACGCCGACGGCCGAAACTCTGCTCGCACATTTTCGCACGCGCGCGACACCGCGCTTCTTCGCCGCCTTCGACGATCCAACGGCAACGCGCGCCGAGCTGCAACGACGCTTCGGCGCGCAGGCTCGCTCGTCTCTGGTCGCACGTGGGGAGTCGATCAGGATGGGGAAGTTCGATCTCTTGGGCTTGCGCGATCTAGATTTCGGCAGGCCCATCGATTGGCATCTCGAACCCACGTCGGGCCTGCGCGCGCCGCTCGCGCATTGGAGCGAGATCGATTTTCTCGATCCGCGCGTGGCGGGCGATAAGAAGTTCACTTGGGAGTTGAATCGTCAACAGCACTTCATGACGCTCGGTCGGGCCTACTGGCAAACGTGCGACGAAACTTACGCGGAGACGTTCGTCGCGCAAGTCTCGTCGTGGCTCGACGCGAACCCGCCGAAGCTCGGCATCAACTGGGCCAGCAGTCTCGAAGTCTCCTTCCGCGCGATCTCTTGGCTCTGGTCGCTCCAGTTCTTCCGTGGCTCACAGACAATCACGCCCGCGCTCTATGTGCGCGTTCTCAAGTCTCTCTACCTGCACGCGCGCCACGTCGAGACGTATCTCTCGACCTACTTCTCGCCGAACACGCACCTCACGGGCGAGGCCCTCGGTCTCTACTACATCGGCTCGCTGCTGCCCGAATTCAAACGCGCCAAGCGATGGCGCAACCTCGGCGCGCGCATACTTGTCGAACAACTTGATCGACACGTTCTCGCAGACGGCGTCTATCTCGAACGCTCAACCTACTATCAACGCTACACCGCAGATTTCTACACGCACTTCCTTCTGCTCGCGCGAATTAACAGAGACGATCAGTTGTCTGCGTCCGCGCATCGCAAGCTCGAAGAGAAGCTGGCCGCGCTGCTCGATCACTTGATGTACATCACGCGACCCGACGGCACGACGCCTCTCGTCGGCGACGACGACGGCGGCCGACTCGCGCCGCTCGACGACCGCGCGCCCGATGATTTTCGCGCGACGCTCGCCGTGGCCGCTGCCCTGTTCGGTCGCGGCGATTATAAGCACGTCGCGAATGATGCGCCCGAATCACTGCTCTGGCTCTTGGGCGTCAAAGGCCTGCGCGCTTACGATGCGCTCGCGGCGCACGAGCCGCCTTCGACCTCGCGCGCTTTTCGCGAAGGCGGCTACTACTGTCTGCGCGATGGTTGGACGAGTGATGATAACTTCATGCTCATCGACGGCGGCGCGCACGGCGCGTCATCGCTCAACTACGCACACGCGCACGCCGACGCGCTCTCCTTCGATCTCTCTGCGCGCGGTCGCACGCTCCTCGTCGATCCGGGCACGTACACCTACACCGGCGCAAGCGTCTGGCGCAACTACTTTCGCGGCTCGCAGGCGCACAACACGCTCGCGATTGACGGCGCGTCTTCGTCCACTCCGGCAGGCCCCTTCCGTTGGCATCACGTCGCCGACGCGCGCACACAGGCTTGGCACACGCACGCGCGCTTCGACTATTTCGCGGGCGAGCACGATGGCTACGCGCGTCTCGACGGACATGAGAGTTACGAGCGGGCCATCCTCTTCCTCAAACGCGACTACTGGATCGTGCGCGACCGTGTACAGTCGGCGGGCATGCACCGCTATGATCTGAACTTTCATTTCGCGCACGGAGTTGAGCCATTGATCGATGCGAATGACGACGATGCGCCAAACGTGCGCGTCGCCTCTGAAGGCGAGAGCGCGTTGACGCTTTGCACGTTCGGCGGCGCGGGCGCGTGGCACGCGGATCAAGGCTGGGTGTCACGCTGCTACGGCGCGCGCACGCACGCGCCCGTGTGCCGCTATACTGTCGAAGGCGAAGGCGCGCAAGAGTTCGTCACCTTCATGTTACCGGCCCCTGTCGCGCACGACTCGCGCGTGCGACGTATGAGCGTTGCGGGCGGCGATGGCTATGAGTTGCGACACGCATCGGGCCGCGACGTGCTGTTGATGCGCCGTGATAGTTCGGCTGATGCCGAACGATTGGTCTCTGATTTTGAATGGACGTGGGCGCGCTTTGATAGAGATGATGCTCTCGTGGAGATGTTGCTCATCAATGGTCGCAACTGCCTGCTCGACGGGCAGTCGATCATTGCAGAGCGCGCGCCGGTTGCGTTCGCGTTCGCGCGCCGCGACGGGATGAACTTGATCGTCGAGACCGACACGGAGAGTCGTCGTCTCCAATTCGACGACAGTTATGCAAACGTCAGTCAGTAATAAAAATTGGACGGCGATAAAGACTGCTTGCTCACTACTAGTTACTTGCCATCAACTGCTCATGTGCGGAATTAACGGCATCGCATTCTCAAGACGTTCGGGGCGCGCGGCGGACGAGCGTACGATCACGCGTATGCGCGACGTGTTGACGCATCGAGGGCCCGACGATGCGGGCGTGTTCGTCTCTGGCGCGGTCGGGCTCGGCCATCGCCGCTTGAGCATCGTGGACGTTGCCGCCGGCCATCAGCCGATGACGAACGAGGACGGCGCGCTGCACATCGTCTATAACGGCGAGGTCTATAACCACGCTGACTATCGCGCCACGCTCGAAGCGCGCGGCCATCGCTACCAGACGCACTGCGACACGGAGACGATCCTGCATCTCTACGAAGAGCACGGTGCGCGTTGCGTCGAACACTTGCGCGGGATGTTCGCGTTCGCCATCTGGGACACTCATAAACGCGAGTTGTTCATCGCGCGCGACCGGCTCGGCGTCAAGCCGCTCTATTACGTTCACACTAGCGATGGCTCGCTCTACTTCGCCTCCGAGATCAAAGCGTTGATTGAAGCGCGCGCCGTCCGGCCCGAAATTAACTACGCCGCGCTGCCGGATTATTTGGCGAATCACGGCACGTCGAACGACGAGACGCTGTTCGCGAACGTGCGTCGCTTGCCGCCCGGACACACCATGTTGTGGCGCGAAGATGGATCGGTCGAGATCAAACAATACTGGGACGTGAGCTTCGCAGAGGAGGGCGCGGAAGGCGCGCGACGCGACGAGGATTTGATCGAGGAGTGGTCGGAGTTGTTTCGCACTTCGGTGCGCCTGCGTTTGATGGCCGACGTGCCGCTCGGAATGTTTCTGTCGGGCGGGATCGATTCGTCGGCAATCGCGGCGGTGATGAGCGGGATGGTCTCGGAGCCGATCAAAACTTTTTCGGTCGCGTTCGCAGAGCGCGAGGCGAACGAGTTGACTTACGCGCGCATGGTCGCGGAGAAGTTCAAGACGGATCATCACGAGATCATCGTCTCGCCCGCAGAGTTCTTCGACGCGCTGCCGCGCATGGTGTGGCAGGAGGACGAGCCATTGGCCCATCCTTCGAGCGTGCCGCTCTACTTCGTCTCGCGCTTGGCATCGGAGCACGTCAAGGTCGTACTCACGGGCGAGGGCAGCGACGAGTTGCTCGGCGGCTACGAGCGTTACGCGCGCACGCTCTACAACCTCGCCGCCGGGCCTACCTACAACCGGCTCGCGCCTGCACGCTTGCGTCAACTCGTCGAGCGACGCATACGCGCGTTGCCCGTCGCTTCCACCGTCCGTCAGAAATTAACGCGCACGTTCCTGTGTCTCGCGCCCGACATCGAGAGCGTTTACTTCGACAACTTCGCCGTCTTCAATCGCGCGATGCAGCGCGACCTGCTAAGCACGGAGACGAAAGCGCGCGCGGGCACACTCGATCCATATCGAGATATGCGTCGCTACTTCGAGACGGCCAACGCCGATTCGACTCTGAACCGGATGCTCTACGCCGACACGAAGACCTACTTGCACGAGTTGTTGATGAAGCAGGATCAGATGTCGATGGCCGCATCAATCGAGAGTCGCGTGCCGTTTCTCGATCACAAGCTCGTCGAGTTTACCGTGCGTTTGCCCGTGCGTCTGAAGCTGAGGCGCGGGTGGACGACGAAGTACGTCTTGCGCCGCGCGATGCGCGATGTGCTGCCTGCGCCGATCCTCGCGCGTAAAAAAATGGGCTTCCCAGTGCCTGTGGGCAAGTGGTTTCGCGGCGAATACAAACATGTGATCGAAGAGTACGTCTTGAGCGCGCGCGCATCGGAGCGCGGCATCTTCGAGCGCGACTACGTGCGCACGCTCGTCGCACGACACGATGCGGGCGAGAATCACGCCGAACGCCTGTGGGCCCTCGTCAACTTCGAGATGTGGCTGCGCCGCTTCGTTGACGGCGAACAGGTGGCCGCGCACGAACCGGCGCGCGAGTTCGCCGTCGCGCCCGCATGATCGAGATCTCAAATTTCACATCTGAAAACTTCAGATATCAGAGAGGCGGCCCTCAAAGTCGCAGCACTGAAAGCAAGCTAACAATTAATCATCCATTAGCTGAAAACTGAAAACCGAAAGCTGTCCTTGCACATTCTCTGGCTCAAAACCGAACTGCTGCACCCGGTCGATAAGGGCGGGAAGATTCGCACGTACCAGATGCTGCGCGCACTCAAGCGCGCTCATCACATCACCTATCTGACGCTCGACGACGGCACAGCCTCCGCAGACGCGCACGAGCGGGCGACGGAGTATTGCCACGAACTCGTCTGCGTGCCGCACAACACACGCGCGAAGTTCTCCGCCGCGTTCTATGCGGAGCTGGCGCGTAACGTTGTCTCGCCCTTGCCCTACTTCATGCAGAAGTACGTCTCTGCGTCGATGCGTCGCGAGATTGAAACTTTGATCGCGCGTGAACAGTTCGACGTGCTCGTCTGCGATTTTTTGAATCCGAGCGTGAACGTGCCTGCGGGCCTGCCGCTCGCCGCCGTGCTCTTCCAGCACAACGTCGAGGCGATGATCTGGCAAAGACACTACGAGGTGCAGTCGAACGTGCTCAAGAAAATTTACCTGCGCGAGCAGTGGCGCAAGGCTCTGGCCTACGAGCGCGCCGCGTGCCGACGTTTCGACTCGGTCGTCGCCGTCTCGCGCGCCGATGCGGAGATGATGCGTCGCGAGTATGGCGTGGAGAACGTGTCAGACGTGCCGACGGGCGTTGACACGGACTTCTTCCGACCAGTGAGTACGAACACGCGCGAGCCGCACAATCTCGTCTTCACGGGCTCGATGGATTGGTTGCCGAATGAGGACGCGATGCAGTTCTTCATCAAGGATGTGCTGCCGCGTATCAAGCAATCCGTGCCTGACGTAACGCTCACGGTCGTCGGTCGCGATCCCTTTCCGAGTCTCATCGAGCAGAGCCGACGCGATGCGTCGATCATCGTGACGGGCCGTGTCGAAGACGTGCGCCCGTACATGGAGCGTGCGAGCGCATACGTCGTGCCGATCCGCGTGGGCGGCGGCACGCGTCTGAAGATTTATGAGGCGATGGCGATGGAGTTGCCCATCGTCTCGACGACAATCGGGGCCGAAGGCTTGCCCGTCAGTGACGGCTCGGAGTTGCTGATTGCCGATACGCCAGAAGAGTTCGCCTCGTCGGTCGTGCGCGTGTTGACGGACGAAGAGTTTGCGCGTTCGCTTGCGGCGCGCGCGGCCGGATTGGTAAGAGAGAAGTACGGTTGGGCCGGTGTGGCGACGGAGTTCGCCGCGCTGTGCGAACAGGCCCGCGCGGGACGTGCGGCGAAGGACTCCGCAGCGCGACTCGGAGCGAATCAGTTTGAAGCTGCGGGGTAACGGCGACGCGCTTGCGCGTTTGGAGAAACTTCGATGGCGAGCGAGACGCTCATGGTTGATGAAGTGTCGAGTGCGGAAGCGATAACGACTATCGAGCCGACGCGTGCGAGAGAGTCAGCATCGGTTAATGCGCGCTCACGTGCGCCGCGCGCGCCTCGCGTCGCCGTTTTGATCCCGTGTTACAACGAAGAGCTGACGGTCGCCGAAGTCGTGCGACAGTTTCGCACAGAGTTGCCGGAGGCGGTCATCTACGTCTTCGACAACAACTCGACCGACCGCACGGCGGAAGAGGCACGCGGCGCGGGCGCGGTCGTCGCGCGCGAGACGCGACAGGGCAAGGGCTACGTCGTGCAGACGATGTTCCGCCGGGTGGATGCGGACATCTACGTCATGGTGGACGGCGACGGCACGTATCCGGCGGCGGATGTGCACAAGCTCGTCGCGCCCGTGCTCAGTGGCGAGGCGGACATGGTCGTCGGCTCGCGTCTGCACGAGAGCGCGCGGAGCGAGTTCAAGTCGCTCAACCGGCTCGGCAATCGCGTCTTCCTCTCCGTGCTCAACTCGACCTTCAAGGTGAAGATCACCGACATGCTCTCCGGCTATCGCGCCTTCAGCCGCGAATTCGTCAAGGGCCTGCCCCTCTTCGGCGGCGGCTTCGAGACCGAGACGGAACTGACGATCAAGGCGCTCGAACGCGGCTTCCGCATCGTTGAAGTGCCATGCGATCTGACGAGCCGGCCCGAAGGCAGCTTCTCGAAGATTCGCATCACGCACGACGGCATGCGCATCCTCTCGACGATCCTCGCGCTGCTGCGCGACTACAAGCCTCTGACCTTCTTCGGCGCGGCGGGCCTCGTGCTCACGTTGCTCGGCATCGTGCCGGGTGCGGTCATCGTCTATGAATTTTTCGAGACGGGTTTGGTGGCCCGTCTGCCGTCGGCGGTGCTCGCTGTCGGGCTGGTGCTTGCAGGAATGCTCTCGCTCACGGTCGGGCTGGTGCTGCACACCATCGCGCGCCGCTCGCAGGAGTTGGACTATCAACTGCGCGTGCTCACAGAGGAGTTGGCCGCGCAACTCAGAAGAGAATTGGGGCGCGACGAATGACAGACGCGACGAGCGATAACGCAACTCTCTCTGCTGGTGCGACACAGAACACGGATGCCGTCATGGTCGCCGATCTGGAGATCATGTCGCGCGCGAACAACTATCGAAACTGGATGTATCGCCGCATCGCGCCCTACGTCGGCGAGCGCGTGCTCGAAGTCGGCGCGGGGATCGGCAACTTCACCGAGCTGCTGCTCGACCGCGAGCTGGTCGTGGCAACCGACAAGTTCGAGATGTGCGTTGACTACTTGCAGCGTCGTCTGGGCACGCAGCTCAAAGCTGATCCGATGCTGCTTGACTTGGCCGATCCGCCCGTCGCCGAGTTGAAGCCTTACAACTTCGACACGATCATCTGCATGAACGTGCTCGAACACGTCGAGGACGACTTGCGCGCGCTTGAGTTCATGCGCGAAGCGCTTGTCCCCGGTGGCCGCGCGATCATCCTCGTGCCCGCGTTCCAGTTTCTCTACGGCACTGTGGATCGGGCCATCGAGCACTATCGACGCTACACGCGCAAGACCTTGCTGCCGCCGATGCACGCCGCCGGATTCGAGATCGAAGCCGCGTTCTACATGAACGTCGTCGGCATGGCGGGCTGGTTCTGGAACAACCGCATCCGAAGAACTTCGGAAGAGAATCCGGCCCAGATCGCCGTCTTCGACCGGTTCGTCGCGCCGTGGGCCGAGCGCATCGAGCGCACACTGCCGCCGCCCTTCGGTCTCTCGCTCATCGCCATCGGGCGCAAAACGCAGACAGACTAAAGTGCGCCCGCGCTGCCCCGCTCGAACTCCACTTGACGTGCAACACGACGACGCTCCACGACCCGCGCTTACACCGGCCGCCACGCTGCGACGCGACGGCGCGCTCGCGCTCATCTACCTGCTCGTCACTTCTTTGACCTCCGCCAACTTCATGGGCGACACGCTCTACTACGCAGACTCCGTCGTGGGGATGGCCGCTGGTCGCATCACGCCCGCCGCGTGGGATGCGCGCGGCAACTACTCGTTCTTCGAGTTCGGCCACCTGCTCTGGCGGCCACTCGGCTGCGCGCTCTACGTGTTGACCGGCCCACTCGCGCGCAGGCTCTACGCGGGCGACGCGCGCGACGCCGCGCTCTTCATCCTCGTGGCGGCGAACTGGGTGGCCGGACTCGCATGCGTGCTGCTGCTGCGTCGCGTGTTGGAGTACGTGGCCGGTCGCGAGTGGATCATCGTCACATCGTCGGTCGGCTTCGCCTGCACTTACGGCTTTTTGAACTTCACGCAGTCGGGCTCGTCCTACATCCCCGCGCTCGCGCTCTATCTCGCCGGACTACTCGCGATGCTGCGCGGCGGCGAGCGCGTCGGGCACACGTGGCGGACGGCGATTGTGGGAGGCGCGTTGCTGGCGTGCGCGGTCTGCCTGTGGTTCTTGTACGTGTGGGTCGTGCCCGTCGCGCTCGCCGCGCCGCTCATCCTCTTTGGCGACGACGTGCGCCGCCGACGTTTGTTTATTCACGGCGCGCTCGTGAGCGGCGCGATCACCGTCCTCGTTTACGCGGGCGTCGTCGTCTTCGGCTTGCACATCGCCGAGCTGGCGACGCTCAAGGCGTGGGTCGCATCTTCAGGACATGGACTCGACAACAATCGCGGCCTGTTGCAGGTGGCCTTCGGCTCGGCGCGTTCGTTTATGAGCGTCGGCCACGACAATGTTTTGTTCAAACGCTTCCTGCTACATGATCCTTACAATCCGGTCGGCGCGTTCGATCTCTTTCGCCTGAGCCTGTGGAAGCTCGCGCTCTTTTATCTGGCGTCGGCGTCGGCTCTGTTGCTTCTGCTCTCGGGCGGCGCGCGCGGGCGACGCGTGCTCACGCTATTCTGTTTGGGTGCGTTGCCGATCCTGCTCTTCGCCGCGCTGTGGCAGGGCACGACGCCGGAGCGTTACTTGCCGCTCTATCCGGTGGCCTTCGTCGCGTTCGCGTGTGCGCTCGATGCGAGGCGCGGGCGCGCGTTGTTGAAGGCCATCGTGCTGGCCTTCGTCGCCGCGCTCGTCTGCGTCAACGTCGTCGCGCTCTCGAACCGGACACTGGATCGCAGGCAGTCGGAGATGACGACGCGGACGCGTGAGCTGCTGCCGCTCTTGAAACGCGAGAGCGTGGTCGTCGAGGTCAAAGAAGAGTTGAAGGATTTGCAGTGGGAGTTTCCGTTCCACCCGCTCAATCGCGTGATGACGGTTTACTCCGCCGTCTCCATCGGCGACGTGGCGTCGTCGCAATGGCGCGAGGAGTTCGCGGCGAAGACTCTGGAGACGTGGAAGGCGGGCGGCGACGTGTGGCTCTCGCGTCGCGTGCTTGAGCCGCGACCGAGCGGCGCGTCATACTGGGTTGAGGGCAGCGACCCGCGCATCACTTGGGCGCAGATCGAGGCCTTCTTCAACGGCTTTGAACGGGGGCCGGAGATCGGCGGCGCAGACGGCTTCGTCCTGCTCGCACGCACGCCGCGCAACGAAAACATCTTGCGCGCATTGACCAACGGACAACGAACAACGAACGACGGACAATTTAGATGAGACTAAGCGTATTCGGATTAGGTTACGTCGGCTGCGTCTCGGCGGCGTGCTTCGCGCGCGACGGGCACGAGGTCACGGGTGCGGACGTGAACGCGACGAAGATCGAGATCATCAACGCGGGCAAGAGTCCCATCGTCGAGGCGGGCATCGGCGAACTGATCGCCGAGATGATCGCGGCGGGCCGCCTGCGCGCGACGACGGACGCGGCGGAAGCGGTTCTCGCGTCCGATCTCTCGCTCGTCTGCGTCGGCACGCCGAGCCGCGCGTCGGGCGCGCTCGATCTCTCTTACATCAAGCGCGTGTGTCAGGAGATCGGCGCGGCGTTGGAGAAGAAGAAGACGCGGCACACCGTCGTCATGCGCAGCACGATGCTGCCGGGCACGGTCGCGGAGGTCGTCGTGCCTACGCTCGAAGTCTATTCGGGCAAGCGCGCGGGACGTGACTTCGGCGTCTGCGTCAATCCGGAATTTTTGCGCGAGGGCACTTCGCTGAAAGACTTCTACGCGCCGCCCTTCACCATCATCGGCGCGGATGAAGAAGAGACCAGTGCGCTCTTGCGCCGCCTCTACGCGCACATCGATGCGCCGCTCCATGTCGTCAGCGTGCAGACCGCAGAGATGGTCAAGTATGCGTGCAACTGTTTTCATGCCGTGAAGGTGGCCTTCGCCAACGAGATCGGCAACGTCTGCAAACCTCTCGGCATAGACAGCCATGAAGTGATGCGCGTCTTCTGCGAGGACACGAAGCTGAATCTGTCGCCTTACTATTTGAAGCCGGGCTTCGCCTTCGGCGGCTCGTGCCTGCCGAAAGATTTGCGCGCGATCAACTACAAGGCGAAGGAGCTTGACGTTGAAGTGCCCTTGCTCGCGTCCGTCTTGCCGAGCAATCGCCGGCAGATCGAGCGCGCGGTCGAGATGGTTTTGGCGACGGGCAAGCGCAGAGTCGGCGTGCTTGGCTTCAGCTTCAAGGCAGGCACGGACGATCTGCGCGAGTCGCCGATGGTCAGCTTGATCGAAACTCTGATCGGCAAAGGCATGCAACTCGCTATCTATGATCGCGACGTGCAACTCGCGCGCTTGTTCGGCGCGAACAAGGATTACATCGAGCGCGAGATACCGCACATCTCGCAACTGATGCGCGTTGAGATCAATGAAGTGGTCGAAGCATCGGACGTGTTGCTCATCGGAAATCGCGCCGAAGAGTTTCGCGAGATCGCGACGCTTGCGCGCGAGGGCCAGACGATCATCGATCTCGTCCGGCTCTTCGAGGGACGCACGACCGGCGGCGACTACGAGGGCATCTGCTGGTGAAGGCGGAACGTTGAAGGATGAAGGATGAAGAGACGGCGACGCGCGGCGATCAAGATTTCATCGCTCATTCTTCTGCCTTGCTTCTCGATCATGCTGGCTTGGGCGGCGGCGCAAGCATTGATCGTGCGCGTGCCTGCGGTCGAGCGCGCGGATGCCATCGCGGTCTTGAGCGGCAGCGAAGTCTATCGAGAGCGCGCGGAGTTTGCCGCCGAGCTGTTCAAAGCGGGGCGCGCGCCGCGCGTCGTTTTGACGAACGACACGGAGCCGGGCGGTTGGTCGCAGGAGCGCGGGCGCACGATGCTCTTCGTCGAGCGCGCGCAGGAAACTTTGACGCGCGCGGGCGTGCCGCCGCAGTCGATAGAGGTCGCGCCCGGCAGCGTGTCGAGCACCTACGATGAAGCAGCGACGCTCGCCGCTTACGCACGCGCACGCAGTTGGCGATCGATCGTCGTCGTCACCTCCGGCTATCATTCGCGGCGTGCGTGGTGGACGCTCCAACGCGCGTTCGAGGGAAGCGGCATCGTCGTCAGTTTAGAACCGGCCACGGTCGCGCAATCGCCTTCGCCGTGGACATGGTGGGAGAGCGCGGCGGGCTGGCGCATGGTCGCGGGCGAGTACGTCAAGCTCATCTATTATCATTTGCATTACCGGAAGAGTTAGTTGACCGGAAGGCGCGTCGATTGATGGCGCGTTCAGATCGAAACATGGAGAGTTGTCGCAGATGAGTACGACGCACGCGGGTGAGTTGGCGCGCGGTGAGCGGTTCGAGTTCGGCGCGAACTGGTCGCGCTTCCTTGAGCTGCTCGACGAGCAAAGGATCACGACTGCCGAAGAATCTCTGAAACGTATGCTCGAAGTCGCGGACTTGCACGGCCGCAGTTTCCTTGACATCGGTTCGGGCAGCGGCTTGTTCAGTCTGGCGGCGCGACGCTTAGGCGCGCGCGTCCACTCTTTCGACTACGATCCGCAATCAGTGGCCTGCACGCGCGAGCTGCGCCGACGCTACTTCGACGAAGACTCAAGCTGGACGATTGAAGAAGGCTCTGCGCTCGACGAGACTTACATGCGCTCGCTCGGGCTCTTCGACGTGGTTTACTCGTGGGGCGTGCTGCATCACACGGGCGCGATGTGGAGCGCGCTCGCGAACGCCGCGTGGCCCGTCGCTACGGGTGGCAAGTTCTTCGTCGCCATCTACAACGACACGGGCACGCAGGCGCGACGCTGGATGTGGATCAAGCGAACCTACAATCGCCTGCCGCGCCCCTTGCGCGCGCCCTTCGCGCTAGCCGTGAGCGCGCCCGAAGAAGGGAAGGGCGCGTTGCGCGCGCTGCTTCGTGGAAGACCACAGGAATACGCGCGCACTTGGACGCGCTACGGCGAGGGAGATCGCGGCATGAGCCACTGGCGTGACATCATCGATTGGGTCGGCGGCCATCCTTACGAGGTGGCCGCGCCCGAAGAGATTTTCGATTTCTACAAGACGCGCGGCTTCACGCTCACGAAGCTGCGCTGCGGCGGCGTCGGACTCGGCTGCAACGAGTTCGTCTTCGAGCGCAAGGTTGACGCGGCGTGAAGTCCATGTTGAAGACGAGAGCGCGGCGTCGAGTCCGGCAGATCAGTTTGAGCGTCGTAGCGCTCATCATTATCTTCGCCGCGGCTTGCGCGGGCCAGCACGTGCGGCCGCGCCGCGCGACGCAAGGCGATGATGCAACGCCGACGAGCGATCAAACGAGCGCATCCATCATCAACGTGCGCGCGGGCGGCGACCTGCAAGCCGCGCTCGAACGCGCGCGCGCCGGCGACACGATTATGCTGGCGGCGGGCGCAACCTATCACGGCGCGTTCCGGCTGCCGAACAAAGCGGGCGCAAACTTCATCACCGTGCGCTCGTCCGCCGCCGACGCGCAACTGCCTGCGACGGGTGAGCGGATCGATCCTGCAAAGTATGCCAACGCGCTGCCGAAATTAGTCGGCGGCGTTGCGGGCTCGCCGGTCGTCGCTGCCGCACCGGGCGCGCATCACTTCCGTTTCGTCGCCGTCGAGTTCGGCGCGACCGTCGGCGGGCAAGGCAACATCATCGAGCTTGGCACGGGTCAGGAAGAGTCGCTCGATGCGCTGCCGCACGACATCGAGTTTGATCGCTGCTACATCCACGGCGATCCGAAAGATGGACAACGACGCGGCATCGCCTTGAACGCGCGTGCAGTGAAGATCGCGAACAGCTACTTCGCGGACATCAAGCGGCGCGGCGAAGAGAGTCAGGCCCTGTGCGGCTGGGGCGGCACGGGCCCTTTCGAGATCACGAACAACTACATCGAGGCTGCCGCCGAAGGCGTTATGTTCGGTGGCGCGACGACGCGACTGAAAGTCGTGCCTTCGGACATCATCGTTAGCGGTAACCACTTCAACAAGCCGCTCAACTGGCGCGACGAAGGCTGGTCGGTGAAGAATCATCTTGAGTTGAAGAACGCGCGGCGCGTGCACGTCGAGTCGAACCTGTTCACGAACACTTGGGCCAGCGCGCAGGACGGAACTGCCGTTCTCTTCACGGTGCGCGATGAGGGCGGGCAAGTGCCGGACGCGACGGTCGAGGATGTCGAGTTCATCAACAACGTCGTGCGAGGCGCGGCTAACTGCTTTCAGGCTTACGGCGCGGAGGGGCGCGGCGGCCATCGTCTGACGATTCGCAACAACCTCTTCACGGACGTGGACGCGCGCTTCGGCGCGGGTGGCAAGTTCCTCGTCGTGACGCAGTGGGACACGCTCACCGTCGAGCAGAACACGATCATCACGTCGGGCAGCATTACCACCGCCTTCGGCCAGCCGACGACGGGCTTCGTCTTTCGTCGAAACATCGTCAAGCACAACGACTATGGTTTTCACGGCGACGGGCGCGCGCCCGATGCCGACGCCGTGCACTTCTTTTTCCCCGGCGCGGCCATCTCGGACAACGCCATCGTCGGCGGCGTCGCGTTCGCGGGCGCGGGACGCAACGTCTATCCCTCCACGCTCGATGAAGTTGGCTTCGTCAACTGGCGCGCGGGCGATTTTCACTTGCGCGCTAATAGCAGTTTGCGTCGAACGACGGCGAGCGGCCCATCAATCGGCGCGCAGGTCGATGAGCTGCCGCAGACTTGAAACGTTAGACGCTCAACGATCCAACGCTGGCCCGTCGCCCTTCAATCATCACACTCTTAAACGAAGACGAACGCATGAACGACACGCAGGATCAGTTCGCCTCGCCGCTCGATCGCGCACGCATCCGACGCATCGCGCTCTTCTTTGTCGCGCTTGTGTACGTCGCGCTCGCCGTCGGAAGCGCGCTCACGAAACGCCCGTGGAGCGATGAGGCGTGGTTCGCCAACCCCGCTTGGAATCTCGCCGCGCACGGCTTCATGGGCACGACCATCCTGCGCACGGGCGAGTCGTGGCTGCAAGGCATCGAACGTCATACTTACTGGGTGATGCCGATCGGTCTTGTGACTGAAGCTGCTTGGTACAAGCTCTTCGGCTTCAGTTTGCTCAAGACGCGACTGCTGGAAACTGCGTGGGGCCTCCTTGCGCTCGCAGCTTTTTACGTCTTCATCAAGAGACTGTCGCGCGACGTGTCGCTCGCGCTACTCGCGGTTGCGCTGCTCGCGGTCGATTACCTCTTCATCAGCGCCGCCTCGTTCGGTCGCATGGACATGATGAGCGCGTCGCTCGGCTTGTGCGCCTACGCCACATACATGACGTTGCGCGAGCGCAGACTCATGCTCGCCCTCTTCGCGAGTCAAGCGTTAACTTGCATGAGCGGCCTCACGCATCCGCACGGCGGCACGTTGACCTTCCTCGGCCTGCTCTTCGTCACGCTTCATTTTGATCGCACGCGCCTGAACTGGCGACACATCGTTGTGGCAGCCGCGCCTTACTTCGTCGGCGCGCTCGGTTGGGGCGCATACATCAGCGAAGACCCGCAGAACTTCATCTCGCAGTTCAAAGGAAACGCGACGACGGGCGGGCGCGCGTCGGCGCTGACGCATCCGTGGCTCGGCTTGAAGTGGGAGATCACGCGACGCTACGCGACCTCTTACGGGCTCGGCGCGCACTCGGCGGGCCATAGGGGGCCCATCGTGCTGAAGAGCCTCGTGCTCGTCGCTTATGTTGTCGCGCTCGCAGGCGCGATCTTCGTGCGACGCTTGCGCGCAGAGCGTCACGTGCGCGTGCTGCTCGTGCTCATCGCGATCTATTTCGTCGCGCTCTCAATCGTGGATGGGCAGAAGCTCTACTACTATCTCGTCCACATTGTGCCGCTCTACACAGCCGTGCTCGCCGTCTGGTTGTTGTGGTGCTGGCGACAACGCGCAGTGCCGCGCTGGCTGCTCGCGCTCTCGGTCAGTGCGCTGCTCGTCGTGCAAGCGGGCGGGCTGCTCTATCGCATGAAGGTGAACACGATGCAACAAGGCTATGGGCCTGCCGTCGCGTTCCTTCGCGAGCACACGACGCCGCAGACGACGATCATGGCGAGCGGCGACATCGGCTTCGGTCTCGGCTTCGACCGCAACCTTCTCGACGACACGCGGCTCGGTTATTACACCGGCATACGTCCCGACGTGATCGTGGTGGAAGAAATCTACGGCGAGAACTTCAAAGGCTGGCGCGAGAGCGAGCCTGCGCTCGCCGATCACGTCGCACGCACGCTTGCTGAGTATGACCTCGTGAGAGATCAAGGAGGCTATCAAATCTACTTCGCCAAGCGACGCGCGGGTGACGCTTGGCCTAGCTCTGCGGCGACACGTTGAGCAAGCGATCCGCATCCCTTCGTTTGTCGCCTGCGGGCTACACGCAGATGCTTGAAAATCGCTGTTTTCCAGCCAAAAAGTGCGAAAAAAATGATTGTTGACAAACGTCGCCGCGAACCGCTAGATTGAATTCAGTCGTCGGAAACGTTACCGGCGACAGTTCATCAAGCCGATCTTTTCATTCACCTGACGATTGCACACGATAAGGGCAAACCTGTCGCGAGGCGGGGGCGCAAAGCCGTGAGTCTCTCTTATCTGGAAGTATTCAAGAGAGACTGTCTGGTTGCCGAAGGCGATCCGGGAAGTGCTGTCAACTTTGCAACTCGCGCTCGCTTTTTAGCGGCGGGGCCAGCTTGCGACTTTGACAGTCGCGGCTACTGCTAGCTCGCTTCCCTTATCTGTGAGTGGTCTCACTCCCTCCCTGCCTTCTTTCCTTACCAACCCACGCCTCGGAATTTTTTAGCCCGAAGTCGTAGCTACGCTGCTTGAGGGCCCCCGTGCGCGCTTTCGCGATTCGCGATGGCTCACGCGTGTCGTCTCTCTACGTCAGGTCGAACACGTCACGCGTCCGCCGTCGCGACTCACCGCGCGCCGGACGCCACCACCGAACTAAAGGCAAACCTGTCGCGAGGCAGGGACGCAAAGCCAGGAGTCTCCTTAGAGCCCACGGGAGATCGTCCGGCTACCGAAGTGGAGTTCTGGGACATGCTGATCAATCGTCGCGACGGGTCTCGCGCCTTCCGCTCTTTCTCTCCCGTATCGTTCCTCTTCATCACAGTCGCCTGCGTGCTCTGCGCGTGCGCCGCGACTTCCGTCCGCGCCGCCACGCTTAGCGTGCCTGCGGGCGGCAACCTGCAAGCTGCGCTCAACGCGGCGCAGCCGGGCGATACCATCGTGCTCGCCGCAGGCGCGAGCTACGTGGGGCCCATCACGCTGCCGGTCAAAGCCGGGGCCGACTACATCACCATCCAGTCGTCCGCGCTCGCTTCGTTGCCGGCTGACGGGCAGCGCGTCTCGCCTGCTTACTCTTCGCTGATGCCGAAGATCGTCTCGCCCGGCGCGAACGAACCGGCCCTGCGCACCGCGTCCGGCGCACATCACTTTCGTTTCCTCGGCGTCGAGTTCGGCAAGCAGACGCCGGACGCGCTCGTCGGCGATCTCATACAGCTCGGCGACGGCACGAGCGCGCAGAACTCGCTCGACAAAGTTCCGCACCACCTGACCTTCGATCGCTGCTACATCCACGGCGAGCCCGCCACCCCGCTCAAGCGCGGCATCGCGCTCAATAGCGGCGAGACCTCGATCCTCAACTCCTACGTCTCGGACTTCAAAGGCACGGGGCAGGACACGCAAGCGATCTGCGGCTGGAACGGGCCGGGCCCCTTCCACATCGTCAACAACTACTTGGAAGGCGCGGGCGAGAACGTGATGTTCGGCGGAGCCACCGGATACATCGCGGGCGTTAATCCGTCGGACATCGAGATTCGGCGCAACTATATCTACAAGCCACCCGCATGGCGCGGCGTGTGGATGGCGAAGAATCTGTTGGAGCTGAAGCGCGCCGAGCGCGTCGTCATCGACGGCAACGTCCTTGAGAACAGTTGGCAGGACGGACAGGAAGGCTTCGCGCTGATGTTCTCCCTGCGCAACGATGACGGGCAAGTGCCGTGGGCCACCTTGCGCGATGTGACCTTCACCAACAACATCGTGCGTCACGCCGCCTCCGGCGTGCACGTGCTCAATCAGGATAACAACGCGCCCTCGCTGCGCGGCGCGAACTTGACGATCCGCAACAACGTCTTTGAGGATATCAACGGCGCGGCTTATGGCGGTCGCGGCGCGTTCCTCCTCTTCACTTCCAGCGTCAACCTCGTCGTCGAGCACAACACGGTCTTTCAGACGGGCTTCATGGCCCTCGCCTACTTCTCCGACTTTCCCGTCGCCGGCGGTGGCACGGTTCATGGATTTACGAACGACGGCTTCGCCTTCCGCAACAACATCGTCTGGAAGAACGACTACGGCTTCTTCGGCGACGGCGGCGGCGAAGGAACGTCGGCGATGAATCAATACGCGCCGACCGGACAGTTTGCGCGCAACGTCATCGTCTGCCCGTGGACGCCGAACAACTATCCGGCGGACAACTTCTTCGCGGCTGACGCAAACACTCTCGGCTTCGTCGGCTTGTCCGGCGGCAACTATAGACTGGCCCCCTCAAGTCCCTACGCGGGACGCGCAACCGACGGCACCAACCCCGGCGCTAACATCGACGCCATCGATGCAGCCATCGGCGGCTCTGCTCCTGCGCCCACTCCGACACCGACGCCGACGCCCACTCCGACTCCCAACCCGACGCCCACTCCGAGTTCAACTCCCACGCCGACATCCACCACAGACGTTGTCTGGGTCGAGGGGGCCCTGCCCGCTGGAGCAGTCGGCGTTGGCGATAACGAGACTTGGAACTGGATCGCGGGCAACCCCGCGTCGTTCTCTGGAAGACTCGCACACCAGTCGAGCCTCTACTCGTCAGTGCACCAGCACCTCTTCACCAACGGGGCCACCCTCGCGGTCGGCGCGGGCGATAAGTTGATCACTTACGTCTATCTCGATCAAGCGACGATGCCGAGCGAGATCATGTTGCAGTGGCACGACGGGAACAACTGGGAGCATCGCGCCTACTGGGGCTCGAACGACATCTCATGGGGCGCGGTCGGAACTGTTAGCAAGTACCGCGTCGGCCCGTTGCCTCAAGCCGGACAGTGGGTTCGTCTCGAAGTGCCCGCCGCCGCAGTCGGCCTCGAAGGTAAGACGCTCGACGGCATGGCCTTCACTCTCTACGGCGGGACGGCGACGTGGGACAGGGCCGGTAAGTCCATCGTCGTGCAAGCGACCCCGACGCCGACGCCCACAGCTACACCGACGCCGACGCCGACGCCGACGCCCACACCTTCGCCTACGCCTAATCCTACGTTGATGTCGCCCGTGCTCGTCTCGCAGGCCCTCGCGAACGCGGTCGCGCTGGCTAGCACGCCGGGCAGCAGTGCGGGCCAGATTCTCTCACTCGCGACGAACGTTGAGCAGGCGCGCGCAGCGTTAGCCGCCGAGTCGTCGAGCTTCGCGTCCGCCACGCAGATCGAGCGCAGTCTTCGTTGCGCGCTCTACTTCGCGCGTGCGGCGGCGGCGTTGTCTGCGGCGGGTGCGGCGAACGATGCCGTGCAGTCGCGGCTCGCGGTCGCGGCAGCGCGCTTGCAGCAGTCGCGCGATCAGATGCAGCAGGGCAGCGTGCTTTCGTCCACCATCATGGCGAACCTCGTGACGAGCGCGGACATCGGGAGCGCCGATGCCAGATCAAGCGCGAGCTTTGCACCCATGATCTCCGCCACGAGCTTGGGGACGATCAATGCGCAGACTGCACTGACTCCGCTCGCCGCGAGCACGCAGACGGCCACCTCCGCATCGCTGCCGCTAGAGTTGGCGGGCGCGAGCGTCACCGTCGGCGGTTATGCCGCGAGCCTCGTTTACGTCTCGCCCGCGCGCATCGACTTCGTCGTCCCGTCGAATGTCGCGGCGGGCGATGCCGAAGTGATCGTCACGTCGGAGGAGGGCTACGTCTCGCGAGGCACGGTCGCGGTCACGCCGGTGGCCCCCGGCCTCTTCACAGCAAGCGGCGACGGCGTGGGCGCGGCGCTCGCGCTCAACTCCTGGGACTACACGCCCGGCGCATTCGACATTACGAACACGCACTACTTCGGCGCGGACAACGCGGCGCGCGTGATGATCTACGCCACGGGCATACGCGGCGCGGCGAACACGAACGCGGGCAACGACGTGCGACAGCCCGACGGCAGCGTCATCGCGAACCTTGCCGAGTCGATCTCGGTTCAGGCGCGCACGTCGGATGGTCGCATCTTCCAACTGCCCGTCGAGTTCGCGGGTGCGGCGGGTGGCCTCGCCGGAATAGATCAACTGACGTTGCGTGTCGCACCCGAACTGAGGGGCGCGGGCGCGGTCGAGTTGACCATTACGGTCGCGGGCCAGACGAGCAATCGCGCGACGATCGCGATCCGTTAAAGCTATTAAGAGAGCGGCCACTCGCGAGAAGTGCACGCAAGTGAACGCTCGTGCATCGCCGTCCTCTCTTTCTGTGCGCACGCCGATTCACGCACGCGCGCTTTCTCTGTTGCCCGCCGCTCGACTGTTGCGCTAATCTTTAAGGGCGCAATGAGCGCTACAACCTTTCGCGCACCTTCCGACGAGCGGCACACATTCCCGCGCACAGAATCGATGGACACGACGCAGCCCCGAAACCTCTGGAAGCCACTGCTGATCGCGTGCGCGGTCGTCTTCGCTTACTTGACGATGCTCCCGCGACTCGGTCTGTTCTGGTGGACGGACGCGAACTACTCGCACGGCCTGCTCGTCCCCTTCATCATCGGCTACATTCTCTGGTCGGATCGCGTCGCGCTCGCGCTCGCGCCGAAGAATCCCGCGCCGCTCGCGGGTCTGGCCCTTGTCCTTATCGCGCTCCTGATGCTGTGGCTCGGCACGGCGGGCGCGGAACTTTTCACGCAACGCTCGTCGCTCGTCGTGCTCGCGGCGGGTCTGGTCGCATACTTCTGGGGCTTCCGCGTCGTGCGACTCGTCGCCGTGCCTCTGCTCCTTTTTCTGCTGGCCGTTCCGATCCCCGCGATCATCTTCAACAAGATCGCTTTCCCTTTGCAGCTCTTCGCTTCGCGCTGCGCCGTCGCGTCGATGCAGTTGTTAGACATTCCGGTCTTACGACAGGGGAACGTGATCGAGTTGATGCCGCTCGGCTCTTCGACGACAAAGAAACTCGAAGTCGTCGAGGCGTGCAGCGGCATACGCAGCCTGATGACGCTCGTCACGCTCGCCGTCGTCTTCGCATACTTCACGTATCCGAAGAACGAAGGGAAGGGCGACGGCACGAACGGCAAGGGCCACAACGCGCGCGGTCGTGGCCGCTTCGCGTGGCTTCGGAGTTACGGCGCGTGGCGCTCGATCATCCTCGTCGTCTCCGCCGTGCCGATTGCGATCATCACGAACGCGGGGCGCGTGAGCGGCACGGGCATACTTTCGCGCTACTACGGGACGCGTGTCGCCGACGGCTTCTTTCACGAGTTCTCCGGTTGGGTCGTTTACATCGTCGCCTTCTTGTTGCTCTTCGCGCTCGGCTCGCTGCTCGATCTCTTCGGCAGGCGCAAGGATCGACGCGCACGTCGCGCAGCAACGGAAGCGAATAAGTTTGAAGTCGACGCGAACGATGCGAAGAACGCGGCGACGTTGAAATGTGAAGCGGATGCGGACGAGCCGCGGATCGTCGGCGCGGTCACGCCCATCGCAACTGCGACGCGCGGGGCCGATGGCGCGTGAGTCCGATCAAATTGATCTCGGTCGAAAAAGATGCGACGAAGTAATGTTCGTTTCTGGATGATGTTCGTGCTGCTCATTGCGGGCGGCGCGGTCGTCAATTGGTGGGAGCGTGCGGGCGAAGCGCACGTCGAGCGGCGCACGCTCGCGGAGTTTCCCACGCAACTCGGCGCGTGGCGGCAGCGCGGTGTGGACGAGAAACTCACGGACGAGGTGCAAGAGGTGCTGCGCGCCGACGACTACCTGTTGCGCGATTACGTCGGGGCCGACGGTCGCACGGCGAACTTCTACGTCGGCTACTACTTCACGCAGCGCAACGGCGCGACCTATCACAGTCCGCTCAACTGTCTGCCCGGCGCGGGCTGGACGATGCGCGATCCCGCAAGCATCCGCATCACGCCTGCGGGCGGCGGCCCATCGTTTGATGCGAACCGCTACGTCGTCGAGAACGGCGACAGTCGGCTGCTCCTCATCTACTGGTATCAGGGGCGCGGGCGCGCGGTGGCGAGCGAGTATTGGGGGAAGTTCTACACCGTCTTTGACAGCGTGAAGATGCACCGCTCGGACGGCGCGATGGTGCGCGTGACCGTGCCCTTCGGGACGGACGAGGCGGCCGCGCTGCGCTCGGCGCAAGACCTCGCTTCACTCGCGGCGCAGCAACTGCCCACGTTTGTTCCGAACTGACGAAAGTGCTGGCACAGTCGCCTTGCGTTCGGGTAAGATGAAGAGCGGCAGTTTGCCGACAAACCTCCGCCGCATGATTCGGAACTCAGAGGGGATTGGAAGTTTTTCCCCGATGGAGATTGATGCCGACTGTGAGAACATGAAGTCGGCGAACAACGAACGTTGAAACGGAGATCAGTTAGCGCGTCTTTCAAGTCACACCCGGCGTGAGCCGTTGCCCCGGCGAGCGCGAAGGTGCCAGAGAGACGCGAAGGAGTTTCTCGCACAGATGAACAAGAGAGAGTGCCCACGCTCCGGCGCACGCCGGGGTCTGCTGCTTTTCCTGCTTGCCACGCTCGCCCTTGCCGCCGCCACCTCCGCCTGCAAAGACCCGGAGAAGGCGAAAGCCGAACACATCACACGCGGCGAGGCTTACCTCAAAGATAAAAAGTATCAGGAAGCGTCGCTGGAATTTCGCAACGCCATCCAGATCGACGACCGATCCGGCCCGGCGCATTGGGGCATGGCGCGCGCCTACGAGGGCATGGGCCAGTTCCAGCAGGCCCTCGAAGAGTTGCAGCGCACCACGCAGCTCGATCAGAACAACTTCGACGCGCGCACGCGTCTCGGCAACTTCTACATCGTCTTCTACCAGCAGACGAAGGACGCGAAGTGGAAGGACGAGGCGACGCGGCTCGTCGAAGAGGTCTTGCAGCGCGACCCGAACAACATCGAGGGCCACATCCTCAAGGGCACGATCCTCTTCGCCAACGGCGACCGGCAAGGCGCGCTCGCCGAACTCAATCACGCCGTCGAATTGAACCCGCGCCGCGTCGAATCTCAACTCGGTCTCGCGCTCTACTACCGACAGATCGGCGACAACGCGAAGGCCGACGAAATCTACCAGCACGCGCTCTCCATCGACGACACTTCGTCGGTCGCGCATCTCGAATACGCGCGCTTCCTCGTCCAGCAAAATCACGCGGACAAGGCTGAGGCGCAGTTTCGTCGCGCCGTCGAAGTCGATCCCGAAAATCGCGACGCGCATCGCACGCTCGTCAGCTTCTACATTCAGCAGAAGCAGCTCGACCGCGCCGAGCAGGCCGCGCGCGCACTTGCCGCGCTCGATAGCGACAAGGCTGAGGGCACGGCGACGATGGGCGACTTCTATTCGCAGATCGGTCGCAACGACGATGCCATAAGACTCTTTCAGGAGACCGTCTCGAAATTCCCCGACTACCTCGTGGGCCACTACCGCCTCGGCGAGCTACTGCTGCAAAAGGGCGATGTCGCGGGCGCGTCTGCGCAAGCCGACGAAGTCTTGAAGAAGAATGCGAACGACAAGCAGGCCCTGCTGCTGCGCGCGCGCCTGCGCTTGGGCAGCGGCGATGCGAAGAACGCCGTCGAGGACTTGAAGCAGGTCTTGAAGCAGGAGCCGCGCGATCAATCCGGTCTCTACTTCATGGCTGACGCCAACCTGCGCTTGAACCAGATCGATCAGGCGAGAGTCTTCGCCGGAGACCTCGAAAAGTTTTACCCAGACTACCTGCCCGCCAAGCTCCTTCAGTTGCAGATCAACCTCGCTGCGGGCGACTGGAAGACCGTGCAGCAACAGTCGAGCGATCTCCTCGACAAGCTGAACAAGGCGACGCCCGGCGCGGGCGCGTCCGCCGAACTCATCACAGAGGTCAAGGCGAAGACGCTGACCGCGCGCGGAATGTCATCCTTGCAGTTGAAGAACTACGCGGCGGCCACCGCCGATCTCTCCGCCGCGCGTGACCTACAGCCAAACGCAGCCGCCTCTTACACGAATCTCGCCGCCGCCGCCGGATCACAGGGCAAGGCTGACGAGTCGATGCAGTTCTACGAGCGCGCGCTCCAACTCGACGCAACCAACTTCGACGCTTTGAACGGTCTCTTCAACCTCTACGCCGCGCGCGGCGAGTTCGACAAGGCGCACGCGCGCGTCGATCAGGCCCTCGCGCAGAAGTCCGACAGCGCGCCGCTCCACTTCCTCAAGGGACAGATTTACGGTCGGCAGCAGGACGCACGCGGCGCGGAAGGCGAGATGCGTCGCGCACTCGAAATAGATGCGAACTTCACACCGGCCCTCAATGCGCTCGCCGCGATCTACATCAAAACGAACCAGCCCGATCAGGCCCTCGCTTCACTCCGCGAGTGGGAGGCGAAGCGTCCCGACGATACGACGCCCTACGTCCTCACGGGGATGGTCGAGGACAAGCGGCAGAACTTCGCGGCGGCAAACGATGCCTATCGCAAGGCGCTCTCCATACGTCCCGACGACATCTTCTCCGCCAACAATCTCGCGTGGAACTACGCCGAGCATGGCGGCGGAAATTTAGATGAAGCGATGCGACTCGCGCAGGGCGTCGTGCAGAAACTTCAAGACGAGCCGGGCTTCGCAGATACGCTGGGTTGGGTCTATTACAAGAAGGGCCTCTACGCGGCAGCGGTCGATCAGTTGCAGAAGGCTGTGGACAAGGCGAAGGCGAAGGGCGTGGACGTTCCCGCTTATCGACTGCATCTGGGGCAGGCGCTCGCCTCCGCCGGTCGCAAGGCGGAAGCGCGCCAGCAGCTACAACAGGCCCTCGCTGCGAGCAAGGACAATCCGCTCACGCCCGAACAGGCGGAGGACGCGCGCCGCACGCTCGCCACGCTCGGATAAGGATGATTGCAGATTTCGGATTGAAGAATTTGAGATTTGAAATTTCAGATTTCAAATCCGAACTTCAAACTCGCGAACGCGCGATGGAGTTGAGAAGATGAGCACGGAGTTTCGACAACGCAAGCCGGCCGAGTACGCGCAGATTCTGTGGCGTCGCAAGTGGATGATCCTGTTGCCGGCGATCGCGATCTCTTTCGCCATCGCCATCGTCGTCTGGCGGATGCCCGACGTTTATCAATCGACGACGCTGTTGACAGTGCGCCCGTCGAACCTGACCGAAGGCATCGTGCCGCAACTCACGGACGCTGATCTCACGATCCGCATCAACAACATCGGGCAGGAGGTCTTCAGCCGCTCGTCGCTCGAACCGCTCATCCTCAACTACAACCTCTATGCGGCGGAGCGCAAGCGCGGCGAGCCGATGGAGATGCTCGTCGAGCAGATGAAGAAGCATGACATTCAGTATGATCTAAACACGACGCGCAACGAAGTGACGAACGGCTTCCAACTCTCCTTCAAGGGGCCCGACCGCATCACCGCGCAACGCGTCGCCTCCGACCTCGCCTCGAAGTACGTCAACGCGCAGACCAAGTTCTCGACCGAGAGTGCGCGCCAGCAGGCGCAGTTCATCGATGCGGAATTGCAGAAGGCGAAGACGGAACTCGACGAGATCGACAAGCAGCGTCTCGAATACCTCGGCTCGCACCTGTCGAGTTTGCCGACCACTTCCTCCGCGCTTGTGCAGCGACTCACCGGCCTCTACGAGCAACAGAAGTCGCTCATCACGGAGATCGGTCGGCTGCGCGATCAGCAGACGATGCTCACCACGCAACTCGGCGCGGCGGAGAAGAACGTGCAGGTCAGCATCATCGACGCCTCGCGTGACATCACCGATCCGAAGACGACCATCCCGTGGGGCGATCTCTCGAAGCAGGAGTCGGACTTCGAGTTGCAGATACAGTCGATGCTCTCCGGCGGCCTTCGCCCGAAGAACCCGGACGTGGTGGCGAAGCAGCAGGAGTTGGCGGCGGTAAAGAAGCGCAAGCAGCAGATGCTCGACGAGTGGAAGGAGAAGATCGAGGAGCGCAAGGGACAACTTGAAAAACGCATCCCCACCGAGATCACAACCTACAAGACGCAACTCGATTTCGCGCAGGGCGAGGTCGCGCGCCAGCAGAAGCTGCTCGACGACACGCGCTCTTCAATCGCGCAGCTCGAATCGCGCATCAACGATGTGCCCTCGACCGAAGTGGGCCTGAGCGCGCTCGACCGCGAGTACCAGACGAAGAAGGCCACCTACGACGAGCTGTTGGAGAAGAAGAACAAGGCTGATCTCACCGCCGCCTCCGCCAACGCGGCGCAGGGCGAGTCGATACAAGTGATCGATCCGGCCAGCTTGCCCGAAAAGCCGGTGGCCCCAAAGCGTCCGTTGCTCATGCTCGTCGGTCTCGCGCTCGGCGTCCTGATCGGCTTACTCTTCGCCGCCGCCTTCGAGGTTCCGCGCCTCTTGACGATCCAGACGGTCGAGGACGCGCGCCACTACACTTCCTTGCCCGTCCTCATCTCCGTGCCTGAGCTGTTGACGCCGAATGAGGTGCGTCGCCGAAAGACGCGCCGACTGATGCTTGCCGCCGCGAGCATCGCCGTCACGGTCTTCGCCATCCCCGCGCTCGCGCTCCTGCTCAAGCTCTCGCACGTCTTCGAGAAGATAGGAACGTAAGAAACGATGAAGGAGGAGCGATGAACGATGAAGTAAAAACTTCCATCTTTCAATTCATCGCTCATCGCTCCTCCTTCATCGTTTGGAGTTGTGATGTACAAAGAGTTCTACGGACTGAGAGAGTTGCCCTTCGCGCTGACGCCCGATCCGCGCTTCGTCTATTTCACGCCGCCGCACACGGAGGCGATGGCGAATCTGCACTACGGCATCGAGAGCGGCAAGGGCCTGATCGTCGTGACGGGCGAAGTCGGCACGGGCAAGACGACGATCCTGCGTTGGATGATGCAACGACTCGACCGCACGGTGCTCGTCGGCTACATCTTCAACCCGCGACTCACGGTTCAGGAGTTCTACCAGCACGTCACGCGCGTGCTCGGCGTGGACGACTGGGATAACAAATCCGATCTCCTCTTCAAGCTCGGCAAAGTGCTTGAGTCGCGACACGAGCGCGGGCTTCGCACCGTTTTGATCGTTGACGAGGCGCACGGCCTCTCGACCTCCGTGCTCGAAGAGATTCGCTTGATGTCGAACTTCGAGTCGGACTCGGCGAAGCTCTTGCAGATCGTTTTAACAGGTCAACCCGAACTGCGCGACGTGCTGAACAATCCGGAACTTCGTCAACTCAAACAACGCGTCGCCTTGCGCTGCGAGATCAAGCCACTGCCGAACATCGACGAGACGGAGAAGTACATCAAGTCGCGACTTCTGACGGCGGGCGCAGAGCGCACGGATATTTTCACGCAGTCGGCCATCGATTACATCTACCGTTGCTCCGAAGGCATCCCGCGACAGATCAACAATCTCTGCGATAACGCTCTGCTGGCCGGTTACTCTGCGGGCGAGCCGACCATCACGCGCGCCTGCATCGAAGAGATTGCGGAGACCTTCGACATGCTCCCGCGCGCCGCGCTGGGCCGCCCCGGCGCGGAAGAGCGCGAGACGCCTGCGCGCATCTTCGACGCGCGTGGTCGCGCAGAGTTGTGGTCTGCGGGCGGCGGCGCAGAAGAGAATAGGAACGATGAGAGCGGCAACGGCGCGCAATCCGTCGAGACAACTTCGCGCGCGACGCGAGCCGCGAAGAACACCGCGCGCGAAGCAGAGAGAGACGCGCCTCGCGCGGTTGACGTGAACGACATCGGCGCGGCGTTCCGACGTTGGGACGCGATGGGGGAGAGATAAATGGGCAGAGTCTATGAAGCGCTCAAGCGTGCCGCCGACAGCGGCGCAGCCTCGAAGCCGAACGGCACAAACTCAAACGGCAACTCGAACGGCAACGGTCACGCCAACGCGCGTCCGGTCAATCCGGACGTGACGCGCGAGACGGTCGCGCCCGTGGCAACAGGGCCGGTTGGCGCGTCGCGCATCGCGCACGAAGAGTTGCTCGGTCGCACTTCAAAATTTTTCAACGCGCCGTTGGACGATCAAACTGGGTCATCCACGTCGGCGCACGCTTCAGCGTCCACTGAGCACACGGGTTCAGCCTTCGCCGGATCGGCACTCTCCGGCTCTCAGGCTTCGCGTGTTGCTGGGGCAACTGTGGACGCTGTCGGGTCGGCGCGCGCGGTCGAGTTTCCATCCGTGGAGATCGAGACCGCGCGCGTCGAGCCACATCTGGTCGCCGTCACCGATCCGCGCTCGCCGCACGCAGAGCAATATCGATCTTTACGCACGCGCGTCTTGCACGCGGGCGAGAAGCGTAAAGTGCAGGCCCTCGTCATCACCAGCGCGGGCGTCATGGAAGGCAAGACCGTCACCGCGCTCAACCTCGCTTGGCTGCTCGCGCAAACCGACGGCGTGCGCGCGATCCTGATCGACGGCGACTTGAGAAACCCTTGCGCCGACGACTATCTCGGCATCGAAACAGGCGCGGGCCTCTCCGAAGTCCTCGCGGGCGAAGCGAAACTTGGGGACTGCATCATGCGACTCGATCCTGCGGGCCTGCACCTGCTGCCCGGCGGCGCGCCGCGCGATAACGTCGCGGAGCTACTGTCCGGCCCTAAGTTCAGCGTCGTTCTGGCGGAGCTTCGCAAGTCGTTCGACTACATTCTCATCGACGCGCCGCCGCTCGGCATCTTCAGCGACGCGAGCGTGCTCATCAATCGGGCCGATGCCGCGCTCGTCGTCGTCCGCTCCGGCAAGACGCGCTACGCCGCGCTCGACCGCGTGCTCGAACCGCTCCCGCGCGAGCGTCTGCTCGGCGTCGTCTTAAACGGCGCGCCGGAGCAGCCCGATGAGAGCAACTACTACTATCAGCGTCGCTACTACCAGCGACGCGAGACGAAGGAAGCAATGAGGACTGAGAGCTGAGGAGCAAAGTGCTGGGCGCTGAGCAACTGGGTACTGAGTGAAAGATAGAAGTTCTTAACTCAGTACCCAGTGCTCAGTACCCGGTATTCAGTTTTATGATCGCACGCCGCCACCAATCTCGCACGTACCTGCTGCTTGGGGCCGAAGCGTGCCTGCTCTTCGGCGGGATGGTGGCGGCTGCGCTGATCCGTTTCGGCTTTGACGGCGCGCCCTTCGAGTTGATCACGCGCCACGGCTACTACAAAGCCGCGCTCGTCTCGCTCTTCTGCGTCGTCGCCTTCTATCTCTACGATCTCTACGACTTCGTCGTGATGAACGACCGACGTGAGTTGGTGCTGCGACTCGTGCAGGCACTTGGACTCGCGTGGGTTGCGCTTGCCATCGTCTTCTACGCCGTGCCGCATTTGATGATCGGTCGCGGCGTCTCTCTCATCGCTTTGCCGATGGCCCTCGCGCTGATGGTCGGCTGGCGCGTCTCGATCCACTGGTTGACGGGCCACCCGCTCATCGGCGAGAAGATTCTGATCGTCGGATCGGGCGAGGCGGCGAAAGAGATCGCGCGCGAAGTCTTGAGCCGACCGGACGCGGGCTATCGCATCGTCGGCTTCGTCGATAATGATCCCGCGCTCGTCGGCGTCTCCATCGTCAACCCGCGCGTCGTCGGGCTGACCGAGGACATGGGCCGGATCGTCCGGCGAGAGAACGTGGATCGCATCATCGTCGGCATGGGCGAGCGACGCGGACAGTTTCCCACTCAACAACTTCTCGATCTGAGTTTGAGCGGCGACGTGGCTATCGAAGAGTGCGCGTCGTTTTACGAGCGGCTGACGGGGCGCGTAAACCTGTCGATGATGCGTCCCTCTTGGCTCATCTTTTCCGGGCGGGGCCGGCGCGCGCGCTTCGAGGACTTTTTACGCGCGGCGTTTCATCGCGGCGTCGCGCTCATTGGCGGCATCGTCTCGCTCCCCGTCGCGCTCCTCACAGTCGCGCTCATCAAGCTCGAATCGCCGGGGCCCGTGCTTTACAAACAGGAGCGGGTGGGGAAGAACGGGCACGCCTTCACGATCATGAAATTCCGCTCGATGCGCGCCGACGCGGAGAAGTCCGGCCCCGTCTGGGCGCAAGACCGTGATGATCGCGTGACGCGCGTCGGACGCATCATACGCAAGATTCGCGTCGATGAGATTCCGCAGTTCTGGAACATCCTCAAAGGCGAGATGAATTTCGTGGGCCCCAGACCTGAGCGTCCGCACTTCGTCAAGCAACTCGCCGAGGAGATTCCGTTCTACGAGCAGCGACACCTGATCGCGCCCGGACTCACCGGCTGGGCACAGATCAAATACCCTTACGGCTCTTCGGTCGAAGACGCGCGGCAGAAGCTGCAATACGATCTCTACTACATCAAGAACCAGAGCATCGTGCTCGATGCGATCATTTTGTTCGAGACGGTCAAGACGATCCTCTTCGGTCGCGGCGCGCGCTAGAACTGTCGCGCGACATCGAAGAAGTCTTACGAGAGGTACAAGAGTTATGAAGTTCGATAAAGCTAAAGTTGCCAAGTCCGCGCTCGCGCTATTCATCGCGCTCGCCGCGACGCCCGCGCTCGCGCTCGCGCAGCAGCCCGCGAAGAATGATAAGAGCAAGCACACGCGGCAGCGCACGACGCAAGCTCCGGCGCAGAAGCCGACGGAGCGCATGGAGCCCGACGATCCAACGTCGCCCGCGCGCACGGACGTGCCTGCGGAGACGCAGGCGGCGCGCCACGAGTCCGCATCGGACGACGCGGCGGCCCTCGTGCCTTACTACAACAATTTTCTTTCCACCTACCGCTTGGGGCCCGAAGACGTGATCTCGATCACGGTCTTCGGCAGCGTGTATCTCGAACGCTACTCGAAGTCGAACATCGTCATCCCGCCAAACGCCGTCATCACGCACCCGCTCATCCCCGAAGGTATCTTCGTCGGCGGCAAGACGACGCAGCAGGTGAGAGACGAGATCGTCAAGAAGTTTGACGAGTACGTCGAGAACCCGAAGGTGGACGTGACTTTGGAGAAGGCGCAGTCGGCGGTCTTCTGGGTGATGGGCGACGTGGGCCAGCCCGGCATCCGACCGATGGCGCGTCGTCTCTCCGTCACAGAAGCGCTCGCGCTCTCCGGCGGCGTGCTCGACACGGGCGATAAGAGCCACATCATCGTCAATCGTCGCTTGCCGAACGGCTATATGCAGCAGTCCATCATCAACGTCTCGGCGATTGAGCGTGGCAAGCAGCCCGACAACTTCTTTCTCAACCCCGGCGATCAAGTGCTTGTGCCCGGCACGCGCATGAAGCAGGTCGAGAAGTGGATACGCATGGTCTCCGGCCTCACCTTCCTGCGCGTCTTCACGGGAGGCTTCTAAGATAATGCGGATTGCGGATGACGGATTGCGGATTAGAAGGATTGAGCCGTTGATTCATTGGCTCATCGATTCATTGAAGTCAATGAGTCGATGGATCAATGTGTCAATGAGTAAATCTCCGCAATCCGCAATCCGCAATCGGAGAGCCTGCAATCCGCAATCCGCCATCTTGATCGTGCTTCTTCTCGCATCGCACACGGTCGTTGCGTCGAATACATGGACGGTGCAGTCGTCGGGCACGCTCGCTTGGTTGCGCGCGGTCTATTTTCTCGACGCCGAGCACGGTTGGGCTGCGGGCAGCCGGGGCGCGCTGCTCTCGACCGGGGACGGCGGGCGGACTTGGCGCACGCATCAGCGTCCGACCGAAGACTCTCTGCGCGATCTCTTCTTCACAGACTCGACGACCGGCTGGCTCGTCTGCGAGCGCGATCCCTTCAAGCTCTCGCGCTTGGATGAGCCGCGCGCTTACTTGCTCAAGACCATCGACGGCGGCGCAACTTGGTCGCGCGTCGAAGTGACGAGCGGCGACGATGCGGGCGTCGTCTTAACGCGCATCGTCTTCGCAGACTCTCAACGCGGTTGGACAGTGGGCGAGACCGGCGCGATCTACGCAACACGCGACGCGGGCGCAACGTGGTCGCGGCAGCGCGTGCCGACGCAGAGACTCTTGCTCGGTGCGTACTTCCTCGATGCCGCGCAAGGCTGGCTCGTCGGCACAGGCGCGACGATCCTGCAAACCTCGGATGGCGGCGCGCAGTGGCGCGGCGTGGCGACGCCCGCAGACGAGAGGGCGCGGCTCTACGGCGTCTCTTTCTGCGACGCGCGGCACGGCTGGGCGGTCGGCGCGGGCGGGACTGTGCTTGCAACTTCGGACGGCGGTCGCACTTGGCGTCGCCAAGCGTCGAACACCGACGCAGACCTCTCGGATGTTTCCTTCCTCGACGCACAAGAGGGCTGGGCAGTCGGCGAAAACGGAACGACGCTGCACACTTCGGACGGCGGCGCGACGTGGGACGCAGTGCCGAGCGGCACGCGCCACCCGCTTGAACGTCTCGCCTTCGTCTCGCATGCGCGTGGTTGGGCGGTCGGCTTCGGCGGCACAATCATCGCTTACACACCTTCAAACGTCGCGCCGCCGCGAATCAAGAACTGACCTCGCAAATCTCGTTGGAGAATCTTTTCATGCTCAAACGACTCTCGATCCCCGCGCGTCTCTCGCACACGCCGCGCATCTCTCTCGTCCTCGCGCTCTTACTAGTCGCCGCGCCACACACGCTGCACGCGCAGACGAAGAACGCGAACACGCAGAAGTCGCCCGCGACCGAGAAGAGTGAGAGCGCGACGCGCGCGCGTCGCGTCGGCGATCAAACGGCTGCGCCGAAGGCGTCTGCGAGTGGCGATGCGAAAGCGGCAACGAGTGAGAAGAAGCCTGCGTTGGAAGAGAAGAAGCCCGTCGCGGTGAAGGCCACGCCCGCGCCCAAGGTTGAGACGCCGGAGGCAGAGTTGATCCGTCGTCGCGCGGAGATCGCCGACGCCGCAAAGGATGAGCGCGTGAAGTTGCGTCGTGCTCTCGTTGATCGACTCGTCGAGTTGAACATGAAGGGCGAGGCTCTGGAAGAGTTGCGTTTGATGATCCAAGAGGATCGCTTCGACCCCGCGTTCTTCTACAACACCGGCAACGCGCTCGCTAGACTCGGCGACGCGAACGCCGCCGCAGACGCTTATCGCAAAGCGATCAGCCAGCGCAAAGGCAACTACGCGCGCGCGCTCAACAACCTCGGCGTCGTGCTCACGCGGCAGGGCCGTTGGGACGAGGCATACGATGCGCTCACGGGCGCGCTCACGCAGGAGAATTTTAACTACGCGGAAGCGAGCTACAATCTCGGTCGCGTCTACCTGCTGCGCGGCGAAGCGAATCTCGCGATCAGAGAGTGGACGCGCACGCTCCGGCTCGATCCCGATCACGTCGAAGCCACGTCCGCGCTCGCACGCGCCTACGCCGAAGACGGAAACGAGAAACGCGGTCTCGCAGTGCTCGCCAACTTCACCTCGCGCTCGACGCGCGTGGGCGGCGGCGTCCCGCGCGAGATCGCCGCCGCGCGCGAAGAGATCAACGCTGGCATCGAACCCTTTGAGCCTGCACGCGAAGCAACCCCGTCGTTGATGAACGGTGCGACATCGAGCGTCGCAGCATCACCTGATCCAACATCTTCGACGCGCACGCTCGCCTCGTCGCGCAACGCTTCGACGCGCACGGGCGCGCGCTCGTTCACAGTCGATCCGCAGACCTACGAGTTGTTGCAGTCGGCGCGCGAGGCTGGCGAGGCGAGGAAGTATGAGGAGGCCGTCCGACGCTATCGCAGCGTGCTCTCGCACAATGGCGGATACTTGCCGCCCGCGAATCTCGAACTCGGCGCGGCCCTCATCAATCTGAAGCGCGACGATGAAGCCGTCGCCGTGTTGACACCCGTCACAGAGCGCGACGACGCGCGCTACCCGGTCGCGCACTATCATCTCGCGCGCCTCTACGAGCAACGCGGCCAACTCGATCTCGCCGCGCGCCACTTCGCGCGCGCCGCCGAACTCTACGGCGACACGGCCCCGCAGATGCTCTTCGACCTGAGTCGCCTGCGCGAGAAGTTGAACGACCCGCAGGGCGCACTCTCCGCAATGGAGTCTTTTGTCGCTTCCATCGCGCGACAGGGCAGCGTGCCCGACTGGGCCACCACGCGCGTCAACGCTCTACGCGAGAAAGCGAAGGGCGCGACCGCCGCGCCGCCCCGTGCGAACGCGAAGCCATAAGCAATTCGCCGACGATAGGCACATAGGGCGCGCGAACCGAGGTTCGCGCGCCCTGTGTGCTTATCTGGCAGCACGTTTTCAGCATCCACGAATGCGTTTGTGAGCCTCACAAACGCATTCGTGCGGCAGAAAAAAGCGTTTGTAGGTTTAACAAACGCATTCGGCAGACTTTGAAACGCATTTCAAAGTCCCCAAAACGCATTTCAAAAGCTCACAGACGCGATTTGAAGACTTCAAAATGAATTTCAAAGACCTACGAGCGCATTTTTAAGAGTTAGAAATGCGTTTTGAAGAGCTATAAACGCCTTTGTTAAGACCAAACTCGCAACCTCTAACACGGAGATCGCGAGTTTTAGCCTGTAATTCGCAAGTTTGCGTGCGTGCGCCCCGTCACCGGACGCGACGCGCGGGTAAGTGTAAGGCAGGGAGGCTTACGCTTCGCCGTCAGTAGCCTGTTCCTTCTCATCCGGCGCGGCTATCTCGTCCGGCTTCGACGCTTGCGGTCTCATGTGCGGGAAGAGAATCACGTCGCGGATCGACTTCTTGTTCGTCAGCAGCATCGTCAAACGGTCGATGCCGATGCCGATGCCGGCGGCGGGCGGCATCCCGTAAGAGAGCGCGCGGATGTAATCCTCGTCCAGCACCATCGCCTCATCATCGCCGCGCTCGCGTTGTTGGGCTTGGTCAAGGAAACGGTCGTACTGTTCCTGTGGATCATTCAACTCCGAAAAGCCATTCGCACATTCCATTCC
>JAVXVG010000002.1:0-24906 GCA_032229975.1 Acidobacteriota bacterium | reverse complement strand
GCATCTCGCCTTCACTTCATCGTTCCGCGCTCATCCTTCATCGATCCGTTTTACTGATCTCGCCAATCCGGCAGGCGGCCCGGCGTCCACGGTGCGCCCGCCGCTTCCATCTGCTTCTCAAGGCTCTTGAGATCGACATCGACGAGTTGTCGCAACTGCACGAGCACGCCCTCGAACTCCTGCGCTGCGACGCGATACTGCTGCTCCGCCGTCTGCGTCGGACGCGAGAGCGACTGGCTCTGATCGCCTATGATCGAGAAGACGCGATCAGAGATCGACGGCGGCGTGTTCTCGTTGCGCGAGCGCAGGAAGTTGTCGCCTTGCATTGCGCGAAGTATCTCGTTCGTGCGCTCGTCGAGTCGAGTCGCTTCATTGATCATCTTGTTGCCCGGATCGGGCGTGTTCAGGAGCGCGCGTTTGATGGCGGCGAGTCGCGGCTTGAGCGCGTTGGCCGTCGAGAGCGCGCCCGTCACTGCGCGTTGCAGACGCGAAACCCTGCGCTGGAAATCGACCAGAGCCTCGCGATCAGCCTGCGTCATCCCCTCACGCCCTTCGACCGTCACCTCAAACGACTGCGATGTGCCAAGCGGCGTCATCACGCCGTTCACGCGCTTCGCCATCGAGACTTTATAGGTGCCCGGCAAGACGAGCGAGCTGCCGCCGCCGCCGAAGCCGCCGCCACCTCCGCCGCCCTCGTCACCGCCGCCGCCCGTGGGTGCGCCCGTGACGACGACGGGCGCGTATCGCAAATCCCAGTTGACTCTCTGGAAGCCTGCGGCGGGTGGCCCTGTCAGTCGTCGCACGATTGTTCCCGACGCATCAGTGATGGTGAAGACGATTGATGACGGCTCTTCCTCTTCCTCTGCGCGCAACTGCTCGGCGGTTGGCTGCGCGGGCATTTGATTGCTGCGCATCGCCGCGCGCTCGGCCTCCTGTCGCGTCTGTCGCTTCGTCCGCAGCGCGTCCTTCAAGTAGTAAGTGAACGTCGCTCCGAAGGGCGGGTTCTCGGCGTTGAAATAGGATTCGCCCTGAAACGATTTGCCGTTGCCGCCGATGGGCTGCGCCTGTATGTACATGAGCGCGTTCTTGACGGGAAAGAGCGTCGCCTCTTGCGTCAACGTTTCGGGCCGGACGAGACGCAACGGCGTGTAGTTGTCGAGGATGTAGATGCCGCGACCGAACGTGCCGACGACGAGATCGTTCTCGCGTTGTTGAATCGCGATGTCGTGGACGGAGATGGTCGGGAGGCCACCTTTCAGTTGCACCCACTTTGCGCCGCCGTCAAGCGTGAACCAGAGACCGTACTCGTTGCCGACGAAGATCAGATTCGGGTTGACGTGATCCTCCGCGATGGCAAGCACCGGCCCATTCTCCGGCAGGTTCGCCGCAATCGATGTCCAAGTCCGACCCGCATCCGTGCTCTTCAAAAGATACGGCTTGAAGTCAGCGTTCTGATGATTGTCGAATGCAGCATAAACCGTGTTCACGTCGTGGTTCGACGCCGCGAGTCGGCTCACATAAGCGTTTGCGGGAATGCCGGGGAAGGTTTCGATCCTGCGCCAGTTTTTACCGCTATCTTCCGACACGTTGATCACACCGTCGTCCGTGCCGACGTAGATCAGGCCCTCTTTCTTCGGCGACTCGGCGAGCGCGGAGCCGTTGCCGTAGAAGGCCGTCGAGGCGTGGCGCGCGATAGCATCGACGCTCTGGATGCGACCCATCACGGGCAGCACGTCTCGGTTGAGACCACGCGAGAGTTGACCGGAGACGACGCGCCAAGAATCGCCGCGATCATCGGAGCGGAAGAGTTTGTCGGCGGCGAAGTAGAGTCGCGTGTGCAGGTGCGGGCTGACGATGAAAGGCGAATCCCAGTTCCAACGCAGGGGCTCTTCGCCCTTGCCGATCTCCGGCTGGATGCCGACGCGCTCGCCTGTGCGCTTGTCGAAGCGCGAGATCGAGCCGTTCTGATATTCAGTATAGATCGTGTTTGGATCGGTGGGATCGACCTGCGTGCGGAAGCCGTCGCCGCCTAATGTGACGAACCAATCGGCGTTGACGATGCCGTTGGCGTTGCGCGTGCGCGAGGGGCCACCGAAGTTGAAGTTGTCCTGTGCGCCGCCATAGACGTTGTAGAAGGGCGTCGCGTTGTCGGTCGTCACGTCGTAGAGCTGCGTGACGGGGAGATTGCTCTTGAAGTTCCAGTTCGCCGCGCGATCCCAACTCTCGTAAACGCCGCCGTCGCAGCCGACGAGATAGTGGTTCGTATTTTCGGGATCGATCCAGATTTCGTGATTATCGACGTGCTTCGATCTCTCGCCCAGAGGACGGAGCGTGCGCCCGCCATCGTCCGAGACTTGGATGAGCACGTTCATCACGTAGATGCGATCCACCTCTTTCGGATCGGCGACGATACGCGAGTAGTACATCGCCGTCGTGTCGTAAGGATTGCGCCGCTCCCACGACTCGCCGCGATCAGAAGATCGGAAAATGCCGCCAAGCCCCTGCCCCGCCTCGACGGTCGCATAGACGACGTTCGAATCCGCAGGCGAAATGTAGAGACCGATACGACCGAGATCGCCCGGCGGGAGTCCGGCGCGTATGCGCTTCCACGTCGCGCCCGCGTCGGTCGATTTGTAGAGCGCGCTTTCGGGGCCACCGTCGATCAGCGTCCAGTAATGGCGTCGGCGTTGATAGGCTGCGGCGAGCAGCGTGTCGGGGTTGTCGGGATCGATGACCACGTCCGTGATACCTGTGTTCTCGCTGATGTTGAGAACGCTCTTCCAAGTCTTGCCGCCATCAGTCGTCTTGTAGAGACCACGGTCGCCGCCGGGCCCCCAGAGTGGCCCCTGCGCGGCGACGTAAACTGTATTCGAGTCGCGCGGATCAATCGCGATGCGACCGATGTGTTCTGACTTTTTCAGCCCGACGTTGCGCCAAGTCTTGCCGCCGTCCTCCGACTTGTAGATGCCGTCGCCGTAAGAGACGCTGCGTTGCGAGTTGTTCTCACCCGCGCCGACCCAGACGTTGAGCGGGTTCTTCTGATCGAGCACGATCCAGCCGATGGAATAAGAGCCCTCGCCATCGAAGACCGAGCGAAACGTTGTCCCGCCGTTCTCAGTCTTCCATACGCCGCCCGAAGCCGACGCGACAAAGTAATGTGTGCGATCTTTCGGATCGACCGCGAAGCCGACGACGCGACCCGACGTGAAAGCTGGCCCTATCGAGCGCAGGCGCATTCCCATGAAGGTCGGCGCGGACATCGGCTCCGGCTTGCGCGGCTCTTCCTGTTTGCGCGCTTCTTCGGGTCGCTTCGCTTCGGCGGCGGGTTGTTTCGGCTCCTCTTGCTGCTTCTTCTCGGCTTCAGTCTTTTGCGCCTCGTCGCGCTTCGCCTTGTCGGTGGCCTCTTTCTCGGCTTTCTTCTCCTGATCCTGCGCGCGCATGATGGGCGCGCAGATCGTGAAGAGCAGTGTGGCGGAGAGCAACAAGGTCAAGGCTCTCGAAAGATTCTGACGGCTCGGTCTCATGCGACTGGACTCCTGTTTCAAGCTGGCGGAATTTTTATTGGTAGTCGTTTGAAGCGGGTGAGCAGAGCGTGGCAAGCGCACGCATCCGCGAATGCGAAGCGACGCTGCATAGCTTTTCTCTTGGACGCAAAAACGACGTGACAACTTCAGACGGTGCGACAAAAACTAACATGATACGCGGCGGCGCGCAAAGAGTTCTCCCTCGGACAGTCGCGCTCATGAAACTTCCGAAGAGTTGAGCGGAAAAGAAAAAGGGCGGCGCGATGGCTGCCCTCTCCTCTATAGATTGAATGATGGCCAGGGACGGAATTGAACCGCCGACACCGCGATTTTCAGTCGCGTGCTCTACCAACTGAGCTACCTGGCCCCTCGAACCCTACGAGACAAGGCGGCAAGTATAGGGATTCCGCAAGAAGACTGTCAAACTGCGACCAACTCGGCACGCTTTTTGTCGGATTAGTCACAAATAAGCGTTGACAGTTTCGCGAAAGCTAGTATAATCCGGCACGTCAGGGTGAAGCTGGCTGCCACGGTCAGCGCGTCGCAAGACATCATCCGGGACTAAGTTGAACGCCCGCCAGTGCCAGCTCGAACGCCGTAGTCGCCCCCCGACATCGCAACCTTCGAGCTGGCACAGCTCTTTTTAGAAGGCCCTTCCTTCCCAGTCTCATACTACCTTCCCTTACCAACCCTCAAACGACTTCGACCGACAAGCCAGCGCGGGCGAATAGTTCCCTCGCTTCGTGCGTAGCCTCGGCGACGACCTTGCTCTCGTCGAGCGTCAGGAGTTCCCCGTCTCGCATCACGAGTTGACCATCGATGACGACGGCGCGCACGTCCGACGCTTCGGCAGCATAGACGAGTGTGGAGACGATGTCGGGACGCGGCGTCGTGTGCAGGCTATCGAGTGTGACGACGGACACATCCGCGCGCTTGCCCGGCTCTAAACTTCCGATCTCACTTTCGAGTCCGAGTGCACGCGCGCCGTCAATGGTCGCCATACGAAGCACGCGCTTGGCTGGCAGCGCGTCCGCGCCGTGGACGACTTTTTGTAGAAGCGCGGCTGTGCGCATCTCCGTGAACGCGTCGAGACGGTTGTTGCACGCCGCGCCGTCCGCGCCGAGCGAGACGTTGATGCCGCGCTCCAACATCTCTCTGACAGGCGCAATGCCGGAGCCGAGTTTCAGATTCGACGACGGACAATGAAGGACGTGCGTGCCGGTGCGCGCGAGCAGTTCAAGCTCCGCTTCGTCGAGATGCACGCAATGCGCGAGCGCGACGTGCGGCGCGGCAAGTCCGATTGAAGCGAGATACTCGACGTTGCGCATCCCCGTCGCCTGTCTCACCAACTCGATCTCGGACAGGTTCTCCGAGGCGTGCGTGTGGACGATGACTCCGCGCTCACGCGCGAGTTGTGCGACGCGTTCAAGAAGTTCGCGCGTGCAACTGACGGCGAAGCGCGGGGCGAAGCAAGCACGCACACGATTGTCGGCGCGACTGTGCCACTCGTCGATCAGCTTGAGCGATTCGTTGATCGAGTTGTCGGTCTCTTCGAGAAGCGCGGCGGGCACGTCCTCGCCCGCGTTCATCATGCACTTACCGATGGTGGCCCTAAAGCCCGTCTCTTCGACGACGCGAAAGACTTCCTCCGTGTGGTTGACGGTCTCCATCGTGAGCGCGCAGGTCGTGCCGCCCTTGATCAACTCGGCGACGGCGAGTCGCGCGGAGGCGCGGACAGATGCGTGCGTGTGGGCCGCCTCCATGCGCCAGACGCGCTGCTTGAGCCAGTCGATGAGCGCGAGATCATCGGCCGCGCCGCGAAAGATGGTCTGACAGAGATGCACGTGCGTCTGCACGAAGCCGGGCACGACCGCACAGCCGCGCGCGTCGATCACCTCGTCGGCGGCTTTGTCGGTCGCACCGATTGCGACGATGCGACCGTCGCGCACGAGTAGATCGCCCGCGAAGACCGCGTCGTTCGCGTCAACAGTGACGAGCGTTCCGCCTTTAATGAGAATCGATCCGTTCATCGCTCTTCTATCGGGTTAGATTAACGGCGCGCGGAATTATGCCCGTGAGTGTTGCGACTGTAAAGAATCTTAATCCGAAGTGTGACGGCGCAGTCGTTGCAAGATGACAAAAGTTGAGCCGCCCGCGACTAGCTTCCGTCATAACGAAGACTAGCGCAGGCGGCTTCAGTTGAAATGTCGGCGCGAGGGCCCGACGAGAACTACTTCTTGGCCGAAGCCTTCTCGGCTTTCTCAGCTTTCTCTTCGATGGGCTGCTCGGGGGCCACCTCTTCTTTGATAGCCAGACCGAGCTTGATGCGCACGTCGTTGCCGATGCGCTGAAGGAGTGCGGGATTCTCTTTCAGCGTCACCTTCGAGTTCTCGCGTCCCTGACCCAGACGCTCGCCCTTGTAGGAGAACCACGCGCCCGATTTCTCGACGACGTTGTTCGTTACGGCGAGATCAAGCAGGTCGCCTTCGCGTGAGATGCCCTCGCCGTACATGATGTCGAACTCGCACTCGCGAAACGGCGGCGCGATCTTGTTCTTCACCACCTTGACCCTCGTGCGGTTGCCCACCACGCGGTCGCCATCCTTGATCGCGCCGATGCGCCGAATGTCGAGACGAAGCGACGAGTAGAACTTCAGAGCGCGGCCACCCGTGGTCGTCTCAGGTGAACCGAACATGACGCCGATCTTCTCGCGAATCTGATTGATGAAGATGAGTGTCGTGTTCGACGAAGAGACGATTGCCGTGAGCTTGCGGAGGGCCTGCGACATGAGTCGCGCCTGCAAGCCGGGCAGAGAGTCGCCCATCTCGCCGTCCAACTCCGCGCGCGGAACTAACGCCGCGACCGAATCGATGACGATCACGTCCACCCCGTTCGAGCGCACCAGAGCTTCGCAAATCTCCAGAGCTTGCTCGCCCGAATCCGGTTGCGAGATCAGTAGATCGTCGATCTTAACGCCGAGCTTACCGGCGTAATCCGCATCCATCGCATGCTCTGCGTCGATGTATGCAGCGATGCCGCCGACCTTCTGCGCTTCGGCGACGATGTGGAGCGCGAGCGTCGTCTTGCCCGAAGATTCAGGCCCGTAAATTTCCACGACGCGCCCGCGCGGGACACCGCCGATGCCGATTGCCGCGTCGAGCGAAAGCGACGTGGTCGAGATCGAGAGCACGTCGGCCACTTCACGCTCACCGAGGCGCATGATCGATCCCTTGCCGAATTTCTTTTCGATGTTGAGCAGAGCGGCCTCCACTGCCTTGCCGCGATCCGCGCCTTGTCTGCTATCAGCCATTGTGCCTATCACTCTTTCTTCGTCCTCTCTTCCTGCGAATTAAGTTTGTGTCCCTTCCCTTAAAGGCAAGAAGGACTATAACACAAGCGGCGCAGGAATGGAACACTGTTTCACACTTGCAACGAACTATTTTTTACGCCCGAAAAATGAGGCTTTTGCGCTGCCCCGGCCCGCTATCTGAGGAACTTTTGAAGGGCGACGCGGGCGTAAGAATACGTCAACGAGAGACCGCGTGTCGAGCGCATGCATGAGAAAATTTTAAGCAGAACACGAAGCGCATTCTTCGCGTTCACGCATCTCCACTTGGAAAAATATTCTCACGTGGAGACGCATGGAAAACATCGGACGATGAGACGATCAAGGTGGCCCGCGACGGCCAACACTTATGGAAGCAGCGAGCGCGTGAACTCGCCGACGCGCCGGACGAGATCGGGATCGGCTTGTCGCTTCTCTATCTCCGCGACGAGGGCCGAGCCGACGACCGCCGCGTCCGCGTAACGCCAGACCTGCGCGACCTGCTCACGCGTCGAGATGCCGAAGCCGACGGCTATGGGCAACTCGCTCAACGCGCGCACGCGCTTCACAAGTCGTTCCGCTTCGTCGCTCACCTGCCCGCGCGCGCCCGTCACGCCCGCGCGCGAGACGGCGTAGATGAAGCCGCTCGCGCGCTCCGCGATCATCCGCAGTCGCTCGTCGGTCGAGGTCGGCGCGACGAGAAAGATCATGTCGAGTCCGTTTTTCTTAAGTAGCGCGGAGAACTCTTCCGCCTCTTCGGGCACGAGGTCAGTCACGAGCACGCCATCAACACCGGCCGCGCGCGCCTCCATGCAGAGTCTGTCGAGACCGAACTGGAGCAACGGATTGAAATAACTGAAGAGCACGATGGGCACGTCCGTCTCGCGTCGCGCGTCTTTAACAACCGCGAGCACATCCGCTACTGTGACGCGATTCTTAAGCGCGCGCTCCGATGCGCGTTGAATCACCACACCATCCGCCATCGGATCGCTGAACGGCACACCCAACTCGACGACGCTCGCGCCCGCCAGCGCGAGTTCGACGATCAGAGTGCGCGTCGTATTGAGATCGGGATCGCCAGCCGTGACGAACGGGATAAAGCCGCGACGCTCTCCGGCCCTGAGCCGCGCGAAAGTTTCAGCGATGCGGCTCACGCCTCTTCCCCGTCGCGCGTGCCCGTCGATGAATCAACGTCGCGATCCCTCGATGAACATTTTGAAGCCGGTGAAACTGCGACGAGATCGGCGACCGTCTGCACGTCTTTGTCGCCGCGTCCGGAGAGGTTGATGATAATCGACTCTTCCGGCTTCATTCCGGCGGCGAGTCGCAAGCCGTAAGCGATGGCGTGCGCGGATTCGAGCGCAGGGATGATGCCTTCGAGTTCAGAGAGAGTGCGAAAAGCAGCGACGGCTTCATCGTCGGAGACGGAGACGTAATCGACGCGGCCCGCGTCGTGCAGGAAAGCGTGTTCGGGCCCGATGGAAGGATAGTCGAGTCCCGCCGAGACGGAATGCGTGAGAGCGATCTGTCCCGCGTCGTCTTGCAGCACGTAGCTCATCGTGCCTTGCAGCACGCCGGGCCGGCCGCCCCCCTCGCGATTGAAGCGCGCTGCGTGATCGCCGAGCGACTGTCCGCGCCCACCAGCTTCGACGCCGATCATGCGAACGCTTTCGTCCGCGAGAAACGGATGGAAGAGTCCGATGGAATTCGAGCCGCCACCGACGCACGCGACGAGCGCATCGGGCAACTTCCCTTCTCGCTCCAAGAACTGCGCGCGCGCCTCTCGCCCGATGACGGATTGAAAGTCGCGCACCATGACGGGGTAAGGATGTGGCCCTAGCGCGCTGCCGAGCAGGTAATAGGTGTCGGCTGGCGTGCTCACCCAATCGCGCAACGCCTCGTTGATCGCATCCTTGAGCGTGCGCGCGCCCGCATCCACCTCGCGCACTTCCGAGCCGAGCAGCTTCATGCGAAAGACGTTCAGGGCCTGCCGACGCACGTCCTCCGTGCCCATGTAAACGACGCACTGCAAGCCGAAGAGCGCGCACACGGTCGCCGTCGCCACGCCGTGCTGGCCCGCGCCTGTCTCGGCAATGATGCGTCGCTTGTTCATGCGCCGCGCGAGCAAGACCTGACCGAGCGCGTTGTTGATCTTGTGAGAGCCGGTATGCGAGAGGTCTTCGCGCTTGAGAAAGATGCGCGCGCCGCCAGCCTGTTCAGTCAGACGCGCTGCGAAGAAGAGCGGCGTCGGGCGGCCCGAATAGTCGCGCAGAAGCTGTCCGAACTCCGCGCGAAACTGCGGATCGGCAGATGCCTGTCGGTAAGCCTCCGTCAGTTCTTCCAACGGAGCCATCAAAGTCTCCGGCACGAACCGCCCGCCGTACCGGCCCCAGTGGCCGCGCTCGTCTGGTTGTGTAGTCATAAAAATCGTTAATGGTCAATCGTCAATTCAGTGAATCGAGATCGTCGCTGGTTCGAGATTGTCGTTCATTTGAGTTGAGACGTAAACACCAACGGTGGATCGAAGCAGATTGCGACTCACGATTCACTATTGACGATTGACCATTAACGAATTTCACGTCTCTTGCGCATCTGCGACGGCGATGCGGTTGCGCCCTTCGCGCTTGGCGCGGTAGAGAAGCGCGTCGCAGGCGTCGTAGAGTGTGCGCTCCGTGTCGGCATGCGTGGGGCAGGCGGCGACGCCGAGACTGATCGTGACCGTGCCGATCTCTTCGAGCGGTCGTGCTGCAACGTCCTGTCGCAGACGCTCCGCAGCCTTGCGCGCCTTCTCTGCGTCCGCACCCGCAAGCAAGAGCGCAAACTCTTCGCCGCCGAGACGCGCGGCAGTGTCGTTATCACGCGAGTGCTCGGCGAGCACGCTCGCGACGTGGCGGATGACCGTGTCACCCGCCGAGTGGCCCTGCGCGTCGTTGATGCGCTTGAGGTGATCGATGTCGGCGAGCAGCAGCGCGCACGGCACGCGGTAGCGACGCCAACGCTCAAGCTCCTTTCCGAGTGCGGTGCGAAAGCGACGACGGTTAGCAAGTCCGGTCAGATAGTCGCGGTCGGCTTCGGCGCGCAGACGCTCGATGGTCTGCTTGTACTCGATGAGCTGGCGCGTGCGCGCAATGAACAACTCCGTCTCCGCCGGAAGATGAAAGTAGTCGAATGCCCCCGTTTCAATCGCGGCGAGGCGACGTGTGCGCGTCGCTTCCTCCGCGCCGACGAAGACGAGCGGCGTGTTCCAACTATCTTCGGCGAGCGTGCGTGCAAGCTCGCGCGCAGTGATGCCGTGGACGAGTTGCGCATCGGCGACGACGACGTGCGGGCGCGTGCGACGCACAGCGACGATGGCCGCCGCGCCGCCCTCCGCATCCAACACGACGAGTCCCGCCGCTTCGAGCGCGAGGCGGCAGGCGGCCCGCGCCGTCTCGTCCGACACGAGCAGCACGCGACCCTGATCTCTTCCCGCCTGTTGGTTCACGTTAGCCTGCGCGGTTGCGGTCATCATTGATGTCATCGACTGTGACAGAGTTTGTAGTGGCTTGAGGAGTTTGTGCGCGACGCAAACGACGGCACGCAACGGAAGGGGCAGAGCAAACAACTTTCAAGTTGGGAGAATAACTTACCAGTGTGGCTGCGCGTCAAGCACGATCTTGATCGAACATATCAAGCACGATCCGCGCGGCGCGGTATCAGTCGCATCGCCGCGACTACTGAAGCGTCGATTACGATCTTCAAAACGACGCATCATCAGTCGCGAGCTTCAAGCTGACGCATCATCAGTTGCGATCTCGAAGGCTTCGCAACGCGTCGAAGAATTCTCGCATGCGCGTGTGATCCTTGCGTCCCGGCCCTCGCTCGATGCCGCTACACACGTCAACCGCATGAGGCTCAACCGCCTCGACCGCCGCGCGCACGTTCTCCGGCGTTAGCCCGCCCGCGAGATAGAGTCTCTCGACTTGCTCGCGCGTGCGGCGCGCGATTGACCAGTCGAACGTGTGCCCCGTGCCGCCGCGCTGCGTGCGACTGAAAGAGTCGAGCAGGATCGCTTCGACGTGATAGTCCGTCGCGCTCTCAGGCTCAAACTCTTCCCCGACTCTCAACGCTTTGATGACGCGCAGGCCAGCGAGCGACGCGCAGAAGCGTGGCGTCTCGTCGCCATGTAACTGCGCGGCTCCGACACCGGACTCCGCAACTACATCTTCGACAGCCCGTCTCTCATCATTCACGAACACGCCGACACACAGAATCTCTCGCGGCAGACGCTCGACGATCTCACGCGCCGCCGCAGGCTCAATGAAGCGCGGGCTGCGCCGGTAGAAGTTGAAGCCGAGCGCGCCCGCGCCCGCCTCAATCGCTGCGCGCGCGTCGCCCAGATTCGTAATGCCGCAGACTTTGACTCGAACCATCTTGAAGATTGCAGGGCCAACTCATCTCTACTTTGCAGTTTTGATCCGCGCTTGCGTCAACTCGCGCAACGCGCTTTCCGGATCGTCAGAGCGCATCAGCGTCTCGCCGACGAGGAAGCCTTTGAAGCCGCACGCGGAGAGTCGTGCTAGATCATCACGCGTTCGCAGTCCGCTCTCGGCGACGAGGAGCTGGCCCGGCGCGGCCAGCGTCGCAAGCTCGACTGAAGTTTCGAGCGAGACCTCAAAGGTGCGCAGGTCTCGATTGTTCACGCCGATGATATGCGCGCCGCAACTTTGCGCGCGCCGCAACTCATCCTTCGTGTGAACTTCGACGAGCGCGTCCATGCCGAGTTCTTCTTCGGTGACTCGCAGCAGGCGCGCGAGCGCGTCCGCATCGAGCGCGGCAACGATAAGCAGCAACGCGTCCGCGCCCGCCTCCGCCGCCTCGAAAATTTGCCACTCGTCAACGATGAAATCCTTGCGCAGCACTGGCAATGAGACCGACGCGCGCACCGCCCGCAGGTCTGCGAGCGAGCCGCGAAAGAATTCTTCCTCGGTCAAAACGGAGATCGCCGTCGCACCGCCGCGCTCATATGCTTGCGCCAGTTCAGCCGGATCGATCTCGCCGCGCAACAGGCCCTTCGACGGCGACGCGCGCTTGATCTCAGCGATGACGTTGAAGCCGGCATTGCGTTCGAGACTCTTCCGCAATCTGTGCGACTCCGCACCGGCCCTCGCCGCGCGTGCGCTCTCGCGCATCAGTGCGATTGTTCGTGCGACCGACGCACGCGCGACCGAAGCCCTGCGCGCCTCGACGATCCGACTGAGGAAATCTTGTGCGCTCATCAACGTTTAAACCGTGAACACTCTCACGGTAGTTTAATCAGGCGCGTTGTTGGCTGTTAACGGCCCGTTCCGTTTGTCGCCTCGACGAGCCGCGCGAGCTTATCGCGCGCCGCGCCGCTATCGATGCTCTCAGCAGCGAGTTGAGCCGCTTGGCGCAGGTCTTTAGCCACGCTGCCGACGTGGAGCGCGGCGGCGGCATTCACGACGACGAGCGAGCGAGCCGCATCGCGCCGCGTGCCTTCGAGCACGTCGCGAATGATACGCGCGTTCTCCTCAGCGTCTCCACCGCGCAAGGTTTCGAGTGTCGCGCGTTCAAGGCCGAAGTCTTCCGGCGCAATGTCGAATAAGCGCACGCCGTCTGCGCTTGCCTCGCCGACGTGCGTCGTACCTGCGAGCGTCACCTCGTCGAGCCCGTCGCTGCCGTGAACGACCCACGCGCGCTGCGTGCCGAGCGCGGCAAGCGCGTGTGCAAGTTTTTCGACGAGCGACTCGTGCCACACGCCGACGATCTGGCGCGGCGCGCCCGCCGGGTTCGAGAGTGGCCCTAAAAGATTGAACGTCGTGTGCACACCCAGCTCGCGACGCACGCCCGCCACGCGCGCCGTCGCCGCGTGGTAGAGCGGCGCGAACATGAAGCAGACGCCATGCTCGTCGAGACAGGCGGTGGAGACTTCCGGCGCGGCCGTGACGTTGACGCCGAGAGACGAGAGAACATCCGCGCTCCCCGAACGGCTTGTCGCCGCGCGGCTGCCGTGCTTGGCTACAGCTAATCCTGCGCCTGCGATGACGAACGCGGCGGCGGTCGAAACATTGAAAGTCTTCGCGCGGCTCGAACCCGTGCCCGCCGTGTCGATGAACGCTTCGTGGCAACACGCGACGCGCGACGCGCGCGCACGCATCGCTTCGGCCATCCCCGCTAGTTCGTCAACCGTCTCGCCCTTCATGGTCAGCGCGACAAGAGCCGCGCCGATCTGCGCGTCGGTCGCCGATCCATCGACGAGCGCATCGAGCAACGCGGCGGCTTCCGCGCGCGACAGATTTTCGCCGCGCATCAGTCGCCGGAGCAACGAGCGCAGGCTCTGCTCCTCGCCCGGATCGTCCGTGCGCGAAGTCGGCGGCGATATCCACGCGGGAACTTTTTTTTGATGCGAGTAGTCGCTCATTGGCTCGCGGCGGGCCATCGCCGGTAAAGCGCGCGTGCGCGGCTCATAGCTTTTCGATCAGCTCGCGCGTGATGAAAGCCCGGCCATGTCGCCGTAGTCGGACTCCAAGTTCCGTTTCCGGTTGCAAGCGCGCCGCCTGCCTACTTTAACCTCAAGCGCACGCTGAAGGAAAATGTTGCTTAAGCGTCGCCGCCTGATGCTATAATCCGCGCCCCTTCGGTAGTGGTCACGCCTCATGCTCGTCGAGACACGTTTGACGCTCGCGAAGGGCCATCCGGCTAGCACCCCAGAGCAGGAGCGAGATTTGACAGATGCCCTATAGATGCCCCCTCTGCCTCAAAGAACTCACCGCCACGGATCAACTCGTTCGCTTCTGCCAAGAACACGACAGAGAGAAATACGATCAACCCTTCAACTGCGATCCGGCCACTCTCGTCCGACGAATGTATTGCCCGAAGCTCGACTGCCCGCACAACGCGCAGATCGAGGGCGGCGTCTATCTGCTCCACATTGGCTGCGTCGCACACAATCCGTTCTGGGACGAGGTCAAGAGCAGCGTCTTCGTGCCCGATTCTGACGGTGATTATCAGGATACCGATGTCACGGTAGGTCTCGTCAGGACAGGCGAGGCGACCATCGCCCCGATTCCCGTGCAGCATTGGGAGATCGGGATGCTGCGGAAGCTGCCGCACGAGTACAGGGAGATGTGGTTTCCTCTGATGTTGCTGCGCGCCACCGCCGACGCGGATCAGACGGGCCGCCGCGTCGGCGCGCTCGTCGAACTGACGGGCGCGCGTGAGGCCGGAAAGACAGTCATCGCATTTCAGGCGATGGACGACGACGGATACATCGACGGGACTGATGACCGGCGCGTCGTCGTCAACGGTTTCCTGTTCTCAAGGCCGGTCGCGCAACAGACCTATAACCAGTTCCTGACCAATCTTCATCTGCACACGCAACACAGGTTCAATCGCGTCGGAGTCAACACGCCGATGGGAACGTTGCGCAGCCCCGGCGATCTCAAGGCGACGTTCGTGCGTCCGCGCGAGATGGCCGTTCGCGGCAGCCGCCAACCAAAACCTCCGAGTAAATTGAAGAACCTCTCTCTCTTCGCGGGCGACACTTTGAGATTTGTTTCCGATCTGTTCGGCTCGCGCGCGGGCGGATTGAAGTCGAAACGTAAATACTGGTACACGGTGGTCTTTTACGACGCGGCGGGCGAAGACATCAGCATTAATCGCCGCCGCCCGGAGTGGACGGCGGTTGACAAGCTGGCAGTGGTGATTGATGGCAAAGAGTTGTTCGATCAAAATCACAGGAGCGAACCGAGCATCGAGGTGGCCCTCAGCCGGATTGAGGCTAATAGCGCGGGGCGCGGGATTCCCTGTTGCATCGTCGTCACCAAGCTCGATCTCGTCGCCGGCACGACCGATCTCGTCACGAAGGAAGCATTGCTCAAGATAGCTAACGATTTTAGTGGCACTGCGCCGGAGAAGCAGCGGCAACTCTTGATTGAATGGCTCAAGAAGAATCGGCGCGGCAACCGGCAAAGACTTTTGACAATGCTGCTCGAAGATGAGCAGAGCATCAGGGCTTTCAAAGACGAGTTGAGCCAGAAGGGGCGACTGGCCCGAACAAGCGTCAAACCCAAATTGAACGTCGAAGAAATTTTCTTCATCTGGACGGAGAATCTATCCGACACGCCATCGGATAAGAGCGAGCAGCCGCGCTCGCACGGCCTCATCCAGTTCATCTGCTGGTGTCTCGGTAATACTTGGGACGACATGAACCGGCTGTCGCCTGTCGATGGGAACGAGGACAGGTAGTCGTATGCGTCTGCTCGTTCGCGGGGGTAACAGTTACACCGAGCGACGCCGCATCGGCGCGTGGGTGGAGGTTGCCTCCGGCGCGCTTGAAGACCTCTACGGCCTGAGCGCCGAGACACCTGTCTTCGGGCTTGGACTGAACGATGGCCAGCCGTTCCTCGTCGTCCGTCGTTTGCATAAAACCGAAGGGACACGCATCTACCCCTACGCGCTGCTCCTCGACCCGGGGCGCGAGGTGTTAGCGCGTTTCGGATGGAACGTCGCCGCTTTCGCCGAGGTGATGCTCGCCTCATCCGATTCGCTCGTCAATCGCATCTTTGAACGTCCCGAAGAGATCGACGAGACGGAGATCGTCGCCGCGCTCGACGCGCTCAAGCGTGACTCTATTGAGAAAGACGCAACTCGCGTCAAGCTGCGCGAGCTGTGGGCGGGCGCACCTTGTGTCGAGCCTATTGTCGAGGCCCCCTCGCAAGAGACAGGCTTTGCGGAGCGGCCCTCGCCTGCACAGATCGCAGCCGTCCTTGACACTCTGCCTGACGACTGCTTTCGTTGTGGTCTCGGATGGCTCGTCGGCGGCAGCCGTGGTCACGCTCAGGCGTTTGGGGCGAAGCTGCTGCTCGATGCCGATCTGAGCACGGAAGACGCCACGCTCGACAACTGTCGCGAGGAAGGCGCGCGCCTGCTCACGGCCTGGGAGACGATCAAGCAGCACCCTGACTTCAAGAGCGAGATCGAGAAGAGATCGCAGACGCCCTTGTGGGAATGGGAGCGCGAGCATGGCTCTTCGCTCGCCGAGTTCGCGCCGCGCCTCGTGCTGCTCGCGAAGCTGCTCGGCGAGTGGCCCATGATAGACGACGCCACGCTGGCCCAACTCGAAGAGACACTCGCACGAGAAGGCCCACTCGTCGATGATCTGCGGCGCGCCGCTTTTGACTCGCTACGCGCGGCGAGTAAGCGACTGAGAGAGACTGATGAGAAATTGAATCCTGCGGCGACGCGGCTTCTCGTCGGCGAACACCTCGCGAAAAGAATTAACGCCGCCGATCTCGTCGAGAGCCTTGAGCCGGATACGTTGATTAAATATTTCGTCGAGCACGGGCACAAGCCCGACGAAACTTGCAGGCTCAACCTTTCCCAAGACACGATGCTCGCCATCTGGCGCGAGCGAGCGCGAGACGCGCAGACTTCGGACGATGCCGTCAAGGAGCTTTCCGACGCGCTCCGCTCGCTTGGCTACACACTCGCTTCATCAAACAAAGACGCGCTCGACGGGTTGATCTCGGAAGTGTTCGACGCGCGCGCGCCCGGTGCGCCGCTCGATCTCTGGGATTATTTCGAGGGCCGCATCGAGGGCGTGCGCGTCGCCGAAAAACTGAGAGACGAGGCGCGCGCGCGCATCGAGACGCGCAGTCATCGCGACAAGTGGGAGATCGAATACTTGATGTATGCACAGGACGAGGGCGGCGCGTACCTCTCGGACCTCGCGCCGCAACTGGCCCTCAGCCGCACAGAGTTAGATACGCTCGTTAAAAAGTTCATTCGCATCGCCAACGGCTCTGACGCCGCCGCAGAGAAAGCGCGCCCGTGGCTTAAACGTCTTCACGAGTCGAGTCTCAGATCGAAACTCTCGCTCGACACCAAACTCTCGCTCGTCGAATACTCGCAGAAGGAATGGAGCGACCTCGCATACCTGTGGCAACTCTACGACTTCAAAGAGGGCGACGGCCAGATCGAGAAGCCGAAGGACGTTAAAAACTTTTCGGAGTTGATTCCTTTCCTACGTGAAGAACTGGGTGAGCTGGCGACTGAGCGCAAGCCTCCCGGTGTTCCCCGACTCAAAGACATTGTCGATCTCCTTGTTCAGATCGACTCGCTAACCAAGCAAAAGCTGAGGGCTCTGCGACCGGCCCTGAACGGCACCACGATCAAGCGTTGGTATGCCGGATGGAAGGCCCTAGACGAGCACGACTTTGCGCTCGACGAAGTCATCAGATTCATTAAAGAGTCGAAAGCGACGCCCGATAAATTTTCGTTTGACGACTATGAATTTAGTGACGCCCGCATCGCAAAATTGATCGAAGACCTCCTCTACGGCGACAGCCAAGAGAGAGATCAACGCTACGCCTCGATCCTGAAGCAACTGCTCGAACAAACGCGACGTGACACGCGTTTGACCGCCGCCGTCGCAAGAGGCGTCCGCGATCTCGTCGGTGATGATTTCAGCGTTGGAGTCTTCGCGCGCCGCTTCATCTTCGAGGCTATCGAGGGTGAGCGCAAACTGCTGAATCTCATCTTTGAATGTCTCACCGAGACGGACGCGGACGAGTTGATGCACCGCATCGCTCAGCTCAACCCTGAGCAGTTCGCGAAAGTAGCTTCTGGTCTCTACTACGGCATCGAGCGGGCCTTCTTTGAGGGTGGCCGCGATCAGGGCGGCGTGAGTGTGCGCCAGCCCAAGGTCATTAAGGAGAACGGGCTGATGAAGCCCTACATGTTCGCCCTCATCCGCTTCATGCAATCACCCGAAGGGCACGCGGCGAAGAGAAGCGTAGCAGATCAACTCTCTAGCTTCTTCGACAAATATGAGATGGTGCACAAACGTTTTGTCGCTCTCAACGAATACATTCGCCTGAAGGTCGGGAATGAGAAGAGTCGTCCGCCCGCCACAGGGCCGGTCGGGAAATCGAATGGGCGAAGCGAGAGTACGCGCGAGCCTGAATCCGATCAGATGGCCTCGCCCATCGATGACAACGATCAATCTGACTCTCAGCCGCCGCACGCGTCGAGCGAGCCTATCGTCATCGCAGAGGTCAAGTCACCGAACGTCGTCACGCGCAAACTCGGATCGCTCAAGAGGTGGGCTAAAGATTGGTTGAAGCAGCAAAACGACACCACGCCTGCCGCCTTGAGCGCGCAAACCCAGACGGCCACTAGTGAAGAGTCGGATGGCAAAATCTCCGCATCGGGCGACGACGCGCAAAAAAATGAGACTGACGAAGGAGCGCGTGATAGTAACGCGGGCGCGGTTTGAGCCGCGTCGCCGGTCGGCGAACCGCACGACGCGCGCACGGAAGATCGGTGCGGCGAGCGAGAGCGCGGCTGAATAGTTGAATGTCTGCGATGCACTCACGGCGTCGCTTCAAGTTCTCTCGCACAGCTCGATAGTGTCGATCGCGTATCGAGCGTTTCTTCACGGCAAAGGATCGGCCTCAGATGATTATCGCCTTCTGCTTTCTCCTCCCGCTACTTATCTACTTTGCGCTCCGCTTCCTGCTGCCGCAGGCGTGGTTCGCTCTCGGCTCGCTTGTCGGCGCAATCGTCATTGCGCTCGCATCGTTCCTGACGGTGCTCGCGGTCGTCTTCACCTCGCCGAAGTGGCCCGAAGGCACGCAGATCGCATGGACGGGAGTGGCGGCGAACGGCGGCCATCAGCTCGTTATCGGCGGTGCGGAGGAAGAGGCCGTCTCCGGCTATCCGAACGGATCGTTTGCGCCGCGTTTGCAGGCAAGCGCGAGCGGCGGTACGGGCTCGCTAGACATCGGCGGCGGCGGCGCGTTCGTGCGCGACGACAAAACAGGCGAGTACTTGAACGGCGTCACGCTCTCAGACGACGCGAGCCAGAACTTCGGCGACTACGCAGTCCGACTCACGCGCTCTTGGCACTTCTGGCGGCGCGTCGAGATCGTTGACGGCCAGCATGTCATCGTAGCCAGCTTCAAAGTTCCAGAGGCGGCGCGTGATCGCGTCTATCAACTTGCGAGCTACGTCGAGCGGTATGCACTCGACAAACATGATCAGCCGGCGCGGCTCGTCGCGGCGGCAAGGTGGGCCGCCGACTTGCGTCTGCTCGTCACGTCAAAGGGTGCGTTGCGCGTACTCGACCACAACTCGAAGCACGCGCCGTGCGAGATGCCCTGCCGCCTATCGCTGCACTGGACTGACTCGACGCTGTCTGCCAAGTTGTGGAACGACGAAGGTCGCCTCATGCTCGACTTCCTCCCGCCGTGGCGACTCGCAAGCCCACTCCCCAGCCCCGTTCCGTCGTCGCTGCAAGACCCGCCCGCAAAGCTCATCGTCACAGGTCGCGCGCGACCCGGCGACTATGCCTTTGTGCTCCCCCTCGGCAACGGCGTCGGCGATCTCAGGCAGAACATCGGCGTCAAGCGCGACGAGAATCAAGCGTTGGTCTTTAGCGATCAAGAAACGCGCAAGCAGGCCAAATCTAGCGACTACCTGCCGCCGGAGATTCTGCGGCCGGGCCCCAAACCGGATGCTGAAGAGTGGGCGGGCTCGCTCTCGCGCGTCTCCGTCCCTGCGGGCCAACTCGCCTTCGTCCTCTCGGTGATCAACAACCTGCCAAGCCTGAAAGAGATCGCGCTGCTGCTTTTCGTCGCGCTCGTCTGCTACGGCGGCGGGCTCGCGCTCGCGTGGCGACGTATGCCCGATGCACGCACGCGCTGGCTCGTGTACGGTCTCGCCGCGTGCGTCTGGAACTTGCTCTCTTTCCGCCTGCTGCTCGCGCTGCGCTACTCGCTCGCGCCCAACTTCCTCGATGATCTCGCCGTGCAAGGCGTGACGGTCGCCTTCCTCGGACTGGCCCTCGTCCCCGGACTGCTATTGCTCGTCGCACGACTACGCAACGACCTCCATGAGCCTCTGCCCGAAGGGGGCCAGCGCACGACGATGCTTCTCGTCTTGAGCTATCTCGTGCTGCTTGTCGCCGCGTTCCTGATCATCTACTACGACGCGCCGCACCTGTGGGATAAGTCCGATCCGCAACAGTGGTTCCGGCTACCACAGCACCTCATCTTCAAGCTCGGCACGATAACCTCTCTGCTCTACGTCGCCGTTTTCCTCTACCTGCTCGGCTTGATCCTGTCGCTCTATAGAGGCGAAGACGAGTGGCCCTTCCAGCGTGCGCTCACCGGCCCGCTACGCATCGTTGACGGCGCGTTCAAACTCGGTCGCAGCCGATGGGAGGACATCGCCGATCCGAATCAGGCCCTCATTAACCGCACCTCCGTCCTTCTCTTCACGGTCATCGTCTGGCTCTTCATCGTCCCGCTTGCCTCGCGCCTCTTCCCCGCTGCTCCGTGGCACATCTTTCAGGAGATCGGCGCGCCGCTTCTCTACTACTGGACATTCTCGATCTTCTGGCTCTCCGCGAAACTCGCCTTCCGCGATGTTGATCCGGAGACTGCGAATCTGCCGCCGCGCTGGAAGATTCTGGCGTGCGCGCTCGTCACCATCGTCGTGCCCGCCTTCGGTCTGCCCATTCTGATCGGCGACTCCGGCAGCGTGCTTGCCACGCTAGCCATCTTCTTTCCCGCGACGCTGCTGCTCATTGTCTCGCGCCCCTACCGCGTCGGTCTGATCGCGTTCGGCACTCTCTCCTTGACGTTCATCTTCGCTGTGCTGCTTCTCTACACGCACCTGATCTTCTACGTGCCGTTTGCGTCGAGCGTGCTTGGCGAGACGAAGGTGCGGCTTTTGAGCTTTGAGCAAGGGACGAATATTCAGAAGACTCTCCTCGTCGCCGAGGACAAAGAGGGTGGCCCGCGCGGGCTGCCCATGCAGAAGTTGCGCAACGGCTACGAGCACACGCAAGAGAGTCAGGCGATCGCGCACGAGGGGCGAGCTTGGGGTCTCGGCTTCGGCAATGCGCCCACGCGCCGCTCACAGATCAGACAGGATACTTTGCAGTTCGACAGCGTGTTCAGCTTCTTCGTCGCGAGCGAATATGGCATGGCGGGCGGCATCTGCCTGCTCGTCATCTATGCCGTCCCGTTGCTGCTGATACTCGCGCACGCGCGCGGACGCTTCGACTACGGCACGGCGTTCGCCGCGCTCGTCGCCAGCGCGTTCCTCATCGAAGCGATCCTGCACGCCGGGATGAATCTGAGCGCGTTTCCGTTCACGGGCCGCAACCTCCCGCTTTTGAGCGTCAACTCGAACACCGATCTGCCGCGCTGGACGATCTTCTTTACGCTCGCCATGCTGGCCCTCTTCAGTCGCTACGACGGCAGGCGCAGCGAGCATTACGTTGATGAATCTGATTCGATCATCACGACGCACGAGACGGGTCGCGCTCCCGCACGCGAGCCGCTCTTCAACTACGCGAAGGCGGTCGCGATGCTCTCGATCATCCCGTTGCTGCTATGGCTGAGCGTGACGCATCGCGGCTTGCTCGTTGCGCGAGACGAAAAACTCGGCAAGCCGGTGGACTTGTCGGAGTTCCTACAGATAGTCAACTGGATGATCGCCGATGGCCGGCTCATCGTTAATCAACAAGGGCAGACCGTCGAGATCAAAGACCCTTCGCTGGACATCAAGGGAAAGGAGTTGATTGAGGAGGAGCGCGTGCGCTTCAACGCACTGCCGCTCGAAGAGAAAGCGCAGGAAGCCGGACTCTCAGACTTCAAGACAGAGCTTGCCTCGCTGCATGGCGTTGATGATTACGATCGACTGATGGACAAGGTGCGCCACAATACGTCGGGCGCTCACGTGTCCGGCCACGTCAGTCTCTTCCGTCTCGTTCCCACATCGCGCCTGCTCGATCCGCAGAACCCGTCGGAGGGCGTCGCCTACCGTGTCGAGGCGAACCCGGATTACAACACGCAGGTCAGCTTTCACACGAGCCTGCGACAAGAAGACTGCCCGCGCACGACCTTTCGCGACGGGCAACGGCAGATCGTCGGCGGCGCGTGGGTGATGGGCGACTGGATGAAGACTTTCGATCCTAACGTCGCGCTGCCGTGGATCGGCGCGCTCGCCGACGCGCTCGATGCCGAGTGGAAGACAGATGGCCCTCGCCGCTTCGGCACGCTCTCGCTCGATCGCGCGCTGCAAGAGTCTTCGCACAAGTTCGCCGCACTCAAAGGACGCGCGCTCTTTCAGGAACAGTTGATGGCGAATCAGCAACAGTCGAAGCCCGCCGCGCTCTTCCCGCCGCGCGTCGCGATCACCGTGCTCAGTTTGCCCACGGGCGAGACGCTTGCGCTCGGCGGCTGGCCCCGCATGACGCCGGGGCGTCTGTGGCGCAAGTCGGAGGAGCGCGGCGAGTGGCTGCCGCCCGCGCGCTGGATCGAAGAGAGGGCCCCGCGCTCGCTCGAAGTGCGCTATGGAGGCGACCGCAATTTCGACAACAACATCGTCGTCGGCTCTTCCACCAAACCGCTCTGGGCGTCAGCGGCCCTCGCCGTGCATCCCAATCTTGATCGACAGTTGCGCGTGCGCGGCGCGGACGACCGCGAGGATGAAGTCTTCGGCATCCGCATCGTCGAGCCCGATAAATCCGGCGAAGATCGGCGTTGGAACGTCACGCCGCGCAATGATTGGGTTGATTTCAAAACCTACCTCTCCGCCTCGGATAATCGCTATCAAGTCCGCCTCGGCTTCCTCGGTCTCGCAGAGCGCGTGGGCGCACAGGTAACCGACGGAGGCGCGTCAAACTCGGATAAGGAGGCGATGGGCGCAAGCGCGCCGTGGCGTCGCGTGCCGCAGTTCCCCGCGTCAATCGCCTTCTCACCTTCGCATCCCTTCGCGCTCGAGAACCTCGCCGCCACGTCGCTCGCGCAAAAACTTCGGACGATGTTCGCCATCAGCGTCGAGAGCGAAGACCGCGCGCGCCGTCTCTCCTTCTGGACGAAAGACGAGCACGATGATCTGAACGACAGCGAGCGACCAAAGGATCGGGCCGGACCGAAACGCTTCGACGCGATCTCGCCCGCGCATGTCAACTTCGATCTCGACAAGATCACGCGCCCGCGCGATTTCGTCAGCCTCTTGCTTGGCGGCGGCACGAACCTCTGGGCGAACGTTGATCTCGCCGCTGCCTTCGCCACTTGCGTTGCGGGCGAACCCATCGTCGCGCACGTCGTTAAGACGGATGCGCCTTTCGTCACGCTCGAAGCGCGCCAGTCTTTCCCGGACATCGCCGCGCGCGTGCGCGAAGGGCTGGAAGCCGTCGTGTGGTCGGGCACGGCCAGCGCAGACTTGAAGGAGGGCGGCGCGCTAGACGTGCTACGCCGGATGCCTGATGCGCGCTTCTACGCCAAGACCGGCACGCTGCAAGCCGACAAGGATGCGCCGAGCACTTCGCGCATCGTCTTTGCCGTCGTGCGTTGGGACTCTTCGGGTAAGAAGATCAAAACGGGCCTGGTCTTCTCCATCGTCGGTGAGCGCGCGCAGCTACACACGGCGACGCGCTGGCTCGCCGCATTCATCGTCGAGAATGAGGGTGATATACGTCGGCTGCTCGACTATCACGATAAACCTTCGCCGCGCAAATAAGATCGCGGGTGGTTGGTCGCGGTGAGCCGTTGGATCGCTAGAGGAGTGAGTCATAATTGGCGAGTCAGACTTCCGAGAGAGAGCGTTGCCCATACTGTCATGCGCTCGTGCGCGCGGGATGGACTTACTGCAAGAACTGTCGCCTCAGCCTGACCGTGCCCATTCGCGCCGAGACGTTGCGCGAGGCGCGGCGAGAACTGAGCGCGCGCGCCAACCGCGCCGCACGCGCCAACGCCACGGCGTCCGGCCCAGTTGGCCGGACGACGCAGATCAAGAACGCGCGCCTGCTCGTCGTCGCCGCTATCGCGTTCGTCTCCGTCGCCGCGCTCGTCTTTGAACTTCGCCGCGTTATCCTCACGCGCGGCGACCGCGCAGGCGTCGCGACGAGCGATGGTAAACAGATCGCCACGCCGGACTCGCTTGACATGACGGCGAAGATGGCCCGCATCGAAGGCGGAACTTTCACGATGGGGCGAGAGGACGGCGATGCGAACGAACGACCGTCGCATCGCGTCACGGTCGCGTCGTTCCTCATTGACAAGTTTGAGGTCACGTGTGAGGAATACCAGCTTTTCGTGGACAAGATGCACCAGAGCGCGCCGCAAGGTTGGAAGGGCAAACACTTCGCGCAGGGCGCGGCGCGGCTGCCCGTCACGGGCGTGAGTTACTCGGACGCGCAAGCCTACGCGCGCTGGGTGGGCAAGCGATTGCCAACAGAGGAAGAGTGGGAGTTCGCCGCGCGTGGAACTGAGGGCCGCCTCTACCCGTGGGGCAACGAGTGGCGCGCGGGTGCGGCGAACCTCGCGGATGGCGGCGAGAGTCGCCTCGTCGAAGTCGGCTCGTATCGCGACGGCTGCACGCCCGCCGGAGTCTGCGATCTCATCGGCAACGCATGGGAGTGGACTGCGAGCCGCTACGCGCCTTATGTCAACACGACGAAGAACGCGAAGAGTGCGGCGACGAAGATGACTTTGCGCGGCGGCTGTTACCTCAACACGGTGAAGGCCACCGCGACCTTCCGTCGCGGCTGGGACGCCGAGGACAGCAACTATTTGCAGACCGGCTTCCGTTGCGCCAGCGATCTTAAATGATCAGGCCGCACGTCTAACGCGCTACGAAGCGAGACGATCACAGACGATGATCGGCGATGACGAGCGGTGAATCTGCACAAGACAACGTTTACAAACGCGAGTTGGATACACCAATGATCTCACAGAGCATCCATTCCGTCTCGCGCGTTTGCGCAACGTCGCGTCTGCTCACCTGCGCCGCGTCGCTCGTCATCTTGTTCGCCTGCTCTGTTGCGACGAGCGAGCGCGCGCAAGGCTCGCTCGAAGGCGACTCGAAGCGCAACAGCCCGCGTCCGCCGGGCGACGCTACACAACGCAGGAGGCCACCCTCCGCAACACAGTCCATGCGTGCGCCGCGCAGCTTTGAACTCCACATCGTCACGAACACGCCCGGCTGTCGCATCTTCACCGACGCACGCTTCGGCGGCGAGACCGACGCGCGCGGGCA
>JAVXVG010000001.1:0-169737 GCA_032229975.1 Acidobacteriota bacterium | reverse complement strand
GTGGACGTTGGCCTTCAACGCGCACGTTTGCTTGAGCATCTCTATCATGCTGCTGCTGAGTCTTGCCGCGACGCACGGGGCGAGGGCGCAGGAGAATAATCATGCGTGGCAGATCGAACGCGCGGCGGCCCTCATCAGCACCAATCGCATCCCGGAAGCGGAGCAGCAGTTAGACAAGCTGTTGAAAAGTAGTCCCGAAGACGCGCTCGCGCTCAACCTGCTCGGCACGGTTCGCGCCCAGCAGGGGAGGCTCGACGAAGCCGAAGCCCTCTTCGCTCACGCTCTGCGCGTTGATCGCGAGTTCGCGGGCGCGCACATGAATCTGGCTTACCTCTACTTGCTCAAACACACGCCGGAGAAAACGGTCTCGGAGTTGAGGGAGGTGCATCGCATCGTCCCCGACGACGCAGACACCACCTACAAGCTCGCGCACCTTTTGTTCACTCTGGGCCACCTCGACGAGTGCGTCGCCTTCATCGCAGAGGTGCGGCAGGCGAGCCGGCCGACGCCCGCTTTGCTCGCCGTCCTCGGCGATGCCTACCTGAAGAAAGGCGACGCGGGAAAAGCGGAGGAGAGTTACAGGCTGGCCCTCGGCGCACAAGATAGTAACGCCGACGCGCTGCTCGGCATGGCGCTCGTCTCACAGTCCAAAGGCGACGCACAATCCGCGTCCACCTATCTTTCGCGCGCGCGCGCACTCGTCGCCGACTCGCCGGAGTTGCTCTACCGTTTCGCCGTCGCCGCGTTGCAGTCGCAGCTCTTCGACGACGCTCGGTCGGCCCTCGAAAAGGCTGTGCAGCTCAAGCCGGACGAGCCCGCTTATCTCGTGGCTCTGGGCGCGGCGTGGCTCAAGAAGGCAGACCTGTTCGAGTCAGAGCGTGTGTTCCGCCGCGCGCTCGAACTCCGGCCCGACAACGCGCAGGCGCAGATGTACCTCGGTTATATTCTTCTCAAACAGAAGAAGTACGGGGAGGCACGCGAGTGGCTTGAGAAGAGCATCCGCAAGGAAGTCGCCGCGCCCGAAACTTTCTATTACCTCGGCCTCATCGCGCAGGAGCAGAACGAAGACGAGCACGCCGTCGGGCTGTTTGAAAATGCCATACGTCTTCAGCCTTCGTTCGCCAACGCGCACGTGGCCCTCGGCTCGCTCTATTTAAAGCAGAAGAACTATGAGCGCGCGCGACAGGAGCTTGAGTCTGGCGTGAAGCTGAATCCAGACGACTCGAAGGCGCACTACAACCTCGCCCGGCTCTATGCGCTGCTCAAAGATCAGCGACGGGCGCAGGACGAGATGTCCATCGTCGAAAGACTCAAGGGCGCGGGCAAGACTCAGCCGCAGGAGGGCGACCCCGGCGCGCCTCCAAGCACTCCATAGGCAATGTTCGGGAGACGCTTCGTAATGTGAAGCTCGCCACAACGTCCGACTTCATATCGTTGAATGTGTTGACACCGGCAGGCGGTGATTGTGAAAGACAGACTAGTCGTTCTCTCATCAGTCCTCTTAATGACTCTCAGTTTCGCGCCCGCGGCCGGCGCGCGGCAGACGACTGCGCCGTCGAAGCTGCGCGTCACGTTTGAAGAAGTGTCACCGAAAACAAGCGGCATCACTTGGACGCACAACAACGCGATGTCGTCGGAGCGTTATCTGCCCGAAACGGTCGGCGCGGGCTGCGTCTTCTTCGACTATGATAACGACGGCTGGATGGACATCTACCTCGTCAACAGTGGCCCTTCGGATTTCTATGCGCCGAAGCAGCCGCTCAAGAACGCCCTCTACCACAACAACCACGACGGCACGTTCACTGACGTGACCGACAAAGCGGGCGTCGCGGGCGGCACATTCGGCATGGGCGCGACGGCGGGCGATTACGATGGCGACGGCCGGCAAGACCTCTACGTCACTGCCTACGGGCGCAACACGCTTTACCACAACAACGGCGACGGCACGTTCACGGATGTGACGACGAAGGCGGGCGTCGCCGCGCCCGGCTGGTCAACCTGCGCCGTCTGGTTCGACTACGACCGAGACGGCAAGCTCGATCTCTTCGTCTCCAGCTTCGTCCTCTACGACAAGACAGCGCAGAATCTCTACTGCACGGACGAATCGAAGCGTCGCTACTACTGCGTCCCGCGCTTCTTCAAGCCGCAGCCTTCGCACCTCTACCACAACAACGGCGACGGCACGTTCAAAGACGTGAGTAAAGAGTCGGGCATCAATGATTGGCCCGGCAAATCTTTCGGAGTCGTCGCGACAGACGTGAACAACGACGGCTGGACTGATCTCTTCGTCGCCAACGACACCGTGCCGAACTTCCTCTTTATCAACAAAGGCAATGGAAAGTTTGAAGAGGTGGGCTTGGCTTCGGGCGTCGCCTACAGCGAAGCGGGCGCGCCGCGTTCCGGCATGGGCGTGGACGCGGGCGACTACGACAGAGACGGCTGGCAAGACCTCTTCGTCGCCAACATCGATCAGGAGTTCTTCAGCCTCTACCACAATCAGAAGGATTTAACTTTCGTGGACGAGCCCGGCGAGATCGGCCCGGCGACACACCTGCTGAGTGGATGGGGCCTGAAGTTCTTCGACTTCGACAACGATGGCGACGCCGATCTCTTCCTCGCCAACGGCCACCCAGACGACATGATCGAGTCGCGCGCGCCGAGAGTGAAGTACAGAGAGCCTCTGCTCCTGTTCGAGAATATTGGCGGTAGATTCAAGGACGTGAGCGCGCAGTCGGGCACTGTCTTCGCGAAGAGTTACGCTGCGCGCGGGCTGGCCGTCGGCGACTACGACAACGACGGCGATCTCGACATCCTCGTCTCGAACAACGGCGAAGCGCCGCTGCTGCTCCGCAACGAAGGGGGAAGCAGGAACAACTGGCTTGGGCTACAACTCATCTCGACGAAAAGTAACCCGTCGGCTGTCGGCGCGCTCATCACTTGGCGTGCCGGCGGCGCGAAATTCAGTCGCCTCAAGACGGCGGGCGGCAGCTACCTCGCCTCGCACGACCCGCGCGAAATCCTCGGGGCCGGTCGCGCGGGCAAGATCGACTCGGTCGAGATTCGCTGGCCCAACGGCACGCACGACACCATCGCCAATCCGCCGATGAACACCTACGTCAAGATCGTCGAGGGCGAAGGGATCAAGGGCACGGCCATCGACGCGAAGTAAGCGCGAAGCATTCAAACGCGCGAAGATGAGATCGTCGTGCGTCTCTCATTCTCTCGGAGGAATCGGAAACTTGAAACAACTTGCGACAGTGATCACCTGTGTCGTCCTCGTCTGCGCGATGACCGCGCTCGCCTTCGCACAGCAGCCGACTACCGCCACACTCATCGGCAGAGTGACCGATCCGAACGGCGCGGTCGTCCCCGGCGTTAAGGTGTCCGCCACGCAGAAGGCGATCGGCGTTAAGAGAGAGGCGACGAGCAATGCGGAAGGCGAGTTCGCGCTTGTGAATCTCCCCGTCGGTGAGTACGAGGTTAGAACCGAAGCTGTAGGTTTCAAGGCGACGATCTATACGTCCGTCGTACTTCAGGTGGGGCAGAGCACGAGCCTCGATGTGAAGCTAGAGGTCGGTTTCATAAGTGACAAGATTGATGATCTTCTAGGGGCTGAACCTTTAGTCAATACAACTTCCGCGACGGTCGATAGTGTCATCTCTCATCGAGAGATCGAGAGCCTCCCGCTCAACGGGCGCAACTTCCTTGAGCTGGCCCTGCTCGTCCCCGGCAACTCACCGGCCCCGAACTTCGATCCGACGAAGACGAACACCGTCGTCATCTCTTCCGGCGGGCAGTTCGGTCGCGGCGGCAACGTGACAGTTGACGGCGCGGACATCAACGATGATGTGGTCGGCGGCGCGGTGCAGAACATCTCGCAGGACGCCGTGCAGGAGTTTCAGATCGCGACCAACCGCTTCTCCGCGCAACTCGGTCGCTCCGCCTCGTCCGTCATCAACGTCGTCACCAAGTCGGGCACAAACGTCGTGCACGGCTCCGGCGCGATCTACTTCCGCGACCGCAGGCTTCAGGGCCTGCCCGCCACCTTCGACCGCACACTCACTGCTACCCCACCCTTCGACCGCGAGCAGTATTCCTTCACTTTGGGTGGCCCTATTGAGAAAGACAAGGCTTGGTTCTTCGGCTCCATTGAGGATCGCAATCAAGACGGCGCGGTGCTCGTCGGCGCGCGCAACACTGCCACGCGCACCATCGTCAAAAGTTTCGCCCCGGCCCCGCTTGATGATCTGCTGACGACCGACCGCGTTGATTGGAATCTGACCAGCTACGATTACTTCAACCTACGTTACTCGCTGCAACGCGAGTCGGACACGGCAGCAAGCACGCTCATACGCTCCATCGGCTCAGCCTCGCAGCGTCAGTCGAGCAGCAACCACGCGCAGTCGCTCGCCGCCAACTACACGCGCGTCATCTCTCCGCACGACATCAACAACTTCAACTTCAGCTTCAGCGCCTTCATCAACCGGACTACTCCCGTCACGCAAGGGCCGCAGCTCACGTTTCCGAGCATTCAGGATGGTGCGTCGTTCCGCGTCCCGCAGGAGACGCGGCAGCGTCGCCTTCAGTTCGGCGATACGCTGACGATGGTGCGCGGCAACCACACCGTAAACTTCGGCGGCGAACTCCAGCGCGTTGACGCGGACTTCAACCTCGGCGTCTTTCAGCAGGGGCGCGTCGAGTTGATCGAAGACTTCCCCGATTTCGACCGCAACGGCGACGGGCGCGTGGACGATAACGATCTGCTCTTCGCCGTCACGCTCCGTAGCGGCGTGCCCACGCGCCCGCTCGTGATTCCGAACGCGGACAACAACTACTTTGCGGCGTTCGCGCAGGACGACTGGCGCATCTCGCCACGGCTCGCGCTCAACCTCGGCTTGCGCTACGAACTCGACACCAACGTCAAGAACTTGAGCGGCGTCAGTGATCTCAACCCGCTCATCCGGCCCTTTCTTCAAGGGCAGCGAACGAGGGACAAGAATAACTTCGCGCCGCGCGTCGGCTTCAATCTCTCGACGAAGGATGGACAGACGAGTCTGCACGGCGGCTACGGCATCTACTACGACCGCGTGACGCTTGAGATTCAATCGCTCGAACGCGGGCTTGACGGTCGTGCGCTCCCGATTGAAGTGCGCGCGGGCAACGTCTTCTTCATCCAGCCGCAGTGCCTCTTCAACCCCGCGTGCGGCCAGTTCCCGCCGCCGGCCCCGACGCTCGCCAATCCGTTCACCGGCTTCGTCCTGCCCGGCGCGGGCGCAGGCGGCATCAACATCATCGCTAACAATCTACAGAACCCGTCGGTGCAGCAGATGAACGTCGGCGTCGAGCGCGAACTCGGTCGCAACTTCGTCGTGCGCGCCGACTACCTGCACGACTTCGGCACGCACTTCATCATCGGTCGCACCATCGGGCAAGTCTTCAACCCGGTGGTGGGTGGCCCTGATCTCGTCAAGAACATTGAGTCGAGCGTCAAGACGAAGTACGACGCTCTACTCTTGAGCGTCGAACGCCGCTTCGCGAACCACTCTCAACTGCGCGCCGCCTACACCCTCTCGAAGGCTTTCAACTACGCGAACGACGATCAGATTCCTTTCTCGAATGGCCCTCTCGATTCCAACAACCTTCAGTTGGAATATGGCCCGACGCCGAACGATCAACGTCACCGCTTCACCTTCGCAGGCGTCTTCGATTTGCCTGCGGGCTTCCGCCTCTCGCCGCTCGTCACGCTGGCCTCCGGCGTGCCGATGGACATTCTGCTGCCGGACGGAAGTTCACGCATTCCTACTTTGCAACGCAATGCGGGCGGTCGCTTGTTCCACACCGGCGCGGAGTTGAACACTTTCATCAAGCAGATCAACGCTGCGGGTGGCATGGGCGGTCAATTGCTCCCGCTCGTCCGCGACGACGCGCGCTTCAATGACGCATTCAGCTCGTTCGACCTGCGCGTGTCGAAGGTCTTCCGCCTCAAAGAGCGCGTGCGGATCGAGCCGCTCGCAGAAGTCTTCAACCTCTTCAACGTGACGAACGTGCTCGGCGTCTCGAACGTCAACTATTCCGGCTACTCGAACGTGCTCGTGCGCGACAGCAACGACGCGACGAGCCCCGGCTTCCTGCGCTCTTCGAGCTTCGGTCAGCCCGTGACGACCGCAGGCGGCGTCTTCGGCTCAGGTGGCCCTCGCGCCTTCCAGTTTGCGACGCGCATCACGTTCTAGTCGGGAATGAATCGGACGGATAGCCGGCAGGCGGACTTTCAGTGAGCGCGAGCGACACACTCAAACGACAACTCGGACTGCCGACTGCGACCGCGCTCATCGTCGGCGAGACCATCGCCGTCGGCATCTTCCTCACGCCCGCAGGGATGGCGAAGTCGCTCGGCTCGCCCGCGCTCGTCTTCGTCGTGTGGCTCGTGATGGGCGCGATGGCCCTGTGCGGCGCGCTCTGCTACGGCGAGCTAGCCGTCAGATTCCCGCAAGCCGGTGGCGGCTACGTCTATTTGCGCGAAGCCTACGGCGCGCCGCTCGCATTCCTCTACGGTTGGATGGCCCTACTAGTCATGGACCCGGGGCTCACAGCCGCGCTCGCCGTCGGGCTTGCGGGCTACGTTGGCTACAGCTTTGATCTCTCGCCACTCGGAATCAAACTCGTTGCAGTCTCGTCGATCATCGCGCTCGCCGCCGTCAACATTCGCGGCGTGCGACTCGGCGCGTGGTTCGTGGGCTGGCTGACCGTGCTCAAGCTCGGCGCGCTTGGCTGCATACTCGTCTGGGGCTTCGCCTTCCGACTCGGCGACTGGTCAAACTTCACGCCGTTCATCGCACGGCGCGCTGGTTCGATGCCGCTTGCGGGCGCGCTCGCTGGTGGGATGGTCGCCGCATTCTTCTCCTTCGGCGGGTGGTGGGATGTGAGCAAGGTGGCGGGCGAGGTGCGCCGGCCCTCTTACACTCTGCCGCGCGCGCTCGCCTTCGGCGTCATCATCGTCACGCTCGTGTACGTCGCGACGAGTGCGGCTTTCATCTATCTCGTGCCGTTGGGGCGCGTCGCGTCGGGCGAGACTTTCGCGGCGCAGGCGGGCGAAGTTTTGTTCGGCAAGATCGGTGGACAGATTTTTTCGGCGGTCGTTATCGTCGCCGTGCTAGGAAGTCTTGCCGGTGTCATCATGTCGGCCCCGCGCGTCTATTTCGCGATGGCGCACGACGGACTGTTCTTCCGTGCGGTGGCGGCAGTCCACCCGCGCTACGGCACACCCGCGCGTGCCATCGCGCTGCAAGCCGCGCTCGCTTCCATGCTCGTCATGCTCGGCACGTTCAACCAGATCGTCTCCTACTTCGTCTTCGCCGTCGTCATCTTCCTCGCGCTCACAGTCGCCGCGCTCTTCGTGCTGCGCCACAGGGACACGACCGCGCCTGAATATAAAACTCCCGGCTACCCGGCGACGCCCGCCGCGTTCTTGCTACTGATCGTACTGTTGCTTATCCTGCTTGCGGGCGGCAACCCGCGTCAGTCGTTGCTCGGCGTTGCCGTCGTCGCGTCGGGCCTGCCCGTCTATTACTTACTGTTCCGCCGCAAATTCATCGCGGGGAACTCACACGGAGAAGAGAAATCATGACGTGGATCAAAACCGTTTCCGCCGAGTCCGACGATGATGTGCGCCGCGCGATGGAGGCGCAGCGCGAGTTGTATCCGATCGAGTACGCGACGCCTGTGCATCCGACGCCCGACGGCGCGTCGTCCGGCATCGTTGATTCGCACAGTCTATTGCCCGAAGTGCTCCATCATGCGTTCGCCACCTTCGGCGCGCTCATGTCGCCGGACTTGCCGCTCGAACGCAGGCAGCACGAGATGATCGCGACGATGGTCTCGGTGACGAATCGCTGTCATTATTGAATCGAGTCTCACGCAGAGTTTCTGCGTCGCGTGTCGTTAGATGAAGGAATGGTCAGGGCACTCGCAGAGGACTACCGCACCGCCCCGATCTCGGAACAGGATCGCACCATGCTCGACTACGTCGTGCAGGTGACGAAAGATGCCACGCGCATCTCGCCCGCCGATCACGAGCGTCTGCGCGCGGTCGGCTTCGACGACAAAGGCATTCTCCAGATCACGCTCATCGCGTCGTGGTTCAACTACATCAACCGCGCGGCGGACGCGCTCGGCGTCGGTCGCGACTGAGAAGGCCACCGCTCGCGAGAGATTAAACAAAGAGAGCGCACGCGCAACGGACGAATCGCCGTTGCGCGTGCGCTCTCTTTGATGACGTGATGCGTCGCGGTTCTGTTAACGCGGTTGCTGCGGTTGCTGCGGTCGCGGTTGCTGCGGCTGTGTCCCCTGTGGCGAAGGCGAGGGCGTGGGCTTGGCGAAGACGATGGGCGCGGCGGAGGTTATACCTTTCCCCTCCTGCACAGTGATCGATTGGTCGGGCTTCACGTCCGCGACGGTATCGCGCTCGCCGTCGGGCCAGATGATGTCCAGCGTCAGTGTCACCCCATCCTCCGGCTTGCCGAGTCCGAACGTGAGCGGCAGCTCGCTCTGCGAGCAGTAGCTCGATCCGGTCTTGACCATCAACAATTCCTTTGCGCCCTTCGACGATTTGAGCGTGACCTTCGCGCCGATGCCGTCGCGGTTCGAGCGCGTGCCGACGAGTTTCACGCGCAGCAGATCGTTCTGGTTGGCGTTGTCGTTGCGAAGCAGACGCGCGGGCCCGTTGTTGGTCGTGATGAGCAGATCGAGATCGCCGTCGTTGTCGAAGTCGCCGTAAGCCGCGCCGCGACCGACGATGGCGCGCTGAAGAGCGCGACCGAGCCGCGCGCTCACGTCGTCGAATTTCTTCCGGCCCTTGTTGCGGAAGAGGTGTGGCGGCTGCGCGTACTTGACGTTCGGCTGCACGACACTGATGTCGTCGGAGACGTGACCGTTGACGGCGAAGATATCCAAGAGTCCGTCGAGATCGTAGTCGAAGAAGAAGGTGGCGAAGGTGAGCGACTGCGCAGACGCCTTGCCGATGCCGGAGTTCGGCGCGTCGTCCGTAAACAGCCCCGTGCCGTCGTTGTGATAGAGGGCCATGCTCTCGTTCGTGAAGTTGCCGATGACGACGCCCTGCCGACCTGAGCCGTCGTAGTCGCCCGCGTCCACGCCCATCCCCGCGCGCGCCGTGCCCGCCTCGCTAAACGCCACGCCCGCCGTCACCGCCTCGTCCGTGAAAGTGCCGTTGCCGTTATTCTTGTAGAGCTTGTTCGGCTCTGTGTCATTGGCGACGAAGAGATCGAGCTTGCCGTCATTGTCGTAGTCGAGCAGCGCGACGCCGAGCGCCTTGCTCGTCGGATCGTTGAGTCCCGCGCGCTCGGTGACGTTCTCAAACGTGCCGTTGCCACGGTTGTGGTAGAGCGTCGAACTCTGGCCCTTGTAAGCCTGCGGCGTGCAGTAGGACTTGTTCTTGCCGTCGAGCGAACAGTACTGATCGGTCTCGACCGACCACGCGACGTAGTTGGCGACGAAGAGATCGAGCTTGCCGTCGTTGTCGTAATCGAACCACGCCGCACTCGTCGAAAAACCGGGATCGCCCACGCCCGCCTTCGTCGTCACGTCCTGAAACTTGCCGCTGCCCATGTTGCGAAAGAGATGATTCGGGCCGACGCAGGTGACGTAGATGTCCTCGTTACCGTCGTTGTCGTAGTCGGCGATTGCCGCGCCGATGCCGTACATCTCAACGGCGAGGCCCGCCTGCCGCGTCACGTCTGTGAACGTGCCGTCCTGATTGTTGTGATAGAGGGCGAGCGTCGTTCGAGACTGTTTGTGCTCGGGCCAGTCGGTCGAGTTGATGAGCAGGATGTCCTGCCAGCCGTCGTTGTCGTAGTCGAGGAACGCCGCGCCCGCGCCGATGGTTTCGGGGAGATATTTTTTGCCGAACGCGCCGGTGTTGTGCTTGAAGTGAATTCCGGCTTGCGCGGTCACGTCCGTGAACTCGACGGGGCCGGATGGGCGCGGGGAGTCGGGCGAAGGGCCCGGCGTCGGCGTCGCCGTTTGCATCGCGGCTTGCTCACTGCCGGGCGTCTGCGTGCCCTGCACGGTCGCGGCTTGTTTGCAGCCCGCGAGCAATAGAGCGAGAGCCAGCATGAGACTAAAGAAGACAGAGCTTCGTCGCATTCGGATGATTCCTTATTCGTGAAAATCCCTTGTCAGTGTGATCGAGGAGACTTAAAAATTGTCAGTGCTGAATAACTGACTGCGCGCGCCGCTCACGCCGCCGCTTGCGATGCATGCCCGACGGCGCGCGAAGTCAACCAGATTTCGATCAGATTCGCCGTGGGCCCGATGATGAAGAGCGCGTAGTAGGGCGCGTGGACGACTTGGGCGAGTCTAAGGATCGCTTCGGCGAGAGCCACGGTGAAAGCCACGGCGCACTGTCCGGCACGTGAGCGCACGGTCGTCTTCGGATCGGTGATCATGAAGAAGATGAAGAGCTGATACATGGGGCCGGTGATCGGCGCGATCTCAGCCGCCCACGGGTGGCCCGTGATGACGCTGCGCAAAAACGAGAAGGCAACGAAGGAGACGACGTAAGTCGCCGTGATGTGGAAGCGGCGCAGTCGCCAGACGATGACGAAACCGAGAGCCCAGATGACGACGAGCGGCAGCAGGTAGTTGCCCCACTGGATGCTCAAGCTCGCCACCGCCTCGTAAGCGAGGAAGAGCATCACGCAGATGCCGAAGTTAGAAGGGTTCCAGATGTGCCGACCGCGCACACGCAGCACGTACTTCGACGTGATCGAGATCATGCTGCACAGCGCGTAGGGCCAGAAGGCGGGCGAGCGGACGAGGATGCCGACGCTGATGCCTGTGATGTATGCGCTCGCGAGGTGGGGCCACTTGCCGGCGAAGATGCGCGAGAGCATCAGCTCTGTCGCGATGCTAACGACGATAGCGAGCAGCGTCTTCTGGTAGCTCTCCAGCATCCCGAAGGAGATTTGCCCCGCGAGCAGAATGCAGGTGATGAAGATGGGCGGGACGAAACGGCTGTCAAAACTGAACCTCCGTTTGTGCTCCGCGCCGCCGACTTCGACCGGAGGAGCGGGTGCGACTGTTGCGCTCGCCTGTCGGCTCATGCGGACTCCTTCACCTTGTTGATCTGATTGACGACCGGATTCTCAATCGTCTGCACCTTGCCGGAGGGCCAGCGAATCTCCGCGCGCTCGACGTGCGGATTCTTGCCGAGACCGAAGTGGAGGCGGCGTTGATCCTGCGCGCAGAAGCCGCTCCCGCCCGCGACCTGCTGTACCTGTTGCTCACCGTTCCAGAAGAGTCGAACTTCCGCGCCGATGGCGCTGCGGTTGCTCTCCGTCCCTTCCAACTCGAAATCGATCCACTTGTTCTCAGGCGCAGCAGTGTTCTTATAGACGAGCAGGGGCCCGCGCTGGTTGGCGACGACGACATCGAGCACGCCGCGATTCCAGAGATCGACGAGTGCGACCGAGCGTCCGTCGAAAGTGTCATTCGCGCCGACCGCCTGTGCCACATCATTGAAGCGACCCGCGCCGTCGTTCATCCAGACGCGCTTCTGCTGATAGCCTGAGAGACTCCTGCCTTCCATCGCGGGCCAGTTGGCGGCATCCGAGATGATCGCGGTGTTGCCGCCTGCGACCTTTGAATAATCGTACCAGTAATTTTTGTTGTGGTCGGCGGAGACGTAGCCGTTGACGAGGTAGAGATCGAGCGCGCCGTCGTTGTTAAGATCGCCGAACTGCGCGCCGAAGCTCCAGCCGCCCATCTCGACGCCCATGTCGCGCGCGAGATTGTCATACTTGATCGCGTCGCCCGACGCACCCTCGCGCGGTATCCAGAGATTGTTGCCCTGTATGAGCACGCCCTCCTCTGAGATGTTCGAGACGTAGATAGCGTACTTGCCCTGATTCAGTATGTCGCCGAACGCCGCGTTCATCCCGCTCTTGGGCGCGAAGCCGACGCCTGTGCTCTCGCCTGCCTCGCGGAAATGTTTGCCGCCCTCGTTAAGATAAAGCTCTGAGACACCGTAGTCGTTCGCGACGAAGAGATCGGGGTGGCCCGTCCCGCGCAGATCGGCGGCGGCGGCGGCGAGTGCCCATCGTCGGCTGTCGATTCCAACCTTCTCAGCGACTTCCTCAAACTTTCCTTCGCCCAAGTTGTGGAAGAGATACTTGCGCCCGCCGTTCTTCGCGTACTCGAAACTCTCCGGCATGATCCGCGTCGTCTTCAGATGCCACAGATCAACGTCCTCCGCGTAGTAGCCGCCGACGAAGAGATCGAGCCGCCCGTCGCCGTCGTAGTCGAGCCAGACGGCGGTGTTGGCATTGATCCACGGCGGCAGATTAGCCTTCTCGCTCACGCGCGTGAACGAGCGTCCGTCGTCGTTGTGGAACAGTTCGGGGCGGCCCCACTTGTAGAGGAAGAGGTCTTCGTAGCCGTCGTTGTCGTAGTCGCCCCAGATCGCGCCCATCGAAACGCCCGTGTCCGGCTCGTTCACGTTGGCGATGCCGAGTTCGGGCGCGACATCTTTGAAAGTGCCGTCGCCCATGTTGCGGAAGAGTGCGTTGCGGCTGCCCTCGCCGCTATTCGTCACGTAGATGTCCGACCATCCGTCGCGGTCGAAATCAACTATCGAGACCGCCGCGCCCATCGAGGCCACCTGCGGCATGATGTGATCGAGTTTGTGATCGAGCGTCGGGGCCTGATGGACGAAGTTGATGCCGGAGGCGCGCGAGACTTCTTCGAGATGGAAGCCGTAGCGCGCGAGCGCAGACCCCGCGTCAGTGTTCGACTGCGACGCCGCGCGCCGCGCTGACCATCGACGGATCACGATGGGCGTCGCAATCAAACCGACGAAAAAGAGCGCGAGCAAAATCCTCGCGGCGCGACTACTGCTGCGTGTCATCTACGTTGTCGTGGTCTCAGTGCGTTCTGGAAAATATCGGGCGTGACGTAGCGCGTGTGGTACGTCTGCCAGTCTTCGGGATGGCGGCGATAGACCTCTTCATCTTCAAGCCTGCCGGGAGAAGAAGTGTATTCCCGCCGCTCGTGGTAAGGCAAAGGGAGCACCGTTTTCGAGAAGGTCGAGTTGAAATCGCCGTCCTTGATCCAACCGTCGCCAGCGATAACGAAGTCGCGCACCCAGCCTGCGGGCGGCGCGGGCGGCGCGTTGAAGCGCAGGGCCATCTCATCGCCCGCGTTCATGATGACGTAACGATCATCGGCGCGCGCAAGCAACTCGCGCACATCGCCGAAGCGCGTGTAGTAGCCGACGAGATCGCGCCAGACTTGCTTCGACGAGGCGATGCGGTTGTAGTCCGGCACTTCGGGCGATGAATCATTCGGGTGCTCGATGACGGAGTAGCCACGGTAGTGCAGGTCTGCCGTTTGGGGGTCGAGCCTCATCGTCTTCACTTGCGCGTCGGGTAGCCCCCGCGCCCACTCGATTGAGTCCCAGAAGATTTCGAGGTTGGTGCGCAGGCGCAGGCGGCGCGGCGCATTGGGGCGAAAGACGTGCGAGAGATCGAAGAGGCAAATCTTCTTGCGCCCCGCCGGGAATCCCAAGTTCGGCTCGGCGACGATCCATCCACCTTTGCCGTCCGGCACTTCGAGACTCAGAGGCTTTGCGCTCACGTCGTGACCCTGACTGATCGCGACGTTGACTGACGAGTCGGTCGGGTGCATCCAACCTTGCGCGATCAGATAGAGTGGCCCTTCTTGCGGCGCGTCGTCGCCGAGATCGACTTCAACGTAGTGATCGCGCGTCACGCCCTGATAGCGACCGCGCCCGAACGTGTCGAGATACTTCTCGTCGAGCGCGCTCAACACGTCCGTCACGTCCTCGCCTTGATCGTCTAACGCGCGCGCAATCTTGTGCGGCGTCTCGACGGCGGTGATGGCGAGCTTGACGGGAGGGATGACGAAACGCTCATCGACGAAGATGTCCGTGCCCGCAGGGTGATCGACGGTTATCAGCGCGAGTTGATCGTAGTAGTAGGTCTCCCACAACTCCGCCGTGAGTCGCAGATCGTAGAAGCCGTCGCGCGGCGCGAGCTGGTCGCCGCCGATCCTGTACCACTCCTCGGTCGCCTCGACGCGCGCCGTGCCGAGCGTGTTGATGCGAAGCCCAATCGCCGAGCCCCACGGCACGGCATCCTTGACGAACTTCATCCCGTGGCCGTCGTAGGCGAAGAGGAACGGGCAAGAACCTTTGAGCCGCTGCTCGGCGGTGATCGTTTGATCGGCTTTCAACTCGAACTCGGCGCGCACAGAGCCGTTGGGCCAGACGATGCGTACCACGTCTGCGCCCATTTGATCGCCGAGACCGAAGTGGACGAGAGGGCCTGTCACGCGCTGCTTCTGCACGAGCAGCCCCGCGCGTATCTCCATCTCACCGCCGACGCCGAAAGAGTTGATGCGTTGATCGCCGACCGCTTTCGCCGCGCGCGGGCGCACCTGCTGCCAGTGATAATTCTTCGCGCCGCGATTCGTCGCGCGTGTGGGCTGACCGTCTGATGAGAGACCCAACAGATCGAGCCTGCCGTCGCCATCGAGATCGGCTGCGTCGGAGATCGACACGAGTTCGACTGCCTTATCGAGCGGCTTGAAGTTGCCCTGCCCGTCGCCGAGCCAGACGAGCGAACCAAAGCCCATCGGCGGCGTGGAAGTGAGAAGTAGATCGAGCCCGCCGTTGTTGTCCAAGTCCGCGACGAGCAGGCGAAATTCTCCTTCAAGAAAATTGGGCGCGTTGCTGACTCGCGCGACCTCAGTCGTCTCCCAGCCGCGTCCTTCGTTCTTATCCGAGAGGCGCGTGATGATGCCGTCGGCCCGCGCGACGAGCAGATCGATGACGCCGTCGCTGTTCACGTCGGCGGCGTTGATCGCGCGGGCGACGGGGAAGTCGGGCGGGAGTGCACGCTCTTTGAATTGTCCTGTGCGTTCGTTGATGAAGACGTGGAGATGGCCCTCGCCGTCAACGAGCGCGGCGTCCGGGTCGCCGTCGGCATCGAAGTCAGCCCACGCGAAGCCGCGCAGACCGGAGACTCCGGCGAAGGGGTGCGACTCTGCGAAAGTGCCGTCGCCGTTGTTCCTCAAGATCGTCGGCGCGCCGCGCTCCATGCCGAGGACGATGTCGAGATCGCCGTCCGCCTCGATGTCCGCCGCCCACGCGCCGGTGTAACTCGCGTTCGCGACTGGCGCGGGGAGCTTGGCTTGCGCCGTCACGTCGGTGAACGCATTGGCGTCGTCTTGCCTGAGCAGTCGAACTCCGCCCGCGCCCGCCAGCACGAGGTCGGTCTTGAAGTCGTAGTTGAAATCGATCCCGAGGACGCTTTCGGGGCCGGGCGCGATGTTGGACGCACCGCCGGGGAATGGATGCGTCGCGCCACTCGCGAGACGCAACTCGTGTCCATTCGCTTCGACTATAGAAGGCGCGCCTTCGCCATTGAAAGATATCGCGCCGATCCAGCCATAGCGTGCGTTGCCAGCGTTCGGCAGTTGCTCCTGTGTGAAGCTGAGTGCGGTGTCGGCGGGTGCGAGCGCGAAAGTCGGCGTTTCGAGTCGCAGGAATTTTGTGAACGGCTCGGCTTCTTCGCCGGGCGGTGGCTTGATGGCGGCGAGGCTCTGACGGAACTCGGGTTCGCGCACCAGCACGTTGCGCAGAAAAGCGATCCGCGTCGCTGCAGCGCGCGGGTCTGATCCGTTTGTCGCCTCTTGCACGGCGTTCAGTTGCTGCTGCACTTCGGAGGGCCAGCCGGAAGAGCGCGCGGAGATTTTCTCGACGGTGCGACGCAACGTGTCCGCGTCGCCGCGCTTGGCGGAGACGCGCGCGAGTTCGAGCAGCGCGGCAAGGTTGTCGGGCTGTGCTTCGAGTATCTTGCCGACGAGGCGTTGGAATTCCGCCTCGCTGTTCTCGTCGCCCTGTCGCTCGATCTCTTCGGCGAGCTTGTAGGTGGCGACGAGATTTTTGGGATTGAGTGCGACCGCCTTGCGCAACGCGGCGATGGCTTCCGCCGAGCGACCGCGACTGCTTTCGAGCAGACCGATAAGGTATTGAATCTGATCGCTTTCGGGGGCCAGCGAGCGCGCGCGTTCGAGACGTTGCGCGGCATCGTCGAAGTTCCTCTGGCGCAGGGCCAGCAGCCCCCAGTTCGCCCAGCACGCGGGCTCGCCCGCGACGAGCCGCGTGGCCTCCGCGAGCTTAGCATCGGCGCGCACGTCATCGCCCACCTGCAAAGCCGCTAGACCGACGTAGAAAGCTCTGACGACATCGGCGTACTCTTTGGACGACTTGTCGGGCAGCTTCGCGACTGGCTGACACGCCGTCATGACTGTGATGATGGCGATGAGAATGATGAGCAGGGTGGTGGGCCGGTCATGATTCGATAGTCTCATTCGCATCACGTAAGATTGCGGGCGGCGCATCGGCGGAGTCAACTAATCTCTGATTAGGCGACTGGCGTGAACCCTCTCTGTCGCACTCGTGGATAAAATATCACGACCTTGCAGGCCCGCATTCTTCAAAACGATGACAGTTCGTTTGTAACGTCATTTAGAATAATTCGTCTGGTGCATATCGCGCCGGAGAGACGCTTTTCCGGGTGACTTTACACGCTTCTGCGCACACCTGCAACAAAGTGCCCGGCAGTCGCCGCCGCCTAAATTTAATCGATAAAGATCGTCTCTCCATGAAGAACGTGGGCGCGATTCGCCGTAACTTGACAACGCGGTTCGCCGACGTATATTCGGAATGTTTCCCCGCCCGCCAACTTGCGATCTTCCAGAGGCTGACCGGCGACGCGCGACTCTGCTTCGACAGACCTATGAAAAAATTCAGTCACGCCCTCGCCCTGTCCGCCGTCCTGTTAATTTCTCTCGCGGCGGCTTCGACGTTTATCACGAAGACATCGGCGCGCCTGCCGGCTCAGACGACTCCCGCACCCGCGTCGCGTGAGGACGCCTACCGCGCCAACAACATCGGCGTCGCGCTCCTCGAACAGTTCAAATATAGAGAGGGGGCTGACTCGTTCCGTCAGGCCCTGCAACTCGATCCCCATCTCTCGCTCGCGCGCATCAATCTCGCCATCGCGCTCTACAACCTGCCCGACGCGCCGGGCGCGCAACGTGAAGCGCAAGCCGCCGCCGCCGCCGCGCCCGACGCGCCGCAAGCCCCGTACATTCTGGCTCTGCTTGCCAAGTCGCAGAGTCGCACAGACGACGCCATCGCGGCCTTCCAGCGCGTGCTCAAGATCGATCCGGCGGATGTGGGCGCGAACGTCAATTTGGGCCAGCTCTATTCGCAGCAGCGCAAGTACACGGAAGCCATTGCCGCGTTTCGCACGGCGCTCGCCGCCGAGCCCTACAACGCCACTGCGCTCTACAACCTTGGCACAGCCCTGCTCAGAGCCGGACAGCGCGACGAGGGCCAGCAGGTGATCGCGCGCTTTCAAGAACTGAGGCAACGCGGATCGGGGACGACGCTCGGGCAGAACTATCTCGAACAGGGCCGGTATGCGGAAGCCGTCGCCTCGACCGGAGCCGAGTCCGAACTCGTCGAGCGCGCCACGCCCTCCGTCACCTACACGGACGCGACCGCCACAGTCTTTCCATCTGCTTCGAGCACGACGAGCGCATCCATCGCCGCGTCGCAGGTCTTTGGTCGCAGCTTCAAGGGCGCGCAGTTGAACGACGCCACGAGGCGCGAGATCGCAGCATCACTCGGAGGCTGCGCGACGCTCTTCGACTTCGACGGCGACGGCGATCTCGATCTCTTCTGGGCGGGCCCTTCCACGCAGCGACTCTACCGCAACGACGGCGGAAAGTTCGCGGACGTAACGGGCGCGTCCGTCGCGCTCGCTGCGCAACCCGGCGGAATAAACGTCGGCGCGGTCGCGGGCGATTATGACAACGACGGAAAGCCCGATCTCTTCGTCATACGCGATGGTGGCCTCGCGCTCTACCACAACGATGGCGGCGGAAAATTCTCCGACGTGACGACGGCGGCGGGCATCCCGGCTTACGCGTATCTGCCCGGCGCAGTCGCCTTCGTTGACGCGGATCACGACGGCGATCTAGACATCTTCGTGGCCGGTCTCGCCGATCTCTCGAAAGCCCCTGCGGGCGAAGCTGTCTTCCCCGAAGACTTCGCCGCCGCGCCGAACCTGCTCTTGCGCAACGACGGCAACGGCAAGTTCACCGACACGACCCCGTCAGCGAAGCTGAACACGATGGGCCACGCCGTCGCAGTCGTCCCCACGGACTTCAACAATAGGCGCGACATCGATCTGCTCGTCGTCACTTACGGCGAAGCACCGGCCCTCTACAGCAACCAGCGCGACGGCACGTTCCGCAACGTCGCTGTGGATGTTGGACTCGACGTGCGCGGTCGTTGGACGTGTGCGGCTGCCGGCGACGTGAACAAGGACGGCTTCACGGATTTCTTCTTCGGGCGCGCCGATGGCACGAGTCTCTTCGCCATGAGCGACGGTAGGGAAAAGTTTAAGACCACGGATGCGCCTGCTGCGACTGCGGGCGCGCGCGCCGCACAGTTCATTGACTATGACGACGATGGCCTTCTCGATCTCGTCGCGCTCACGGACAAGGGCCTGCGCGTGTGGCGCAACATCGGCGATGGATGGGCGGACGTGAGCGAGCGCGCCGTGACGACTAACATTGCGGGCGCGGGCCGCCTCCTCGCGGCGGGCGATGTTGACGGCGACGGCGATACCGATCTCTTCACACTCTCGACCGCAGGCGATCTGCGCTTCGCGCGCAACGACGGCGGCAACACGAACCACTCTTTGCGCGTGAGCTTGACGGGGAAGGTCAGCAACCGCAGCGGCGTCGGCGCGAAGATCGAGGCGCGCGCCGGAAGCCTCGTGCAGAAGCTCGAAACTTATTCGGCGAGTCCCGCGCCCGCGCCCGCCGATACGATCTTCGGTCTCGGCAAACGTGCGAACGCCGACGCCGTGCGCGTGCTCTGGCCCGCCGGCATCGTTCAGGCAGAGACCGAGATCAAGAAGGCGCAGGCGGCGAGCGCGTCGAAGAGTCCCGTCGCTATGATGCTCCCCGTCGTCGAGCTTGATCGCAAGCCTTCGTCGTGTCCGTATCTCTATGCGTGGAACGGCTCGCGCTTCGAGTTCATCACGGACTTCATGGGCGGCGGCGAGATGGGTTATCTCGAAGAGCCCGGTCGCTACAACACGCCCGACCCCGTGGAGTACGTCCGCATCCGTGGCGATCAACTGAAAGAGCGCGGCGGGCGCTACGAGCTGCGCGTGACGAACGAGCTGGAAGAGACGATGTTCGTCGATCGGCTGCAACTGATGGCCGTCGCACATCCGCAAAATGTTGAAGTCTATCCGAACGAGGGCATGAGCGATCCGCCCAAGCCCTACGTCCTCTACAAGACGCGCGGCGCGCATCCACCTCTTGCCGCTACGGACGATCACGGAAACGATGTCCTCGCGCGCATCACTCGCATGGATCGACTCTACCCGGACGACTTCCGACGCGACATTGTGCGCGGCTACGCAGACGAGCACACGCTGACGATGAAGCTGGACAATGGAATACCGCAGGGCCGCCGCACGCTGCTGCTGCTCACGGGCTGGACGGACTACGCATGGTCGAGCGACAACGTCGCGGCGACGCAAGCGGGCAAGGCGATGACGACGCCTTCGCTTCAAGTCAGAGACGCGCGCGGGCGTTGGAAGACAGTCATCGAAGACATCGGCATACCCGTAGGGCGGCCGCAGACCGTAACGGTCGATCTCACAGGCAAGTTTTTGAGCGCAAGCAGGGAAGTGCGGATCGTCACTAACATGCGCGCGCTGTGGGATCAGATTCTGGTGGACACTTCGAGCGAAGACTTCCCCGTGCAAACGATGCGCCTCGATCCCATCATTGCTAATCTTCGCTGGCGCGGCTTCTCTCGCGAGACGACGCCGGATGGCCGCGAGCCTTACCGATACGATTACGAGCAGGTCTCTTCCGCTTCGCCGTGGAAGGTCATGCCCGGACGCTACACGCGCGAGGGCGACGTGCGCGAGTTGCTACTTAACGCTGATGACATGTTCGTCATCTCGCGCCCCGGCGACGAGATCAGTCTCTCGTTCGACGCGTCGAAACTGCCGCCGCTTCCCGTGGGCTGGACGCGCACGTTTCTTCTCTACGCCGACGGCTTCAGCAAGGAGATGGACATCAACTCTGCGAGTCCCGATCAAGTGTTGCCGCTGCCCTTCCATGGCATGACGAAATATCCTTACGAGGCGAACGAAACTTATCCGATGACGGCGGCGCGTCGCGCATACATGGAGCGTTACAACACGCGGTTCGTCAGATCGGAAGTGCCTTCGATTGATTCGATCTTTGTCGAGTCCATGAATGTCGGCGCGACTCAGGCGGGAGGGAGGAAGTGATGACGGAGCAGATCAGGTATTCGGCGGCGGCGTGCCAGACGGACTTGCCGAACCCTGTGGAGCGGCGTGAGATGCGTCGCAACACGGATCGTATGCTCTCCATGATCGACTCGGCCGTGGCGGGCAGCGCGCCCTTCTTGCCCGTGCGTCTCGTCGTCTTCCCGGAGTTCGCGCACGCCGCGCCGGTGTTTGCGACCGCCGCCGAGCTGATCGAAAAACTCGCCATCGAGATTCCGAACGAGCACACAGAGCGTCTCGAAATGAAAGCGCGCGAGCACGACATCTACATTCAGTCGGGCTCGATGCTCGAAGTCGATCCGAAGTATCCCGGCCACGTCTTCAACACGACCTGTTTGATAGGGCCGGAAGGCGTGCTCTACAAATACCGGAAGGTCAACACGTGGCTTCCTTACGAAGTGCACGCGAGCCCGCACGACATCGAAGGCTACGACGAACCGCTCTTTCCCGTCGCCGACACGCCCATCGGACGAATCGGCTGCGCCATCTGTTACGACTGGCTCTTCCCCGAAGCGATCCGGCAACTCGCGGCGAACGGCGCGGAAGTCCTCGTGCGCGTCTCCGCCTACATGGACCCGTGGGGCGCGACCGAGCCGATGGACTGGTGGACCATCGTCAACCGTTGCCGCGCACTTGAGAACACGTCATACGTCGTCGCGGCGAATCAGGGCGCGAGCCTGAAGCACTACCCGCCTTACTCTTGGCCCGGCGGCAGTCAGATCGTGGACTTCGACGGGCGTCTGCTCGCACAGGCGTCGCCCGGCCCCGGCGAGCGCATCGTCGTCGCGCCCATAGACATCTCTGCGCTCAGGCACGAGCGCGCGGCGCGGCGGGGCCACCACACGCTCGCGCACCTACGCACGGAGGCTTATCCCGTTTACAACGCGCACCATTACCCGCCGAAAGAGGCGGGCCCGTCAACTGAGACTGAGGAAATTTCTTACGAGAGAAACAACCGTCTGATCGATGAGTCGAAGCGTCGGCTGACGAGTTGACGTGTGGGCCACCTGACGGAGCGGCGATCCGCGCGATTGACAGTCAAGACTGGATCGAGACTTGATCAAAGAGAGGGCCTTCGGTTGAGACGGATAGGAGTGCTCACAGGCGGCGGCGACGCGCCGGGATTGAATCCCGCGATCAAAGGGCTCGTCTATCGTGCTTCGGAACACGACATCGAAGTCGTCGGGCTTTACGACGGCTGGCGCAGCCTGCTCGACCCGCTCCCCGAAGTGCTGCCGCTCGACCGCGCGCACGTGCGTCGTTGGGATCGTGACGGCGGGACAAACCTCGGCTCATCGCGCACGAATCCTTTCCGCTCGCGCACAGAGGAGGGCCAGTACATCGACCGCTCGCGTGAGGTAGTTGAAAACATCTCCCGGCTTGGACTCGACGCGGTCGTCGCGTGCGGCGGTGAGGACACGCTCGGGGTCGCCGCGCGCCTCGCGCAACAGGGCACGCCTACGGTCGGCGTGCCGAAGACCATCGACAAGGATTTAGCCGGGACGGACTACACACTCGGCTTCGACACGGCGCTGCGCAACGTGACAGAGATCATCGAACGCTCGCGCACGCCCGCGGGCTCGCACGGTTGGGTGCAGATCGTCGAGGTGATGGGGCGTCACGCGGGCCACCTCGCACTCTGGTCGGGCGTGGCCGGTCAAGCCGATCTCATCCTCATCCCCGAACACCCTTTCAACTACCAGAAGATTTATCGCCACTTGTGGGAGCGTCTGGGCGACACGTCGAGCGTCGTGCGCGACACTGCGCGCCCGCGCTACTCCGTCATCGTCGTCGCCGAAGGGGCTTACGCGGAGGAAGGTGAGTTGGTGACGGTTGACGGCAATCACGACGCCTTCGGCCACGCGCGACTGGGCGGCATCGGTGAAGCGCTCGCACGGAGGATCATGAATGAGACCTCATACGACGCGCGCTCTGTGATGGTCGGCCACCCGCAACGCGGCGGCGCGCCCTCGCCCGTAGATCGCATCATGGGCATGATGTTCGGCGCGCGCGCGGCAGACGCTGTCGCGCAAGGCGACTTCGGCAAGATGGTCTCAGCGCGAGGCATCGCCCCCGCCTGCGAACTCTCTCTAGTGGACTTGGGCTGCGTCCTCGGTGGGCTCAACACGGTCGATGTCGAACGCCACTACGACACGGAACGCTATCACCTGAAAGGGATCGGGATGTGAGTGGCCGGCCCTAGAACAGAACCTCCTTTTCGTTTGCCGCCTTACCCTTCTCATACTTGGCGCGAAGTTGGCGCGACGGACGTGACAGGAGTCGCCGCGATAGACTATGCTCTGACGGCTGCGGGTTGTTTGAATTCCTAACAATTTCAAGCTCAACCCATCAGAGGGCCGGTGCTCATCTTCTAACCCCTCACGCCCTGCTCGCACGAACATCGACGCCGACTTCCACCGATCCGGCGAATGGTATAAAGCAACTGACGATTAGCCTCAACGTCGAGTATATAATGAGTGAAGGCGTCTCATGCCTGTGCCTGACTTACGGTCGTCCGGCCCTGCTTGAAGAGGCGATAGAGAGCTTCAACAGGCAGCGCTGGGAGGGCCCCAAAGAGTTGGTCGTGCTTAACGACCATCCCGAACAGCAGTTGCTTTATGAGCATGACGAGGTTCGCATCGTCAACCTCGGCGCACGGCTGCCTTCACTCGGAGGCAAGCGCAATCTGGCCGTTACCTTTGCCGCATACGAACATATCCTCGTCTGGGATGATGACGACATACACCTCCCATGGAGGATAGAAGAGAGCATGAAGGTTCTCCCTCGCCAGAGCTATTTCAAGTGCCCGGAGGTCTGGCTGATGGGTGGGGACGAGTTACAAGGGAACGTCTATGACGGCGATCTATTTTTCCACGCCGCGTGTGCCTATACGAAGCGACTGTTCGAGCAGGTCGGAGGATACGGGTGGTATAACGCGGGCGAGGATCAGGATTTCGAGAATCGGCTCAGGTCAAACGAACGGCTGAGCGAATGCTGCCGCGTCACGCGCCTGCCGATTGAGCGTCTCTACTACATTCGCAGGTGGGGCCACGGCTATTATCACGCCAGTGGATGCATAAACTTGAACGAACTTAATCCCGCGGTCGAGCGGGGCACATACCGCTTGAGGCCACACTGGAAGATAGATTATTGCACAAAGGTTGAGCAACAGATTCAGCGAAGGTATGGAAGACAGGATCGAGCCACGCCTCACAAACAAGCGAACAGCTAGAATGAGAATAACTCTGGTCATTGCCACGCTCGGCGGCGGCGGCGCGGAGCGCGTCGCCATCATCATGGCTAATTACTGGGCGGCGAAAGGCCGGGAAGTGACCATCCTGACCACGAGCTTCGGCAGTAAGTCTTCCTGTTACGACCTGCACCCGCAGGTCACGCATCTCGATCTGGGAAGTTCGCAGTTCAATAGTCTGCCGATGGATTCGCAATTCGTCGCGCCGCTCATCGGCATGATAAACGATTGTTCTCAAGCTGAGCGCGATGTGTTGATACCGCAGGCGACTCACATCTTGAAGCTGCGAGGGGCGATCTTAAGCACATCACCCGAAGTGGTGATCTCGTACATGGACTCTACCAACATCTGTGTGCTTTCGGCCACTCGCGGATCGGGCTTGCCGGTGATCGCAACTGAGCATAGCGACCCGCATTATAATTTCATCGGTGAGGGGCCAGAGCTTCTTCGTCGTCGCCTTTACCCGCAAGCGAATTATGTCACGGTGCTGACCGAAGAAGCGTTCGGCTACTTTTCATGGTTCGCGGGCATTCAGGCGCGAATCATTCCGAATCCCTTGACGCCGCCCGCCTTTTCAAACTCTGATGAAGTGCCGGGGCCGGAGAACGGCAAGATACTGGTGGCCATGGGGCGGCTGTCTCATGAAAAAGGCTTCGACCTGTTGCTGAGTGCGTTCTCTCAGGTCGCCCAAAGGCATACCGACTGGATGCTGGAGATTCTGGGAGAAGGGCCACTGCGCCCTTATCTTGAATCGTGCGTTCAGGAGTTCGGACTCGCGGGGCGAGTGCGGATGCCGGGATTCACACGCCGACCCTTCGACGCGTTGCGTCGCGCCGACCTGTTTGCGCTGTCATCGTCGTGCGAAGGCTTTTCCAACGTGCTGATGGAAGCGATGGCCTGCGGTCTGGCGGTCGTGAGCTTCGATTGTCCGAGCGGGCCGCGCCACATCATCCGCGACGGGATTGACGGGATGCTCGTGCCGCCGGGCGACGAGCAGGCGATGGCAGCGGCTTTTGACCGTTTAATGGAAGACGACGCCGAGCGCGGGCGGCTCGCTGCCAAAGCGCCGGAGGTGGCCGAGCGTTTCGGCGCGGAAAAAGTAATGGGTATGTGGGAAGAACTCATCTCCGATTGCGCGCGGCGGGGATGAAGAACGAAGTGTTCAGGGATAAATTTAGAAGTGAGCGGTCGCGCACGCAGCGACCTGAGCCGACAGTTTGAAAACGGAGGTTTATGAGAAGCAAGCCCCTCGCAAATTCAATCATTCAAAACAGCGAAACCTGGTCTCGTCTCACAGTCATCTGCCTGAGACTGATCATCCTCGTCGTCTTCTGTCTGGCCGGAGAACTTTCTCAGGTTGACGCGCAAGATAGTGGGACGTCCGTACCGCCCCGCTCCAACTCTGGGGAGTCGGCGCGCGCGCCGCAGACCTACACGCGAGAGGGAGTCTCCGTCGAGTTCAGCATCGAGCCCATCTCCTCCGAAAAGGGAAAGCCGGCCCAACTGCTCGCGGGCACGGATGCCACGGTGCGGTTCAAGATCGCCGACGCCAACGCGGGCAAGGCCATTAGCAATCTCCACCCCATCGCGTGGATTGATCGGCGCGAGGGCCAGCAGCCCGCAGGCATCAGAGAGTGCCGCGAGAAGGTGCAATCGTTTCTGCAACCCGACTTCAACAAGCGTCCCACCATTGATCTCAACACGTACTACATCCTTGCTCTGAATCGCGAGCCGAGTATCACGATCATAGACCCGCTCTCCGGCTTCGCGGGCAGCAAGCTGTACGCGCTCGTCCCCTTGAACAGCTCCGGCGAAGACTGGGTTCTGGGCAACGACAAGAAGCGGCTCTACGTCTCGATGCCGCTCTCCAACCAGATCGCCGTGATAGACACGACCACATGGAAACTTATCACCAACGTTGACGCGGGGCCGAAACCGACGCGCGTCGCCTTGCAGCACGACGGCAGATACCTATGGGTCGGGAACGACACCGCCGCCGCAGGAGAGGACGGCGGAGTCACCGTGATCGACACGGTCGCACTGAAAGTCGCGGCACGAATCAAGACCGGGGCGGGCCATCACGAAGTCGCCTTTGCCGATGACGATAGTCTGGCCTTCGTCACAAACAGGCTGGACGGGACGCTGTCGGTCGTGGACGTGCGGAAACTTTCAAAGGCCACGGACGTGAAGGTTGGCTCGCTGCCCTCTTCGCTTGCTTTCTCGCCGCTCAGCAAGGCGGTGTATGTCGCCAACGAAGGGGACGGGACGATAGTGGCCGTCGGCGGGCCGCGCCAAGAAATCCTCGCAGTGATGAAGGCGCAGCCCGGACTGAGGGCCATCCGCCTCACGCCCGACGGACGCTTCGGCTTCGCGGTCAACCGCGCGACGAACACAGTCTATGTCTTCGACGTGCCCTCCAATCGCATCGTCCACACCGTGCCCACGGGGCCGGGCGCAGACCAGATTACCTTCACCAGACAATTCGCTTATGTGCGCTCGACGGGCGACGAGTTCGTCACCATGATCAAGCTCGGCGACCTCGGCAAAGAGGCGGCGGTGACGCGCTTTCCCGCCGGACAGAGAGCGCCGAAAGAGTCTCCCGCCGATGCGCTCGCCGACGCAATCGTCCCGGCCCCGGAGGACGGCTCGGTGCTGGTCGCTAACCCGGCAGACCAGATGATCTATTATTACACCGAAGGCATGGCTGCGCCGATGGGGAGTTTTCAGAACTACCGTCGCGACCCGAAGGCCCTGCTCGTTCTCGATAACAACTTGCGCGAAAGTGAGCGCGGAGTCTATAGCACGACCGTGCGTCTCGCCGTCTCGGGCCACTACGACGTGGCGTTCCTGCTCGACTCGCCACGCCTCGTCAACTGTTTCGACATCGCCATCGCGGAGAATCCGGCCCTGCCGAAACAGGCGGGAGTCGCAATCAAGGTCGAGCCTCTGGCGGCGGAGGCGAGCGCACACGTCGGCGAGCGTTATAACCTACGCTTCAAGGTTACGGATTCAACTTCGAACCAGCCGAAGCCGAACCTCGAAGACGTGGGCGTGCTGGTGTTTCTCGCGCCGGGCATCTGGCAGCAGCGCGACTGGGCCAAACACATCGGCGGAGGCATCTATGAAGTGAGCTTTGTGCCGCCGGATGGTGGCGTATATTATGTGTTCTTCCAGTGCCCTTCGCTGGGCGTCCGCTTAAACCAGATTACACCCCTCACTATTCAGGCGACGAAAAGATGACGAGGCTTGCGCGCGAATGAGGGCCGGAACGATAACGCAGGGTCGCGTGAGAGCTACGGAGAAACCATCATGAGTAGAACAATGAGCAGAACAAATTTTTTGAGAGTCGTCCGCGCGGTGCGCGGCATGCGGCTCTTTGCGTGCGGCGCGGCGATGATAGCTCTATGCCTCGTCTGTCGCCCGACCAACGCGCAGTCGATGGGCCAGAGCCTAACGAAGCAGGCAGCTACAGCCGGACAGGGTGGCCCAACTCAGCAGAAGGCCGGAGCTGCGCAGAAGACCGAAGCTGCGGAAGAGTCGCCCGCTCACCGATACTTCACCGACGTGGTGCTGATAAATCAGGACGGCGAGAAGATGCGCTTCTACAGCGATCTCTTGCAAGGCAAGGTGGTCATCATCAACTCCTTCTTCGCGACTTGTCAGGGGAGTTGCCTGCCGATGAATCGCAATCTGGAAAAGGTGCAGGAGGCTTTAGGCGATAAGGTGGGCAGAGACGTTCGTATCATCTCGATCAGCGTTGATCCGGAAGTTGACACGCCCGCGCGCCTGAAAGAGTACGCCGGTAAACTTCACGCAAGTCCGGGTTGGTATTTCCTCACGGGCGACAAGCGGAGCGTGGATTTTGCGTTGAACAAATTGGGCCAGTTCGTCAGCGACAAGCAAGACCACCTGAACATCTTCATCATCGGCAACGAGCGCACGGGGTTGTGGAAGAAAGCCTTCGGGCTCGCGCGCAGCGACGAGTTGGTCAAGGTCGTCGAGAGCGTGCTTAACGATCAGCCGCCGAAAGAGAAGTGAGACCGCATACACATCGAGACGTTAAGATGCCCGCAGGCCCAAAGCTCATGGTCTTGCTGGCGTGGGCCACCTTCTGCCTCGCGCTCTGCTGCGGCGAACACGCGTCGGCGCAAGACCTTTTGACGCCAAGCGAGAGTCGCGGCAAACAGATTTACACGCAGGGCAAGAGTCCTTCGGGCAAAGAGATTCTGGCTTACATCGGCGAGTCCTCGCTGGAGATTCCGGGCAGCGCAATGGCCTGCGCGAACTGCCACGGTCTTGACGGACAAGGGAAGCCCGAAGGCGGCGTCGTCCCGTCGAACCTGACGTGGGAGGTGCTGACCAAGCCTTACGGACTGACGCACGCCGACGGGCGACGCCACCCGCCCTACACGGAGCGCGGGCTTGAGTTGGCGATTACGCGCGGCACCGATCCGGCAGGCAACAAACTGCTCAACGTGATGCCGCGCTACGCGATGTCGAGCGAAGACTTGACTGATCTAGTCGCCTATTTGAAGCGCCTCGGAAAAGAGCGCGACCCCGGAATCAGCGAAGATAAGATCGTGATCGGCATGGTCGCGCCGTCGAAGGGCCCCCTGGCTGAGATGGGGCAGGCGACCAAAGCCGTGACCACGGCCTTCTTCGAAGAGCTTAACAGTCAGGGCGGAGTTTACAGCCGACGCCTTGAGTTGAAGTTCGCCGAGACCGCCGACACGCCCGCAGCCACGCGCGCCAACTTCGAGAGCTTACTCAGAGACGGGCAGGTCTTTGCCGTGGCGGGAGCATTCATCACCGGATCGGAGAAAGAGATCGCCGCGCTAATGTCCGAGAGAGGTGTGCCGCTCGTGGGCCCGATCACGCTCTATCCGCGAACGGGCTTCCCGTTGAACCGGCAAGTTTTTTATCTGCTGTCCGGGGTTGACGTACAGGCGCGCGCTCTGATTGATTTCATCATTGGGAAACCGGAACTCAAGAACGCGCGTCTCGCGGTCGTCGCTCCTCAGAGCGAGATCAACGCGGGCGTCATCGATGCCATCAAAGACCAGAGTAAAAAGGATGGGTTGAGCGCGCCGACATCTTACGATTACGTGAGCGGACGCTTCGACCCGGCTGCGGCAGTCAATCAACTCAGACAGGCCAGCCGCGACGCCGTGTTCCTGTTCGGCAGCGGCGAGGAAGGCCGGTCGTTTATGACGGAGGCCAGCAAGCAAGGCTGGTTCCCCACAATCTACATGACTAATGCTGGCGGCGCGGGCATCCTCGATGCGCCGTCCGGCTTCGACGGTAAAGTTTTCATCTCCTTCCCGACCGCGCCCGCCGATCAAAGCGCAGAAGGCATCAAAGAGTTTCGCGCGCTGGCTGAAAAATATAACCTCCCGTCGCACCATCTGGCTGCGCAGATTTCAGCCTATAGTGCCGCCAAGATATTGGTCGAGGCTTTGAAGCGGTCGGGTAAGGACGTGAGCCGTGAGAAGCTGATCAACTCTCTCGAGGGACTCTACGAGTATCCGACGGGGCTGACGCCAGCAATCACCTATGGCCCGAATCGCCGTGTCGGGGCGATGGGCGCATATGTGGTGACGGTTGACCTGAAAGCGAAACGGTTCGTGCAGGTAGGTGGGTGGATCAACATCAATTAAGCCGGGCCACCCTAGCAGCTTTAACGTCCTCGCCGACTCAGACGGAGAAAGACCCGATGCCGATCAAATTATTCGTCGCGATTCTAATTCTCGCTTCTGTGTGCGCCATGCCACCGTTCGTTGGGCCGTCCGTCGCTCAGACCCGCACGAAGCCGCAGAAACAACAACCGCAACCTAACGCCACGCGCTATGCCTGTCCGATGCACCCGGAGGTCACGTCCACGAAGCCCGGCAAGTGCCCGAAGTGCGGCATGACTCTGAGGGCCACAGTCGATACCGGGCCGGTTAACGCGCCCGCGAGTGGCCCTCGGGCTGCGGCGCGCAACGACGACGGACTCTCTGCCTTGTCGGCGCGCATCCCGGATGTGCGTGTCTATGACCAAAACGGCAAACGCCTCAACTTCTACAGCGACCTCGTTAAAGGCAAGACGGTTGCCATCAACTTCATCTTTACCACCTGCACCACGATCTGCCCGCCCATGACCGCGACGTTTCGCAGAGTCCAGCAGGACATGGCCGGGCTGCCGCTCCACGTCGAGTTGATCTCCGTTAGCGTTGATCCGATCACCGACACGCCCGAAAGGTTGCGCGACTTCGCGGCGAAGTTCAAGGCGGGGCCGGGATGGACGTTCGTTACCGGCGATAAAACCGAAATTGATTCGTTGCTTCAGGCGCTAGGGGCCGCCGTTGACGACAAGAACGACCATACGCCCATGATCCTCGTCGGCAATGATCCGGCAGGCTACTGGACGAGGGCCTACGGCCTGTCCTCACCTGCCGCGCTCGTGAAAGTGATGACGGAGGCGGCGAACCGTAAATAATCCGGCGTGACCTGATACGTCCGGCCCTGCTTTCTCGCCCGTCGTCGTTAGCGACGGGTAATTCTCATCCACGCTTGCACGTCCCCGCAAACTGCCGGTCGTCCTCAAGCGACGTTAAAATTCATCGTCTCGAAAGAATATTTTCTGTTAGCAGCAGGCTTTTGCCCAAAAGGCCCTCATTCGGTTTTGGGTGACTTTCAGAAAAGAAAGTTTTCTTGACATATCGGGCCAGAAGACATAGGCTACGCCCGTCAACATACCCAGGGCGATTCTTCTCACTTAACGTTTTAAACTTTTCCCGAGTGCTGGAACCGTCACGCAGCGTTAGTCTCACCTTCATAAGTCTATAAACCTGCGAGCAAGGTCGAATTAGGCTCTTCAATATTCGGTACTTGCTGCCCGGCGAATAGATAAGGAGAAGCCAAGATGCCTAGCCAAAAGAGTCTCCTCACGCACATCACTAGCTACACGGTGTTGCTTGTTCTATTTTTGCTGATCACCGGGCCGGTGGGCGCGCAAACACAGACCGTGTTAGCAGACCAACCGACGACGGAGGCGAAAACTGCGGAACCAGTGGCCGGCCCGACAGGCACTAAGGTCGCAACGGTCAGCCCCGACGCCGCGCCGACGGCTAAGCCCGATGCGAATTCACCTGAGCCAAAGACCCGGCCCTCGGATGCCAAGGCTGATTCGCCCGCAGCCACGCCCGTAAGTGCCCCGTCGCTGCCGCCCCAATGTCAGGCTGCGAATACTATTAAAGCCGACGTTGTGGCGATGGCCCAACCGATCATGCTGAACCGTCTCGGGGCCGCGCTCCCCGGCGGGATGATCTTTGCGCTCAAGGGCGACACGGTGAAGTCGGGCATGCAAGTCCAACTCGTGCCGGGGAAACGTCCGCGCCCGCTCGTGCTGCGCGCCAACGTCGGAGACTGCCTACAGATCACTTTTACGAATGAGATACCACTCGACCAGTTTAAGATCACTGCGTCGCCGACGCCTGCTCCGCCTGCGGCGCGCATCAACACGCCGGAGGTCTCACTGCACGTTCAGGGCATGGAGTGGGCCACGGGCAGCAACGACGACGGCTCGTTCGTAGGCGCGAACAACTCCAGCCTCGTGAATGCCGCGACATCTCCCACCCCGTCGCATACGGTTTACACTCTCTACGCGAAGGCGGAGGGCACTTTCCTTCTCTACACGATGGGCGACACGAGTTCCACGGGAGACCAACTCGGAGAGGGCCTTTTCGGGGCCTTGAACGTTCAGCCCAAAGGGGCCGAATGGTATCGCAGTCAGGTAACAGCCGATGACATGCTGCTTGCCACATATAACGCCAACAGGCCGGATCAAGTGCCACCCGGCACTCTGAATTGCCCGCCGCACGCGAGCTGTACTTTCAACTTGAATGGCAAGACGGTCAAGGTTCTCAAGACGCCGGGCGGCTACCTGAATACTCTGGACAACCACCCGCTCATCAAATACGACGCGGTCTATCCGTCCAAGCGTGCCAACGGGACGCCCGTCCCGCCGACGCTGGTGGGCAAGCCGATTCTCAAGATGCTCGATGCAAATCACAACATCGTGCATAGCGACCTGACGGCCATCATCACTGGCCCAAGCGCCGGGAGGTTTCCGGGGGCCAATGGCGACCCGAACAAGCCCGACCCGCCTTGCAACGCCGAGAACAATCCGGCCCTCGGCGGCGCGACGGTTGACCCTCTGTTCTGCCAGAATCCGGCTGCGCCAGACAGGAAACAGCCCTACCGCGAGATAACAGTCATCTACCATGGCGCGCTCGGTGCAATCGCGAATCAGGCCTTCCCTGTCTTCAACGACTCCGGCATCTCGACAACGCTTCTTGCCGGTCAGGACGCTTTCGCCATCAACTACGGCACGGGCGGCATCGGCGCGGAAGTTTACGCCAACCGCATCGGCGTCGGCCCCATGGGCGATTGCGTGGACTGTAAGTTTGAAGAGTTCTTCCTGAGCGCGTGGTCAGTCGGCGATCCTGCGATGCTCGTGGACGTGCCCGCCAACTCTAACCACCTCGACACACAGTCCACGTTCCAACCACCCTGCACCACGACGGCGGACTTCAACCATCCCCCGTGCGGCGGCCAGAGGTCGAGCGCCACTACGCCCTACACGATGCAGCCGGCGGTGAAGGCGAAAGTCGCCTTCTTCCCCGACGATCCTTCAAACGTCTATCACAGCTACATCAACGATCACGTCAAGTTCCGTATTCTCCACGGCGGGCGCGACGTGTCGCACGTTCATCACCAGCACGCGCACCAGTGGCTTCAGTCGCCCAACAGTGATGAGGGCAGTTATCTCGACAGCCAGATGATAAGCCCCGGCGCGAGCTACACGCTTGAGATGGTTTATAACGGCAGCGGCAATCGTAACAAGGTCGTGGGCGACTCGATCTTCCACTGCCACTTCTACCCGCACTTCGCCGCAGGTATGTGGGCGATGTGGCGCACGCACGATGTGTTCGAGTCGGGCACGTTTGTCTTCCCGAAGAGCGGTCAGGTCGTGCCCGGTTCACGCGCACTGCCCGACGGCGAAATCATCGCGGGCACTCCGGGGCCGGCTGTCGTGCCGCTGCCCACGCTCCCGATGGCGCCTCTGCCGGCTTACGTGCAGGTTCAGCATAACGTGAAGGTCAACGGCGCGCAGGTGACCACAGGCGGGCAGGTTGTCGTCGGCGGGACGTGTCAGGGCAATAAGATAAACGGCCTCGACGTTATCGGCGGCTGTGCCAACGGGCAGGCCCTAAACGGCACAGTCATCAACAGTCAGTTCGACGGCACGCAGATGACGGGACAGTTCCAGCCCTCGCCGGACAATCAACTTGAAAACCCCGGTTACCCGTACTTCATTCCGGGCATTGCGGGCGCGCGCGCGCCGCACCCGCCGCTCGATTTCGCGCCGGACGGGCCGGGCAAATTCTTGGACGGCGGCTTGCCGCGCCACATCGTAACGGGCGGCTTGATCGGGGTCGAGAGTCACGACCAGTTTGATTGGAGTAAAGACCTTGCGGCGATGAAGGCTGTCCAACTTCCAGAGGACGGGACTCTCGTCGAGAAGGCGGCCATGGCCTACTTCGGCAAGCGTTGCTACCCGACCTTCTTCCCGGATGGCACGGCGGGCAGTTGCCCTTCTTCATTCAGCATTCCGCCGCAAACCACTCTTAACAAGCCGCCCACCGGCTTCATCCTCAACGGCCTGCCGCGTGGCCCGCAGTCGGGTGCGCCTTTCGCCGACCCGGCGGTGGACGATAACGGCAACCCGGTAGGACTCAAGCGCACTTACAAAGCTGCGGCCATTCAAATGAACGTCGTCTTTAACAAGAAGGGCTGGCACTTTCCGCAGCAACGTATGTTGACCTTGTGGAACGATGTGAGTCCAACTATTGCCCGCACGCGCCCGCCGGAGCCGCTCTTCTTCCGTGGCAATTCCGGTGACATCATCGAATACTGGCACACCAATCTCGTGCCTAACTACTATCTCGTCGATGATTTCCAAGTGCGCACGCCGACGGACATTCTCGGTCAGCACATCCACCTCGTGAAGTTCGACGTGACCTCGTCGGACGGCGCGGGCAACGGCTTCAACTACGAGGACGGAACTTTCAGCCCCGACGAGGTGCGCGAGATGATCCACGCCATTAGCAACACGGCGCAGGGCGGATCGTGGCAGCCATTGCCGGGCGCGTCCCCGACACTCTCGCCCAAGCCGCCGCCCGCAGTGTTTGGCCCGGCCCCTTCGGGCCAGAACTGGCTCGGCGCGCAGACGACTATCCAGCGTTGGTATCTCGATCCACTGGTGGACGATTCTGGCGTGGACAGAACGCTACGCACCGTCTTCACGCACGATCACTTCGGGCCCTCCACGCACCAGCAGGCGGGCCTCTACGCCGGGCTGCTGGTCGAGCCGATGGGTTCGAGATGGACTTCCAACGACGGCGCACAGACGTTCGGCTCGGGCCCCGACGGCGGGCCGACGAGCTGGCAGGCCAGAATCCTTACGAGTAACCCCGCAGACAGCTACCGCGAGTTCGCGCTGGAGTTTCAGGACTTGCAGCTCGCCTATGCGCCGGTTTCGATCTACAACACGACTGTGCCCCCTATCACCAAGCCGAGCGACGATCCGAAGAAGGGATGGATCGACCCCGCCTACGCCATCAACGCCCCCGCGCAAAGCGGGACTACGGCGACGCCGAACCTCATCAGCACGGGGATGGACCCGACCCCGCCGGGCACGCAGTCCGTCAACTACCTGAACGAGCCGCTCGGTTATCGCGTCGGGCAATTCGCAGACCTCTCTTACGCTTACGACAACTCGATACAGAAGACCGTCAACCCTCTGGATAGCCCCGACCCGATGACGCCGCTAATGCGCGCTTACCAGAACGACAACGTACAGGTGCGAGTGCTCGTCGGCGCACACGTCTTCGCGCACCAGTTCAACCTCGAGGGCCCGACGTGGTTCGCCGAGCCGTCATGGAAGAATTCCGGCTACCGCAGCGTTCAGGCGATGGGACTTTCCGAGCACTTCGAGCTGCTCTTCAAAGTGCCCTCTTCTTCAGCACATAGTACGGGACGCAAATGTCCCGACGGAACGTCGGACGCCAACTGCGCCGACTACCTCTACAGCCCGAGTCTGGACGTGAGCGGTTTGTCCAACGGTCTGTGGGGATTCTTCCGCGCATACGACCCGACTAAGAAGGCGAATAAGTTGCAGCCGCTCCCGAACAACGCTGTCGGGTCGGGCGTGAACGTCGCCTACTCGACTTGTCCGGCGAACGCAGTCAAGCGAGTTTTCAACATCACTGCCGTGACATCGCAGAAGGCCCTAGCGTTCCAGAATCCTTTCCCCGGAACCATCCTCTTCAACGACCGCGACAAGCCTAGCGCCAGCAACCCGGCCGGCAACCCTCTCTACAACGCGCTCGGCGTCATGTATGTCCGCACGGAAGACCTCGTTAATAACCCCAACGACCCCAAGAACGGCACGCTCAAGCCGGGCGTTCCCGTCGAGCCGCTCATCTTGCGCGCCAACGCGGGCGATTGCATCGAGGTCAATCTGAAGAACGACATCGCCAGCAACTCTTCAGTCTTCAGTCAGCCTTTCACCTGGGCTCCGCCTTTCAACGCGATACCCGTGCAGAACAAAATGTCCGTCAACGTCGGACTGCACCCGCAGTTGCTCTCCTACGACGGCGCGCAAAGCGACGGCATCAACGTCGGATGGAACAGGGAGGGCCAGAAAGATCAGGTCGTCTCGTTCGGCAATACGATCACTTACCAGTGGTACGCGGGCAAGGTTGACAGAGGCCCGAACGGGGCACTGACCTACACGCCGGTTGAGTTCGGCTCGCTCAACCTGTTCCCGTCAGACCCGCTGTTCCAACATCTCAACGGCTTGTTCGGCTCGATGATCATTGAGCCGCAAGGCTCGACGTGGAAGTGCGGCGAGTCTGGGAGCCTCGTGAATTGCGACCCTTCGGGCGGCACATCGCCCACGACACGCGCATCGGCGACCGTCACGTCGGCGAATGGGGCGACGAAGTTCCGCGAGTTCTCGCTGATGATAAGTGACGACATCAGGATTTCGTCCAACCCCGACGGCTCCACGAATAGCGGCGCGATCAACTACCGGACGGAGCCTTGGAAGTTCCGCTACACTAACAACGTGACCAACGACTTCTCCTGTTTCATGTCGAACCAGTTGATCCAGCAGGCCCCAACCGATCCGAAGACGCCGATCTTCACGGCGGAGATCGGCGACAATGTTCGATTCCGTCTGACGCACCCGTTCGGGACGGGCACGTCACAGGTCTTTACGCTGCACGGACACGCGTGGCAGAGGAATCCCTACACAAACAATTCCACGGCGATTGGCAACAACAGTCTCTCGCAGTGGCTAGGCTCGCGCGATAACCACGGCTCGACGGATCACGCCGACATTGTGGTGGACAAGGCCGGTGGCGAATTCGGACGGGCGGGCGACTACCTGTACACCGTCTTCGTTCAAAATCAGGCTAACCAAGGCTCTTGGGGCCTGTTCCGGGTCGGCCCCCCCAACTTGCATATGCAGCAGCCAAGAAATTCCGCCTGCGTGCCGGTCACACAACCCGGTTATGTTCCCCCCACGCCGAACAAGGATGTGGAGCGTTTCATCCGGAAGCCTTTGAACCCGGGCGGCAAGCCGTAAAATAACGTTTCGACGGTTTGGAGCCTCGCCGGTTTTAACTAATGGAACGTCTTGAGTGAAACGAATCGTCCTCGTCCGCCGTGCCGCACCCGATCATGCGTCGTGGTGGTTTGAGTAGATCAGTCAGACGCAGGACGTATTTTCAGTTCTAAGGAGGAATGCCATGGGAGGCAAAAAAGGTGGTGGCGGCGGTCAGACAGGGTTGCAGGATGTCGTCGCAGTCATACTTAAGAAACAGACGGCGATAGACCTGCTCAACGCCCTCATCATCGCGCTCGGCGTCGCGCCCTACCAGAAGAAAAAAGGGAAGAGCAAGAAGAAAGGCGGCGGTGGTAAGAAGCACGGCAAGCCTCATAAATATGGCAAGCCTTCGGGCAAGCCTTCAGGCAAACCATCTGGTAAGCCTTCCGGCAAGCCCTCTGGTAAACCATCTGGTAAGCCATCAGGCAAACCTTCAGGCAAGCCGTCTAGTAAGCCTTCGGGTAAGCCACTCGGTAAGCCATCCGGTGGCGGTAAGCCGAAGGGCAAGCCGTAGAGTTCAGACACCGGAGGGCATCTGCGAGCAAGGCAGATGATCAGCGCAACCGTCGGGCCCGGCAAGCGTCACCGCCGGGCCCCCCTGCGGGTGAGTTTTTGCGTCTACGCATCACTCACCCTTTTTCTCAACCCCACTATCGGCGAAGCCTTGAAATCTGGGACATGAAAAATCCTGGAAGACCCTCCCGAATCTCTGGTCGGAACCGTCTACTACGACTTCTCGCAACCGAATTTCACGACCCACTTCAGGCGTATGATTTATTCGAAGAATTCCTGCGCCACAAAACCTACGACGAAAGCTTCTGCCTGAGACTCATCGCCGCCGCAAATCAAGGGCCCGAAGTCGCTTGGGACATCAGGCGACTGGCCGTGCTGATGCTGGAGCATCAGATACTGAAACTTCCTCCAGACAGCATGGGCGATTTCGATCTCCTGCTCACCCGGCTAAAGCTCAAGCAGGGGCTCGGACTAAATCGCAGAGTGGTGAGTTCGGTGCTGAAAGAGGGCTACTCCACGACCGACCTGCACCGCTTCATTCCGGAGTTTCGACGCAGACTCGAAAGACTGAACCGCGTCCACGATAAAATCAATGGGAGGAGAACCTCCGACGCGGCCCTCAGAGATTTCATAGAGGTGTCCCGTCGAGATTGCAAGCTGTCCCTCGCGCGCTACTTGTTCACGTCCGATGAGGTCGTCGCCGAGATTCTCAAACAGGTGCGGGTCACAGGCGGAGTGAGAGACCTAGACACTGCGGAGCCTCCTTACGTCAAAGACGAGGCGGCACGCCCGCTAGACCTCTTGCCTGAATTCGAGGCTGGCATCCTGAGCAGACTTTGCGAAGATTCTAAAATCTACTGGGTGTCGGACGCGACCGGCTCAGAAATCAATTCCCTCGTCGAGTATCCGGTAACGACCGTCGTGCTTGTCGTCAAGCTACCCGGCAGCGACATCGAATTCGAGATCAAGAGGGCCGGGCGGAAAGGCCGGAACGCGCTGAACGTCGTTTACGCACGCGACGACTACACAGTGCCGCCGCCTCACCGTCTCGACGGCGGGAGTATGCAATGGCTCTTGCGATACGAAGCGCAATCCGCAGCGAGGTTCGCCTTCATCTATCGCCTCGTGCACGATGTTGAAGCGCCGTTGGCAAGCTACATCTCAAGGGCCACTATATACTCCGTCCCCATGCGTGAGGCTGAAGTGCCAACGCTCACGTACTTCACGGACTCGCGGGTTTTCGGGAGCGGGTTTCGGGAGATGCGTGCGGCGATGAAGGAGTCCGTTGCCGCGTTTAAGGCTGAGGGCTACGGAAGTTTGCCCGATTTGCCGGGCGATCTGGGACTCAGCGCGCACTTCATCGGGCAAGTTACCCCCGCGCAGGCGATCGTGAGCGGCACAAGCTCTTTCCGTCTGGACAAACTCGCCACGTATCTTTCATGCGACGGGCCGGAACGTTACTTCAAAGAGGGCTTGGGCGTTGAGTATTCGAGGCGCGATGCGCAACGATTTGCGGACGCAGTTCTGGAGGAGGTCTTGGGCTGTTACAAGCCGCCGGACGTGAGCTATCAGAGCCACAACCAGTATCTGGCGGCGGCATTTCGCGTTGCGGAAAACCGCGCGAGGGCCAACCGAATTTATTTATCACTTGTGCAACAAATCGCGAAGTGCTGGGGAACGCTGCTGGCTTTAAGGGGCAATGCCCGCGGTGAGTCGTTCGTCACGAGAAACGTGGGACTCAAAAGTTTCTGGCACGCAGGCCATTGGGAAGTGAAAATCATCTTCATGGATCACGACGCCTTGACGGTGTCCGGCCCCGACGATACAAACTTTTACGCGCAAGGCGTCGTCCCGAACATGGCTCTGGATGAAACTTACATCTGGGGCAGGTCGAGCCGGGAACAGTTTGCCGCCAGCGAAGTCGGCTGCCTGCGGAAAATATACAAGGTCGGTGACCATCTCAACGCGGAGACCGAGTCGCTGTGGCGCGTGGCGTTGAAAGCCGCTTATAAAAAGACGCAGCAGGAGTTGCTGACGAATTCGAGGCTGCGGCCCTTGTTCAATCGAATGTTTCGTGAACGACTTCTCGACTGGGACACTCTCGTCAGGGGCTACATCCGAACGAAACGGAACAGGTCGGCTGCCACGAGATGGAAAAAAGAGATGATAAAGATGATGGCCGCGAAAGGATACGGGCAGGGAGTGTTTGAATCCTACCTTGAGACGATGGAACAACACACGCCGTTCCTTGAAAGGAACTCGTTCCTTTTCGACAACTACCGCGTGAAGGCGCATGGGGCCGGACGCGGTCTGAAGTGACAAGGTGTAAGAAGCGCGCTGCGGGACGCTCACTCGCAGCGCAGGAAGGCGCACGTCCGTGCCCAGTATGCTCTCCAGAGAACAACTCGATCAGTATGATCGCGATGGAATTGTCTTCCCCGTCAGAGTGTTCTCGGCGGACGAAGCGTCTGTTTTTCACGGCGCGCTTGAATCAATAGCCGACGGCTGCGAGGAAGGCCCTCGGAAGCGGTTCGACAATCTCCACCTGTTTTTCGGCTGGGCTTACCGGCTGGTAACTCACGGCGCAATCCTCGATGCGGTCGAAGACGTTCTGGGCGGCGACATACTTATTGACGGGAGCCTTGTCTTCAATAAGCCGCCGCGAGATTCGAGCTACGTGTCGTGGCATCAGGACAGCGTCTATTCCGGCTGGCACCTGACGCCTTCGATCTCGGCGTGGGTCGCGCTCACATCGAGCCATAGGGCCAACGGTTGTATGCGCGTGATAAAGGGATCGCACAGGCTCGGCTTGCTCGATCACGACAACGTTCAGGACGATCCCAACCTGCTGAACAGGCGCGGCGAGCGAATCAGCGTGGACGTGGACGAGTCGCGCGCAGTGGATGTCGTGTTGCAGCCGGGAGAGATGTCCCTGCACCACAGCACGATCATCCACGGGTCGAACCCCAACACGTCCGACGAGCCGCGAATCGGTTTCATCGTGCGGTTCGTCACCAGTCGAATCCAGAACCGAGACCGGCCCTTACTGCGCGTTCGCGGCGAAGCGGATTGCGGCCACCTGAAACTTGCAGGCCCGCCGCTTGAGGCGGATGACAAGCGCGCCTTTGAGGCCTGGAGCAACTTCGCGCTCAATCGTGGTGCAGGCGCAACGCTTGATTAGGCGATTGGAACACGCGCTGTTGTCGTTCGGCCTTCAAAGACAGGGGACGCGCTTCTTGCGCGCATCGTTCATCCCAGCCGCCCGCGCTCTGGATACTCCGGCGGTTGAAGACGCAGTAACCGCCGAACTCGTCGCCCTTCTCGCGCGCCGTGTACTTACTCGCGTCGAGCCAACGCAAGAGCATCGCCTCGTCGAGTTGGAGTTTCAGAGTGTCCGCGCCTGTCAACTCAAGGATGCTACCGAACCCCGTCGCGCAATCGTACCTTTGGCACATTCTCAGATTACCGCAGATGTCCCACTCCTCCATGAAGAGATCGCTGTCCGAGAAAATCATGAACGCATCTTCGGGACGCGAAATACGCATCCCCGCGTTAAAGCAGAGTCCATGGTTGAGGGGGCCCTCGTCCCGCAGGAGAAGATACCGACAGCCTTCGGGCAGAGACGCCGGGTCAATCGTGCTCTCCGAATTTTGCTCGACGACGACCACGCACATTCCGGGGAGGCGTTTGCTGTAGAAGCGTGCAAGGAAAAGCAGGCCCCGCATCACGCTGTCGCTCCGCGCGGGATTTCTGTACGCGATTATCAGCGACGTGCGGCCCAAGAGTTGTTCCATGCTTGCGCCGCGAATCACCAGCGACTCTCGCAGATACCAGTGATTGTTCCGTCGCCCCTGCGCATCTGAGTAGTCGTCATCCACCCAAGCCAAGTGGGGCATGAAGCAGTAACACGCGCGCTCTGTTTGCAAAGCGAGGTTGTTAACGTCAACTTCCTTATCAGCCTTGCCGTTCAACTCGATGAAGGCGTCGAATATGGTGTCTCTCAAAGCGTAGGCATAGGTGGAATACGCGCGGCTGATTCGGCGGACGTTCTCGGAAACTTCGACGGGGTCTTCCATGTGCAGCGCGCCAAAGTAGAGCGCGTCCCAATCCGCAGGCACTTGGCTGATATAATTTCTGAAGTTGTCCCGCAGGCCGGTGTCGAACTCAACGTCGTCTTCAAAGATGAGCACGCTTCGCGCACCCGCCTTGCGCGCTTCATGCACAGCGCGCAGATGACTGAGCAGGCAACCGTATGCGCCGGGAGTGCCTGACCAGTTGGGCGGAATGTTTAACGACTGTCCGTTCGCCGCCGGAAGGCGACGAACGTCGCGTATGCCGTGGCGGTCGAACCTTGCGCGCATCTGCTTCCATCGGTCGGCCCTTCGATCAAGATTGATGCAGACCTTGCGTGGAAGCAGTTCGTTGATGTCTCGCGAAGTATTTACGATATGAGGGCGTTGAGGGCCGATTGCGTTCTTCTCCATCAAGTCCTTGTTCTCCTCGCTTCGGGCAGTGTTTACGACAAGTCGCCCCTGCGGTCAACTATGAAACGCGGCGACGCACGCGACGGCATTTATGTTGACACGTCCAGCATAGCTTCCTAGACTGTCCGCCAACGACATAAAAGGCGGAAGCACTTTCAAAGCGGCCAACACCTCATGCGATTGGAACAGACGCAAATGCTCATGCCGTTTCCCGATGCGGGAAGAATCAACGTCCCGCCCGCGTTGGCAGACGAACTACTCGAAGCCGCCGAGCATCTCCCCCTCTACGATAACAAAGAGTTCTACTCATCTGCCTTGCAGACGCTCGTGCTTGAGCGTGTTCGCGGTGACTGCCGCGACGGACTCATATGGCTCGTCGATCAAATCAGGGAACGAATCTCGCGGCGGCCCTACTGCGCGTTGGTGCGCGGGCTTCGATACGACGAAGGGAACAGACTGTTCGTTGCCATTAACCGGGCCTTCGGGGAATTGGTCGCACCCCCTTATGAGAAGCCGCGCGCTCAACTCGTCCACTACGTCCAGCCCTCCACCGACATACGTTCGTCGCGCGGGGGGCAAGAGAGTGAAAGACTGCATACGGACACTGCCGATTGGGAAAGGCCGGTCGAATTGATCTCGATGGTGTGCGTTCGCGCCGACCGCGAGGGCGGCGGTCGTTCACGAATCCTCGATGTTGACACAGTTCGAGACGCAGTGAAGGGCCATCTAGGAACACGGACGCTCGCGCTCCTTGAGTCCGAGCAAGTCCCTTGGCGATTGGCCCCTTATTTCGGGGGCGGCTTGAAGTGGCGGACTGTGTTGAGCGAACCCGGCCTATGCTGGCGTCGCTACACGATCAACCTCGCGTTGGACTCGCACGGCGTTAAGCTCTCAGACGAAATGCTGACCTCGTTGGATGCCTTCGAAGATGTCATCTCAACCGCCGCGCGCACCGTGGATTTCTTGATGTGCGAGGGCGAGCTGCTGTTCACGGACAACACGCGGACGGTTCACGCACGCACGCCGATAGCGGGCGGGGGAGCGTCCGACCGCCTGATGCTTCGCAGTTGGATTAGAACCTCTTGAACGGAGGGCCGAATGCGATTCGCTCAAATTCGTGACCGCGTAGAAATCGCTGATGGCCCCGCTCAGCCGGTGAGCACTACCGGGCTGACGGGGACGTGGGTTAATACGAACCCGGACACGAACGGCATCGCCCGGATGGCCATGTCCGAATCCGGTGGGAAGCTCTCGTTGCGCACCTATGCAGTAGGGCCGGACGGCCCGGTTGATTGGGGCGCGGCGGACGTTACAGTCTTCGCTTCCACGGCATCTTCGCGCAACGGCGCGGGCTTCACCTGCACATACGATTTCGGCTTCGCGGAGACTAGGCTTCAGGGGATGATCATGAAGGGCCTGCTGGTTCTGGCTCAGTTCCACAGCTTCAAAGACGGAAGCCGCCGCGCGGGCTATTTCGTGCGCGAGTATTACGCGTTGGAACACGGGCGATTCTAGCGCGACGCGAGAGCGGGCCGTTTGGAAGTCAACCATGACACAGACCTTCGAGTTCAAACAAAGCGGCGACTTAGACCCGGCCCTGTCCGACCCCGCCACCCGCACATTGAGCGCGGACAAACTGGTGGGGCATTGGGTGAATACAGACCCGGAGACGAAGGGGTTATACGAAATACTGATCGAACAAGAGAGAGACAGGTTCAACGTCAGCGCCGTCGGCGTCGGGGCGTCGGGATCTATCGAGTGGCCCAAGACCGAGGCGATCGCGCTTGCAAACCTTGAGGAAGAAGCGGGGCAGCGCACGCTTGCGCTGGCGGCCATTTTCGATTTCGGTTTCATGCGGGCGGAGACCTATCTACGGGTTAACAAGGGCGTGCTCGTCATCGTGTTGTTCAACGTCTTTCTGGACGGAAGCGGGAGGTCAAACTACGTTAACCGCGAGTTCTATTACCGGCACGACTGATCCGTCGAACGAGTCCGGCCCTGCGTTCCGGCCCGGCGCGTGAGCCTCAACGCCATCAGCACATTGAGCGTAGAGACGAGGAGGTTTCAGAAGTGATAGAGGAGGTTCACCTGTGGCGTGGATCGAGCGAGCAGCGAGCGCTTCGCTCGCTGGCCGGAAAGCTGGGCCGGTTCAAATACTTCGACCGGCAACTCGATCATCCTGATTGGGGCAGTAAGGTGGTGCTCGATTTCGGCGGCAACGAGGGCAACCTTCTGCTGGATCACGATTGCACCATACGCCCCGAAAAATATTACTGCCTCGACGTAATCCGAGAAGCCTTACACGTGGGCCGCGAGAGGTTTCCAAAGGCCCACTGGATTCATTACGACCGTTACAACTGTTCGTTCAACCCCGGCGGCGTCGCCGGCCTTCCGATCCCAGACATGGGAACGGAGTTTCATTTGATACTCGCTTACTCCGTGTTCACACACACCACGCGCGAAGAGATGCGCGACCTTGTCGGGCAACTACAGTCACATCTCGCGCCGGGCGGCACTCTAGCCTTCACGTTCATAGACCCTCATTACAACTCTTGGCCCGACACCTACGGAGGGAGCAACCTGCGTTGGCGTTTGGAAAAGACTCGCGCAACGAATCCCGCGCTCGACGTTGAAGGGTTGGTGCGGCGAAGCCGCGACGCGGATTGGTGCGCTCTCGTGAACGGGTCGGAGCTTTACGTCGATCACAACGGCAACTGGCCCGACGAAGAGCAGGACTGTGTGACCTATAACGTTTATTACTCGGTGGAATTCTTACGACGGGAGTTTCCCGGCGCGACGATCCTGCCCCCGGTCAACCGCGAGATGCAGCACTGCTGCCTGATACACCGGCCCGCAGTGTCACCACCGACAAGTCTTTCCTGATGGGAGTCTGAATGGAAAGCCCTCTCTTGTCCGTCGTGATCCCGACGTGGAATCGTGCGCGGCTTGTGTGCGAGGCGGTTGAAAGCGCCCTTGCACAAATGGACGCGCACGTCGAGGTGATCGTGGTTGACGACGGCTCCACGGACGACACGGCGGGCCAACTAGCGCGACGCTTCGGCACGCGCGTCAACGTGCTGCGTATGCCGCGACGCGGCGGCATCGGCGCGGCGCGAAACGCGGGCGCACGCGAGGCGAGCGGAGAGTTGATCGCGTTCCTCGACTCTGACGACCTCTGGCTGCCCGCTAAGCTCGACGCGGAACTACGCGTCTTCGAGCGCTTCCCCGACGCCGAAGCAGTCGTTTCGGACAGCCTGACGTTCGAGGAGGGGCGGCCCGCCGAGCGAACACGGTTTGAGGGCAACGGGTTGCTTGCGGCGACGGGCGGGCAGGTGCGCTCGCTAGACGAGTGCCCGTGGCTGTGGGGCCACTGGCGGAACACAATCACCATCTGTTCTTTCACGGTGCGTCGCAGCGCGCTATCTCGTCTGGGCGAGCCGCTGTTTCCCGAAGACGTGATCGCGGGTGAGGATTGGGAGTTGGAGATGCGAATCTATAACGAGTGCCGCGTCGTCGTGCTGCCGGAAGTTTGGACGCACATCAGGCGATTCGACGACGGCACGCGTCCCGGACGCGCGTGCCCCGGAAAGCCTCTCACACACGCACAAGAGATCGGCGTGCTGCGCCTCAAGCTGAAGATATTGGAAAGGACGCTCAGGCTAAACAGCCTGCGCGAAGAGATGGCCGCCGAGCTGGAACGCTGCCGCTTCGCTACTGCCCAACAACTCGCGCAATACGAAAGTGCTGGAGCGTGACGCCGCCGCCGAGAAGACGAACGTGACATTCACCTCGATCAGATTGGGCCAGTTCACATATTTCTCCCTGCAGTTGGGCGAGCGTGTCTGGAGCGGGAAAAACGTGTTGGACTTCGGGGGGAACGTCGGCAATATTTTGCGAGACCCGAATTCGACCATCGAAGAAGAACGCTACTGGTGTCTCGACGTGGACAAAGACTCGATCAAGGCGGGTCAGGCAATGTACCCGAAGTCGCATTGGAGTTTTTACAACCGCCACTGCTTCTTCTTTAACCCGCGCGGAGTCCCGAACCTGCCGCTCCCCGACATGGGCCGGACGTTCGATTACATAGTCGCATTCTCGGTCTTCACGAACACGTCGCGCGCCGATATGCTTCAGTTGGTCGAACAACTCGAAGGCGTACTGTCCGACGACGGCGCGCTGGCATTCACCTTCATTGACCCTTATTGTTTTTCGTGGCCGGGGCCTTCCGGCGGTAATAACTTTCAGTGGCGGCTCGACCTTGAAGTCGAGAGAGGCAACATCTCAGACGCCGAAGCGCGCAGCCTCGCCGAAAGGGCGCGAAACGCCGAATGGTTTACGCTCGTGAACAGTAACGACCTGTATATCGAGACCGACGACGTTCGACCTTACGAGCCGGAGCAGCAGAAGACCTATCACGTCTTTCACACCGCGAGATATATGAAGTCGCTATTCCCGCATGCTACTATTCTGCCCCCCGTCAACAACGAGATGCAGCATTGCTGCGTCATCAGAAAGTCGCGGGCGAAGGGCCGGGCGTGAAGCGTCGCCGCGCCGGTTGAACACACGCCGCTATCGCTCACCCAACACTTTGAAACATTTCGGAGGAAGACGCGAAAAGGATAACGCTAGTGGATTTTGTTCCCCTCATGCCGGAGCAGCGACAGTCGTTCGACGAGGACGGCTTTCTGGTCGTGCGCGACGCGCTCGACGCTGAGACTATCGAGTGTCTGACTGCGGCGGGCGACAGGCGCGCGCAGTCTTTCCTCGACAAGCCGGAGCTACGCGACAGAGCCGAGTATAATCACCTCGATTTGCGTCCGGGCTTGCTCGAAGACGAGGCCATGTTGGAGTTGGTATCCAACTCGCGTGCCGTTCCGCTCGTCGTGCAGTTGCTTGGCCCGAACATTCATCTCCACTCCACCGCGCTCATTTACAAAAGGCCCGAAGACCCCGATGCTCCGCCCTTCCGGCGCGGGTGGCACCGCGACATTCGTATGCCCAAAGACCTCGGCCACCGGGGCCTGCCGCGTGCGGGCATTAAGGTCTGTTACTGTCTGACGGATTTTCAACGGCCCAACTCCGGCATGACTCTGTTCGCGCGCGGAAGCCATCTAAAGACCGATGCCCTCGTCATCCCGAAAGGCGAGGTTGACCCGCGCGACACGCAGTTGTGCGACTTGAGGCTGAACGCGGGCGACGCAGTCCTCTTCGAGAACCGAATCTTTCACACCGCCGCGCCGAACCGGAGCAAACGTGTCTCAAAGGTTTTGATCTACGGCTACTCTTACCGTTGGATGAAGCCGGAGGTGTACTTAGACGTGCCGGACGAGCGGCTTCTGCGGCGCGTTGATCCGATCACCCGGCAGCTTCTGGGCGGATACCGCGACGTTGACACGACGCCGTGGGCGTTGCAGCGCTGGGCTAAGCGTCATGGAGTCCTACCAGAGCCTGTGCCTTGGACGGTGGAGGCTTAAACGGGCGAAGGCTGTCTTTCAACCATCACAGTCGCCGAATGCGTGCGGCGTCACGGTAGTCAACCTCATTATTATTCCAATCAGACGGTAGGCCATTATGGGCACGATAATCTCGACTCGTGAAACGCAATTCTCCTACTTCAACCAACTGCTGCGAGGGCCGGCTTGGAAAGGAAGTAAGATACTGGACTTCGGCGGCAATGTCGGCGGTTTCCTCCTGAGCGCGGGCGAGCGCGTCAACCATGAAGACTACTGGTGTCTCGATCTCAACCGCGACGTAATCGAGCGGGGCCAGCGCAGCTTCCCGCGCGCGCACTTCCTTCACTATAACCGCTATAGCTCGCAATACAATCCCGAAGGGATTCGTCACCTGCCGGTTCCAGACCTCGGCTTGAAGTTCGACATCATCCTGGCCTTTTCCGTCTTCACACATACACACAAGAACGAGATGCTCGAATTGGTCGGACAATTGCGCGCAATGCTCGCGCCGCAGGGCCTCCTCGCGTTCACCTTCTGCGATCCGGGCTACGACAGGTCTCTGTCCGCCCCCGAACTGCCTTCGGGCACGGACGTGCGGAAGCTGCTCGAGTGGCAGCAGGCTGAGAACCCTTCGCTTGAGATAGAGGGCCTAGTCGAAACGGCGCGACACTCGAACTGGTGCGTCGTCGTTGATGACGAGTTGCACGTCGAGCCGGACGACGACCTCTCTAATCAGGAGCATCGCGGCAAGCCATGGGAGAACTACGGCTCTTACTTCACCGTGGACTACATGGCTTCGCTCTTCCCCGACGCAGAGCTGCTTCCGCCCGTCAGCCCGGAGTGGCAACACTGCTGTATCTTGAGAAGGGGCTGACCGGCCCCCGTCAGGGCTCTGCTTTGAACTTCGACGCGACGACCCGCGAGCGCGACCGTAGACAGGCCGGATAGAGGAGACGTGCGATGAGTCTTAGATTCCACTGGATGCTTCCGAAGGGCGGCGAGGTGTCCGTGGGCACGCCCCAGACGCCACAGGAGTCCGCACGTTATAGACTCCAAGCGACGAGCAGCACATCGCCCGCACCAAGACCCGACATGAAGGGCTGGACGCGTTTCGCTCGAAGCGCGGAGCAGGCCGGCATCGAGTCGGTGCTGATTTCGTTTAGCCGTTACGAGCCAGACCCATTCATGGTTGGCTGCGCGCTTGGTCAAGATACGGAGAAGTTAAAGTTCATTGTCGCCTACCGCTCCGGGCTGATACAGCCGACAACATTCGTGCAGCAGACCAACACTCTCTCGGCTCTGATCGGCGGGCGAGTGGCCCTGAATATCGTTGCCGGTAGCTCGAAGGCGGAGCAGCACGGCTACGGAGATTTTCTCGCGCACGACGAGCGGTACGCGCGGGCCGATGAGTTTCTCGCCGTCTGCAATTCCTTCTGGCAAGGCGGAGAAGAAGTGGATTTCGATGGCAAGTACTACCGGATCGAAAAGGGTAAGCTTCACACGCCGTTTCTCGCGCCCGGTCGCAGCGCGCCGGAAATCTATGTTTCGGGCCACTCCGAGCAAGCCGAGCGACTGGCGCTCGCACGCGGCTCTTGCCTGCTGCGAGTCGCCGATGCACCCGAAAAGCTTCAGACGCAGGTGGCGCGTATGCGAGAGTGCGGCGTCGAGGTCTGTCTCAGACTTTGCGTGCTGTGCAGACCGACGCGGGAGGAGGCCATTGGCGTCGCAGAGTCTCTGCTGCCGGAGCGCGACATCCCTCGGCAGGAGCGCAACGTAGCCGCCAAAGACGATTCACAAATGTACAGAGAATCTTCTGCGGCTAACGGGCGCGGGGGTGGCTGGCTGACCGGCACGTTGTGGGCCGGACTTGTGCCTTATCATGGGCCGGTGTGGACTACTCTGCTGGGTACGCCGTCGGACATCGCCGAGTCGCTTCTCGAATACAGTGACATCGGCGTGACTCAATTCATCATGTCGGGGTGGCCGGAGCTGGACGAGGTCTCTACGTTCGGTCGAGAGGTGTTGCCGCTCGTCAGGCGCGCGGAAGAGGGCAACGGGAAACGTGATGCGTAAATCTCTTCGCGTCCGTCGGGCCTAGCCCGACGGACGCGAGCCTTCGTTATATCCCTCGTCCCACTTCGTCAGGGGATTCGAGAAGAGTCAACATGAGTCTTAGATTCCACTGGATGTTTCCCAAGGGCGGCGAGGTGGCCATGAAGACGGCCCAGGAAACTTCCCGCGTGCTGACGACCAAAAGCACGTCGCCCGCCGCGCTGCCCGACATGGAAGGCTGGACGCACTTCGCTCGAAGCGCGGAGCAGGCCGGCATCGAGTCGGCGCTGCTTTCCTTCAGCCGCTACGAACCGGATACGATGTTCGTCGCGTGCGCGGTCGGACGCGCGACCACGAAGCTCAAGTTCATCGTCGCCTATCGCACAGGGATGCACCAGCCCGCTTCCTTCGTACAACAGATCAATACGCTCTCCGCTTTGATAGGCGGGCGCGTCGCTTTGAACATCGTCGCCGGCAGTTCGACCGAGGAGCAGCACGGCTACGGCGACTTTCTTGAACACGACGAGCGGTACGCGCGGGCCGATGAGTTTCTCGCCGTCTGCAATTCCTTCTGGCAAGGCGGAGAGGTGGATTTCGATGGCAAATATTTTTGCGTCGAGCGCGGGAAACTCCTCACGCCGTTTCTCGCGCCGGATCGCAATGCGCCGGAGGTCTACGTTTCGGGCCACTCGGAGCAGGCGCAACAACTGGCGCTTGCGCGCGGCTCTTGCTGGGTGCGCTTGATTGATACGCCGGAGAAGCTGCGCACGTCGGTGGCCCACTTTCGAGAGCGCGGCGTCGAAGTCTGTCTGAGGCTTTGCGTAATTTGCAGGCCCAGGTATGCGGCGGCAGTCGAGTCTGCCGAGGCTCTGCTCCCGACCGACGACATAGGCAGGCAGGAGCGGGGCATCCTCGCCAGAAGCGATTCGCAGACGCTGAAGCAGGCTTTGGCTGTCGCCGACGAGGTCGGCTGGTTGAATAGGAATCTGTGGGCGGGACTCGTCCCATTTTACGGCTCGTCGGCGATCACGCTGTTGGGTACACCGGAAGAACTCGCCGAGATTTTTCTTGAGTACAAACGCATAGGCGTGACGCAGTTCATCATCTCCGGTTGGCCCAAGCTGCAAGAGATGCTTATCTTCGGGCGTGACGTGCTGCCGCTCATTCGCGATGCGGAACGACACTAAGAGGAGAAAGTCCGTGACAGAAAACCTGAGCTTACCGGCAAGCCCTCTCTCACACGTCGTCACACGCCTGCGCGCCTCCGAACTCATAACAGAGCCTTACCCACACTACTATCTTGAGCACGTGTTCCCCGACGAATACTACAAGGCGATGCTCGAACACCTGCCAGCAAGTGGCGTCTATCAAAACCTGTATGAGGTGACAGACCTCAAGCTTGACCACTTCAGACATAGAGATCAAAGAAACCTCGACGACGGATGGACTGAGGCATTGCCCCCTGAGCTTAAGGGCTTCTGGGATCATTTCGACGAATGGTTCCTCGGCTCCGAATTGGCGCGTGCCGTGCTCCGTTCCTTCGCCGCGCCTCTGCGCGCACGTTTCGGCGATGAAGAGTCGTGGCCGGAGGTCTCGGTGGAAGCTCAGCTCATACGACACCGTGCCGGATATTTCCTCGGGCCGCATTCTGACTTGCATACGAAGCTGGCGGTGCTGCTTATCTATCTCGCGCCGGACGAAAGCGGCGCACACCTCGGCACTTCGATCTACCGGCCCAAAGAACCCGGCTTTAGCTGCCGCAACAGCACACACTATCCGTTTGCAGATTTCGTGAGGGTGAAGACCACGCCCTACAAGCCCAACTCGCTGCTTGCGTTTCTGCGCTCAGACACTTCCTTTCACGGCGTCGAGTCGATCTCGGAGCAGGACGTTAACTCGCAGGGCCGCGACCTGATTCAGTATGTGCTCCATGACAAGCGTGCGCGCGAGGCGCAACTTCGCGCGCGCCGCATGGCCGCCAGCGAAGGGGACGCCGCGTGAGCTTGTTACGCAAGGAGGCGACGCGCCGGATCGTCTTTGTCTCTCGCCAACTCGCGGGCGAGAGTCTGCGTAGCGCGCGGGCTGTCAAGAAACTCGAAGGCGTTTGCCTGCTCGGCATCTGCGAACACCAGCCGCTCGCCGACGTGTCGGCGATCTTCGACGATCTGATCTGCGTCGAAGACGCAAACGATGCCGGCCGGTTGATTGACGCCGCACGAATACTGCGCGAGAAGCATGGCCCTCTTGAGCGAATCGTCACGGCGCAAGAGACGTTGCTTGAGCCTTCGGCGCAGGCTTGCGAGGCGCTCGGCTTGCAAGGCATGACGGCGGCCACCGTCCGGCGCGCGCTCGACAAGTCGTGCCTGAAAAGGATTCTTGAGCGGGCCGGTATCGGAACGGCACGCGACCATTTGATAACCCGCGACGACGACGCCCGGCGGTTCGCCGTCGAGGTTGGTTACCCGATAGTGTTGAAGCCTCTGGGCGGGAGCGGCGGGCTTGCGACGTGGCGCGTCAGCGACGACGAACAGCTCGAACTGGCCCTCGGATTGATGAAGCCTTCAACGGAGAGCGCAGTCCTAGCCGAAGCATACCTGCGCGGTCAGGAACTCTGCATAGACACGATCACGGTCGAGGACGAGCCGCGCTTCTACTCCGTCTGCTGCTATCGCCCGTCAATTCTGGAGGCGTTGGAAAATCCAGAGACCCTCTGGACGTGCGTGATGCCGCGCGACATCGAGGGCGAACGTTACCGCGAGTTCATCAAGCAGGGACTGAAGGCAGTTCGAGCGTTATCGGTTGGCAACGCGGTGACACACATGGAAGGTTTTCTGCTCGAAGGTGATGGAGTCAGTTTCACCGATGCGACGCTCAGGCCCGCGGGCGCGCGTATCGGCCCGATGCTCGGGTTCGCTTGCGATATAGACCCTTACGCGGCGTGGGCGAGGGTCGCGGTGGACGGTTGTTTTGACGGGCCCTGGGAGCGCAAGTACGCGGTGGGAACGATCTTCCTGCGCGGGCAGGGGCGCGGGCAGGTGGCGCGCGTGTGCGGCGTCGAATCAGTGAAGCGGCAAGTCGGCGGATTGTTGGTGGAGGCCCGTCTGCCACGCGTCGGTGCGGCGAAGTCAGTCACCTACACCGGCGACGGATACATCACAGTTCGCCACCCCGAAACGCGCGTGGTTGAAGACGCACTCGATCTGATCGCGCGAACCATGAGCATAGAATACAGTCATTCGGAATCACATGGGCCGCAGGTCGAGGCTGCCGCAGAGCATTGGTCGCAACGGATACTGTACTTCGACAAACAACTCAACAGACCGGCGTGGGATGATGATACTCTGCCGGGACTCGACGACGCATGACGCCGCGCGCGGCGACGCGGAGCAACATTCATTCGCAGACTACCAGAGACGAAGGGGAGAAGACGTGACATCAGAAGCACCCAGAGCCTTCAACCGCGAGATGTACCACGACCATCCGGAGAACGTTTTCTACGGCACGGACGATGGCTATCAGGACGGATCTTTCGGCGAGTTTCAAGAGATACGCGCCCACTACGAAGGCACAGCCCCGCACAGGCGCGAGAACATCCACATGATCAGCGTCGTCGGCGGCTTGTACGGTCTGAACCTCATCCCACTCTGGCGGCCCAAGCGGATTACGTTCTTCGATATCAACCCGACGGCCCTCACTTACTTCCAGATCATCCGCCGCGTCTTCACGACGAGTCGAAACGTCGAGCACTTTCTCGGACGGCTCACCGCAGGCGATTACGATGCAGAGACCGAGGCGGAACAGTTTGTGCGAGAGAACATCTGCATGAAGCAGAGAGGTTGCCTGCCGCGCGAAAGAGGCTCGACCAAACGCCCTTACGAGCAGAGCTGGCAGTATGCCTTCGAGCACTTCGACCTGACGAAAAAAATCCTGACCGAAGTCCCGCTTGAGATACGCGCCGAGCCGATGGAGGGCGAGGGCTTCAGCCGTTGGATACGCAGCCGGAACAACCTCTGGGCCTATTGCTCGAACATCACGGAGTTTCACTACTTCGATCTTGAGTTCGAGAACCCCTCAAACGTCGTGCTGCTGCAAATAATCTACCCGGGCCAGACGCAGCTTCTCGACCTCGCGCCGTTTGGCGGGGGGGCCGTGAGAGTCAAGTTTGAAATTCCGTTGAGGGTAGAGCGACTGGATGGGCAGGTCTGAAGAACGGGGCGCGCGGGCAGTGAAATCTGTTAGGGCCAGCCCTCGTCTCTCTTCATCGATAAGGAGCTTGTCAGGATGGTAAACAAGATTCGCATCAAGACGGACGCGGCACCGCCCGCACTCGGCACATACTCGCAGGCCATACGCACGGGCGATCTCGTCTTCGTGACCGCGCAGACGGGCAGAGACCCGAACACGGGCAAGCTGGATGAGGGACTTGAAGCTCAGACGCGGCAGATGCTGTCGAACGTTGACGCGATTCTGAACGCGGCAGGTTGCACACCGGCCGACATCGTCAAGGTCACGCTGCTGCTCGCAGACATCAAGGACTTCAAAGCCGTTGACGTGCTCTACTCGGCGTGGCTTCCCGGACACGGCATAACCCCTCTGCCCGCCCGCACGGCGTTCGCCGCCGCCGCGCTTCCGGCGGGCGCGCTCGTCATGCTCGACGTTGTCGCCGCCTATCCGGTTGATTGAAGAGGATGCTCGCTTCGCACGTCAGAGGGGCCGGAGCAGATACCTTCTCTTGAGTCGCTCGTACAGGCAGTCGCGGTCGTATTCCGCATTCTTGTCCTGACCGTCGGCTCTCCACTTTTCGTTCCAGAGGTGGATCGTGTAACTGCGCTCGTCGAGCAATGCTTCCTCGCTCGGCTCTAATATCTTGCGCCAGTCCATATAGCCGACCGGGCAGAACACACGGTGCGGCTTCTGATATTTTTCGAGAGAAAATTTTCTGATGGCTTCCCCCATCAATCTCGGCCCTGTCTCGCCCCAAACCAAATCTTGTGGATTCTTCGTCTGACAAACTCCCCACGCATGGGCCATCACGTCGCTCCCGGCGGGAGCTTTAAAGATGCCGCAGCTAGTGACCTCTAACCCGTCGCACATCTCGCTTGAGAAAACATACTCCTCCGCGAAATCGAACGGCCTCAGGCAGACGTTGTCGGCGTCGGCCCACCACCCGCCGCGCTCAAACACGAGCTTGTAGCGGAAGAAGTTTGCGAAGCCCGCGTAGGACGGTCGCCCCTTGTATTGAAAGATGCTCGACGACGGCAGTATCTCGTTGGCATCCTTGACGACAGTCCCTTCGGGCACGTTCTTCATCTCGTCGTAAACGTACAGGTGATACTGATGCCCGTTTTGAATGAACGAAGCGATAGACATCTGCTCCATCACAGAGAGTTCGGGCCCGATCCATAGTCCTTGAATGATGTCGCTCATAGCGTCTCGGTGGGATGACTCGCGGCCTGGCCCCTTCAACTCTCGTTCAGTTCGATCTCCCTTTGGTACTCGGCGACGTAGTCCGCAGCCATTCTCAGGTAGTGATACTCTTTAAGCGCCTTCTCCCGGCAGGCGTGCGGAGAAATTTCGGCGACCCGGTTGATCGCCTCCACGTAGTCGCCCTCGTCCTTGCAAACGAACCCCACGTCGGGAGAGATGATCTCCGGGCACGCGCCCCGGTCACTGCATATGACGGGCGTGCCCGACATCAAGGCTTCTACCATCCCAAGCCCGAATGCCTCGTCAACTTTTGTGGGGAAGAGAAAAGCCTTCGCCCCTGCGAGCAACTGGGCCTTCTCTCTTCCCCTCACGTCTCCGACGTATGCGGCTCCGAACCCCTTGCACAGCTCCGCGATCTCGTCCACGCTCCTCTGGTGCGCCCCCGTGCCCGCGACCACCAGCTTGAAGCCCATCTTCCTCGACAAGTAGAGCACAACGTCCAGGCCCTTCTTAAACTGCCAGTCCATCGTTGACATGAACAGGAGGTAGTCGTCCTTCGCTTCGGAGAAGATGTACTCCGAAGGGTCTATGCCGTTCAAGACGAAGCGTTCGCGCCCGTGCAGGCGGGCCAGCGTGCGGGAGACGAATATCCAGTTCTCCGTCGTCACGCTGCGCTCCAGACCCCGCGTGCTGAGGTCTAAATGGCAGGTCGCCACCCACGGCCTCGCGCTCGATTGCCGCTCCCTTACCAAACCTTCGTCGTGATACGCGACGGTGTGGAGCACGTCGGCGTCCGGCGTTGATTCCGAAACCAACATGACCCCGGCGGGGAGAGGCTTGTCGGCCCCTTTGCGTAGCAGATAAAGAACATCATGGCCCAACTCGCTCAGACCTTTTGCCAGCAGGTCGTGAATCATGTATCCAGACCCGGAGGGCATCAGCTTAGGGCGCAGCCCGACCCCGGTTTCACTGTAGGCAGGGTATCTATGATCCGACGAAAGCAGAACGCGCATATCGCTTTTTCGTGACCCGACTGCGACAATCAAACATCGGCGCGGCGGCGTAAGCCCTGATTATTTATCTAGCAGATGATGCATAAACCGCGCATAAACGGGTAAACATGACAGTTTATGCGCTCTCTCCTGCATAAATAGGCAAGGCTATAAGGCGTTCATTCATCGCACACGCCGAATCCGTCAACGCACGCGATCCAGCTCCCGTCTGAAGTCTGGTGAGGATCAACGTGGTGCATCCCTTGAGCGTTCCAACCGCCGCCGCCTGCGCTTGGCTGTAAGACCGGGCTGCCGGGATGTTCCTTCTCGGCGTAACTATCGGCGGTGAGTTCGTAAATCTCGAACGCCCTGAGCTGCGTGCCGTAGGCTGGGACGCAATCCTGTGCGAACCGGATGACACGGTCGCCCGACACTAACACTCTACCGCCGGGCCGGGCCTTGCGCTTGTCGCCCTCGACGATAGGGCCAGCCGCGTGTTCCACCCACTCGCCCGTCAGTTCTTCGGCGAAGTAGAGCCGGAGCGTGTCGTGCTGATAGGGAGTCGAACAGGCGAACATCCACCACTTGCCGTCGAAGCGAAAGACAGAAGGGTCGGCGCAACTCGCTTCGATGAGTGTGCCGACGTGAGACCAGCGCGCCGGAAAGTCTTCCGCCTTGTACAGTCGAACCGCTCCGGCCCCCAGCGTCTCCGGTGTCATGTAGTATTCGCCGCCCCACTCGAAGACGTAAGGGTAGGATAGGTGAAACGGCTCCGCGAGGATGATCTGCTTGTACGTCCAATGAAGCCCGTCGCTGCTCGTCGCAAGTCCGATCTCTCCTTTGTTCGTCTGCCGGTTAAGAACCTCGAAGAACATATACCAGACTGCGCCGACCCATAACATGAAAGGGTCTGCGACGAAGGCGGCGGGCACGTCGCTGACACTCTCGCGCGTGAGCACCGGGTTTCGCGCGCCATCACACGCGCCCAGACTGAAAGGCGACTCGCCGGTGTAGATGCCGATTGACCACATGTCGCCTCAGACCGTACAAGCCTTGTCTATCTGCTTTGCGCGGTCGCTGGTTTTGTGTCTTTCCCAGACCAGCTCTTGGCCCTTGCGCCTGATCTCATCTAATTTCACGTGATTGCTTTCGTCCAGAACGTCGCGGATTTTCTCTTCCAAATTTTCTTCCGACACGGGGACATAATGCTCGTTCTCTATAAACCCGAGCTCCGTCAGGGGGGCCCTGACGGAGTCGTCGGCAAACAGGAGTGCGCCGGTGGCGGGGATTTCAAAATATTTGGCAACCAAGTATTTATAGATGAGGCTGTCGGTGAAACCGGCCCGGCAAGCGTTGATGTGTTGGGCATACCCGCAACCTACGCTTTCATCTTCTTCGTAATCGTGCCGGCAGTAATAGCCGGGGTGCGGGTGATAGGTTATCGGGTAAGAGCCGCGCTCGTGCAGCCCCTTCATCTTCAAGCGCAAGGGGTAATGAGCAGTCATGGCCCCACTGAGGAAGATGGAGTTCGCTGAGTCCGGATTATAGCGGAGCATGAAATCCGGCGAGGCTGAATGTGGAACCCACACGAGCCTTTTCGTGCCGCAGAACTCAGGATAGAACTCGTCCCAGAGGTAGGCATAGGTGGAAAGAACGGCGTCGCACAAGGCGAAGCCGACCGACTTTCTCCGTCTCATCTGCTCGTCCCACCAGTGCAGATCATCTGCGATGATAAATTTACGACAGTCGAGCCGGTAGATGTCGTCCGCGAAAATGCTCAACAGCTCGTAGCCTTCCCAGAATAAAATGCACTGGGGCAGCTCGCCGAACTCGGACAGGAGCGTCCGCTCGATTGTCCCGGGGCCATTCCACAATCTAAGTGTTTCTATCTGTCTCCAGCCGTGGCGGGCCATGAGTTCCGTCATCACGTAGTAAAACTCCCTGCTGACATACCCACGCAGGGCTTCGAGATGAGACACGATGAGCTTCGTAGGAATCCTTTCGCTCGCGACCGGCCGGTTAGCCTTGCAACCCGCTCGTCAAGGCGACCTCGTCGAAGCGCAGCCGCACCAGTCTGTGAATACGCATAGCGCAGTTGACGTAGGTCGCGGGCCCGCCGCCGATAGGGTCTTCAACATCGCCGTCGGGGTCGAGGCAGTGTGTCTTGGAGGCAGCCGCGGGAACCATTTCAATGACGGCTCTTCGCTGTTCTTGTGTCATGCAGAAAATTCTCTCGACACGGTGGGCCATCTCCGCCGTCAAGTTCCGCGCGGCGTGTGTGCGCGCCGGGATTCCGAGTGTGTGCAATGCCTGCTGCGCTTCGGGCGTCATCGGCGCACCAGCGCGGGCCGAGATGCCTGCGCTGGCGGCTTGCACGTTTGTCCACATCGCCATCTCAAGCGGCAAGCGCAAACGCGCCGCGATCTCCGCGTTGCCGATGGCTGCGGCCATTGGCGAACGACACGTGTTGCCGCTGCACACGAACAGGAAGAGTTGCCGGATCGCGCCGATGTGCTCCGGGCCACCCTGTCCGGTTTGAACCACGACGTTTTCCATCGTCGGCTTCTGAAGTCCGCCTGAGTTGGCCGCGCTCGCTTCGCCGAAGCCTGTGAAGAGTTTCGGCAGCGACCGTCGAAGCGCGTGCTTGAGCTTGTCGCGGTAGAGCGTAAGGTGATGGAGCGGAGAGAGGAAGGCCAGCGCCACGATTATCAAGCCGGAGCTGACGAGTTGAGGCGTGCTCGGCGCGGGCGAGCCGAAGAGCAAGGTGAGGAGGGAAGCGGCGGTCACGCCCGCAAGCATACTCGAGCCGCAGTGCATCGGGACGCAGAAGGTATTCTCACGACGATCCAGAAAGATGAAGGTCGTGCAGATGCAAAGGCCCGCGTAGAACAGTCCGACGAGCAGCGCGGCGATTGCGGCTTCGCTCGTGAGGAAGGTTGTGAAGCCGAATCTTAATCCCGCCGCCACGTCGCCTGCGCCGAATGCCGCCACTGTCACCAGCGCTAACAGCAGGAGCGGTGAAGCGATCATCTGCTCCTCGACGAAGTAGCGCAGGGTCGCTTTCCGCTCGTGCGACTTGGCGAGGCTCGTCATGAACCGGAATTTGAAAAAGTATGCGGCGAGGTAAGCGGCCACGTCCAACATCACTGCGGATGTCAGCTTGTAGTGCGCCGCGTCGCCGAGTATGACGAGGACGGCGGCGAGGCTGATCGTCATCGCAGCCCACGAGAACCAGCGCACGCGACGCTTCGAGATGGCGTCCACAAGTGGGGCGATGATCAGAACGCCGCCGCGTAGTAAGACCAGCACCAGAACGATGGAGACTCCTCCGAAAGAGAAGGCGAGCGTCGTCGTCCCCATGATCGTTGCCATGCAGATGCCGGACAGAAAGGTCAGCCGCCGTGGAAACGGGATGCTGACGCCGAAGAACTCGCGCCGTCCGGCGTACTTCCACCACTTCATCGCGGTGATGAAGCCGAGTATGCCGAACGCAATGGCCATCACCGAGACGGGCAGTATAACGATGCCGGGCACGGGCCCGATGTCCGAGAAGATTCCGTTCGATAGCGCTTTGGTTAAGCCGCTGTAGGGCGTGTAGAAAAGATAGTAGCCGAGTCCGAGTCCCCAAATTCCCAAGCCGTATATGCGCTTCCGGTATGACATCCGAGCCTCCAGATCAACCCTGCACAGTAGCCACTTCGAGGCTTCGCGTCCCGCTCAAGGTTTGTAGAAAGACGCGTCGTGGCTAAGCCCCAGAACCGATTTGCCGATCATCGCGAGTATGTGATCGTCGTTGTCGTGACGCACGTAAAAAGAGAGGTCGCGGTAGATGCGCTCCAGTACGCTGGGACGATTCAGGCAACGCGCGCCGCACGCGCGTATGCAGTGCTTGACCGTCTCTTCCGCGAGGTGCTCGATGACGTGGCGCGCGCGGCTCCCCGCCGTCTGCGCTTCCGTGTACCGGCCCGACTCCCACAGCCGCGCGACGTGTCTCAACCAAAGGTGCGCCGTCTCTACGTTCACGGACATCTGGCCGATGTGCTGCTGCACGTAAGGGTCTTCCGACTTGTGCTGCGTGGTTATGTATTCGAGCGCGTAGTCGTATGCGGCTTCGGCGGCCCCCAGAAACGTCGCGGCATAGTGCGGTATGAAGCAGGTCTGCCACCCTTCTTTAAGATACTGTCCGGGATAGCCGATCAGGTTTTCGTCGGGGATGAAGGTGCGACGGAAGTTTACGAGATAACTGACGGTCGCGCGCATCCCTATCGGGTCCCACCATGAGCCGTCTATCTGCACGGTCGGGTCGGAGAGATCGCAGGCCATCATCAGTTGCGTCTCCGACGACGCGGAAGAGTGACGGACTCCACCCGGCCCTGCCGTGCTGACCAGTAGAATTGCCCACTGCGCGCCGCCCGCACTCGTCGAAAATACTTTGCTGCCTTCGATGACGTAACCGGCCGCGACTTTTTCCACGACCGTTCCGAAGCGGAGAGTCTCGCCCGGCTTGGGTGACTGCGGCTCGCCGCTCCACGCCACCCACTTGTCGCCTCGACCGACGATGCCCTCAAACCAACGCGCTCTTTGCGCGCCGTTCGCCATGCCGTCGAGCAAGACGAGCGAGTTGACGTGGCCCTCCCAGCAACGAGCCAGCGAGAGATCAGCCTTCGCAAGCTCCTTCGTCATCATCCATAGCGTGAACACGTCATCACTGTAGGGGCCTAGTCCGAGTCCGCCGTCCTCTTTCGGAATCGTCGGCGCATGCAGGCCCTCGCGGAACAGGTCTTCAAAATCCTCCACAGGAAAGGTCGCCGTGCGGTCGTAATGAGGAGCGCGCAGGGCAAACTTCTCTCTCGCGAGCGTTCGGACGCGCCCGATCAGCTCTTGCTGATCGTCCTTCAGTTCGAGCTGCGTGTAGATGTCGCCGTTCGAGTAAACAGTTGCCATCGCAATTCAGAAGATCATCAACGAACGGGAGCCGCGTGTAGCTCGGCACTCACAAGGGGGCCCCCCCCAGCAAAAGGTTGTAGCCGGAATGGCTCACGGCTTCTGTGGCTCATGATTAATTGACATCTCTTATGTCAACGCGGGCACGGTTCGTCCGGCCACGAGTCGCGCCGGAGTGACAACGTCCGGAGTCGCAACTCGTCGTCCAAGCGTGTCGAGCGCCACGTCCGAGGGCATATCCCTGCCCGTCATCAGTCGGAACTGACGGAGTACCTGCGTTAAAAGCACGTCGCGGCCATCAATCACGATCTGTTGGCGCGCGTGTGCGCTGCCGACCAACGGCGTCGGTCTTGAGCCGTAGGCGAGGTCAATGACGACCGCTTCGTTATCCAATCTCTCAACGCTGAAAGGGACTTCGTCGGTGTCGCGGCCCACGGGAGTCGCGTTGACGACCGTGTCATAACCCCTCGCGTCGAAATCCGGCAGTGGGAGATAGGGTAAGCCGAGGAGTTGGGCGGCGTGGTGGCCGCGTTCCGCGCTGCGGTTTACTAAAGTCACCTTCGCGCCGGACTTGACCAGCGCCGCCGCTATCGCCCGGCCCGCGCCGCCGCAGCCTACGACCGCCGCCCTCTTATCTCTCACCTTAACACTTCGTTCGCGGCCCGCCATGTAGATCACTTCGGGGTCTGTCGTGTCAGCCCTCCAATGTCCGTTGCTCCTGACGAGGATGTTGGCCGACTCGGCCCGGCGGGCCATCGTGCTCGCGGTCTTGGCGATCCGCAAAGCCTCCTCCTTGTGTGGGGAGGCTACGGTCATGCCTTTAATCGGCAGACCAATCGAGTCGAACGCTCTCGACTGCGCGACCTCGTGCCAGAACTCCGCGAAAGATTCGACGTGGAACGGCATGAAGAGGGCCGGGTGATTCAACGCGCGGTAAGCGGCGTTGTGCAGGCGCGGGGAGAGCGAGTGAAACACGGGATTGCCGATGATTGCGAAAATCTCCCTCGCCGGTTTCAGTGCCGGAAGGCCATAGTCCTCTATCAGCTTGTTGACGGTTGGCTCCGCCGGAATGACGTTGCCGCCGGGGGCGAGACCGAAGATTCCGGGCGCACCCAGATGTAGGGCCGCCAAGCGGCTCCAGAATCCGAGGGGGCCCTCTGAGTAAGCAATCGTGTCCGAGCGACCCAACGCTTTCAGAAGGGATAGGGGCACGAACTCTTCGCCGATGTGAGCGGCGCTTGCGACCAGTTTGTAGAGGCTAGCCGGGACGGAAGACAGTCGCATGAACTGAGCCTTGAGCGCGGATAAGCCGCTTGCGCGACCGTGCCAAGAGATGAGCCGCTTCTCGGGTGGGATTTCGGCTAACAAGCTTTCGGAGAGATCACTGCCCTCAAGTTCGACGCGGTCGTAATGGCGGGCCGCCTCAGTCAAACGATGATGCCGCCCGGTTGAGTCGGAGCAGTTACCGCCTTCGGCCCTGCTTCGCAACGCGTACAGCAGTCGCCCTCTAAAATGTTTGCGTAGCCATTCCGGGTTGAGGTCTCCCAAAATGTCTGCGCGCACCTCTAACCACTTAACGGAGTCCGGAAGAGCAGCCAATTCCGCACCGCTCTCCGAGGGAGGCTTGATTAAAGTGGCGATTAAAGAGACTTCAGTCATGGGCAGTTATTCAGGTCGCTCACGATGATTTAACAGTTGAGAGGCAGTGCGTCGGAGCAGAACGCGAGAACCACATTTCCGCGCGCCGACGAAGGCCTTTCAGCATGAGCGTCAACGCAAGGCTGAACTACACAAGACTTCATTGACCGAGCGTGACTCAGGCCTTCCCGCTAGGAGACGCGCGTGAGCTTAGTTAAAAAGCAGGTTGTTCCAACCCATCACCGACAGCCAAACTTAGCGCGAATGCAAGGAGACAGCCTCGTGAGAATTTCAGCCGTAGAGATAACGAGGTAACTATACTTCCGTCCGGCCAAGAGTTCAATGAAATTTGCGACGCCCGGCAGCGGATCATTTGACGCTGAGCGTTTGCCCGACGGGGAAGGTGGCCGGAGACTCTTAGCGGGTCAGTTTGAAAATGCGAGCCGCATAAATATCCGCATCATCTCTGTAAGGAAGGCGACGAAACATGAAGAAAGCAGCTACTTCAAAGAGAAGTCCGGACTGATTGGAAGCGCGTGGATGCGTCGAAGGATGGCGACCTTAATTTGTCTGATGCACCAGAAATCTCTCCGGAGATGTTTGCGCGGGCGGTAGTGCGGCGGGGCCTGAAGCCTGTGTCATGTAAAACGCAGTTGACGTTGCGTGGACGATGACGTTTTGAAATGGTTCAGGAAGCAGGGCCAAAGGCTATCAAACGAAGATCAATGTTTTGCTCAGGGCCCACATGGATGCGCATAAAGCCTAGCTTCTGCCTGTAGCTCTGACCTCCGCATCCCGCGCACTACGTCCTACGCTCTTCCTCATGCCTTGTCCGCCGGTCGCACGTCAACGATCTCTGCGCGGAAGATGCGGAGCACGTCCTGCACCTGCGGGTCTAGCTCGGCGAGTTCGCGCAGTCGTTCGCGTTCGCTGCGTTCGTCGTCTTCCGCCGCGTGCTCGCGAGCCTCGCGCTCGTCGCGCACGACGATCTGCAAGCCCAGATTGCGCCCCGCCACTTCCGAGCAGGCCTCGCGCACGAGCCGCGCGTTTTCCGGCTTCGACAAATTGTCGCGCAGGAATTTTTGCTCCGGCGCAAACTCGACGTACAACTCCGCGCCGCGAATGGCCGCGCGCCTTGCGCCGTCGAGCGCGATGGCGAGAAAAGGCTTCTTGCGATCTTCGAGCGCGCTTTTCAACTTTTCGAGAAACGGATCGGCGGCGCGCACGGGCCCACTCTCTTCAAGCGCGACGCGCGGCGGAGCCTGCGTTGACCGCAACTGAAACCCAACGCCGTTCGACTGCGTTGCACCATCAGACGACGCGCCGTCAATCGCTGTCTGCGACGACTCGACGAGCCGCAACGCGGGCGGCGTGAAAGGCGCGCGCGAAGAAGATTCAGGCGAAAACGATTCAGATAACGACGACACGGGCAACGATGAGTCAGTCGCCTGCGATTCCCACGGCGGCACGTCGTCAGTCGCGCTGTAGTTTGGGCCACCTGCGCCGTTGTTCTCGCGCGCGTGCGCGGACGAGTCCGACACGCCTTGTTGTTGTGGTTGATCCTGTCGTGCTTGGCTCTGTGGCGTATGACTCTCCGCGCGCGCTTTCGGGGAGCGTGAAGTGGGAGGCGAGCCCGTGCCGCCTCCGCGCGAAGCCGGGCCGCCCGCGCTGCCGGATGAAGTGGGAGGAGTTGAAAGAGTCGTCGCAGGAGTCCGGCCCGTGCGCAGAGCCTCTTCGAGCGCGTGGAGGCGTTCGAGGATTTGCGAGACGGGCGCGAGCCTGCGCATCTCGATCAGTTTCGCGAGTCCGATCTCCAACTGGTAGCGCGGGTGCGCGCCTTCACGCAGGCGTTGCTCCGTCTCGCTTAAAGAATGGAAGAAGCGCACGAGGTCTGACTCGGAGAATTCCTGAGCCTCACTAGCGAGTTCCTTGCGCTCGGCATCGGTCGCGTCCGCCAACTCCGACGCTTCGCCCGCGACTTTGACGACGAGCAGATCGCGCAGGTGCGCGAGCATGTCGCGACAGAAGTTTCTTAAGTCATGACCGCGCATGACGAGATCATCGACGACGGCGAGCGCGTCTTGCGGCTTCTGATCGGCGACGGCCCGCATCACGCGCGAACGCAACTGCGCGCCCGCTAACCCAAGCGCGGCTTCCACATCGTCCGTCTTGATCTCGCCTTCGCTGAAACTGATGACTTGATCGAAAGCGGACTGCGCGTCGCGCATCGAGCCTTCGCCCGCGCGCGCGATCTCTCTGAGCGCGTCGTCGGCGATCTTGATCTTCTCTGCATCGGCGATGAGTCGTAGTCGCTCGAAGATTTTTTGCGTCGCGATGGTGCGAAACTCAAACTGCTGCGAGCGCGAGAGGATCGTGTCGGGGATTTTATGCGACTCGGTCGTCGCCATGATAAAGACGACACGCGGCGGCGGCTCTTCCAGCGTCTTCAAGAGCGCGTTGAACGCCTGCGTCGAGAGCATGTGCACTTCGTCGATAATGAAGACTTTGAAGCGGTCGCGCGCGGGCCGGACGCCGACCGTGTTAATGATCGACTCGCGCACGTTATCGACGCCCGTGTTCGATGCCGCGTCGATCTCCAGCACGTCAATCGATCTTCCTTCGGCGATCTCTTTGCACGACGCGCAGACGGTCGGGTCTTCCGCGCGACAGGGCACGGGCGTCGGTCGATCAGACTTGTGGCAGTTGAGGGCCTTCGCGAAGAGGCGCGCAGTTGTGGTCTTGCCGACGCCGCGCGCGCCGGAGAAGAGATAAGCGTGATGCAGGCGGTCGTGCTCGACGGCGTTGCGAAGCGTGCGCGTGATCGGCTCTTGGCCGGTCACTTCCTCGAAGGCCTGCGGTCGCCATTTGCGCGCGATGACTTGGTAAGACATAGGAGAGCAGTCAGTAATCAGCAGCCAGCAAAACTAAGAGCCCGTCGTCGTTCTCTCTAGGAACTCGATGCGGTTGTCGAAGGGATCGAAGAAGGAGAAACGTTTGACGCCTGCGATCTCCTTCTCGTCGCGCGTGCGGACGCCGTTGGCTTCGAGAAATTTTCTGACGCTCGCGACGTTCTCAACCTCGAACGCGGGATGACGCTTCGACTTCGCCGCCGCGTCCTCGACGCCGATGTGGAGTTGCACATCAGCGACGCAGAACCACATTCCGCCGCTCACGCGCAAGGGTTCGGGCTTTTCGATCTCTGTGAGACCGAGCAGGCCGCCGTAGAACTCGCGTGCGCGCTGTTCGCCATCGGAGGGTACGCAGAGCTGCACGTGATCGAGTCGCTTGATGTTGATCTTCACGGGTCTTCGGAAATTGAAAAGAGTCGCCGCGCTCTCGGCGGCTCAAGGATCGTCGAACGCTACGTCGGTCGGATTGTGCTCCAACCGCGCGCGCTTCGGCAAACCCTGAGCGCCGCTTTAGCGCACGGCGACTCTCGTCGAAAGTGGCCAGGCTTCGGACCGACCCGCAACACACGCTGCCTGCACTACCGTTGCTCTGTTCCCAGCCTGGCGGAGTTCGTGAGACGGGCGTTGTGCGGAGCCCGAAGCCTGATAAATTGTCAACGCCGAGAAGCTTAACATCCGCGCGTCGCGCTCTCCAAACGACGACAACGACAGCGCGTTTACTCTCGCCCGTTGCCGAGCGGAGATCAGATCGCAGTCTTGCGATGCGCGAACAGACGGAGCAGCCCGTTGAGCGCGAGGTGCAAGAAGATGTATGCGATGAGCGCGACGAGAATGGGGAGCGCGAGGCGGAAGCCTTCGGCGGTCGAGGGTGTGGGCACGATCCCTTTGAACGGCGAGTAGAGCGGATCGGTGACAGTGTTGATGAACTGCACGAAGCCCGCGCCCTGTCGCGCGCCGAGCAGGTTGAGGAAGAAACGCATCCCCAAGAGCGCATAGATCAGATAGAAGATATAATCGATGACCTGCGAGACGCGCGCGAGCCCGCGTGCGCGCTGCACCTCGCGCTCGGTGTCAACCACTTCATCGACCGCCTTCGCGCGAAACTCGCCCGCGACCGCTTCCATCCGCGCAACTTCGGGTCGCGTTGTCCTGTCAGCGCGTGCGGCGATCTCCGAGTTCACGTCCGACTCGATCTGCGACTTCACGGATTCGTGCTGCACCTCGCGGCGCATCTCGTCCGCGGCAAGTTTATCGTCTTCCATTTTTCTCCATTGCGGGGTTAGAGGAATTGAGTCATTTGATCATTGACTCATTAATCCAATGAGTCAATGAAACATTGAACCAATGAATCAATCTCTTCATTCCACCATCTGCATTCTAAAATCGAATGGCGGAGAGGGTGGGATTCGAACCCACGGTACGGTTCCCCGTACACAGCATTTCCAGTGCTGCCAGTTCAACCACTCCTGCACCTCTCCGAAAGCAAACGGGAAGAGCGAAGCATAACGTATCCTAACGTTTACTGTCACGTCATCACGCCAACTCGTAGTGGATCAATTTGAATATCAGAAAGATAATTTAAAGCATTCACCGCCTCAGACACAGAGAGCGCGGAGAAGGCGCAGAGAGTTGATGATTCAAGTCTCTGCGCTCCCTCCGCGTCCTCTGCGTCTGCGACGGTGAGTCTGATTTCAAACTGGCCCACTACTGGCGTGACACGCCTGCCGATCTCAGTTTGCTCCGCTTCTGATCCAAGCCTTGATCCTGTCTATGTCCGGCTGAGATAGACAGGGCAGGTTGCCGTTTGGTGGATCAGGCGCGCGCCAACAGTTCTGCGGCATACGGCCCGGGCCTGTCGAGGTGATCTTCTGGACCAACAAACTGCCCGTGTCATTTCCCGGAATGACGCGACCGCCGGCCAGCAGTTGCTGCCAAGACGATTGCGGCGAGTTCGGTGGAGCTATCTCGCCCAAGTTAAGTCCCGCAGGGGGGAAGGCCCCTGAGTGACAGTAGATACACTTGGCGTTGAAGATCGTCTGTATCGACTGTTGGTAGAAGTTGCTCGGCTGTGCGGCGAGGTTCGAGATGAACGAGGTGCACAGCCCGGCCTTCCAGTTACTGACTGACGCAGCGTTGCCGAAGTTTTGAAACTCCACGGGCATCGAGATCGCGAGAAGGGCCGGATCGATGTCCGTATAGCTACCCCAGAGAATCTCGTGCGTGCGGAAGGCGTGGGGCATGGTGTAGTCGCCGCACACGCGCAACTGCGCCGTGCCGAGCATCAGCGTATTGGTCGGGTCTCCGATGTCGATGCGCCGGAGAAACTTCTCGGACGTGTTGAACTGCAACTGCGAGAACGGCTGTGAGGTGTGGCAGGTGCGACAACCGTTGGCGACGACCTTCTGGTAAAAGTTCGACTGGCCCGTGAGGTTTGCCGACGCGCCGGTGGCCCATCCGGGAACGCTGAAGTTCAAGAGTTGAGTGGAGGAAGCTCCGTTGTTGTATAAGCCTGCGACCACCTCTCTGATCGGATCGCCGCTGCCCACCGGCGGCGCGGCATTCACGATCTGCTCGTTCAAGGTTTTGATGCTCGCCTCCTGCGCAGCCTTCGACGGATTAGCGGGGAAGGTGTAGAGACGATGATCGAAAGCTATGAAGCGAGAGGCGAGATCGACCTGCGCGGCGGTGCCGAACGCGGGTATGCCTCCCGGCTGGCTGGGAATCTGCCCGCCGTGACAGATCATGCAGAGCTGCGGGACGGGCCTTTCGCCGCGACCGTCGAGGTTGGCCGAGATGCTGCGCCCGTAATCCCCGGCGTTCGGAAAGTTCTTCTTATAGACGAAGAACTTCACCACCTTGTTAGAGCCTGCGCCTTCGATGGGCGCGAACTCCATGGCTACCGTAGCCACCTCCGCAGAGTTACCCACTGTCGTGCGCTGGGCGGCTGCCTCGGCGTCGTCATGATCGGACGTGCCCGCGCCGGGAAAACTACTCACGTAGCCGTTGCCGTAGTTGGTGACGTAACAGACAACGTCGTTGTTGGCCTTCTTCAAGCAGTGCATATCACGCCCGAAGCCGAGATCGCCCGAGTTCGCGTACTGCGCTACGACTTCGCCCGCGACCGGAGTGTTGGGGTTAGCCGAAAAACCGTGCAGGGTTTTGAAGTCTGCGAACGTGCTGCGTAGATTATTCGGATCGACCGAGGTGTAGTAGTTTCGGGAAGCGTTCACGATGGCATCGCGCAGTGCGTCGCCCGTCGGGCCTGCGGAAGTTAGATCGTTGAAGCCGAGGTTGGCCCCGTCGATGTTCCCCAGCCCGTGAAGAAACTCGCCGCCGAAAGGCGTGTCGGGCGCGCTGCCGGTCTTTAGAACCACGAAGTTCTGGCAAGACGTGTAGGGTGGCCCCGGTGGAACGCCGGGCGAGTTGTTCGGGTTCTGCGGCTGGCCGCTATTGACTATGTAGAAGCCGAGCAACTGCGGGTTCGCGCCCTGCGTCATCGGCGCAAGCGTGATGTTGGTGTTGCTCGGCAGGTTGTAGATGACGTGTTCGTTGGAGGTCGTGTTGTCCACCGGCTTGGTCAAGACCTTCGGTGCGCCCGTCCCGCCGAGCGGCGCGGAGACTTCCAGATCGTATTGTCCCGGCAGCGTGGGGCTGAACACGCGCAGGCAAGCTGCGGTGTTGTTCTTAACATTGTCGGCGTTGAAGGCGGAGAAGTGTTTCGCACTGCCCACGTAGCTCTGGACGCCGTTGATGGTCGAGAGCGTCATGGTTCCTTCCTCGACCCATAGACCTCTGTGTTCGTCATAAGACAGGTATGGGACTGTAGGTGGCAACGTACCGCCCATGAGACGCGAGCGATCCACGGGAATGGTGATCGTGGCGGGGTGGCCCACTTTGAGTTTGAAGCCGGGTGGCAGGTCTAAAGTGCCCGCCCCGAAACTCTCAAGATTCCCTCCGCGCCCACCACTCACCACCGAATCGTCTCCCGGCATCTGCTGCGGGGAGAGCAGATCGACCGTGGAAATCGTCGCCGAGATCGGCGCGGTCGCCGGGAGGCCATTAGCATCGAGGATCGAGTTCGCGGGAATCTTAACTTCGACTCCGGGGCCGCATCGCCCGATTTTCAGGTTGCGCGGGATGACGACCGCCTGACGGCCCTCCTGATCGCGACGTTGGACATCTCGTTTGGTGGCGGGTAAGAAATTGCCACGCTCTGGAGGATCAATGATCTGTCCTTTGCCATCTTGCCACTGAGGCTTGGTCAGAGATTCTCCCGCCGCGCCAAGTCCCGCACGGACGCTCTCCGGCCCTGTGCAATCGATTGAGCTACGCTTGTGCGTGACGACCTCGTCACGGGTGGGGATGATGGTGACAATCTGGCCGCGACGCAGGAACCACCTTCCGCCGGTCACGGCGCGGTCGTAGATTTGCGAGTTCAACGCGTAGCCCTGCTTGCGCACGTTGAAAACATAGCGATCAGCCTCGGCGACTTTGGTGGAGAAACGTCCGTCCTGATCGGTTTTGATGATGGGGTTGCCGACGATCTCAACCTCGGCTTCTCTCACCGGCGTGCCGTCCGGCTCAACGACGACGCCCGTGAACGGTATGCCTTTGCTACCGACCAGCACCGACACCTCGGCTTTGTCGTAGCCACCCTTGCCGTCGTAGGCGACCACGGTGAGACTATAACGACCCGCCTTGGCGGGCAGTTTCCACTGCTGCGTCGGGCCATCTACGTGCGCCAACTGCCCATCGTTAGGATCGGTGAACCACTTGAAGCTCACGGGGTCGCCGTCGGCGTCGCGGGCATTCGCTTGGAGGCTTATTTCCGAGCCCGGAGCGGCATTCTGTACGCGCTTGTTGGAAGCATCTAACGCAACTAGCGGATCGAGCTGGGGGCGACTGTTATCGATCTTGAGATCGATCCGGTTGAACTGCGCACGTTCGATGTGCGCTTCGGGCCACACTTCGCGAGCTGCCTTGCCCGCCTCGATGGCGGCCCTCACCCTGACCTTTTCGCTGATAGGGACATAGGGCAATAGATAGTCGCCGAAGTTGTTGACGTACACTGTGGCGACGTTCTTGGTGTTCACGTCATCCAGTGCGACGGTGGCAAAGGCGTTGATGTTCAGCAACGGATCGAATGTGCGCGTGAGTGAGCCGTCCGCTGCAGTGACGTGTCCGGTCATAGCCACGTAGCCCTTCCGGGCCGGTAGTTGAATCCTCACCGTGCTGACAAATTGGGGAGTCGATCCGGCAGAGACGAGATCAGTCGTACAGCCGCTATCATATATGTCGGACTTCCAACAGATGCGGTAATGGGCCGGGGCGGGCGCATAGAGCGTGAACCGTCCGCTCAGGTCTGTCTGAGCGACATCGCTGTGCTTCGACGTTTTCACGTCTTCCAGATAAACCGAGATGCCGGGCAGATAAATGTCTTTGCTCGCGGGCCGCACCACAGCAGCGCGCGTCTGCTGCTCTCTGATCTGTCCGCCCACGTCGGCGGCGAGATAGCCGCGAACAATGTTCGCCAGATTATTCTTGCCCGTCGTCCTCTTCTGCGCGAGATCGGGGGCCGGAGCAAAATGTTTGAAAGTCGCAAACCCACCGAGGGTGATGAGGGCGATGAGGGCGAGCAAGTGCAACGGACTCGCACCACGCTGGTTAATGCGGACGCGCTTCATGGCAATTCTCCTCTTCGGGATATGGGAGACTTTTCCCATTGGAAGGGCCGGACTCGTGAGACCTGAGAAGGCTGTGCCCTTGCAGGTGCAAGCGTCGAAGATGAGTCCGGCTAGACTACAGGCCCCGGGTGGGCACTGTGATGAGTCTCATGGCTGTCGAATGATTTCGACGTGAGTTGTTCACTTTTCAAGTGAACGAGGAGCTTGAGTTTGACGGGCGACATTTGTTTACCAGTTTAATGTCGCGAGTGCGAGAAGTAAGGAGACGACCGTGCTGCTAGATAGAGGTCTCTGTTGTTGAGGGGGCCAGACTACTTCAAGCCCTTTCCCGTGTCAAGTATTTTGGTCGTGTCCTAGTTTGAAAATAAAGCTCTGTATTTATCGGGTTACGATCTTCAAATTAGGACACGACACACCCTTTTTTCATGAACAATGTAGGCGGGACGCGCGTATAGTTCGGCTGATGGAGGTTGATAGCGGCGATGCGTAATCCAACTCTGGCGGGTATCTTGAGTCTGCTCGTGCCGGGCGTCGGGCAGCTCTACAACGGGCAAATTTTGTGGGGCCTCCTGTGGCTATTGCTCACAGGCGTCTCTTGGATCGGCACTGTGGGGCTGCTCGGCTGGGTCGTGCACATCTTCGCGGCGTGGTCGGCTTACTCTTACGCGAAGGATCATCCGGTGCGACTCTAAGTCGCGCAACAAGAATTAGACGCGCGCGCGGGCGCGGGACTCTCGAAGGGCTCCCGCGCCCGCGCAATTTTTGCGCGCGTGTCATCGCCGCCGCTCGTCCTGCGCGCGACGAGCCATCAAATTCTTTTTGACAGACGACGACGCGCCTACTTATATTCAACCGTTCGCCGAAGCGTCTCTCCGCTCACCTTCGACTCCGAGCTTTTCAACGCGCCGCCCGCGCGCGTGTCGCGACGCCTCGCCGAAGTTTCAAACTACGAACGGAGTTTGTTCGACATGAAACGTATTACCTCGCTCGCAAGCATCACGCTCTGCCTCGTCGCGCTCTTTGCACAAGTCGTCGCCGCGAAAGACACTTGGACGAGCGTGCGCACGAAAAATTTCTTCCTCGTCGGCAACGCCTCGGAGAAAGAGATACGACAGGTCGCAACGCGGCTCGAACAGTTTCGCTACGTCTTCTCGCAGCTCTTTCCTAAAGCGAACATGACGACGCCCATCCCGACCACGGTCGTCGTCTTCAAGTCCGACTCGTCATACGTTCCCTTCAAGCCGCTCTACAACGGCAAGCCCTCGAACGTCTCCGGCTATTTCCAGCCGGGTGAGGACGTGAACTACATCACGCTCACCTCGGAGAAGCGCGAGGAGAATCCTTACGCCGTTATCTTCCACGAGTATTCGCATCTCATCGTCGGGAACAACATGGGCGATCCGCCCATCTGGTTTAACGAAGGGCTCGCCGAATACTACAGCACGTTCGATGTCACGAACGGCGACAAGAAGATCACGCTCGGCATCCCCGTCGCCAATCACGTCTATCTGCTGCGCGAGCGTTTCATGCCGCTCGAACAACTGCTGCGCGTGACGCACGACGACCCGGCTTACAACGAGCGCGACAAACAGGGCATCTTCTACGCGGAGTCTTGGGCGCTCGTCCATTATCTGTTGCAGGGCAACAAGGGCCAGCGCGTTCAGCAACTCGCACGCTTCAGCTCTCTGCTCACGGCGGGCAAGCCGCTCGCCGAAAGTTTCCAACAGGCTTTCCAAATGGACTTCAAGACGATGGAGAAGGAGTTGCAGAACTACGTGCAGAATCGCAACTACCGCGTCGAAGTCTTCGATCTTAAAGAGCCTCTGGTCTTCGATTCCGAAATGACAGCCGCTCCCGTCTCTGAAGCCGAAGCGCAAGCCTACCTCGGCGATCTGATGCTGCACATCAATCGACTCGACGCGGCGGAGAAGCAGCTCAAGGCTTCGCTTGCGCTCGGCGAGACGGCTCAAGCACACGCCTCGCTCGGCATGGTGCGCGTCCGTCAAGGTAAGTTCGCGGAGGCCATCGATGAACTACGCAAAGCCGTCGAAGGCAACTCGACGAACTATCTCGCGCACTACTACTACGCCTACGCCGTGCAGCGTCAGACGGTCGCGGACGGTCAGGTCGTCCACACTTTCGCATCGGAGGACGCGCGCGTGATGCGCGCCGAGTTGAAGCGGGCCATCGAGTTGAATCCTTCCTTCGCAGAGAGCTACTACCAACTGGCCTTCGTCAATCTCGTGATGGGCGATGACATGGAAGAGGCCACGAAACTGATCGCGCAGGCACGCAGGCTTGAGCCGAACCGGCAATCGTTCGCGCTGCTGCTCGCGCAGATCGAGATGCGCAAACAGGACTTCGCCGCCGCGCGTCGTCTCTTGGAGCCCGTCGCGCGCAGCGCGAACGCAAGCGCGCAGGAGCGCGGACAGGCACAGTCGATGCTCTCGACCGTCAGCATGATCGAAGAGGAGATCGCGCAGCACGGCAAAGAGCACGTGATCGTCGAAGAGCGCGGTAGCGGCGGCAACAACAATGCGCCCCCGCGACTACAACGCACGCAGTCGCCGCCCCCACCGCAATCGCAACAGGGTGGCCCGGATGTCAGCGACATGAAGCCGCTCATCAAGCGACGCACGGACGGCGAGATGGTGCGCGGCACGCTCACGCGCATCGACTGCGCGACCGGCCCAAGCGCAATCTTCAACGTCAAGGCTGGTGAACGCGTGCTGCGCTTGCACGCCGCTTCAATCGAGCGCATCCAGTTCGTCAGCTACGTGCCGAGCCTCGCGGGCGCGCAGCTAGGCTGCGGCCTGCGCAAGCCGGAGAATCTGGTGTACGTCACCTTCCGGCGCGCGACCGATCCGAAGTCGAAGTTCGATGGCGAACTGATCGCCGTCGATTTCATCACGCCCGACATCGAGCTTGAGCCGTAAGGCTCGCGTCACACAACGCATGAATTAAATGACGGGCGACCTTCATGAGATCATCCTCACGAACGTCGCCCGTTTTCTTCTCCTCACTGCTCGCGTGGTTCGAGTCGTCGTAGCCTCAACATCACGCGCCGTCAATTTGATCCTATTCGCCTTCGCGCTTACTCCTCGTATTCTTCGTCCGTCTCTTCATCCTTCGCCGCGCGGCGCACGGGCAGCAGTCGGCGGATGAGTTCGCCGAGACGGTTGAAATCGACGGGCTTCGTCAAGTAGCCGTCGCAGCCTGCGTCGTAGGCGGCGCGGCGGAAGCCGTCGGTGGAGAACGCCGTGAGGGCCACGACGGGGACGAGGCGCAGCGTCGGATGCTCGCGCAGTTTGCGTGTCGCGCCGAGACCATCGAGACCGGGCATGCCGATGTCCATCAGGATCAGATCGGGCGAGCTGACTTCGGCGATCTTCAGGGCCTCCTCGCCGTTCGAGGCGGTGATGACCCGGAAGCCCGCTTGCTGCAAATGCAGACTGGTGATGACGAGATTGTCCGCCGTGTCGTCAACGACCATCAGCAGAAAGTCGCGCGGCTTAAACTCCTGCGTGCGCGCGCCCTCTTGCAACCGGCCCGTCTCGGCGTGCGTCGGCGCAGTGGAAATCTGTCCGAACTCCGGCGGCGGCGGCAGATCGTCTTGCGCGTCGCTCGCGTGATCAAACTGAGCGTGCGCAGGCACGACTTCGGGCATGACTTCTGGCGGCACGGCATCGCGTGCCGCGCCCACGCGCGAAGTCTGCGCGGCTTTCGACGTGCGGAACTGATAGCCGCAGTTGACGCAGAAGCGCGCCGTGGCGAGATTTTCCTGACCGCAGTCTGGACAGTTCATCCGATCTCTCAGCGCGAATATCTAGGGGGCAACGAATTATGACAGAGCCCGCGCGCTTACACCAACAACCGACCGCCATTGCGCACACGAACGACCGTCATGCGATCTGCGATCGACACCCGCGCGAGATCAACTATCAACCAGCACACCTCGCGCGATGCTGCGCCCGCGAGCGCATTCGCTTCCATCATACGATTGACTCGCCGGCCATTTTGCCTTAGAAGTGGTGCGCTTCTCCAAGTCCGCCCGCGAGCGTGAAACTTTGATGCACGGCCTTCCACGCTTGAGCGAAAATACTTTCCGCGAAGCCTCGTTCGACGAATCATTATTCACAGCATCATGAAGACTAAATCCGTCGCACTGCTGTTGCTGCTCGCGATCCTTTCGTCGGTCGCCGCGCCCGCGCGCGCCGTCGTCGTCGTGCGACGCGAGGCGAAGGATGTCAGGGTTGATCGCGCGAAACTCGCTGCGCGTGTCCGCGAGGAGTTCTTGCACGCGTGGCGCGGCTACGAGCGTTATGCGTGGGGCCACGACGACCTCAAGCCTCTGAGCAAGACCTATCGCGACTGGTACGGCGAGTCGCTTTTGATGACGCCGGTCGATGCGCTCGACACGATGATCGTGATGGGGCTCGACGAAGACGCGGCGAAGACACGCGCTCTCATCGACGCGCGTCTCACGTTCGACCGCGACATCTACGTCAAGAATTTCGAGATCACGATCCGACTGCTCGGCGGCCTCCTCTCAAGCTATCAACTCACAGGCGACAAACGTCTCCTCGCGCTCGCCGAAGATTTGGGCACGCGTTTGCTGCCCGTCTTCAACTCGCCGACAGGCATCCCTTATATGTACGTCAACCTGAAGACCGGGCGCGTGCGCGAGTCTGTGACTAATCCTGCCGAAGCGGGCACGCTCCTCGTCGAGTTCGGCACGCTCGCGCGACTCACCGGCAAGACGATCTTTTACGAGAAGGCGAAGCGCGCGCTCGTCGAAGTCTTCAAGCGACGCTCTCCCATCGGTCTCGTGGGAGAGCGCATCAACGTCGAGACCGGCGAGTGGACGACGACCGACAGCAGCATCAGCGCGGAGATCGATTCCTACTACGAATATCTTTTGAAGTGCTGGCTGCTCTTCGGCGACGAGGATTGCAAAAGGATGTGGCTCGCGAGCGTCGCCACCATCAACAAGTATCTGGCCGATGACGAGGGCCCGATGCTCTGGTACGGTCACGCAGACATGACGACCGGGCGTCGCACCGCGACAACGTTCGGCGCGCTCGACGCTTTCTTTCCCGCCGTGCTGGCCCTCTCCGGCGACGTGCCGCGCGCCGCGCGCCTGCATGAGTCGTCGCTCAGGATGTGGTCGCTCAACAACATCGAGCCCGAAGAGTTGGACTACAAGACGATGCGCGTGACCGACGGCGCGTATCAACTGCGCCCAGAGATCGTCGAGTCAACTTATTACCTCTACCACTTCACGAGAGACGCGAAGTACCTGCGCGCGGGCGCGTCGCTCTTCGAGGACTTCGTGCGCGCCTGCCGCACCGAAGAGGCTTATGCGAGCTTGAAGAACGTTATGACAAAAGAGAAGCTCGACGTGATGCACAGCTTTCTCTTCGCCGAGACCTTCAAATATTTCTACCTTCTCTTCGCGCCGCCGAAGGCTCTGGACTTCGATCGTGTGATCTTCAACACGGAGGCTCACCCGCTCCGCAAAGATTTCCGCGTCGCGCGATCCAACGCGCGCAAGGCGACAATCAAACATAGATGAGAAAAGTCTCGCTCGCGAACATTCCCGAAGAGGGCGTCTCGCACAACCCGGAGATCAAGAAGCAGGTGCTGCTGCGTCGCGGCGACGTGCCGCACCTGACGAACTTCTCGCGCTCGCGCCTCGCATCCGGCCAGACCGCGAGCGCACACGCACACGCCGATATGCACGAAGTCTTCTACGTCGAATCCGGCGCGGGGCTAATGAAGATTAACGATGAGGAGTTGCGACTCGAACGAGGCGTCTGCGTCGCCGTCTCACCCGGCGAGCGACACGAGATCACGAACACTGGTGAAGCCGATCTCGTGCTCTGCTATTTCGGCGTCGAGTCGTAATCGCAAGTTGCAACGCGCGCTTCACATTGTCGCGCGATTTAGTCTCACACTCTTAACGTATATCTTGGATCACCTCAACTCTGCGGCGGCCTCTTCTTATCGGCTGGCGGGAGCGCGCGTGGGATGTCGTTGGGCGTCGAGGGCAGACCGGGCAGAGCGTCGCCCTGTATCTGCGGCTTGTCGTGGCGCAGACCGGGAGGACGCGGGATGGAGACGGTCGAGATCGCGCTTGAGCGACGCAGGATCGCGCCGCCACGACCGGCCACCCATGCGTTCGCGCCGCCGCGATAGGCGACCGAGTAGAGCGGCACGCTCGTCGCCGTCGGCACTTCCGCCCACGTCGCACCGCCGTCGCGCGTCTGTATGATGCGCCCCTGATCGCCGACGATGAGCGCGTCTGTCGCTGATGCGAGCGAGATCGAGAACAGGTTCACGCGCACGTCCGTCTCTAACTGTTTCCACTTCGCGCCCCCGTCGTCCGTCCTCAAGATCAACCCGCGCTGTCCGACGATGAAGCCGCGCTGCGGCGTGGCGAAGGCGATTGAATAGAGCCACTCCTTCGCGTCGGTCTCGACGTTGTGCCAAGTCTCGCCGCCGTCTTCCGATTTCAAGATCGTCGCCTGCGCGCCGACGACGAATGCGCGTTTCGCATCGGCGAAGGCCACCTCTTCGAGCCACGTGAGAGAGTTCGACGCGCGTTGCTGCCAAGTCTCGCCGCCGTCCTCCGTCCTGATGATCACGCCGCGCGCACCGACCGCGAGTCCATGTTTCGCATCAACGAAGTGAATGCCGGAAAGCTCGGTCGCGACGCCCGTCTCGCATTTCAACCAGATCATGCCGCCGTCCTCCGTCCGCATGATCGTGCCCTGCTCGCCAACAGCCCATCCGTGATTTTCATCGACGAAGAAGACACGCGCGAGCCGCGCCTCCGTGTTCGAGAGTTGCGCAGACCAACGCCTGCCGCCGTTCGTCGTGGTGAGAATGCGACCGCGCGCACCGACGGCCCAACCGCGCGAGCCGTCGAGGAAGAAGATGTCCGAGAGGTCTTCGCGCCCGCCCTCTGAGAGTCTGCGCCAGACGAGACCGCCATCGTCCGTGCGCAGGATCAAACCGTCCGCGCCTGCGGCCCATCCCGTCTGAGAGTCTGCGAAATGGATCGTCTTCAAACGCGGCGCGGTCTTGACGGCGATGGGCAGCCACGTCATGCCGCCATCGGCGGTCGAGAGGATCGCGCCGTCCTTGCCCGCAGCCCAACCGTTCCGCTCATCCGTGAAGAAGACGCTCAAGAGATCGACCGGCTGAAAAATTTCGACACGCGTCCACGTCTCGCCGCCGTCATCCGTGCGAAGTATCAAGCCGCCGAAGCCGACGACAATCGCCGCGCGCTTCGACTTGCCGACGAAGGCCGCGCTCGTCAGGGGAAAGCGCAACTCTTCCGGCAGCGCGTAGGCCTTCCACTGTGCGCCGCCGTCCTGCGTGACGAGCATCGTCCCCGCCGCGCCGACCGCGACGCCCGTCTTCTCATTGCCGAAGGCCACCGAGTAGAGATGCGCGCGCACGCCAGACTTCTGCGCTCTCCAAGTGCGGCCACCATCATCCGTCGCGACGATGCAGCCGTAAGTTCCAACTGCCCATCCATGCTTCGCATCGTCGCCCACGAACGCGACCGATGCGAGATGATCACGCACGCCCGTCTGTCTCAGCAGCCAACTCTCGCCGCCATCGTTCGTCGTCACTATCGCGCCGCGCGCGCCAACCGCGACGGCCGTCTTTCTATCTTTAACGTAGAGCCCGTAGAGCGTCGCGACTGCGGGTGACGGTTGCGACTCCCACTCGAAGCCGCCATCGTCGCTTCTGAGGATCACGCCTTCGGCCCCGACGGCCCACCCGCGTCGCTTGTCCGTCGCAAACCGCACCGCATTGATCGCATTCCCCTGCGGCAACGGATTCTGCCACACCCACCCACGCGTCTGCGCGTGCGACGCGACGACGCACGCAACGAAGGCGAGCGCGAACAGAGCGCGCGGCGTACTCGGTCGTCGGGAGATGTTACGAACCTTGTGCATGAGTTATGACTTGCGCGGCAGGTTCAGGAATGTCCGGGGAGGTAACTTTAGCACACGCGACGCGCGCGAACCTTCACGATCAACTTCAAAATCAGTTGCAGATGAGCGCAGATCAGAAGAGAAATTTCTCCGATCCTTTATCCGCGTTTATCCGTGGCTAAGACTTTCCGCCGCCTCGCGCAGCACGATGTCATCGGCGCGACCGAGCGCGGCGATCTTGCGTGCGGCTTTGTCAACCGCTTCCTGCGCGCCGTGCCCGGCGTGACCTTTGATCCATTGCCATTCGATGCTGTGACCGGCGACGGCGCGATCCAAACGCGCCCACCATTCGTGATTCGACTTGCGACGGAAGCGACCCGACATCGTCTCGACGACGTAGCGCGAGTCCGTCAGGATTTTTACGCGACACGGCTCGCGCAAATTTTCCAGACCGATTGCCGCCGCGACGATCTCCGCCTGCTGGTTCGTCGCGTTCCCCAAATAACAGCCGAACGCGCGCCACTGCTCGCGGTAGTTCAGCAACGCCGCCGACGCCGCGCGCGGATCATCGCGACCGTTGCCGAGGCTTGAGCCGTCGCAGTAGATCGTCACCTGCTTCACGTTCACGTTCACGCCGTCGCACCTTCCTCACGGCGCGCGAGCAGCAGGACGTGATCCACCGTCTCCTCGAAGGTGTCGTCGTGCGAGATGACGAAGAGTTGATCGAAGTGGCGCACCTGCCCGATCTGTCGCGCGAGATTTTCTCGACGCTCAGCATCCATGTTGACCGTCGGCTCGTCGAAGAAGGCGACACGAATGTCGGAGAGTTGCTTCAAGAGCGCGAGGCGCACGGCGAGCGCGGCGGCCATCTGCTCGCCGCCGGAGAGGTTGACGAACGAACGCTCGTAGCCGCCCTCTTCGACGACGATCTCGTAGTCGCTCGTCCAACGCAGAGTGCGACCGGCCTCGCCCGTGATCTCGCGGAAGAGTTGATTCGCTTCGACAGAGATGTGCGCGACGTAGGACTTCGTCACTTCGGGGCCAGCTTTCTTCAAAGTCTCGCGCATGAACTCGGTCGTCTCGTCGAGTCGCTTCAACTTCTCCTGCGCGCGCAGCTCCTCCTGCCACTTCGCGCGCACCTCTTCCAAACGCGCGATCTCCAACGTGAGTTTACCGACGCTCTCACTCATGCCTTCGAGTTGCGCGGCGAGCGCGGCGGCGCGTGAACGCGCGAGCGTCAGAGACTCGCGCTCTGATGCGTGGCGCGGGCCATCGTAAGCGGCCACCGCGTCGGCGTGCGCGCGCTCCGCTTTCTCCGCGTCCTTCGCCGCGCGCTCAGACTCTTTCGACGCGCCCGCGCTCTCCTTCTCGCGCGCTTCGACGGTCGCCGCGAGTTCGGAGCTTCCCAAGTGCTCGCGGTGCGCTGCGATGGTGCGCTCGCGCTCGGCGACTGATGCAGACCAGCGCGACTCGAAGTCGGCGAAGCGCGCGAGTCGCGAGACGAAAGTCTTGCGCTCGCGCTCGAACTCTTTGAGCACGCCGCGTGCGGCTGTGGCGTCCGTTTCGAGCGAGGCGATGCGCTCCGCTTCGACGCGCAAGGCCGCCGCGCGACCACGCGGATCGTTCAAGGCGCGCAGTCGCGACTCAGTCTCGGCGATCTCGCGCTCGAGATTTTCGATCCCGTTGGCGGCGGCGGCCAGTTCCGCGCGCTCGTCGCGCTTGCGCTTGCCGCGCTGCTCGATCTCTGAAAGTTGTTCGCGCAAAGGGACGACGTGTGCGAAGCGTTGCAGAGCCTCGCGCGCGGGGATCAGTTCGGCATCGAGACCCATCAAGCGAGTACGCAACTCGTCGAGCGCGCCGTCGTCCGAGCTGATCGCCGCAAGCCTCTCATCGACCTGTGCAAGCAGATGCTCGCGCTCCGACATTCGCGCGCGCTCCTGCGCGAGTCGTTCGCGCTCTGGCCCCAACTGCGCGACTGCGACAGATGCCTCACGCGCTGCGACGACGGCCTTCGCAGCACGGGCCGTCTCAGCCTGCACAGACTTGAGCCGCGCGCGATTCTCGGCGATCAGGTTGTTGAAATAGTCCGTGTAAGTTTGCCCCGCGCTGAAGCTCGTGCACTTCTCGCGCAGGACTGGACAGACGCCGCCGCGCGTCTCTTCACGTGTCTTCTCGTCGCGCGCGATCTCTGCGCGCAAGTTAGCAGCCTGTTCCGACAACTCGCGCTCGTCAGCTTCGAGACGCGCAAGCTGGCCCGCGCCAAGCGCGCGACGTTCGAGTTCGATGGTCTTGTGTTCGAGCACGGAGAGCGACGCGCGCAGACGTGTGATCTCGCGCGTTAGATCGTCGCGCTGTTTGGAGAGCGGCTTGCGCTCGGCTTTTGCGCGCTCGGCGCGACTCAAAGCAGTCTCGACCTCCGTGCGCTGGCCCTGCAAACGCTCGACCTGCTCCGGCGTCCAACCCGCGCTCTCCGCGAGACGCAGAGACTCTTTCGTGCGCTCGTACTGTTTGCGAAGTTGATCGAGTTCCGTATCTAGTCGGCGCAGCTGATCGCGCGCGGCGACGGCAAGCGCGCGCAACTCCTTCGCTTGATCACGCTCGCGCTCAAGCCGGCCCTGCATCGCGATCTCCGGTTCGAGAGTGGCGAGTTGCGTGCGTGCGCGCTGCGCTGATTCGAGCGCGTCACTGATGCGTCGCACGTCTGCATCGGCGGAGACGATCATGCGCTCGACGCGCTCTGATTCGGCGCGCGCGCGATCGCGTTCCTGTCGCTCGGTTTCGAGTCCTTGCAGCGCGCCCAGCGCGGCGAGGTGCGCGCGCGAGTCCGGTTCGGTCGCGCGATGTCGCTCGCGCGCAGCGAGCGCGGCGTCGAGCTCGATTTGCAGATCGCGCAGTCGTCTCTCTGCGCCTTCGCGTTCAAACGCGGCCCGCTCATGTCGCGCGCGAGTCTCGGCGACGCGCTGCTCCGCCGCGTCAAGAAGTTTGACGACGCGCTCGCGATCCTCAGTTTCGATACGCGAGACGGAGAGGGCCGCGTCGAGTTCGGCGGCTCGCTCGGTTGCGGACTTGTGATCGTTTGTGAGTTCTTCGTAGCGTGCGAGCGTACCCTCTGCGCGACCGATGCGCTCGCGCGCTTCCGCGACGCGCTCGCCGATGAGTCGCTCGACCTTGAGCAAACGGTTCGAGCTTTCGACGTACTCTTCGACCTTGAGCAAACGATTGAAGGCGTCCATGCGCTGGCGCGCGGGGCGCAGGAAGTCTGCGGTGAGCGTGCCCTGCGGGACGCCGATGGCAGATCGGAAGAGGGCCTGCACGTCTGTGCCCGGCTCAACGCCGAGCAGCAGCCGTAGCTGCGGCATCACGTTCGCTTTCTGCTCCGCGATCTTCGCATTAAGACCGAGATCGAAGATGTAATAACCGTTCGCGGTGTCGCGATAGACGGTATAGCTGCGACCGTCCGTGCCCGACTCGAAGGTGACGCGCACCGATCCCCTCTTCGCGCCGCGACGCAGGAAATCGTCCTTCGGATAGTCGAGCGTGTCGAAGAGCGTCCACGCGATGGCTTCGAGGATCGTCGTCTTGCCCGCGCCATTGGGCCCGACGATGGCCGTCGTCCCCGGCTCGAAGTCGAACGCCCTGCGCTCGTATGCCTTGATGTTATCGAGTTCTACTCGCGTGACGTGCATAAGAGATAAGGATGAAGGCGGAGGGATGAGGGATGAAGCAATTCAAACTCTCATCGCTTGACGCTACTCGTTAACTTTCAAGACGGCGAGGAAAGCCTCTTGCGGGATTTCGACGCGACCGACGCGCTTCATGCGCTTCTTGCCCTCTTTCTGTTTTTCGAGGAGCTTGCGCTTGCGCGAGATGTCGCCGCCGTAGCACTTGGCGATGACGTTCTTGCCCATCGCCTTGACGGTCTCACGCGCGATCACCTTGTTGCCAATCGCGGCTTGAATCGGGACTTCAAAAAGTTGACGCGGGATGAGCTGTCGCATCTTCCCGGCGAGGAAGCGACCGCGTGCCTCCGAGTTCTCGCGGTGGACGATGATCGAGAGGGCATCGACGGGCTCGCCCGCGACGAGCAGGTCGAGCTTGACGAGGTCGCTGTCCCAGTAGTCCGTGAAGTGATAATCGAGCGAAGCGTAGCCGCGCGAGGCGGATTTCAGTCGATCATAAAAGTCGAGCACGATCTCGTTGAGCGGGAGTTCATAGACGAGCATCACGCGCTTGTCTGTGATGTACTCGAACTTCTTTTGCACGCCGCGCTTCTCCTCCAAGAGTTGGAGGATGCCGCCGAGGTACTCATCCGAAGAGAGAATCGTCGCGAGGATGACAGGCTCTTCGATCTTCACGATGCGAACGGAGTCGGGCATCTTCGCAGGCGAATCGACTTCGACGACTTCGCCATCGGTCGTCGTCACGCGGTAGCGCACGCCGGGCGCGGTCGTGATCAGATCGAGATTGAACTCGCGTTCCAGACGCTCCTGCACGATCTCCATGTGAAGGAGGCCGAGGAAGCCGCAGCGAAAGCCGAAGCCGAGCGCGACGGAAGATTCGGGCTCATAGAAGAACGAGGCATCGTTGAGTCGCAGCTTGTCGAGCGCGTCGCGCAGCTCTTCGTACTGGTTCGCTTCGACCGGATAGAGTCCCGCGAAGACGAGCGGCTTGATCTCTTGGAAGCCGGGGAAGGGAACGGTCGTCGGTCGCGCGGCTTCCGTGATCGTGTCGCCGATCTGCACGTCGGCCACCGTTTTGATTGAAGCCGTGAGGAAGCCGACCTCGCCGACGCCGAGCACGTCAATCGGCGTCGGGCGCGGGCGGTTGACGCCTAAGGTTTCGACCTGATAGTCGCGCCCCGTGTTGAAGAAGCGAATCTTCATGCCCGTCTTGATCGATCCGTCGATGACGCGGAAGAGGACGATGACGCCGCGATAGGTGTCGTACCAAGAGTCGAAGATGAGGGCCATCAACGGCGCGTCGGGGTCGCCCTTCGGCGAGGGAATATAGCGCACGACGGCTTCCAGCACGTCGGGCACGCCGACGCCGGTCTTAGCAGACGTCAGCACGGCGTTGTGCGTGTCGATGCCGATGACGTGCTCGATCTGCTCCAACGCTTTCTCAGGCTCCGCGCCCGGCAGATCGATCTTGTTGATGACAGGGATCAGTTCGAGATTGTTCTCGATGGCGAGGTACGTGTTCGCGAGCGTCTGCGCCTCCACACCCTGCGACGCATCGACGATCAAGAGCGCGCCCTCGCACGCCGAGAGACTACGCGAGACTTCGTAGGAGAAATCGACGTGACCCGGCGTGTCGATGAGATTCAAGACGTACTGATCGCCGTCGCGCGCCGTGTAGTCGAGGCGAACGGCGTGCGCCTTGATCGTGATGCCGCGCTCGCGCTCCAAGTCCATGTCGTCGAGGACTTGCTCGGACATCTCGCGGTCAGAGAGCGCGCCCGTGAGTTGCAGCAGACGGTCGGCGAGCGTGGACTTGCCGTGATCGATGTGCGCGATGATCGAGAAATTTCTGATGCGTTCAGGGTTCATTAGTAGGCTAAATACTCACTCTCACAATTCGTCCTTACCATAACAAAACGGGCGCGAAACCGCACGCGCGCCCATATACGAGATGTGATGATGCGGATCGCTTATTCAGGGTAGCTCATTCTTAGTTACACAAGCTGCACAGAACTGCCGTCCTAAGTTCGTTAAGAACAGTGCTTCACGTCTTAAAGAAGGGATGTGCCTAAAGGAATAATCCTTAGATTTTACGTCAGCTAGGGCCTCAAGTACTCGCGGGTGATTCTCAAGTCGTTCATAAATATTCTCGCCTGCGAGATAATAGTCCTCCTTAAGTTGAACGAGTCCCAATCTATTCAAATTATCTAAATAGCTAGGAAACAAGTCCGGATATAAGCAGTTCGCGTCATATGGCAATAAAGAGAAATGCTTTAAGAACTCGATATCTAAGTGGTTAGACCTCTCTCCAATACCGTGCAAATATTGACTTCCAGCACTGACTATAGGTGAAACGCCGGTAGGGGCAAGTACTTGAATAACACGCGCTTCATCAGGCGATATCTGCTTAATGATCTCGACAAAAGCAGGATGCGCATTGTGCGCGGTGTCTGCGTCCATCGAGGTAGCCAGAAGATTTATATACAATTCTCTTAGCGATGGTTCATTAGCGTTGAATCTTAATGATTCAATAGCAGGCCCTGCAATCGAAGGGCTAGGCGTAACGATACGTTCAGACGGAGTATTCTTAAATTTTTCAAGCAGTTCTGACTCAAGGTGAGACTTTATTTGTTCGTAGCTCCATACCAGCATTGATAGCGGCGCAAGAGCGATATGAATCGTCTTCGCAACAGTTTGGAGAGCAGTTCCTATTTCCTTCGCCGCAGGTTGGGCTACATCTTGATAGACAGGAACTGCCTCAACGATACCTTTAACAACTTCAGCCGTATCGCTAATCTTATCACTCATAGGGCTAATTATTTTGTAGCGTCGCGCGCAAGCATCGCCGCGCCGGTGGGGACGGCGTCGCGGGCGAGGGTGGCGGCGACGATCTGTGTGGACTCGAAGCAGGGTTGGAAGGAGCGTTTGCGGGCTTCGCGGATGATGGGGTCGAGGATGAGCGAGCCCGCTTCCATGATGACGCCGCCCAAGACGATCCGCTCGATGTTGAGGAGGTTGATGACGGCGGCAATGGCTGTGCCGATGTAGCGTCCGGTGCGTTCTAACATGAGGAGCGCGAAGTCGTCGCCGTCGTTGGCGGCTTGTGCTACGTCGGCGGCGGTGAAGTCGCGCTTCAAGCCGAGGCGCGAAAGTGAAGACGTGCTGTCGCGCATCAATCGCTCTCTCGTGCGCCGGACGATGTTAGGGCCGGAGGCGACCGTCTCAAGGCAGCCCGTGTTGCCGCAGACGCACTGCACGCCTTCGGGATCAATCGTGATGTGACCGAACTCGCCGGCGAAGCCTGAATCGCCGCGCCAGAGTTTGCCGTCGAGAATGATCGCGCCGCCGATCCCTGTGCCGATGGTGACGTAGAAAAGATTGCGGCTGCCCGCGCCTGCGCCCGCGATGAACTCGCCGTAGGCGGCGGCGTTCGCGTCGTTCTCTAAGAGCGCTTCGAGACCCGTCGCTTGCGAGAGTTCGGCGCGCAGGTCGCCGCGCGAGAGCGCGGGCAGTTCATTCGAGACGATGACGCGACCCGTCTTTGGATTGACGAGACCGGCCACACCGACGCCGAGCCCCGCGACCGCAGGGCCACCGGCGGCGCGCAACTCCGCGACCACGCGCGCGACCTGCTCCGCGATCTGTTCGCGCTCAAGGGCCGCCTCGCGTCGCTCTGTGATGCGACCGTCGGAAGCGACGAGCGTGGCGCGCAAGGTCTTGCCGGAAACGTCAACGCCGATGTAGTTCGAGTCTGTGGATTGTGTCGTCATGATCTGTCGGTCTCCCAAGTGGGTGCTTAAAGGGCAACGGTTGTGGAAGGGTTCGGACGTGAAGGTTAACAAAGGGGGTGGGGGGTGTCAAACAACTCGTTCTGCGTGTAGAATGACTGCCCCGTGTGATGAGTGATGTGTGATGTGTACCTAGGAAAGTATCTGTCTTTGCGCCCGGTTTTCGCGCTCGGAAACCGATAGTTCGACTCATGAACCTTAAGTTCTTCTCCGATCTGATCGGCGACTACGGGCTCTACGCCATCTTCTTCCTCGCGATGATCGAGGGCGACATCACGTTGCTGCTCGCCGGGGTGCTGGCGCGCGAGGGCTATTTCGGCGACTACAGCTTTTTGAAAGTCTTGGGCGTGGGCACGGCGGGCGGCGTCGTGGGCGATCAGATCGCTTACGCGATGGGGCGAGGCTTTCGCTCGCAGGTGCGCGAGAAGAAGTTTTACCGCGTTGCGCGACCGCGTATCGAGCGGCTGACTAAAAAGTTCGGCGCGCTCTCGATCTTTCTCTCGAAGTACGTTTACGGGATGCGCACCGCCTGTTGCGTCTTCTATGGCGTGGCGAAGATGCGCTACACGAAGTTTCTGCCGTTGACGGCAATCAGTTGCTTCGCGTGGGTCTCGATCTTGTCGGGCGCGGGCTACTTCTTCCACAGCATCATCACGAACTTCATCGGCGACTTCCATCGGCTCGGCAAGTTTCTACTCGTTATTGTCGTCGTTGGCGTCGGCGCATTCTATCTGGCGGAACGATACTGGCTCTCGCCGCGCGTCGAGAAGGCAGACCCCGAACGCGTGCAGGAACTAGAACACGCGGCGGAAGAGAAGTTGAAAGTCATCGGCGAAGAGATCAGGGATCACCTGCCCGCCACGCTCGCGCGCCGCAATAAAGAGACGCCGAAGGCGAAGCGTCGCGCTGCGGGGAAAGACGCAGACTGAAAAACGGTGAATCGTGAATGGATGAAGATTCTCCGTACTCTTAACGATTTACCATTCACGATTTACCATTGACGATCATTTATGATTATTGAATCCACAGCTCCGACCCGCGTCGATCTCGCCGGAGGCACGATCGACATCTGGCCCCTCTACTTGTTCCACCCCGGCGCGGCCACCGTCAACTTCGCCGTCTCGCTCTACGCGCGCTGCCGCATCGAGACGCGCACGGACGACCGCGTCATACTCGAATCGCGCGACCGCAACGTCTCGTTCGAGACGGACGTGTCGAAGATCGCAGACCTCTTGCACGAGGAGCGTCTTGAGTTGATCTCGAAGCTCGTCCACTTCTTCAAACCGCAAGTCGGGTTTCATCTGATCGCCGAGTCGCGTGCTCCCGCAGGCGCGGGCCTGGGCGGATCGAGCGCGCTCGCGATTGCGTGCATCGGCGCGCTGAATCGTCTCGTGGGAGATCGATACTCTCAACACAAGTTCATCACCATCGCGGCGAACGTCGAGACCGCAGTCATCCGCGTGCCCGCAGGTTTTCAGGACTACTACGGCGCGCTTCACGGCGGCGCGAGCTGCATACACTTCCGCGCCGACGGCATCGAGCGCGAGGCTCTGGAGATCGACGCGGAGACGCTGGAGCGGCGCATCGCGATCTGCTACACGGGCGAGCCGCGTCTCTCAGGCATCAACAACTGGGAGATGTTCAAGACGCACATCGACGGCGATCCCACGATCTTCAAACTCTTCGACGGCATACGCGACTCGGCCCTCCGCATGCGCGCCGCGCTTCTCGCGAACGACTGGCCGGAAGTCTCCACGACGATGCGCGACGCCTATCCGAACCGCCGACAACTGGCCCCCAACATCACGACGCCGCGCATGGATCATCTCGTCGAGAAGGCTCTGGCAAACGGCGCGGAGGCGGCAAAGGTCTGCGGCGCGGGCGGCGGCGGCTGCATCGCGTTTCTGTGCGCCGAAGGTCAAAGGGAGAACGTCGAGCGCGCGCTACGGGAAGAAGAGGACGTGCAGATGCTCGACTGGAAACTCGCGCGCGAAGGCTTGACCGTGCGCGAACTGTGAGTTGCGGCGTAGGATTTATCTCTTAATGAATGGCCGAGCGTGAGCCGCTGAAAGTCGAAGCGGGCGAGACTAGTAATCAGTCTCGCCCGCTTCATTGTTCGGCACTACATCACTGTGAGATTGCGATGCTCATAATTTGCCAGCCGCGCGCTTCGCAGCTTCGACGGTGCGGCGCAGTCGCTCGATCTTCTCTTGCGGCGACTCGCCATCGCGCGGCTGAAGCTCCGCCGGGACTTTGAAGCCGGAGTGAGAGTCCTTCTTCGGTTTAGCGTCGATGCCATCGCGCGGTGCGCCGGGCGTGAGTTCGGTTGAAGCGTCCGTGCCGAGGTCTGCTACCGTTTCGGCTCCGGCGGCGGGCGAAGCTGTCGCGGCGGCCGGACTCAAGGGTGCGGCAGAGGCTGCGCCGGTGGCGGCTTGCGCTTCGGCGGCGGGCCGGTGTGCATCAGCAGAGGGCGAAGAGTCTCTGCCAGAAGTGGGCGAAGGCAGAGGCGGCGCGGACGGGGCAACGTCCGAGGGCACGACGATGGGCGAGTCGGTTTCGCCTGCGGCTTTGCGTCGCTTGGCTTCTTCGACGACGGCTTTGAGTCGCGCCATCTTCTGTTCCGGCGTCTCGCCTTCCGGGGGTGGCCCTGATGCGCCGGGGATCGGAATCGAGTTGGCACGGCGCGCGGCGGCCTCCGCTTTCTTGCGCTCACGTTTCTGTTCGAGTGTCTCTTCAGCAGCGATGGGTGTTGGCGCGGGAGCTTGCGCGCTCGTCGCGGGCTTGGCTGTTGTCGTAGTAGTCGCCGTAGGTTTGGTTGCGGGCGCGTGAGCGGGCGCGGCTTCACTCGCAAGGACGAAGACGCCGCGTTCGTTCTTCTTGATCGCGGGGAGCGTGCCGCCCGCAGCTTGTAGTATCTCGACCAACTCGCGCTCGGTGAAGCGCGACTGCTTGCGCGGATCGCGCAGGTGGCCCAAGGGTGGCCCTACGTAGAGCGCGCCGCACGACTGGCATTTGAAGGGCACGTCTTCGCCGCGCAGGTGCTTGATCGCGTCTTCGTTGACGGGGCTCGTCTGCTTCAAATGGCCGTTGCAGAGCTTGCCCTTCTCGTTCCTCTCGTTGCAGACGGTCTGCCCCTTCGCGAAACGCTTCACCGTTCCCGCCTGCGACGACTGCTGCTCGGTCGGCGCTTCCTTCGCGACGGGTGTCGCACCGCCGCCCGTCGCCGTCGTGATCTGGTTCGTTGACATGGACGCCTTCGATCCCCTTCGAGATTATTGGATGTCTTCGCTTGAACCGTCGGAGTGTCGTTCGTATAGCTTGTCGCAATCATACAACAGAAGAGCGGTGGATCGTGAATAGTTAATCGTAGAGCGTGAATCGTGAATCGCAAACCAACCACGACTCACGATTCAAGATTTACGATTCACGACTGACACGCTTATCATGCGCGTCGGATGTTGAGAAACTTGCTGGCTAAGTTGTGGCGCGCATCGCCCGCGCGCGTGCGTCGCATTGGCGTGTGGGTGTCGGAGCCGCGCTTTACGGTGACGGCAGGCGCGGTCGTTTTGGACGAAGCGCGGCGCGTCCTTTTGTTGCAGCACGTCTTCCGTCGTGGAAGCGGGTGGGGGATTCCGGGTGGCTTCATCGAGAAGGGCGAGCAGCCGGAGGAAGCGATCCGACGCGAGCTGCGCGAGGAGACCGGCCTTGAGATCGACGACGCGCGACTCGTCGCTGCGCGCACGCTCAAACGACCGCGACAACTCGAACTGCTCTACGTCGCGCACGCGTGCGAAGGCGCACAGCCGCGCGCCGTGAGCGCGGAGATCAGGCGTGCCGAATGGTTCGCGCACGATGCGCTTCCACACGGCCTGCCGAAAGATCAGCAGCGTCTCATTGAGCGCGCGCTCGAAAGCGACGCGCGAGGCGTCGAGTAGTGGTATGCTGTCGAAAACAGAGGTCAGAGATTAGAGGTTAGAGGTCAGTGAAGAACTGTCTCGACTAATCTCTAACCTCTAACGTCTGACTTCTTACTTAGGAGACTTGAGAGATGGTGCAGCTCATTCCGTCGCAGGACGAAGTCATGGACATCTTGAAGCGCACTGGCGCATTCCGCGAGGGCCACTTCGTCTATCCTTCGGGCAAGCACACGCCGCACTACTTCCAGATGCCGCTCGCCTTTCGTTATTACGACACGGCGCGCGTGCTCGCCGTCGCGCTCTCGCGGCTGTTGCGGATCGAGAAAGAGATTTCGAGCGTGCTGCCCAAAATCTCGGTCATTTCGCCGGGCCCGGGCGGCATCCCCGTCGCCTTCGGCGTGCGCGAGGCTTTGAACGCGGAGCAGATTTACTGGGCGGAGCGCGAGGAAGGCAAGCGGATGTTCAGGCAGTATGTGCAGAGGGGCGAGGTCAACCCGTGCATTATCGTCGATGACATCGTGCGTAGCGGCATCGCGCTTCAAGAGTGCGTCGGGCTCGTCGAAGAACTCGGTGCGCAGGTCATTGGTTGCGGCACAATCGTTCGCTTCAAAGGCTCGCCCGATCATCTTAGCGCAGACGTGCCCATCAAGTCGCTCGTCGAGTTCGAGACGCGCTTCTACGAAAGCGGCGACGACTGCGTCGAATGCAAGTCGGGCGCGGCGGTCGAGCACGTGCGGTTCTAAGAATCGTAAATGGTGAATGGTAAACCGTAGGCGTGCCGAAACACGCTCACGATTTACCATTCACCATTCACCATCTTTATATCTCGTGCCGGTTCGTCATCGCCTTGTCCATCGTGACCTCATCGACGTATTCGAGGTCTGAGCCGACGGGCATCCCCATCGCGATGCGCGTGACTTTCACGCCCAGAGGTTTCAAGAGGCGACTGATGTAGCTGGCGGTGGCTTCGCCTTCGGTGTTGGGGTTCGTGGCGACGATGATCTCGCGCACCTCTATGCCGTCGTTGTTTTCAGGACGCAGGCGCGGGAGCAAGTTGGCGAGTCGCAAATCTTCGGGACTCACGCCGCGAAGTGGCGAGAGCGAGCCGTGCAAGACGTGATAGAGACCGTGATAGCTGCGCGTCTTTTCAACCGAGACGAGATTGTGCGGCTCTTCGACGACGCAGATCATCGAGCGGTCGCGCGAAGTGGAAGAGCAGAAGCGACAAGGGTCAACGTCCGTCAGGTTGTTGCAGACGGTGCAGAAGATGATGCGTCGCTTGACCTCCTGCATCGCCGCCGCGAAACGCTCCACGTCGGCCTCCGACATCTTCAAAACGTGAAACGCCAGACGCTGCGCACTCTTCTGCCCCACGCCCGGCAGGCGCTTGAACTCGTCGATCAACTTCGTGACTGGCTCGGCGTATTCCAACATAAAGTTCAAAGTTCAAAGTTCAAAGTTCAAAGTTCAAAGCCGGAGACAGTCTCACTTGAAACTTTGAACCTGAAACTTTGAACTACATTAAGCCGGGCGGGAGCATTCCACCGAGCTTCGACTTCATCGATTCGTCAACCTTGCGACCGGCTTCGTTGACAGCGGCGACGATCAAATCTTGCAGCATCTCCACGTCGCCCTCCTTGACAGCTTCCGGGTCGATGGTGAGCGCGACGAGTTCTTTCGTGCCCTGCATCTTGACCGAGACGACGCCGCCACCGGCCGTCGCCTCGACGATCATCTCCTCCATCTCCTTCTGCATCTTCTCCTGCATGGCTTGGGCCTGCTTCATCATCTGCTGCATGTTCATCCCGCCGGGAAACTTCATCGCGCGCACCTCACTCGTCTGCTCAGATTTTTCGGGAGTTCTCGCTCTCTCGCATCATCCTAACTTCTCGCACGCGCAAAATGCAACGCCGCTTAAACGAACGCTGAAGCGACCAAGCGCGCGGCTCGTTTCACACACGTAGCTTCGACGTGCTATAAGCCAGAGACGAGGGTGTGCGAAGGCGATGAAGCGTTACATCATCAAACGCGAAGGCGCGGCGCTCGCGCCCGAACGGCTCGCGCGTTACCGCGAGGAGCTGAACGAGGAGCAGTTCGCGGTGGTCACTGCGCCTGCGGGCCCGTCGCTCGTCATCGCGGGCGCGGGGTCTGGAAAGACGCGCGCGATTACATACCGCGTCGCGTATCTCGTCGAGCACGGCGTCGCGCCCGCGCGCATCTTGTTAGCGACGTTCACGAACCGCGCCGCGCGCGAGATGCTGCGTCGCGTCGAGCATCTCACCGGCGGCGGCGATGTCAGCCGCAGAGTGTGGGGCGGGACGTTCCATCGCATCGCCAATTTGATCTTGCGCCGACACGCTGGCGCGCTCGACTACTCGGACAACTACACGATCCTCGATTCAGAAGACGCGCGCGATCTCTTGAACGTCTGCGTCGATGATGCAGGCATCGACACGCGCGCGCGCCGCTTTCCGAAAGCGGAAATCCTGCAAGACATCATCAGCTTCGCGAACAACACGGATCGCACCATTAGTGATGTGATCGCGCATCGCTACCCGCACTTCGAGCCGCTCTCGCAACAGATCGCGCGCGTCGATACGGTCTTCATGGATCGCAAGCGCGCGCGAAACTGCATGGACTACGACGATCTGTTGCTCAACTGGAAGCGACTGTTGATGGAGAAGCCTGAGATCGCGGCTCTGTATGCCGATCAGTTCGAGCACGTGCTCGTCGATGAGTATCAGGACACGAACAAGCTGCAAGCGGAGATCGTCGATCTGCTCGCCGTCAAACATCGCAACGTGATGGTGGTGGGCGACGACGCGCAATCGATCTTTGCTTGGCGCGGCGCGGAGTGGACGAACATTTACGAGTTTCCGAAGCGTTACCCCGAAGCGCGACAGTACAAGCTCGAACAGAACTACCGATCCACTCCTGAAATACTGGCCCTCGCCAACGTCTCCATCGCGTCGAACCGCAAACAGTTTCCGAAAACTTTGCGCGCCGTCCGGCCCTCGCTCGGACTGCTCCCTGCGCTCGTTCCATGTCGCGACGCAGATCAACAAGCCGCCTTCGTCGCCTCGCGCATACTTGAGCTGCGCGACGAGGGCACGTCGCTCGAAGAGATGGCCGTCTTGTATCGTTCACACTTCCACTCGCTCGAACTCCAACTCGAACTCACACGACGCGGCATTCCATATCAAATCAGGAGCGGCGTGCGCTTCTTCGAGCAGGCGCACATCAAGGATGTGCTCTCTTACCTGCGACTCGTCGCGAACCCGCGCGACGAGTTGGCGTGGAAGCGAGTGTTGAAGTTGATCCCGAACGTCGGCACGGCGACGGCGGGGCGCGTCTGGGAGCAACTAACCTTCGCGACCGATCCGCTCGCGCTCGTGCTTCGCGGCGGGGCCGATGCACAGGTGCGTCAGCGCGGCACGAGTTGGGCAGAGTTTCGCGCGCTCTTGGAAGAGTTGACGAAAGACGAGACGCGCAACTCACCTGCGCGACAGATCGAACTCGTGCTCGCGCGCGGCTACGAGGGCCACCTGTCCGCGACCTACGAGAACGCCGACGCGCGTCTGGAAGATTTGCGACAGCTCGCGCAGTACAGCACGCGCTACAACTCGACCGAAGAGTTTTTAGCCGAGTTGTCTTTGCTCTCGACCGAGCGTTACGGCGCGCCGCAGCCGCTCGCAGGCGAAGACGTTGTGATGGGCGCGGACGAGGACGAGTTGTTAACGCTCACCTCCGTCCATCAGGCGAAGGGTTTGGAGTGGCGCGCGGTCTTCATCATCTGGGCTGCGGACGGAAAGTTTCCGAGCCCGCGATCTATGCGCGACAGCGAAGGTGAAGAGGAGGAGCGACGGCTCTGGTACGTCGCCGTCACGCGCGCGCGCGATCAGCTCTACATCACCTACCCGCAGGTCGTGCAGGATCGCACGCGGCAGACCGTCTTGCAGCGGCCCTCGCGCTTCGTGATGGAAGTTCCACCTGAGCTATACGAGATTTGGAGCTTGGAAGAGGAGACGACGAAGCTGCCGGACGCGCCGCCGAAACTGAAAGACGAAGAGCCGGGCGGTTATCTAAACTGAGCGGAACGCGACGCACGTTGATCTCTTGGCGCGCGAAAGTTTTCAACAGGGAACGAGGGGGAGACACAGACGGTGTGGTTGATTCAATGGGCGAAGTCGCGTTCGACGGAGAACGTGTTCGAAGTTCCGGTACAGAACTTCGGTAAGGTCTCGGACGGTCTCTATCGCGGCGCGTTGCCGGACGCGGCGGGCTATCGCGCGCTCGTCGATAAGCTAGCGGTCGTGCGCGTGTGCAGCTTGATTGAGCGCGACGTGAAAAATGACCGACGCCTCGCGCGCGATTCAGGCATAGAGGAGTGGCTGCACCTGCCCTTCTCCGACCGCGCCGCGCCCGACCCGGCGCGCGTGCGTCATTGGTTGGAGTTCGCGCGCACAGGCACGCGCTCCTCACCCATCTACACGCACTGTCGTGGCGGACGCCACCGAACAGGGACGCTCTTCGCCGTCTATCGCGTCACCGACTGCGGCTGGACGCGCGAGCAGGCCCTCAAAGAGATGCTGCGCTACGGCTGGTACAGCGCCAACGGCCACCGCCCACTCCTCCACTGGTTCCTCCACGAGTTCGACCCGAAGGACTATCGCGCCTAAGGCGCTGACATCATTGACCGGCCGGTGGTTCCCAGAGTTCTACCTTGTTTCCATCCGGGTCTGTTACATGGGCGAACTTCCCATACTCTGACTCATCAGTCACGTCGAGCACAGTGCAGCCTTCAGCCCTCAGCGCTTCGACCAGCGCGAGAAGATCGGCAACTCGATAGTTGATCATAAACGGTGCGGTACTCGGAGCAAAGGAGTTGCTAGCTGCGTCATTGACAGTCCACAGGGTACTGCCGGTTGTGGGCTGGCCTTCAGGGTCAGCCCATTCAAATGCGGCTCCACCCCATGCTTGCAAGTCGAATCCAAGATGCTCTTTGTACCAGGCTCTCAGCGAAACGGGATCGGGCGAATTGAAGAAAATGCCGCCGATGCCAGTGACTCTCTTCATATCTGTCTCCTATTCGTGGGTATGGGTAAAAGCGTCGTATCTTCCGTGGCCTAACGCTCGAATTAACCGGGCGCGCACACAACGGCGATTTGATTCAAGTTGACGATGAAAATCAAGCTAACTCGCGCTCCGGTTGAATGAGTTGTTAGGTCATCGCCTTCGAGAGAAGCGAGACCAAATGAAAGGAGATATAGTCATAAGAATACCAATAATTGAAGTGATTAAAAAAACAATATTCTTAGTGCTCAAATAGAAGAGAATAGTTCCCGTTAACATCCCTGAGATTAATCCGAAAAAAAAAGGAATCCTTCGCTTGGCGAAAGAATTTGTTATGTCGATGACTTTGTTAACTCCGATTATTCTAGCATCAGCATCAATTTTACCCTCAAAGTTGCTAACAAGAGCTTTCAAAACGATATAATCCTTTCGATTCATCAATATCGGTTCAATAGTTATTTTATTCTCATCTACAGATATTGGAGTTTCTAAACTTTCCGGGTAAGTTTCAAGTATCTCTGAGGATAGGATTTTCACTTCGCCTTTCAAAATGAAGGAGAGCTTACGCTCATAATCGTTGCTGGTAATCGGTACGTTGCCATTATTAATTACTTTAACGGTTACAAGCCGAACATTGTTAACAGGAATATTTTCGTATAGTACTTCAATTTTTCCTTCTATCTGTTCGTTTACAGTTAATACTGGTGTGTTTGCAGTAATTTCATATGCTAAAGACTTTCTTTGTCTTTGAAGATAATGAATGAAAAAAGATATGGCTATAGCAATAAGCGCGAGAATCACGCCTATAAATTGCCATAGAGGGTCTCGTAGTAATTCCATATTATTCAGATGACCTAACGCCCCGATTCAGCGGCGCGCAGGGGCGACTGATGATGAGAGAGTAGCTTTCTGCGCGTCCGCTGCAATCGGTTGTTAGGCCGCCCGCTGAAGTCACCGCTCAAGCCGCGCCATCTTGAGCCATTGCCACATGCACGCTCCGCTCCTCCCTTTAATCAGAAGCGCGCCTAACTAGTGTATGAGCGGAATCTAGCTATGCATAATCCCTGATTTGGGATTTTATGCATAGCTAGATTCCGCATAATACCCTTATAGGCGGAATAGCCTCAATATCATTTGAAGGTCATCTGTGTCACAGCCGAAGCTGCTTGATGCGCTCGCGAAGGGCGCGGGTGAAACGTTCGGTCTCTTCGTCGGTCGCGCCGCTTGCGCGAAGACCTGCGCGGAGTTGTGCGTTGGTGATGCGGGCGAGGTAGTGGTAGAGCCAGCGCACGTCGGCGATGGTGATGCCTTCGCGCGCGTCGTCGGTGCGTTGACCGATGTAGCCCCACTTTAATGAATCGTCGTCGTCTGCGCGCGTGACGAACTGGGGCGTCTGCGCGGCGTAGCCTTCGCTGTCCCACTTCGAGCGGGTGAAGGGATCACCCCAGCGGCCCATCGATGCGCCCCAATCAATCACAAGGTAGCGCGCTTCGACTGTGCCGTCCTCTAGTCTGTGCTCGAAGATGGCTGTGTTCGAGCCGCGCGCCACATCGCGCACGTCCTTGTTGTCCCAGTTCGACGTGAGCATCAGGACGATCTTCAAGCCGGCCAGCTCGCGCGTGCCCGTGAATGGATTCGCGTCCCAACTCCACCCGTGCTCGTCGAAAAGTTTTCGCACGCCCGCTTCGTCCAGCTCGAAGCGCGCGTCTGTGAACGTGCAATCGTCGCCGACGCAGCCGCGTGCGCGACCCAACTCGTACTCGCCATCGATCCGGCCCTCGGCGACGTAGTAGCAACGCTCGACGAAGTAGCCGCAAGCCCACGCGATGCGCGATGCGAAGGTCTCGGACTTGACCTCGTCGCCCCACTTCACGCGCCAAGTGCGTTGTCGTGCGTCCTCGATCGACAGGCACGGGCTCGACCCGCTTGCATGCTCTGCGACGAAGCGAAACGGCGGCGCGGGCGCACCGTCTCGCCCGCCGGGGCCCGCCGCGAAGTCGAGTCTCTCGACCTCGCCCGGATCAGTCCAGATGCTTCGTCGTCCTGCGCGCACGCGCCGACGCTTCGTCATGCGCAGCATGAACTGTGAACGCAGCCACCAGCTTAAATAGACGCTCGCGATGATCACGCATGTGGCGATCAGTGAATAGACGACGATCTTGATCAGCCCGTGCATCGTCGATCAATATAAGCCGGACATGGCTTAAATAAGAACTCACCACAGAGACACGAGAGGCCACGAAGGATGCACCGAGGGTTGATCTTCTCTGCGCAATCTCGGCACTTTCTCATGTCTCTGTGGTGAATGATTTCGCTTGTCGAGCGCGAGACGCGCAGTGCGACCTGCTTGAGCGTGAGAGCGTTAGCGTCTAAACTCTCCGCGCCCTTGTCGCACAATGCTTATGACGAACTTTCTCGTTGAACAATTACAAGCTGACCGTGCCCTCGCCATCGAGACGAAAATCTATTACGACCTCTTCGCGCCTAGGCCGGAGACACCCGCGCCGCTTCTTGTCGCATTGCACGGCTACGGGAGCAACAAGTCTTGGATGATGCGCGAGGCTCGCAAGTTTGCGCCCGAAGGCTTTGCGGTCGCGGCGTTGCAGGGGATTCATCAACACTTGAAGGAGCCGAAGGAGAAGGGTGGCCCTCTGCGTTACGGCTTCGGTTGGTTGACGAACTTTCGCGCCGAAGAGTCCGTCGCGATTCACGGGCGCGCGCTCGTCGATCTGATCTCGACATTGATCGACGAGCGAGTCGCCGATCCATCGCGCGTCTTCCTCTTCGGCTTCTCGCAGTCGTGCGCGCTCAACTATCGCTTCGCTTTCACGCATACTGATCTTTTGCGCGGCGTCGTCGGCGTCTGCGGCGGACTGCCCGGCGATTGGGAGACGAGTGAGGTTTATCGCGAGACCGAAGCCGCCGTGCTTCATCTCGCGGGCGAGCGCGACGAGTTCTATTCGCCCGCGCGCGTCGCAGACTACGCGGCGCGATTGCGGACGCGAGCGCGCGACGTGGAGTTCAAATCATACGATGCCGCGCACGAGTTCACGCCCGCGATGCGCGAAGACACGCGCGCTTGGCTCGCGTCGCGCGCCTCCACGTGATGCGATGACTCGCGTGGTTCATCAAAGAGCGTTCGCTCGAAGTGAGGTCAGGAAGATGTTGAGTAGAATGAGATCGTTCGTCGCATCTATCACGTTCATCGCATTCGTCGCGGCCCTCGCGTTGATCGTCGCGTTGTCGGGCTGCGCGCAAAATCCGTCGGAGGGCGGACGGCAGCAAGCGGAGAACGCGGCGGCGATCCGCGCCGTGCTCGACTCTCAGGCGGCGGCTTGGAATCGCGGCGACATTGAAGGCTACATGGACGGCTACGAGCGCAGCGACGCAACCGTCTTCGTCTCCGGCGACTCCATCACGCGCGGCTGGCAGACCGTCCTCGACCGTTACAAAAAATCTTACGACACGCGCGACAAGATGGGCACGCTGGCCTTCAGCGATCTCGACATCAAACCTTTGAGCCCCTTCTACTGTGTCGTCACGGGTCGCTGGCAACTCACGAGGGCCAGTGATGCGCCGCACGGCCGCTTCACGCTCATCTTCCGCAAGACCAGCGCGGGCTGGCGCATCACGCACGATCACACCTCCGCCGCGTAAGTCTGGAGTCGTGAGTCTGAAGTCGAACCAAAGACGACTTACGCCGAGCGGGTAGCTGTGTGAAGTTGATCGCCGAGACAGCCTGAATGACTCCAGATTCCAGACTCCAGACCCCAGACTTGCTCATCACCAACTGCTCGCAGCTCGTCACGCTGGCTGGTGCGGCGCGACCGCGCGTGGGTGCGGAGTTACGCGAACTCGCGATCATCGAAGACGGCGCGATGATCGTGCGAGGCGATAGGATCGAGCGCACAGGCATGCGCGCGGAGATCGAATCGCTCATCGAGAAAGACTGCGAAGTGATCGACGCGGGCCGTCGCATCTGTCTGCCCGGCTTCGTCGATGCTCACGCGCATCCGGTCTTCGCGGGCACACGCGCGGACGAGTTTGAGATGCGAGCCGAGGGCGCGACGTATCAGGAGATCGCCGCCGCAGGTGGCGGCATCCGCGCAACCGTGAGGCGCACGCGCGCGTCGAGCGAAGACGAGTTGATCGCATCATCGCGACGCTATCGCGACTGGTTTTTGCGAACGGGCACGACGACCGTCGAGGCGAAGTCGGGCTATGGCCTGACAGTCGAAGACGAGTTGAAGATGCTGCGCGCGATCAGGCGACTGGACGAAGAGGGAAGTTTGCGCTACGTGCCGACGTTTCTCGGCGCGCACGATGTGCCGGAAGAGTTCCGCGCGCGTCGCGGAGATTACGTCGAGTTAGTGATCAAAGAGATGCTGCCGCGCGTGGCCGCAGAAAGGCTCGCGGAGTTCTGCGACGTGTTCTGCGAGGAGCGCGTCTTCACGGTCGAAGAGTCGCGGCGCATCTTGTCGTCGGCGCGCTCTCGCGGCTTGGGCCTGCGTCTCCACGCAGATCAACTCTCGCTCTCAGGTGGCGCGCGACTCGCGGCGGAACTCGGCGCGACGACAGCCGATCACCTCGAACACACAGATGCCGCAGGCATCGCCGCGTTAAAGGCTGCGAACGTGCAGCCTGTGCTTCTGCCCGGCTCGGTTTACGCGCTCGGCTCGTCTCGTTACCCGGCGGCGCGCGAGATGATCGCGGCGGGACTCGCCGTCGTCGTCGCAACCGACTTCAACCCCGGCTCGTCGCCCATGCCTTCGATGACGATGGCCCTCTCGCTCGCCGCGACGCAGTTGAAGATGACGCCCGCCGAATCGATCACCGCCGCGACCGTCAACGCGGCATACAGTCTGAATCGCGGACGCGAAGTCGGCTCGCTCGAAGCGGCAAAGCGCGCCGACTTTGTCGTCCACGACTGCGCCGACTATCGCGAGCTGGCTTACTTCTTCGGCGTCGAGCATGCACACGAGACTTACATCGGCGGGCGGCTCGTGTTCGCGCGTAATGGTTCGAGTGAAGCCATAAGGTAATGTGAAAATATTTCTTGACGCGCTATTAATCGTCAATTAAAATTCATGACAACACTGGAAAGGAGGTGATCAAAACAAGTATGAGTTCTAATCACAGTGAGGTGGCTGTAGCCTGATAAGCCTCGAAAGGTGATTCGCCAAAAGGCTTTGAATGACACCGTTCGAGGCGGCGACCCACAAGCAGTTAGTGAACGGTCGGAAAGGCTAGATTCCACAGTTCACCGCCAAAGCCCGCGCGCGACACGAAGTCCGCGCGGGCTTTCTCTTTTCTTCTTCCAGTCTCGCAATCCAACGCATCTAATGAAACGTAATTCAAGTGCATCACGAAGCACGAAGGGAGTTCGCGAAAAATGGATCGACGGTTCTTCATAAAATCGGGCGCGCTCGTGGGCGCGGCGGCCTTCCTGCCGCGCGCCGCGTTCGCTTTCGCGCAGGACGACACGAAGCGCGGGCGCAAACAGGAGGCATTGACGAAAGTGACAAAGACTGACGAGGAGTGGAAGGGCATCTTAACGCCGGAGCAGTATCGCGTGACGCGACAGGCGGGGACGGAAGCGCCGTTTTCGAGCCCGCTCAACGACGAGCATGGCAAGGGCGTCTTCGAGTGCGTCGATTGCTCGCTGCCTTTGTTCGACTCGAAGACGAAGTTCAATTCGGGCACGGGCTGGCCCAGTTTCTATGCTCCGATCTCGAAGCGCAACGTGCAGGAGAAGACGGACGACACTCTGGGCGAGCGACGTACCGAAGTTTTGTGCGCGCGCTGCGATGCACATCTCGGTCACGTCTTCGACGATGGGCCCAAGCCTACGGGCCTGCGCTACTGCATGAACGGCGTCGCGCTGAAATTCGTGAAAAGCTAAAGGCCAGCCGCTTGTGCGACTGAAGTTGGTGGCCGACGGAAAAGCCCGCGCGGAAGTTTCGACCCGCGCGGGCTTTCTTGTCTCAGCGTGATCGTCGCAATCGCCCGCGCAGGGCCGGTTGGATGCGCGCTAGTGCATCATCTCGGATTTCAGCACGACTTCGATCAGCTTCGATGCGGGCGCGCTTAAATCGGAGTCTTCGTGGAGCGCGGTGCGTGGTCTCTCCGAACTCGCCGCGAGTGATGCCGCGAGCAACGCAACCGCCTCTTCCAAAAGTTGTCGATGCTCGGCTGTGTACTCGCGCAAGCTCGTCGAGTAGAGCGTCAAGACGCCTTGCAACTCGTCTTCGTGGACGATGGGGCAGGCGGCCAGCGTGCTGAAGTCTGCACAGCGCGCGGCGAGTGCGGGCGGGAGATCGAGTTTGGGATCAGCGTTGTAGAAGGACTGGCGATTGGCGAGCACCCATCCGGTCACGCCTTCGCCGGGCGTGATGCGGCGGCCTGCCAGCAAGTCGGCGTGGACACCTTCGGCGTGCGCCGCGACGATCTCGTCGGTGTGCGGCGGCACGAGTGTGAGCACGCACGACTCGAAAGGCACGAGGGCTTTGAGGCGTGCGGCGAAGGCTCGCGCGATTGCGTCAGCATCGCACGGCTCGCTCACATCGCGTGCGAGATCGGAAAGTGCGGTGCGCTGCTCTTCCGTGAGAATAAGATCGAGCTTCGTGCGCGGTGCGACCGCTTCGGCGAGGCCCGCCGCAGGGGCCACTGCGCGCGCGGCTTCCGAGAGTTGTTCGGCGGGCTCGATGCCATAGGTCGGCGCGGGCGCGTTGCGCATCGCGAGAATCTCCGCCTCGAACTCCGGCAGGTGCGTGACGAACGTGCCGACGACGCGCGGATCATACTGCGCGCCGACGCCGTCCATCAGCAGCTTGATCGCATCCTCGCGCGTCAAGCCTTTGCGATACTGCCTGTCCTCGCGCACGGCGTCGAAGCAATCGACGACGGAGAGGATGCGCGCCGTGAGCGGGATGTCTTCGCTGCTGAGTCCGTCGGGGTAGCCCTTGCCGTCCCAACGCTCGTGATGGTGGCGCACGACGGGCACGATGGGGTAGGGGAAATCGACGCGACCGAGAATCTGCGCGCCGACGACCGTGTGAATCTTCATCTTCTCAAACTCGGCGGCAGTGAGCTTGCCCGGCTTGTTCAAGATGTAATCCGGCACGGCGATCTTGCCGATGTCATGCAGGAGCGCACCGGCCCGTAGAGCTTCGACCTCCGCCTCGGTGCAACCCAGAATCCTCGCCACGCCCGCAGCATAAACCTGCACGCGAAGCACATGCTCGTGCGTCACCTCGTCCTTCGCGTTGATGGCGACGGCAAGCGCTTCAATCGTCTCGCGGTGCGCCTTGTCCATCGTCGCAATGCGCTCTCGTTGCGCTCGCTCAATGGCTTCGAGACGTTCCTGCACGCTGTTGCGATATTGCCTGTGGCCGAGGTAGAGACCGACGAGGATCGGCGCGCCGATAACGAATGTGATGAGCGCGTTGTATTGCAGCGTGATGTAGAGCACGCTGGCGACGGCGCTCGTCGGCAAAAAGTTCGGCGCGACCCATGCGAAGTTCTTCTTCCATTGGCGCATGACGGCGTCGCCCTTGCGCAGCGCGAAGAAGGTGGAGAGGAGGCCCGTGTTAACGACGATGTGGACGAGGTTCGCCGCGAGCAGCGCGACGGCGGCGGCGGGGAAACTGGGCCGGCTCGCATGAGTCGCATCGCCGGAGATGGAGTGCAGCACCGTGCCGAGCGTGATCGAACTCGCCGTAGTTACGACGCTCATCATGGCGAAGGAAAAGACATTGCTGGAGAGGCGACGCACGGCGCAGCGCGACGAGATGAAGCCTTCGAGACCGGCGATGAAGACCGCCGGTGCGATGCCGTACCAGCACGCAACCAACAGGACTATCGAGTCCGACGGCGTGAAGATCACCTTCTCCTTCGTGAGCTTCAGGCCCGAAGGCACGGGGAAGATGTTCGGGAACAGGCTAGCGCTGACGACCAACGGGACAAGCCCCAAAAAGATCAGTTGGTCGCGCAGCGTGTAGTCGCGCCACACAAAGGCTGTGGCGGCGAGCCATAGCAAAAGGCCCGCCGCCGTCACCAATGTCAGGAAGGCCCGAAGCCCCGTCTGCGTCTTCTTCTCTTGCTCCATGCTGTATGTGTCTTACTTGGGAAGTGGGCGGGAGCGCAGGAGAGCGCGTCCCGCCCGCGAGATGGAAGATTAACGATGTGGGTAGAGGGGGCTCGTGCTGGAAAGACGCTGCACGCCGGAGGGCGTTGCCGCTTCGCCTTGAATCATCACTTGTGCTTCGTTAGAGGTGATGGAAGTTGGATCGATGATGTTCGATCCCCATGTCGTCTGGTTGGCGAAGCTCAAACCGTATGCGCCGCCGGTGGTAAGCGTGCCGTCCGCGCTCATGTATGAACTCGCAATCGTGACACCGCTCGCGATTGTGACGCCGCTCGCAATCGTGACGCCGCTCGCGATCGTGACGCCACTAGCGATCGTGACACCGCTTGCGATTGTGACGCCGTTCGAGAAGACGTAGTAGCCGTTCGGCATCAGGTAGCCGTCGGCGATGGCGAAGCCGTCCTTGATGATCTGACCGTTCGAGAGTTGGAAGCCGCTCGTCAGTTGCAGTCGATCAGTGAACGCCACGCCTTCAACCCAGACGACGCCGTTGTTGAGCGGGATGGCCTCGTCGCCGATGGAAGATGTCAGGCCACTGATGGTCGGGTAGGTAACGTTCTTCGCGTTGATTAGATTGTCTCCGAGCTTGGCGCTACCAGCGTCCTTGCGGATCGCCTTCGCCACGAGCTTCGCGGCGTTCGTGTTCAACTCGCCCGCGCCCTCAGTGATGAGTCGCTCGATGGGCTTCATCTGGCCGGTCTGAACCATCTGCTCATAGATGGGCAGACGCTGCGCCGTGCGCATTAAGACCGCCTTGACCATCTGCGGCGTGAGCGACGGGTTGGCTTCGAGCATGAGCGCGACCGTGCCACTGACGGCCGGTGCGGCGAAGGACGTGCCGCTCAGGATTTGATACGAACTCGACGCATTGGGTTTGGGATCATTAATGAGTCCGAGCGAGCCGACGAGCCCGCCGATCAAGCCGCCGCCCGAAGAGCCGCCGGAGGGAGGCGCGGCTGAAGTCTGCGCCGCGCCGGTGCGATTGCCGGGCGCGACCAGATCAGGCTTGACGAGTCCATCGACGAGTGTGGGCCCCCTCGAAGAGTAGGTGGCCACCACGTCGTCCGAGCGATTGTTAGACTGCTGCGTGTTGGTCGCGCCGACGGTGATCACTCTGGGCGAGTTGGCGGGCGAGAGGATGCCGCCATAGATCGTCATGCCGCTCGAATCCTTGCCCCAGTTACCCGCCGCCGCCACGACGACGATGCCTGCATCAACCGCGCGCGAGGCGGCCTGACAGAGCGGGTCGGTCTTGTAGCTCTGACTGATGGCCGTGCCGAGCGAGAGATTGATGACGCGAATGTTATATGTGCTCTTGTTCTTGATGACCCAGTCGATGCCGGCGATGACGTTCGAGACTGTGCCGACGCCCTGTCCATTCAGGACGCGCACGCTGATGAGGTTCGCGCCCGTCGAGACGCCGCCGTAAGTCGGAGAGCCCGCGTGCTGCGCGGCGTAGTCTTCGCTCGACTGGCCCGTCCCTGCAGCGATCCCCGCAGTGTGCGTGCCGTGCCCGTAGGCATCGACGGTGTTGCCCTCGCCCGTGAAATCGACAGCCGTCTGAATGCGATTGTATGTGACAAGCGAGCGCGTGACGCAGAGCAAACCGCACTGCCACTGATAGCCCGCGAACTCTGCGTTGTCCATCGGGCTGATGCCGGAGTCTAAGACAGCGATGCCGACGCCATTGCCCGCGCCGCCATTCGCTATGCCGTCGTTGCCTGTGGGCAAGACTTGATTCGCGCCCGTCGTCACTTCCATGTGGCTCGTGTTGTCGGTCGTCGAGAGCGAGCGCACTTCTGCGTCCTCCGAGACCCAAGACACTTCACCACGCGCCGCCAATGCTTCGAGCTTGACCACCGGCACGTCTGCGACCAAAGCGTCGAGCGAGTCCAACTGCTGCCGGATGTGCGCGCCCACTCCCTGCAAGACTGTCCGCGCTTGATCGGTCGGCCCTGCGCCCGACAGGCTGATGATAACGTTTGCCCTCTCGTCGCTGTCAGTTCGCGTCTCGCGTGCGTGAGAGCGCAACGTCTCGGTCATCTTGTAGTGCGGTTGCTTGGCGGGTTTCGCGTGCGCGTCGGGCGCGAGCGTTCCCGCGAGGGGCGAGAGAAGTGTGCAAGCCAGTAAGAGGGCCATTGGAGAATTCTTACGCATCGAAAAAAAGGGTGCTCCTTAAATCAAGTCGGGATTGGCACGTTCCGCCGTCGAACGAGAAGGTGGCGGCGATATGGATTAAACAAACGCCGTGCCGGATGAGGTTGTCACGCAAATCTCACGGAAGCGAAGGAACTTCAAAGATGTCCGACTCTCGCGTCGCTTCCGTCTGACCGAGCAGCGTCATGCTGACCGTTCAAATAGACGCGCGGCGCAGACATCTCAGCGCGACGACAGACACGAGAGAGCCCGCGCGAGTTGAAGGCTCGCGCGGGCTTTCTTTCATGTTCCTGATTCCGGGCGCGTCAGCATAGACGACGCGCCGGTTCTACTCCGTCATCGTTATCAACCCTGACTCGCGGAGGCGACCTTGGCGAGCGCGATGGTGAGGGCCGCCGCGCCGAGCGTCTTGATGAGCTGCGGGTGCGCGGCGTAGATGCCGCTCACCGTGTCGATGATCGAAGGGTCTTTCTGTTCGGCGTGTTGCGCGATCTCTTGCACGGCTTCGGGCGAAACTTGCTGCGCCACGTCGGGCGAAACTTCCTGCTGCCCGCCGCCGCCAAGCAGACCGGCCAGTCCCGCGCCGCCGCGCCGCGCAACGATCTGCGAAAGCACGGTCGGGCCAACTGCGCCGATCAGCGTGTTGAGAATCCCCGCGCGCTGCTGCCCGTTCGACTGACCGAAGAGTTGTCCGAGCATCTGCGGGAAGGGCGGCGTGTCGTTGGAGCGAAACGCCGCCGCGAGTCCGTCGGCCACCGCCGACTGCGGCGCGGCTTGCGCGACCTTGTCGAAGTCGTCGTGCACGCCGCTCGACGCTGCTTGCGCACCCGCACCAGTGTACTGTCCCAAGATGCCGCCGATCTGATCCATCCAGTTCATGAGTCCTCACCTTTCACCGATTGAAAAAAACGTGCGCGCAGTCGAATCTGATTTCAAACTCGACCGCACAATTAAGTTGCGTGGAGGGGGAACGTGTGAAGTTTACTTCAGGTGTGCTCTACGCGCGAGGCGATGAGAGACGAGACGGCGGTGGGGCGGCCACAGGTCTCGCGGGCACGACCTGATCCGAGGGCGCGAGCCGCGAAGGATCGGGCGCTTCGGGCGATGAGTGCGTGTGGACGATCTTCCAACCGTTGTTGATGAGACGGAAGACGACTGTGAGGCGGCCCGTCGAGCTTTCGGACGTGCCGCGAAAATCCTGCGACTGTCGCCACAGGCAGGTGACGATTGCGCCCGACGCGCCGAGCATCTGAACTTTCACGTCGCGCGGTTCGATCTTCACGTTCTTCGCGTCCGGGTATGAGCTGGCGCGGTTCGAGTGCACTTGCGCCCATCCGCGCGTGACCGTGCCGTTGTTGTTGAAGACCGTGAGCTGCGGCGAATTCCAGTAGAGGGCCATCACGGCTTCAACATCGGAGCGTTCGATGTTCTTAACGAGCGTGTCGAAGACCGCGCGCACCGCCGCCGCACCCGGCTCGGATGAAGTGCGCGCCGGCACGCTCGCCGGGCCCGTTGACGTTCCTGTCGCGCTCGTCCCCGTGCGACGCGAGCGCGTACGCGGCGCGGCCTCCGGCGCGGCGGCGGGCGTCTGCTCCTGCGTTGCGGAGACGGGCGTCGGCTGCGTGCGCGGGGCCGGTCGCGAGATGAGGCGACGCGGAGTCACGACGTTCGTGTTCTGCGTCTGCGACTCTGCCTGAGTCGCAACTGCGAATGCGAAGACGACGGCGATGAGCAATCTTTTAATCACGACGAACACCTCACGAAAACGATGAGCACAAGGACGGTTCACGCAAGAGCAAACCGCGAAGGCGGAAGAACGCGATGCGCCAATGTCAATCAACAAAATTTCAGACGAGCCGCGCGGCATCGCGCAGGCGTGCGACTGAGCGCGACTGGCCGATGGCATCGAAGACATCGAACATGGAGGGGCCCACAGCCTGACCTGTGAGCGCGGTGCGCGAGGCGTTGATCAAGAGTCCGGCCTTGACGCTCGATTCATCGGCGAAGGCACGCAGAGTCTCTTCCGCCGTCACGACGTTGAATGTTTTGACCTGCGCGATGCGTTGTCCGAGCGCGGGCAACAACTCTTTCAGTCGCGGCTCTTTCTTCAAGTTCTTCGCCACCGCCGCGTCGTCGAACTCGATGTCGTCGGCGAAGTAGGCACGACCCTGACCGGAGAAATCTTTGAGCGTGTAGAAGCGTTGCCGGATCAGATCAATCGTCTTCGCAAACCACTCGCGCTTGCTCGTCTCATACTCTGCGCGCCACAGGCCCGCAGATTCAAACTCGGCACGCACCATCGGCAACAACTCTTCTATCGGCAGCGTGCGGATGTATTCGGCGTTCATCCAGAGGGCCTTTTGATCCGTCCACTGTCGCGGGTCTGCATCGGAGAAATTGAAGACGGCGGGTGAACGGTGAACGCCTTCGAGTGTGAACTTCTCCGTCAACTCCGCGAGCGACATGATCTCTTTCTCTTCGCCTGCGGGCGACCAACCCAAGAGCGCGAGGAAATTGCGAAACGCTGCGGGGATGAAGCCGCGATCACGATAGGTTGTGAGCGAGACCACTTCACCGTGCTTGCGCTTTGAGAGCTTCGCCTTGTTGGGGGCCAGTATCAGAGGCAGGTGCGCGAAGCGCGGGATGGCCGCGCCGAGGGCCTCGTAGATCAATATCTGCTTGTGCGTGTTCGTTAAATGATCCTGCCCGCGCACGACATCAGTGATCCGCATCTCGATGTCGTCGCATACGACCGAGAGGTTGTAGAGCGGGTGGCCGTCGGAGCGCAGCAACACGAGGTCTTCGATCTCCGAGTAGTCGCGCTCTTGCAGACCATAGACAGCGTCTTCAAAACTCGAATGGCCCTCGCGCGCGATCTTCAGACGTACCGCGAACGGCTCGCCCTCAGTCGCGCGACGATTCGACTCTTCGAGCGACAGATCGCGATAAGGATTGGCGCGATGATCCGTGCCTTCCGTCGAGGCGTGGCGCGCACGTTCCGCGATCTCCTGCTTGACGTTCGCGTCGGCGCGCTGCTCCTTCGGCGTGAAGTCGCGGTAAGCCTTGCCCTCTTCAACGAGTCGCAGCGCGGCGGCGCGGTGCTTGTCGGCGTTCGCGGATTGGAAGACCAACTCCTCGTCGTAGTCGAGACCGAGCCACTTCAAGCCTTCGAGGATCGAGCGAGTCGATTCGTCGGTCGAGCGTTGGAAGTCTGTGTCTTCGATGCGGAGTAGGAAGGTGCCGCCCGTCTTGCGCGCGTAGAGCCAGTTGAAGAGCGCGGAGCGCGCCGCACCGATGTGCAGGTAGCCCGTAGGTGATGGTGCGAAGCGGACGCGGACAGACATAAACGAAATGATGAACGATGAATGATGAAGTGAAGACTATTTATCTTTCACTTCATCGTTCATCATTCATCGTTTTCCTCTCAGCTCTTCGATCTGTTTGCTCAACTCGTCAAGCCGCGTGATCAACTCCTGATGTTGACGCGAGCCAGATGAGGGCGTCTTGCCTTTGATGAAGAAGAGTCCGCCGGGCTCTATGACGCAGGTGTCGATCTCATCGATGCTGTCGAAGCCCTGCCGGTGGGCCACCGTCAGCAGTTCCGCCTCGGTCAACAACTCGTGTGCGAGCGCGTCGCGCTTGAGCACGCCGCCCTCGATGAGCGTGGTGGGAGAGCCTTCGATGATCTGGTCGAGTCGCCTGTGCTTGAAGAGGAAACGCACGACCAGATAGTTCGCCAGCAGCAGCGTGAGCGCGCCGACCGCACCGCCGATGACAGAATTGTCGGGCCCGATGATGGCGTTCTGCACGGCGTTCGAGAGCAACAACAGCACGACGAGATCGAACGGGTTCAACTGCGCCAGCTCGCGCTTGCCGAAGACGCGCAGCAGCACGACGAGCAGCGCATAGACGATGAGCGTGCGCAGCACCTTCTCGACGACCGAGACCGTCGCATCCGGCCCACTGCTCAGCCAGAACATATTGCGCCACGCGGACGCATCCCACAGCCACGGAGCGATCAGAGCCATGCAGATAACCTCAGAAGCCTTGCGAATTTTCAAACGGCGAGCGCGCCATCGTCAGTCGCAGGCGTGCGTCACCGGCCTTCTCTCGCGAAATAAAATAAGGTTACTTGAACCCTACAATCCAAGTAACCCACGCGGCCGGTCAACTGACGGGAAAGGGTGGCGGAGATGACAGGATTCGAACCTGCGATAGGCTTTTGACCTATAACGGTTTAGCAAACCGCCGCCTTCAGCCACTCGGCCACATCTCCACGCGAGACCACTAGACAGGCGAAGCCATATTCTAGTCGGCGCGACTTGATTGTCAAGGCGTGCTCTCAGCGCAAAAGATTATCGCGCGCTGTGATGCTACAATCTGCGTCGCGATGTCAGAGTTTAGTCTCACGCGGCGACGATTCGTGAAAGGTTTAGCAGCGACGGCGGTCGTCGGCGCGGCGAGCGTTGGTATCGGAGTTGGCATCGCTTATCCATTCAACTACGAACTGACCGAGCAGGACATCTTCATACGCGATCTCCCCGAAGCGTTCGACGGATTTCGCATCGCGCAGTTGTCGGACGTGCATCACAGCTCGCTCGTGCCTCTGTGGGAGGTGCGTCGCGCGGTCGAGTTGACGCAGTCGGCGCGCGCCGACTTGGTCGTGCTCACAGGCGACTACACGACCGCCGCGAAAAAATATATCGAGCCGTGCGCTGAAGAGTTGGCCCGACTCTCTGCGCCCGCAGGCGTGTGGGCTGTGCTCGGCAATCACGATCACAACACGGACGGCGCGGCCACCTATCGCGCCCTATCTCAGCGCGGCGTCGGTGTGATGAAGAACGTCAACACGCGCCTTGTGCGCGGCGGCGAAGAGTTGCAACTCATCGGCATCGACGATTGGTCTTGGAATCAGACCGACTGGTCGCAGGCATTCAAAGGCATCAATCGCACGCGCCCGTCAGTTCTTCTCTCACATCAACCGCGCGTGCTCGATCTGCCGCAGACCGAAGGCGTCTCTCTGATCTTGAGCGGGCACACGCACGGCGGACAGGTGCGTCTGCCCTTCTTCGGCTCGCCCGCGAGCATCATGGGCGAAGATTTCAAGTACCTGCGCGGTCGCTTCGTGCAGGACGGCCGTCAACTCTTCGTCACGCGCGGCACGGGCGTCATCGGCGTGCCCGTGCGCTTCGGCGCGCGACCTGAAGTGGCCGTGCTGCGACTGAGGAGAGCGAGTGAACAGCATGCGGAGACGTTGAGACGCGACGATGAGATCGTCTGATGACGATCTGATTCTGTCTTAACGCTCGACGCCCCGACAGCGACTTTGCCTTCGTCGGCTCTACACTTCTAATTCTCGATCAATTCATTCACGCATTCATATTCGTTCCCAGATGAATCAAGCGACGACAGTGATGGCGCAGCAGGATAAAGCGTCGGGCGTCGTCGCGTCGTGGCTCGAACGCATCGTCGTCGCGTGCCTGTTCCTGTTCGCCGCCAGCGCGCCGCATTCGATTGCGGTGGCGGAGAGCGCGTGGGTTTTGGGCCTGCTTGCATGGGTGGCCCGCTTCGCTTTCAAACCGCGACCGGCCCTTCGTCGCACGAGCGTTGACTATGCGCTGCTCGGCTTCTTCGTCCTCACTCTCGTCTCCGCGTTCTTTTCCTACGAGCCCGATGTGTCCATCGGCAAGCTGCGCGCGGCGAGCCTCTTCACCATCGTCTATCTCGCGTCGGAAAACGTCGCGTCGCGTCGGATGCTGCGTGCGCTCGCGCTCACACTCGTCATCTCGTGCATGGCGAACGTCGCTTTCACCTTCGCGGTGTACGCGCGTGGGCGCGGCGTGAAGATCGGCGCGTTGAGCGCGCAGAGTCCGCTCATCGCGGCTGGCGTGCGCGCGGGCGATACCGTGCTCGGAGTTGATCGCTTAAAGGTCGAGAGCCCTGTGGACATCGAGCGCGGGCTTGCGGCGACGCAGGCGGGGCGCGAGTTGATGATGAGGTGGCCCGCAGGCGAGCCCGCGTGCTGGGCTGACGAGCGCGTGGCGTGCGTGCGCGGCGTGCGCGCTGAAGTGCCGCTCGCGATCAACGTCGAGCGCGGAAAATTTTTAAGCGGCACGACGACGGATGAGCGACTCGGCATCGAGAGTTGGTCGCGCGGGCGCGACGACCGCGCGCACGGCTTCTATGGTCAGTACCAGACCTATTCTGAAGTGCTGCAACTCATCGGCTCGCTCGCGCTCGGTCTGCTCGTCGCGCTGGCCGTCTCGCGCCGCAACGCACGGACGAAAGATGTGAGCGCGAGCGAAGATGACGGAGAGAGTCGCGGCTCAGACGTGCGACGAAACTGTTGGCTGCGAAATGTCGTGCTGCTCGCTGCGGCGGTTGCAGGGATCGGATGCGCCTTGCTGTTGACGGTGACGCGCGCGTCTTGGGCCGCGTTCTTCATCTCATCGCTCGTCGTCGTGCTGGCAGGCGCGGGCTCGCGGCGCGCGGTCGTGGCGATGTTGCTCGCGGCATTCGTCGTCGCGCCGTTGGCCCTCTTCGTGCTGCGCGAGAAGCGCGGCGTCGGCTTGGTAGATCAGCGCGACGAATCGACGACGTGGCGCGAGACGGTGTGGCGCGAGGGATTCGACGTTCTAAAGAGTAAGCCGCGTCACCTCATGGTCGGCGTCGGCATGGACACGCTCAAGTGGCATTGGCGCGAGTGGGGGATGTTCGCTCACGGTCGTCTGCCGTGGGGCCACCTTCACTCGACACCTTTGCAGATCGCGTTCGAGCGCGGCTTGCCTGCGCTCTTCGCCTGGCTCGCGCTGCTCTTTCTGTACTGGCGCGCGCTGTGGCGAATGGCACGGCATGGCCGGAGTCTTAACTGGATCGAGCGCGGGCTTGCGCTCGGCGCGCTCGGCGGCGCGGTGGGATTTTTCACGAGCGGGCTCGTCCATTACAATCTCGGCGACTCGGAGGTGGCGATGAACTTCTACTTCCTCATGGGCCTCGCGCTCGCGTTGGAAAGATTAACGAACGCAGAGCCGCGTGCGTCGGATGAAGTCGCCGCGTGATGGGGCCGGATATGTTCGGAGGTTTTCGGATGCGTAGGTTGATCTGTCGTTGCGTGCTCGCGTCGCTCTTCGCTTCGGCGTTCGCGTCGTCGCACGTTCAGGTCGCGGCGCATCAAGTCGCGTCGTCGCCGTCCGCGCTTGAGTTGTTCAAGGCGGTTGACGCTTACCCGCAGCAGAGGCGTGAGGCGTTGCGCGCCGAAGGGAAACACATCGACCGCGAGACCGGCGAGAAGATCGCGAAAGAGCAGAAAGAGCTGGCCGCGCGCAACGCCGCCGCGCTCGCCGCGCGACCGAACCTTAGCGCGGACGATCTCTATTACCTCGGGCTCATTTACAACTACGCAGAGCGACGCGACGAAGCACTCGACGCGCTGCGCCGCTTTCTCTCAGCGAAGGATGCGCCGCACACGGGCGCGGGCCCGCAACTCGCGCGCAGCATCGTCGCTATCTACGCGGCGCAGACGAAACAGTTTGACGAAGCCGAGCGCGTGCGCGCCGACTTCCTCGCGAATGATCCGAAGACGCCGTACAAGATTTATCAGATCGAACTCGATCTCGGCGCGGCTTACGCGAAAGCGAAACAGTATGACCGCGCGGTCGAGCGATTGACGGAAGCATTCAAGCTGGCCCGCGAGATGAAGCCGCAGGACGTGCCGGCGGGCGCGCATCGCGAGACGCTCGTCTTCAACGCGGGCGATGCGCTTGCCGGAGCATACACGGGCGCGAAGCGTCAGGAGGATGCGCTTCGGGCCATCGTCGAGCTTCACAGGGTGGCCCTCGAACTCCCCTCGGCGAACCTCTACGATCTGCTGCGGCACAAGTACGCGAACAGGCAGGGCGAAGTAGAACGCGCACTCGCGACGACTGAAACGAATGCGACGCCGCCGGAGTTGAGCGTCGCGGAATGGATCGGCGAGTCGCAGCTTCTGAAACTCTCGGAGCTGCGCGGTCGCGTCGTGCTCTTGGATTTCTGGTACGAGTGGTGCGGGCCCTGTCGTGCCTCGTTCCCGACTTTGGTGAGTTGGCAGAAGAAGTATAAGAACAAGGGGCTCGTCGTCATCGGTCTCACAGACTTGCAACGCACGCTCGCCTCTGACACCGACAAGTCGCGCGAAGACAAGCTCGCGTATCTTCGCAAGTTTGCGCACGACGAGAAGATGACATACGCCGTCGGCGTCGCCGAACGCACCGACAACCTCGCGTCTTACGGCGTCAACGTCTATCCAACCTCCGTCCTCATCGACCGCCACGGCACAGTACGCCTCATCAGCATCGGCGCGGGGCCCCGCGAGATCGAACGCCTCGGTGACATGATCGACAAGTTGACGAAAGAGCCCGCCCCTTGAGCCGCGCGAGCATTGGCTACAATTTGAGAATCGAAGCGGCGAGTGAGTAGGAAGCTGTGGAGATTAGCCATATCGTCGCGCTGCTAGACGATCCGAAATATGCGCGACGTGATGAAGATTAGTTATCACTCAGCTTGAGCAACCCCCATTCGAGTATCAAAAGAAGCACGACTGCACCCTTCTCATTTTTACGGCTCACCTCTAACCGTTGGGCACGAACGCTCTCTATCAAGAGTTCCCAAAAACTAGGCTGTCTTTTTTGAAGGACGGACTCAAGTGTCTCTATACGCCTGTCAAGCTGCGTTTGGTCTGATTTCAGCAGCAGGACAGGGGCGATAGCAAAACACAGTGCCTCGTAGTCACGCGCTTGCGTCATAGATCAATCACCCCCTTATTGAAGGAAATTACCATAAAGACCACATTAGTACAAGGTACTTTTCCGTTCAAAGTTAGATTCTATCAGACTTCAAGCTGACCTACTTTTATATTCAAAATGATCCTCCACCGGTCTGTTAGGTCGTGTCCTAGTTTGAAAATAAAGCCCTGTATTTATAAGGCTACGGTTTTCAAATTAGGACACTACTGTCTGTTAGTCTTCCTTGACTCTCCTCGTTCCCGCCTTTATCATCTGAGTTTCGGTTCAAGCCCGATTTCGTCACCGTAAAGCCATGTTCGAGTCACTGTCTGACAAGCTGAAGCGCGCGCTGAAGAATTTGCGCGGCGAGGGTGTGCTCACGCCGGAGCACGTCGATGCCGCGCTGCGCGAAATTCGCATGGCCCTCTTGGAAGCGGACGTGAATTTCAAGGTCGCGAAGGACTTTATTGCGGCTGTGAAGGCGAAGGCGGAGGGGCAGCAGGTCTGGCAGGAGTTGAAGCCTTCGGAGCAGGTCGTCAAGATCGTCTATGACGAACTCGTCGATCTGTTGGGCGGCACGTCGTCGCGCTTGGTCTTTACGAAGACGATCCCGAACGTCGTGATGCTCGTCGGTCTGCAAGGATCGGGTAAGACGACTTCGACGGGCAAGATCGCTTTGTGGCTTTCGCGCAATCAGGAGCGCAAGCCCTTGCTCGTCTCGACGGACGTTAACCGGCCCGCCGCGCGCGAGCAGTTGAAAGTGATCGCGAAGGCGACGGGGCAGCAGATTTTTGAGAAGCCGGAATCGAACGATCCCGCAGAGCTTGCGCGCGAGGCTTACAAGCACGCGCAGCAGTTGGGATTCGACACGCTTCTGATCGACACGGCGGGCCGCCTGCACATCGACGAAGAGTTGATGGACGAACTCGTCCGCATCAAGAGCGACACGAAGCCGGTCGAGATTCTGTTCGTCGCCGATGCGATGACGGGTCAGGATGCAGTGCGCTCGGCGGAAGAGTTTCATCGTCGCATCGGCGTGACGGGCGTTGTCTTGACGAAGATGGATGGCGACGCGCGTGGCGGCGCGGCCCTCTCGATCAAGCAGGTGACGGGCCAGCCCGTGAAGTTCGTCGGTGTCGGCGAGAAGTACGACGCGCTCGAACCGTTCTATCCCGACCGCATCGCGCAGCGCATCCTCGGCATGGGCGATGTGCTGTCTTTGATCGAAGAGGTGCAGTCGAAGGTCGATCAGTCGGAAGCGGAAGCGCAGTTGCAGAAACTGCAAAAGAACCAGTTCACGTTAGACGACTTTCGCTCGCAGCTTCGACAGGTTAAGAAGCTCGGCTCGTTCTCGAAGATCATGAAGATGCTGCCGGATCAGTTGCTCGGCGGCATCGGGATGCCGAACCTCGACGAAGAGCAGACCGAGCAGATGGAGAAGGATTTGAAGCGCACCGAAGCGATCATCGATTCGATGACGCGCAAGGAGCGCGACGATCATCGCATCCTCAATGCGGGTCGTCGTCGTCGCATCGCGATGGGGTCGGGCACGAGCGTTTCCGAAGTCAACCAACTCATCAAGCAGTACGTCGAGATGCGACAGATGATGCGGCAGTTCTCCGGCGCGGGCCTGTTCGGCGGAGGCGGAGGCGGTGGACTCAAAGGACGCATGGCGCGCAAGATGGCCGGCATGATGGGCATGCCCGACATGAGCGCGCTCGGCGGTGGCAACGGAGGCGGCGAACTGCCCGCTCTCCCTGAAGGCGCGGGTGGCCCTGCTGCGCGCAAGAAGTTTCGCAAGAAACCGAGACACAAGAAGAGAAAGTAGTCAGCGCTCAGCACTCAGCCTTTTGTTTTACTGAATGCTGATTGCTGAGTGCTATGGAGGAACGACGTTGTTAGCAATCAGACTGATGCGCATGGGCGCGAAGAAGCGACCGTCTTATCGTGTGGTGGTCAAAGAGAAGCTGTCGAAGCGTGACGGCGCGTGCCTTGAGAACGTGGGAACTTATGATCCGACGCGCAACCCCGCCGAGGTGAAGTTGAAACTCGAACGCGTGCGTTACTGGATCGAGCGCGGCGCGCAGCCGACGGCGACGGTCGATAGGCTCATCAAGGGCCAGTCGAAGGCACAAGCCGCACCGGAGTCGGAAGTCTAAAGTCCGGAGTCTTGAGTCGAAGGCAGAGCATGAGAATGGCCCTTGTCCGACTCCGAGACTCCGAGACTCCAGACTTGAGACTTGTTATGAGAGAAGCTGTCGAGATGATCGTCCGCGAGTTGGTCGGCGATGCCGAGGCGGTGGACGTGCGCGAGTCGGAGCGCGGCGAGTCGAAGGTGATCATCGAAGTGAGAGTCGCGCCCGACGACATGGGCAAGCTCATCGGCAGGCAGGGCAAGACCGTGCGCGCGCTACGCTCGCTCCTCCACGCGGCGAGCATGAAACAGGGCCGCCGCTTCGTGTTAGAGATCATCGAATGAGCGACGGCGGCGACGACCGGAGCGCGACGCGCAGAGCCGAAGGGCTCGACGACATCGAGTTGATCGCAGTCGCGCGTGTGGCAAAGACGCGCGGCGTGCGCGGCGAGGTCGCAGCACATTTGCTGACGGACTTCCCCGAACGCTTCCGTGGACTCGAAGAGTTGATCGCCGTCACGCCCGCAGGAGATCGTCGGCGACTCACGATTGAAAAGAGTTGGCTGCACGGCGGGCGCGTCATCTTGAAGTTCGCGGGCTACGAGACGCCGGAAGCCGCGCGGGAGTTGATCGGATATGAGTTGACCGTGCCCGAACGTGATGCGGTCGCGTTGGATGAGGGCGAGTTCTTTGAATGGCAGATCGTGGGCTGCCGCGTCGAAACTGTGGGCGGCGACGCGCTCGGCACGGTCGCCGAAGTCATGCACTACGGCGCGGCCCCCGTGCTCGTCGTGAAAGACGAGACCGAGCGTGAACATTTGATCCCGCTCGTCGAATCGATCTGCGTCGAGATCAACGTCGCGCAGAAATTGATCCGCGTCGATCCGCCGGAAGGACTGATAGAATTGTGAATCGTTAATTGTAAATCGTGAATCGTCAAACGCTCTTCACACGATTTACGATTTACCCTTCACGATTTACGAGTCATGCGTTTTGACATCATCACGATCTTCCCGGACTACTTTGGCGCGGCGTTCGACTACGGGATCGTGCGGCGCGCGCGTGCGGCGAAGTTGGTAGAGATCGAAGCGCACGACCTGCGGCGTTGGACTAGCGATAAGCATCGCATCGTCGATGACAGGCCGTTTGGCGGCGGCGACGGGATGGTCTTGAAGCCCGAACCGCTCTTCGCGGCAGTCGAATCTTTGACAGGCGCAAAGGACGCGAGCGAACTCGCGGGCACGTTAAAGCGCGTCGTGCTGCTCTCGCCGCAAGGTCGCGTCTTCGATCAAAGATGCGCGGCGGAGTTCGCGACGTGCGAGCAGTTGGTTCTCATCTGCGGTCGCTACGAAGGCGTGGACGAGCGCGTCGCCGAGTTGCTTGCAACGGATGAGGTCTCCATCGGCGACTACGTGCTCTCAGGCGGCGAGCCTGCGGCGGCGGTCGTCGTCGATGCGGTCGTGAGATTGATACCGGGCGCGTTGGGGAGCGAGACCTCTGCGATCAACGAGTCGTTCTCAGAAGGCCTGTTGGACTTCCCGCACTACACGCGACCGCCTGAGTTTCGCGGTCGCGCCGTGCCGGAAGTTTTACTCGGCGGCCATCACGCGGAGATCGCGCGCTGGCGCAGGCGAGCCGCGCTCTTGAAGACCAGACGCAACCGGCCCGACCTGTTGGAACGCGCCACGCTCACAGAAGAAGAGCGCGCGTGGCTTGAAGAGATTGATAAATAGGCATTCGGCCATCAGCCATCGGCATTCAGTTTTGAATGACTCGACGGCTGGACGCTGACTGCTGATTACTGAATGCTAACTTGGAGTTGAAACCATGAACCGTTTAGACGCAGTTGAGAAGACGCAGACGACGAGAGAGTTGCCGGTGATCGAGCCGGGCGACACGGTGCGCGTGCACGTGAGGATCAAAGAGTCGGAGACGAAAGAGCGCATCCAGATTTTCGAGGGGCTCGTCATCGGTCGCAAGGGCGGCGGCGTAAGAGAGTCGATCACTGTCAGGAAGACGAGCTTCGGCGTCGGCGTCGAGCGCATCTTCCCTCTGCACGCGACCATCGTGCAGCAGATCGAAGTCGTCAAGCACGGACGCGTGCGACGCGCGAAGCTCTACTACCTGCGCGACCTGCGCGGTAAAGCCGCGCGCATCCGCGAGCGCGACACGCGACAGACGACGACTGCTCAGGCGCAGAGCGCGTCGGCATCAAAGAAGGGATGAAGGCGGAGGGATGAGGGATGAATGAGAAAAAGCCTCGTGTCTCCGGGCGACCGAAATCTCATCCCTCATCTCTCATCCCTCGTCCCGCTAAAGTCGGCACGCTCTTCGAGGAGGCCGCGCGCGCCGAAGGGTATCGACTAATTGCGGGGCTTGATGAAGTCGGTCGCGGCGCGCTCGCGGGGCCGGTCGTCGCCGCAGCAGTCGTGCTCGATCCGGCCCTTCCGCTTCCTGCCGGTCTCAACGACTCCAAAAAACTGACGCGCCTGCAACGCGAGCGCATCGCTGAAGAGTTGAAAACTTCTGCGGTCTGTTACGCCGTCGGTCTCATCTCTCACGAAGAGATCGACCGCACGAACATCCTCATCGCCACGCGAGGTGCGATGATGCAGGCGCTTCACAAACTCTGCCACCCTGCCGAGTACCTGTTGATTGACGCGCTGCAACTGCGCGAGGTCGCGCTCCCGCAACGGGCCATCATCGGCGGCGACGCCTGCTGCGCCTCAATCGCCGCCGCCTCTGTCATCGCCAAAACATATCGCGACGCGCTCATGCGCGAATACGATCTCGAATATCCACATTACGGCTTCGCACGCCACGTCGGCTACGGCACGCGCGAGCACTGGGCTGCGCTCCGCGAGCACGGCGCGTGCGCGATTCATCGTCGATCCTTTCGCGGCGTAATACTCGAAGAGATCGAATCGGAATTAACCGCCGAGAGTGTTGAAGCGCGGCGCGAAGTGACGGGTGACGATGCGACGGATCGTTAAAGTCTGAACCGGGAGAGTCAAATTTGCACATCGCGATTGACGCGCACTCGGTCGGGACGGGGCTCGCGGGCAATGAGACCTACGCGGCGAATCTCATCGAAGCTCTCGCGGAGATCGACACGGAGAATCGTTACACGCTCTACGTGACGAAGCTCTCGGCGGTCGAGCGTTTTCAAGATCGCTGGTCGAACTTCTCCGTGCGTCGCACGCTGCCGCACACGCCACTCTTGCGCGTGCCGTTGACGCTCTCGGCCGAGTTGCGCCGACGGCCCGTCGATCTCCTGCACGTGCAATACACCGCGCCGCCATTCGCGCCGTGCCCCGTCGTCGCGACCATTCACGATCTATCTTTCGAGCACCTGCCTTCAACATTCAAGCGGCGCAGTCGCGCGCAGTTGCGCTTCACGGTGCGTCGCACGGCACGCGCGGCGGCGCACGTCATCGCCTCTTCCGAGTTCACGCGGCGCGACATCATCGAGACTTACAACATCGCCGAGTCGCGCACGAGCGTTGTGCCGCTCGCCGCCGCGCCGCACTTTCATCACGTCGCCGACGCAGAAGAATTGCGACGCGTTAGACACGTTTACGGCATCGAAGGCGACTACATTCTCGCCGTCGGATCGATCCAGCCGCGCAAGAATCTGGCGCGACTCTTCCGCGCATACGCGGACTTGCGCCGCAGCCGTGAGCGCGATAAGCTGCCGCGACTACTCGTCGTCGGCAAAATGGCTTGGCTCTATGAAGAAACGTTGCGGGCGGTCGAAGAGTGCGGCGTCGCCGACGCCGTGAAGTTCACGGGCTACGTGCCGGAACACGATCTGCCCGCGCTCTATTCCGGCGCGCTCTGTTTCGTTTACCCCTCGTACTTCGAGGGCTTCGGGCTGCCCCCGCTCGAAGCGATGCGCTGCGGCACGGCGGTCGTCGCGGGCGACCGGACGAGTTTGCCGGAAGTCGTCGGCGACGCGGGCCTCCTCGTCGATCCGTTCGACACTGATGCGATAGCCGCCGCAATCGCGCGACTCATTGACGACAAAACTTTGCGAGCGGTTTTGAGCGAACGCGGGCTCGCACGCGCCAAGCAATTCGACTGGCGCGAGACCGCACGCCTGACCCTTGAAGTTTACAGACGAGCCATAGGAGGAGTTACAAGTAACAAGTAACAAGTTGCAAGTAAGAATAGATGAGTGGTCTTTTCTTGTAACTTATAACATGCGACTTGTAACTGAGCTTGATGCGAATAGCCATCTTGGGGACGCGGGGAGTGCCCGCCAGCTACGGCGGCTTCGAGACTTTCGCCGAGCAGCTTTCGACCCGCCTCGTCGCGCGCGGCCATCACGTCACCGTCTATTGCCGCACGCACTACGTCTCGCCGCGCCAGCTCGAATACCGTGGCGTGCACTTGAAAGTCCTGCCCACGATCCGTCACAAGTATTTCGATACCGTCATCCACACCTTCGTCTCAGCCTTGCACGCGACGGGCCAGTCTTACGACGCCGCGCTCATCTGCAACGCGGCGAACGCGCCGTTTGCGCCGCTCCTGCGTCTGGCCGGAACGCCCGTGGCTATCAACGTCGATGGACTCGAACACAAGCGCAAGAAGTGGAACTGGCTCGCGCGTCGCTACTACATCATCGCCGAAAAACTCTCGACTACGCTGCCGAACGAGACCGTGACGGACGCACGCGTGATTCAAGAGTATTACCTCGCGCGCTACAATCATCCGACGACGATGATCGCCTACGGCGCGGAAGTCTCGCGCACGCACGACCGCCTCGCCGTGCGTCGCTGGGGACTTGAGCCGAATCGCTACGTGCTCTACGTCTCGCGGCTCGAACCTGAAAACAACGCGCACCTCGTCATCGAGGCGTTCAAGCGCGTGCGGACGCCGCACAAGCTCGTCATTGTCGGCGACGCCCCTTACGCGCACGAGTACATTGAATCCTTGCGTCGCAGCGCGGCGCGCGATCCGCGCATCGTCTTTACAAGTTTCGTCTTCGGCGACGCCTATCGCGCGCTTCAACAGAACGCCTACTGCTACATTCACGCGACCGAGGTTGGCGGCACGCATCCGGCCCTCCTCGAAGCGATGGGCTATGGCAACTGCGTCTTGACGCTTGCCACGCCGGAGAATGTCGAAGTCGTCGGCGACGCGGGCATCCCTTACGATGACGCTATCGATCTCGAAGCGAAACTGCGCCGCGTCTTGAGCGACGGCGCAATCGTCAACGTCTATCGACAGCGCGCGCAGGATCGCGTCCGCGCCTACTACGACTGGGAACGCGTCGTAGATCGCTATGAGAATCTGTTCGCGCGCATGGCCGGACTGCCCAAGCCGCACGCGGAGCAGTTCGCGGCGGAGGGCCCTGCGGAAGTTGCGGAGGAAGTGACGGCGAGAAAAATTTAGGCGCGCGTTTGAACGAACACTCGTCGCGTGCAAATGAACGAGCACCCGTCGCATGCAAAAAGAGCAGGCTCGCGTCTGAGAGGACGCGAGCCTGTTTTGTTAAATCGACTTCGATCTCGTCGCACTCACTTGATCAACTTAACGTTCGTGGGCTTGGCGAAGAGCGCGTCGGGGATCGTCGGGTTGAACTCGACCGAGTCGTAGTTGATGCGCGAGGTCTTGTCGCCGTCGCGGTAGTGATCGATGGTGTAAGGAACTTGCACGCCGCCGAAGGCGAGGTAGCGTTCGATGCGATCCTCTTCGGTCACTTCCTTCTCCTCTTCGATGCCTTCCTTCAACACCTTGATCTTCCGCTTGTAACTAACCTTCGCGGGCAGGCCCTCGCGCGCGGCAAACTCGAAGTCGGCGGTGAAGCCGTCGGGGTAGGTGACGCGCACAGCTTCGTTGCGGCGCGCGAGTCCGGCCTCGCGCCGGCCGGCGTAGGTGAGCGTTGCGCCCTCCTTGCGCCATTCGCCGCGCAGCAGATTGTCGAAGCTCGTGCGAAGCGTCACGCGGAAGCTCTCGATCTGTTCGGGCTTCATATCCGAGATCGTCTTGGTCATGCCGTCGAAGACCCAGCCCTTGTCTGCGCCGATGTTCGTCTGAATGTCGTGGACGCCGGACGAGCGAAAATCCGTGCGCTCGCGGTCGGGATAGATGAGGTAATCGACGAAGGTCTGCGGCGGCACGGCCACACCGCCCACGATGTTTGAGAAGAAGCCGCGACCGACGACCGACTTGACGGAGGTGTATGCGCCCCCGCCGAGCGCGGCGACCGCGCGTCGCAGTATGTCTTCGGCTTTCGGATCAACCGTCGGCGCGGCGGGCACACTCATAGGTGCTACTGACTTCTGCGCGCTGCTCGCTGGCGGAGTCTGCGCCGACGCCGCGACGCAGAGGCTGAGCGCGACGATCAAGAGCAGGCACAGTCGCACGAAGGAAGCGGGAGGAAAAGTTTTAAGGCCCATGATTATTCTCTGTTCGAGTAGCATTTCAATGCTCAATAGATCAGGCGAGAAAAAGGGTCTCAACGAACTTCATCAAAGTCGTTGAAACCCTTTTGATTCGCGAGGCCGCCTCTGAGTTGCGCGCCGTCCTTCTAGTTGAGGCTCGGCGTGTCGGTCTTGATGGTGATCTCGCTGTCGAAGTCCACAGCGAACTGCGTCGCGGTCTTCCACATCGCCGTGATCGGCAGCTTCACCTTCTCGTCGATGTGTCGCTTGAGAAAGCGCGCGCCGTATGCAGGGCTAAAGCCCTTCTCGGTCAGCGCATCGAGGGCCCGCTCGCTGATCGTCAAGGTCTTGCCTTGCGTCTCCATCTGGCGACGCAGTCTGCCGAGATATAACTGCGCGATCTGCTTGACCTCGTCCATCGTCAAGGGCGAGAAGACGATGATCTCGTCGATACGATTGCGAAACTCCGGCGAGAAACGTTGCTCGGCGGCCTTCATCACTTCGTTCTTCACAGCCTTCACGTCGCCCAGCGTCTTCGTGCCGAACCCCAAAGGCTTCTCATACTTCTTGAAGTTCTCCGAGCCGAGGTTCGAGGTCATGATCACAATCGCGTCCGAGAGATAAACCTTCTTGCCGCGACCATCTGTGAGCCAGCCCTCGTCGAAGCCTTGCAGGAAGAGATTCATCAGAGACGGCGAAGCCTTCTCCACTTCATCGAGCAGAAGAACCGTGTAAGGGTTCTCGCGAAGTCGCTCGGTCAAGATTCCGCCGCGCTCGCTGCCAACGATGCCGCGTGGCATTCCGATCAGCTTCTCGATGCCGATTGATCCTTCCTGATACTCCGACATGTCGATGCGCACCATCTTCTCTTCGTCGCCGAACATGAACTCGGCGACAGCCTTCGCCAGCTCGGTCTTGCCGACTCCAGTCGGGCCCAAGAAGAGCAGCACGCCGTCAGGCTTATAGTGCGACTCCTTAAGGGGCCCCTTGTTGAGTCGCAAGCGTTGCGCGACCGCTTTGGTCGCTTCCTTCTGCCCGATGACGCGCCCGCCGAGATCGTCCTCCATGTTGGAGAAGCGGTCGTTCGTATCGCGCGAGATCATATCGCGCGGGATGCGCGACTCCTGCGAGATCACGTCGATGATATGTTCGGCTCGCACGATCATGTTCTGCGGCTCGTTGATCTCGACTTTGACCGCCGCCGTGTCCAACCAGCCGATAGCCTTGTCGGGCAGGTGAAGATTTCTGATGTACTTCGGGGCCATCTCCAGAGCCGTATTGATCGCGTCGTCCGAGATCGTCACCGAGTAGTTGCGCTCAAGGCGCGGGCGCAGGCCCAAGAGAATCTCGCGCGTCTCGCTCAGCGTCGGCTCGTCAACTTTCACCAGACGGAAGCGGCGCGCTAATGCTTCATCATCGGCGATGTACTCCTTGTACTCCGTCAAAGTCGTCGCGCCGATCATGCGCATCTCGCCGCGTGCGAGGGCCGACTTGAACATGTTGGCGGCGTCGCTCGAAGTTCCGAGCGCCGCGCCCGCGCCGATGATCGTGTGGGCCTCATCGATGAAGAGGATGAGATTGGTCTTCTCCTTCACCTCGTCGATGATGCCTTTGATACGTTCCTCGAACATCCCGCGCAGCATCGTGCCCGCGACGAGTCCGCCCATCTGTAGGCTGACGATGTGCGCACCGCGAAGGCGGGCCGGGACTTTCTCCGGCTCAAGCTCGATGATGCGCGCCAGCCCTTCGACCACGGCGGTCTTGCCAACGCCGGGCTCGCCCACGAGCATCGGCGAGTTGGCGCGCTCGCGGTGGCAGAGGATTTCGATCATCTGCTGAATCTCTTGCTCGCGCCCGATGGTCGGCGGAATCTTGTCGGCCCGCGCTAGTCGATTCAGGCTCGTGCCGAAGTGCTTGAGGTACGGCGGCAGCTCATACTTCTTGCGCGACACTTCGTCGTCGAGTTCGCGTGTGCGCACGCGCGTGCGGACGTTCTCCGTGAGAGACTCGGAGTTGACGCCGAAGCTGCGCATGAGCATCCCTTCGAGCAGCCCGCCGTCCTGCGAGAGGGCGGTGAAGAGATCGGTCGCTTCGATGGTCTTGCGACCCTGCGCGCGTGCACGCTCCATCGCACGCTTGAACAACTCGATGGTGTCGGGCGCGATGCGCAGGCCCTTGCCGACGTGTTGGAAGCGTGTGTTGTCGAGGCGTCGCTCGATCTGCGCGCGCACGGCTGAGGGGTCGAGCGAGAGATCGCGCATCGTCTGATCGAACATCTCTCCTTCTTCCGTGACGAAAGCGTGGAGAATGTGTTCGACGGCGACGTAGTTCTGATCGCGTCGCTTCGACTCGCTCATCGCGTGCTCGAAGATGTTTTGTCCGGTCTCGCCGAACCGATCTTTGTATGTTCCCAAGTCAACCATTTCAACCCTCTTGATCTAACTCAAAGCGCAGCGTCTCAAGCGCTGCGGCAAGAGCCGCCCGGACATACGCGAAAATCTGAATGCCGAACGGCTCGTCTCTGGTTTCCTCGACTCTGATTTCAAGTGCGACACGCGCCGACTTTTCGGCTCATGTTAGATGCCACGAGGTGGAGTCCCGTTGTGTTTCAGGACATCGGCATCATACCACAGGGACGGAAGAGCAAACGTCGAGCCAGAAATGAGTCTGGAGTCGTAAGTCTCAGAGTCGCGCGACCAAACATTCGCTATCGAAGTTTGATCTTTCAAACGCGAACTCCAGACCACCGACTCCAAGACTCCAGACTCCGAGATTCCGAGACTTATTTAGTAGTCGTAATCCTCACCACCGCCGCCCGGCATCTGGGGAGCGGCAGACTTCTTCGGCTCCGGCGCATCCGTCACCGCCGCGCCGGTCGTGAGCAAGAGGCCCGCGACCGAAGCCGCGTTCTGCAACGCCGTGCGCACGACCTTCGTCGGATCGATGATCCCCGCCGCGACCAAATCTTCATACTTGCCCGTCGCCGCGTTGAAACCCTTCACGCCCTTCGACTCTTCGACCTTGCCGATGACGATTGCGCCGTCAACGCCTGCGTTCTCCGCGATGCGACGCACGGGCTCTTCCAGAGCGCGACGCAGGATGCGAACACCTGTACGCACGTCAACGTCTTCCGTATCGGAGAGTTCAAACTTGTCGAGGGCCCTTGCCGCGCGAAGAAGCGCGATGCCGCCGCCGGCGACGATCCCTTCCTGCGCCGCAGCGCGCGTCGCGTTCACCGCATCCTCAACGCGCATCTTCTTCTCTTTCATCTCGGTCTCGGTCGCCGCGCCGACGCGAATGACGGCCACACCGCCTGCGAGTTTCGCGAGTCGCTCTTGAAGTTTCTCGCGGTCGTAGTCCGAGGTGGTCTCTTTGATCTGACTACGAATCGTCGCCACGCGGCCCTGTATGCCCTTCGCTTCGCCCGCGCCCTCGATGATCGTCGTGTTGTCTTTATCGATGATGACGCGCTTCGCCGTTCCTAAATCTTCCGCCGTCACGTTCTCCAACTTGATGCCGAGGTCTTCCGTGATCACGCGCGCGCCGATGAGCATTGCGATGTCGTCGAGGATTGCTTTGCGTCGGTCGCCGAACGCGGGCGCTTTGACGGCGCACACCTTGATCGTCCCGCGCAGTTTGTTGACGACGAGTGTTGCGAGCGCGTCGCCTTCAACGTCTTCCGAGATGATCAAAAGCGGGCGGCCCTGGCCGGCCGCCTGTTCGAGCACCGGCAGCAGATCACGCATCGCCGCGATCTTCTTTTCGTGCAAAAGAATCAGAGGGTCTTCGAGCACAGCCTCCATGCGATCAGGGTTCGTGACGAAGTAAGGCGACAAGTAGCCACGGTCGAACTGCATCCCCTCGACGATGTCGAGTTCGGTCTGAAGCGACTTCGACTCTTCGACCGTCACGACGCCGTCTTTGCCGACGCGCTCCATCGCCTCCGAGATCAACTCGCCGATCTCGCGGTCGTTGTTTGCCGAAACAGATGCGACGTTCGCCAACTCTTCCTTGCTCTTCACCTTCTTCGACTGTCGCTCAAGCTCTTCGACCGCGCGCGTCGTTGCTAGTTGAATGCCGCGCAGCAGAGCCGAAGGGTTCGCGCCCGCCGTCACGTTCTTGAAGCCCTCGCGGAAGATCGCTTGCGCGAGCACGGTCGCGGTAGTTGTGCCGTCGCCCGCCGTGTCGTTCGTCTTCGTGGCGACCTCCTTGACCATCTGCGCGCCCATGTTCTCGTACTTGTCTTTGAGATCGATCTCTTTGGCGACCGTCACGCCGTCCTTCGTGATCGTCGGCGAGCCCCACGACTTACCGATCACGACATTGCGACCTTTGGGCCCCAACGTCACGCGCACCGCGTTCGCCAGCTTGTCCACCCCGCGCAACATCGCGCCGCGCGCCTCCTCCTCGAACCTCAACTCTTTCGCTGCCACGTTTCTTCTCCTTAAAGACTGTCCGTTGTTCGTTATTTTGATTAGCCCGCAGCCTGCGCTTCACCTTTCGCGCGCCCGACTTGGACACGTGCGGGCCTGAGTAGTTGATTGCCGATGCGGTAGCCGCGACTGTACTCGGCGGTCACGAGTCCATCTTGTTCGGGCTCGACCTCAACTGTATCCACCGCTTCATGTCGTTCAGGATCGAACTGCGTGCCGACTGCCACGTCCGATTCGACGCCCGCGCCAGCGAGCGCGCTCTCGAAGCCGCTGACAGTGCCGCGCAAACCGTCGAGCAATGCTGAAACTTCGCCGCCCGCTTCCGCCGCTTCAATCGCGCGACGCAGGTTATCGACGACAGGCAGCAGGGAAGCGATGAAGTTCGCTTTCTCTCTCGCGGCGCGCTCGTCCGCGTTGCGGTTTAAGCGTTGTCGCACTTCATCCGTCTCGCGCTGCAACTGTGAGCGCACCTGCTCGAAGCGGGCCTGCACGTCCGCAGCCTTCTGCTCCGCCGCGCGCGTGCGCGCTTCGAGTTCTTCCACGTACTTCGGCTTCAAACTCGGCGCGTCGTCCGCTTCCACGTTCGCGCGCGGGCCCTCATCTTCGGGATAGTCAACGCGCACGCGCCGCCTGTCGTTGAAGCGCAGGCCCTCTTCGCGAGGCTGCTCGCCCTCGCGCGGCTCGTTATTCTCGTCGCCCTCTCGTTCCCACGGCATGGTGCGTCTGAACCTTCTCATCTCTGAAAGATAGCACAAAGAAGTCTGGAGTCCTGAGTCCGGAGTCTGAAGTCAACAGCCGAACTTAGAAGCATCGCTGCAAGTCTATCTTTAATGTTTTTCCGACTCCAGACTCCAGACTTCGCCCGTTAATTGATTTCGATCCTCACGCGTCCCGCTTGCTCCGTCGTGCGCTTTGGCAGACGCAGGCGCAGCACGCCGTCGCGATACTCCGCGCCGACCTGCGACTGATCGACGGTCGCAGGAAGTCGCCCAAACTTCGCGAGGAAGCGACCCGACGGGCGATTGCCGCGACGCTCCGGCACGCTCTCTTCTGCCGCTCGCTCGCCGCGCACGACGAGACGATCATCCGCGATCTCCACGTCGAGCGCGTTGCGATCGATGCCGGGCAGATCGATGAGGATCAAGAACTCTTCTTCGCGCTCGACAACGTCCGAAGCGGGAGTCCAGTCGGCGCGTTGTTCGAGATCGTTGTCGTGCTCCTCCGCGTAGCGCGCGCGAGGCGGCGCGGCTTCGTCGTAGAGCCGGCCCATGCGCTCGGCGTAGTCGCGCCAGTCGTTCCACCTGTGCGCCATCTTTTTTCCTCCGGCCTGACGAATGTTAAAAGGATCAATGACAACGACGCCGCGCGGCTCGCAACCTTGTTTGTTAATTCTCATCCTTCATCCTTCCTTCTTTAGACTCAATTCTTCACGCCGCAGCTGCGGCGGTGTCGTCGGTCGCAAACTTCATCTCGTCGCCTTCCGCCGAAATTTTCACAGTCTGGCCGGCTGCGACTTCACCGCGCAGCAGTTTGACGGCGAGCGGGTTCTGCACGAGCGTCTGAATGGCCCGCTTCAAAGGGCGCGCACCGAACATCGGATCGTAGCCTTCGCGCGCGAGAAGGGCGCGCGCCGAATCGTCGAGCGCAATCGTGATCTGTCGCTCGCCGAGCATCCGGCGCAGTTTTTCAAGTTGCACGTCGATGATCCGGCCGATCTGCTCGCGCGAGAGTTGATGGAAGATCACCGTGTCGTCGATGCGGTTCAAGAACTCCGGCTTGAAGTGCTCATGCAAAACCTGCGTGACGGCTTCGCGCACCTGCTTCTCATCGTCGCTGACCGCTTGAATCTCTCGGCTCCCAAGATTCGAGGTCATGATTAGAACAGTGTTCTTGAAATCGACCGTGCGGCCCTTCGAGTCCGTCAGGCGACCGTCGTCGAGGATTTGCAGCAGCACGTTGAACACGTCGGGATGCGCCTTCTCGATCTCGTCGAAGAGAACGACCGAATAGGGCCTGCGTCGCACGGCTTCGGTGAGTTGTCCGCCCTCCTCATAGCCGATGTAGCCGGGCGGCGCGCCGATCATGCGCGCGACCGCGTGCTTCTCCATGTACTCGCTCATGTCAAGGCGGATCATCGAGCGTTCGTCGTCGAAGAGAAATTCGGCGAGCGCGCGCGCAGTTTCGGTCTTACCGACGCCGGTCGGGCCCAAGAAGATGAACGAGCCGACGGGCCGGTTCGGGTCTTGCAGACCGGCCCGCGCGCGACGAACTGCATTCGCGACGGCCGTCAAAGCCTCATCTTGTCCGATGACGCGCTCGCGCAGACGCTCCTCCATCGTGACGAGCTTCTGCATCTCGCCTTCGAGCATCTTCGAGACCGGAATGCCCGTCCACTTGGCGACGATCTGCGCTACGTCCTCTTCGTCAACCTCTTCCTTGAGCATCACGCCGTCCTTCTGCAGGTCGGCGAGTCGCTCTTGTTCGGAGGCGAGCAACTTTTCGAGATCGGGGATGCGTCCATACTGAAGTTCGGAAGCGCGCGCGAGGTCTCCGGCGTTGCGGGCCTGATCGAGTTGAATGCGGAGCTTCTCAAGTTCGACCTTCGCCTCGCGCATCTTCTCGATCTCTTGCTTCTCCGATTGCCACTTCGCTTTCATTCCCGACGACTGCTCTTTGAGATTGGCGATCCGCTTCTCGATCTCCTGCACGCGCGCACGCGAACGCTCGTCCTCTTCGCGCTGCAGGGCCTGCCGCTCGATCTCTAGCTGCATGATGTCGCGCTCTAGCTCGTCGATCTCCTGCGGCAGCGAATCGATCTCGATACGCAGTCGCGAGGCCGACTCGTCGATCAAGTCAATCGCCTTGTCGGGCAGGAAGCGATCCGTGATGTAGCGGTTCGACAAGGTCGCGGCGGCGACGATGGCCGAATCCTTGATGCGGACGCCGTGATGAACTTCGTAGCGTTCTTTGAGACCGCGCAGGATCGCGATGGTGTCTTCGACATTGGGCTCGCCAACGTAAACCTGCTGGAAGCGACGCTCAAGCGCGGCGTCCTTCTCGATGTATTTCTTGTACTCGTTCAAGGTCGTCGCGCCGACGCAGCGCAACTCGCCACGTGCGAGCGCGGGCTTCAACATATTCGACGCGTCAATCGCGCCCTCGGCTGCGCCCGCGCCGACGAGCGTGTGCAGCTCGTCGATGAAGAGAACGATCTGGCCCTTCGCGTTCTCGATCTCTTTCAAGACGGCCTTGAGTCGATCCTCGAACTCGCCCCTGTACTTCGCGCCCGCGAGCATCGAGCCGAGGTCGAGCCCGACGAGTCGCTTGTTGCGCAGAGTTTCAGGCACGTCGCCGGAGACGATGCGCTGGGCCAAGCCTTCGACGATGGCCGTCTTGCCGACGCCGGGCTCACCGATGAGCACCGGATTATTTTTCGTGCGGCGCGAGAGGACTTGGATCGTGCGTCGAATTTCATCATCGCGACCGATGACGGGATCGAGTTTTCCTGCGCGCGCGAGATCGGTCAGGTCTTTCGCGTACTTGGAGAGGGCCTGATAGTTCGCCTCGGCGTTCTGATCGGTGATGTGCGAGTCGCCGCGCATCTCGTTAACTACTTTGAGAAGGTCGTCGCGGTTGACGCCGTGCTGTCGAAGGATACGACCCGCCGCGCCGTCCTTCTCGTCGGTGATGGCGAGGAGTAGATGCTCGGTCGAGAGGTACTCGTCCTTCATGCCCTCGGCTTGCTTCTGCGCAGCCGTGTAAAGCTGCGTCGTGCGCGGCGAGAAATACTGTTGTCCGCCCTGCACTTTGGGCTGGCGCGCGATCTCCGCTTGCAGATCGTTAAGCACGACCTGAAAGTTCACGCCGAGCTTGCCGAGGATGGGACGCACGACACCTTCGGTCTGTTCGAGCAGCGCGAGCAGCAAGTGTTCGGGCTCGACCGATTGATGTTGATTGCGCTCGGCGATCTCGATGGCCGACTGGACAGCCTCCTGACCGCGCAGTGTGAAACGTTCTAGACGCATCTTCTTTGAAGACCTATCTCGTAAACCCTGTCGGAGAATTAAGGACGACGCGCGAGTGTTGTTCACGCGCTCGCGCGTCGTCTCGACGTTTGTGCGGCGTGCGACGCGCTTTAACGCGCGTTGTTAGTCGCTGCCTTCTGTTTGTTTGCAGCGTCCGGCTCCTCCACCTTCGCCTCGATGGTCTTCGGCGTGCCCTTGCCTGCGCCTTCGCCCGCGATCTCGATGCGGCGTGCCTTCACCTCTTCGCGCTTGTGCAGCGTGACGCGCAGCACGCCGTTCTTGTATTCGGCGTTGGCATTCTCAGAAGAGACTGTCTGCGGCAGCGTGAAGGAGCGCGTGAACGAGCCGTAAGAGCGTTCGACGCGATGGTAGTTGTCTGCCTCGTCCTTCTTCTCGAAGCGTCGCTCGCCGCGAAGCGTGAGCACGTTGTTCTCAATCGTCAGCTCGAAGTCTTCGCGGTTCATGCCGGGCAGCTCGGCTTCGAGGACGATTGCGTCCTTGTTCTCGAAGATGTCCACGCTCGGCATCCATGCTCCGCGCGAGAGACCCTCGTCGCCGAAGCCGCGCCCGAGACTCGTCGAGAACAGGCGATTGACCTCGTCCTGCAAAGAACGTAGGTCACGAAAAGGATCGTAGCGAGTGATGGACATAGCTATTCTTCCTCCGACTAATCGACTTGGAATTTCGGCTCCGGCAGCCCTACGGGAAAGACTCTGAAATTGGTAAGACTGCTGAGCGTGGAACGATAATAATATCTGAGTGAGATACTGTCAAGTCGGGCGCGCAAGTTTCTTTTGGCTTGAATCATGGGCGAAAAGTGGAGTTTATGAGGGCGTCTAATCCAAACCGAAGAAGCGTTTGATGGACGAAATGAGGCTCGAAGGCTCTTCGCTGAGACTCTGGCGGGCGGCTGTGGCGCTCAAGCCTGCGCGTCGCTCTTCGATGATGTGGCTCAGGGATTCGACGAGATTGGGGTTCGAGTCGAAGAGTAGTTTCATCGCCTGATGACCGATCTCAAGCACCTCTGTCTCTTCTGTGGCGACGACGTTCGCCGCACGTGGCTCGCCCGTAAATAAAGCCATCTCGCCGAAGAAGTCGCCTTCGTCGAGCTTGGCGACGGTGCGCGCCTTTCCTCCGCGAGAGTTGATGCGTACCTCGACGCCGCCTCGATGGACGACGAACATCGAATCGCCCGCTTCGCCCGTGCGTATGATGGGCTCGCCCTGCGCGTAGGTGTGAGTGCTGGCGGCGCAGGCTAAGCGCGAGAGTTCTTCCGGCGTGAGCGGCGCGAAGATGTCCACTGCGGAGAGTTGTTCGATGACTCGGTCGGGCGTCGTCGCAGATCGTCCGCCGTCGCGTGAGGGGCGTTCGATGTGGAGGGTGTGCGTCGGGTAGGCGAAGGAGAGTCCGGCGCGGCGGAGTGCGTACCAGATGAGTTGGCGTATGAGCGCGTCGCTGTCGTGCTGCTTGGCGTAATCGACGAGCCAATACTTGACCTCGTACTCGACGGCGAAGTCGCCGAGGTTGCGTATGCGAACTATCGGCGTGCGTTCCTGCGAGACGTTCTCCGCGTCGCGCACAGCCTCGCGCACAACGTTGACGACCCTCGCGGGCGAGTCTGTATAGACGGTGTTGAAGAAGACATTGCGCGCGTTCAAGTTGTTACGCGGCGCGACCTCGATGGACTCTTTGGCGAGCACGCTGTTCGAGACGAGCACGACCAGATTGCTGAACGTCCTGATCTTCACCGCGCGCCAAGTGACGCTCTCGACCACCCCGGACCAATGCCCGACCGTGATCACGTCGCCGAGATCGAAAGGCTTGTCGGCTTGCAGCGAGATGCCAGCGAAGAGATTGCCGAGCGTGTCTTGGAGTGCGAGACCGAGAATGATGCCGAGCAGTGCGGAGCCAGAGACGAGCGCGCCGAGCGAGAGCTTGGGAAAGGACGTTTTAAGAATGATCGTCGCGATGATGATGTAAGCGATCAGCGCGAAGATGTCGCGGACGAAGCGCGGAGCTTCGCGCCGCTTGCGCACTGGGAAGATGAGATCGAAGAAGAACGCGCCCGCGACGCGGACAGCGAGAAACATGAGACTGAACAGGACTGCGAGCCAGAGGAACTCCTCCACCCAGTAGTATCCGGGCGCGTAGGTGAGCAGGTAGGTGGTGCGCTCGTCGCCCGCGATTGTGTTCAGGTGTTGCCAGTCGAGCGTCGGCGGAGCGAAGGACGGCAACGCCTTGAGCGCGACGGCGAAGAGGCACAGCAGTAGGAGCGGGAAGATAACCTGTCTCTGGATTTGTGTGCGGGCCATGTTCAGCTTGCGAGGGCCGAAACGAGTTTGCGTAGAGCGATCAGATTGAAACGACGGACTCAGTCAGGATGCGCGTCATCGTCGCTGCCGTGCATCGTTCGCCGTCTCAAGTCTCGCGTGCGAAGATCAAGCTGCCGACGTAGAGCAGCGAGAGTGCGGAGACGACGAAGACCGTCAGCCAGACGATCAGATTATAGACGCGACCGTTCGCGCGCACACCCATCAAAGCGCGATTCGAGGCGAGGCGTGTGACGGCGACGAGGAGGACGGGCAGCAGCAGCCCGTTGATGAACTGCGTCACGACGAGCACACGCCACAGAGGCAGCCCCGGCAAGATCGCGACGAGCGCGCCGACCGCGATCAGAAACGTGAAGATGCCCAAGAAGATCGGAGCTTCACGGAACGAGCGCGACACGCCCTTCTCGAACCCCAACGCCTCGCTCACAGAGTAGGCGGTCGCGAGCGGCAGCACGCCCGCCGCGAGCATCGACGCGCCGAAGAGACCGACGGCGAAGAGCAACTTCGCGTAGTTGCCCGCGAGCGGCGCGAGGGCCCTCGCCGCGTCCGCCGCCGATTCAAGCTCATGCGTCACGCCCGCGCGATGCAGCGTCGCCGCCGTCGAGATGAGTATGAAGAGCGCGATGCCGACGGCGAAGATCGTCCCGACCCACACGTCGGCGCGCGTTAAATTATATTCCTCTTCCGCGACGCCCTTCTCGACGACCGACGATTGCACGAAGACCTGCATATAGGGCGAGATGGTCGTGCCGATCAAAGCGACGAGCATGAAGAGATATCGACTGTCGAGTTGAAACGTCGGATGCACCGACGCGCGCGCGACCTCTGACCAGTCCGGGTGCGACATGAAAGCCGAGACGATGTAGCCGAGAAAGACGAGCGACATGACGAGGAACACGCGCTCGACCCTCTTGTACGATCCCTTCACCACAAGCCACCACACGGCGAGCGCAGCGAGCGGCACGGACAAATAACGAGGCACGCCGTAAAGCTCCGTCGCCGCCGCGATGCCGACGAACTCCGAGACGGTCACGCCCGCGTTCGCAACGAGCAACGCAAGCATGATCAGCATCGTCCAACGCACGCCGAACTGTTCGCGTATGAGATCGGCGAGCCCCTTGCCGGTGACGACGCCCATGCGCGCGCACATCTCCTGCACGAGACCGAGACTGATCGTGATCGGCAGAAGCGTCCAGAGCAGCGTGTAGCCGTAAACCGCACCGGCCGTCGCGTAAGTCGCGATGCCGCCCGCATCGTTCCCCGCATTCGCGGCGACCATGCCGGGCCCCAAGATCGCGAGATACGCTAAGAGACCGCGACGCTGCGTGACGGCACGACGCACACGACGGCTCCCACGCCGCCACAGGCGACGCCCCGCCTCCCGCACATCCAACGCGCGCACATCCGCCACGAGCTAGGGTCTCCGTCGTTCATGATTTAACTCTGTTAATTTTACTTCAACGACGGCTTACCCATCGCAGTAAGTTTTTGATTCAACTTATCTCGCCGATCTTTTATTTTCTGGGGCTGAACAAATGTGAAGTCAAATAGAGCATCGATAACTTCCAATAGCCATTCAGCTTCTCCTATCTCAACGTCAACAATTTCGCCAGTGTTAGTATCTTTAAGAGGGTGGGCTGCAAAATTACCTACATTCCTTAGTGCATCCACAGCGTCACTAATGTGTGATGGAATATTATCTAAATGAACAAACTCTTCAATCTCTTTATCCAAACTTCCTTTTTTAATTTTGTACTCTTCTCTAAGAATGTGCTGTAGCAATCTTCGGCTTATTGCAGCACTCGCTTTTGGGCTTAAACTCTGGACTGAGTAGGATTCAATATAGTCATTCCTAAGTTTTTCTGGAATTGATTGATCTAGCACTTTAGGTAGAGTAGTTTTCGGATAGACTACTTCCTCTTTTGAAATATCAGTTACCTCATCTCCTAACCCTACATCTTCTACATATCTTCCCTCTTTAATAATGACAATCATTTCATCACATTGTGGGCAAAACCCGTGAGTGAGTTGGATGCCAAGACCTGCTTTCTCAGGTTTGTCGTAACGATAGATGAGTTCACGCCCTAGTTCTTCTAAATGTATGCTAACTCCGCAATGTGGACACCTCATAAATCCTTACCTTCTTTAGATATTTACTAACCTAGCCAAATAGCCTAGACAATCTCTGTCACTAGCCCTTCGGCAGTAACCACTCTATCGCGTTGTAACTCAGTTTATAAGTCTTCCGGTTTAAGTCCGGTGTTCTTCGCGATGCGCGCCAGCATCTTGGGGCCGATCTCTTCTTTGTCGTGGAAGGCGAACACTACGTCAGACCAGCCGGGGCGTGAGAGAACTTTGTGAGAACTCGACTCGCGCTTGATACTCCAGCCGATGCGGAGCAGTGCGGCGAGTACACGCCTCGCTTTCGCTGAAGACCACTGGCTCATGCTGTGGCGAATGAGATGTTGATGAATTCATGTGCGCCCTCGCCGTGCTCGAGCTTATCGGCGAGGAAGCGCAGGGCGAGAGCCTGTGCTTTGGCGATGGCTTCTTCGTGCGTCTGACCGTAAGCCAGCACGCCCGGAAGTTCTAACACTTCGGCGAGCCAGCGACCATCATCTTCCTGTTCATACTCGACTGTAAAAGTCATAGCGTCTTAAAACTCCTTCTCCAGTTGAGGCAGCTACTTCAAGTCCATGTGCTTGACCGGGACGAGGCGGTGTCCGAGCATGTCAACGCTCGCTTGGCTCTGTTCGAGGATGATGTAGCCGATGAGCGGCTCGTAGATGCCGTCCTCCGGGTTCATCTCGATGAAGAGGACTTCGTTGAAGATGGGGCGGAAGCCTTCGACTTGGATGCGGACGGGGCCACAGACCTCGCCCTTGATGGTCTCTTGAGTAGCGGTCTCCAAGCTGATCTCTTCGAGCGTCTCTAAATCGCCGAGCCTGTCCTTCCACGCGCGGGGCAGCACCATGAACGATGCGCCGGTGTCAACGAGCGCGTCGCACCTCAGAGTCTTCTCCCGGTCACTAATGTTAGTGATCGTTACTGAGGAAACTATCCGGCCCACAGCTTTCTCCTTTCACGCCCGCAACCGGAATATACACCGTGCGCGAGTCGAAGCACACGCCACTCATCTCAGCCAAACAATCTCGGCAATCGCTGTCGCCAGCCCTTCGGCAGCAGCCACTCCATGGCGTCGTCAACAGTGACGATGCCGGCGATGTCGCCTTCGTCGTCGATGACGGGGAGTGCGAGGAGGTTGTACTCGGCGATGGTCTCGGCCACGTCGCGCGCGGAGTCGTCGGGGTGCGCCGTCTGAAACTCTTCGCGCATGACGTGTTCGAGCAGATAGGTCGGGTCTGCGAGAATCAGACTACGGAGCGCGATGACGCCGGAGAGTTTCCACGATCCAACGGCTTCGACGACGTAGAGGTAGTAGATCATGTTCGGCGTCTCAGCCATCTCGCGCAAGGCAGCGAGGGCATCGCCGACCGTCAGGCCTTTCGGGAGCGTGACGAACTCGGTCGTCATCAAACCGCCCGCCGTGTCGTCCTCGTAAGGCAGAAGCTCGGCGACTTCCGCCTGCTCGTCCGTCTCCATGCGACTTAATAAATCCGTCGCGACCGCTTCGGGCAGATCGCCGAGCACGTCCGCAGCTTCGTCGGGCGACATGTGTTCGAGGATGTCTGCGGCGCGTTCCTCGTCCATGTCGCCGATGATGCGCGCCTGATGATCCTCGTGCATCTCTTCCAGAGTCTCGGCGGCCGTCTCATCATCGAGTGAAGCGAGGACTTCCGCGCCCTGTTGGAAAGAGAGCGACTCCGCGAGACGCGCGATCTCGACCGGATGCAGGCGCGACAACTTCGCGCGCGAAGACTTCAACTGCACGGTGGCCGCGTCGGTTGCGAGATAACCAACGTCCGCCCAATCGATCACCTCGACCGTTTTTTGACTCCCGAAAAATCCTGCGGGCGCGAGCCTGCGCCACAAACCTTGCAGGCTCACGTCCGCGCCGGAGACGCGCCATTCGTCGCCCGCCTTGATCAGTTGCACGTCGTTGACGCGCACGACGCGCTTGCCGTCAACGTCGATGAGCTGCTTGTCGAGCACGTCGCGCGCGAGCAGAACTTCGCCGTCGCGTCGCGCGAAGGGAGTGAGGTCGAGCGTGTCGGCGACGAGGCGCGCGCCCGTCGTGCCGAACTCGGAGAAGCGCGCGCGCGGCACGTAGAACTCGCGACGCGCGTATCGGGCCACCAAGCCCGTCACCGGCGGGTGATCCTCGCCGAGCCGCACGACCACATCCTTGATCGACGCGACCGCCTCGCCTTCAACGTCGCGGATAGAGCGACCCAGAACTTGCGAGAGATAGAGCATGGAAAGTTGATCGTCCTCGAATTAGTTGGCGGATGATAGCACGACGAAGTGAGGGAATGTTTGGAGAAGAAACGATGAAGTCGGAGCGATGAAGTCGGAACGATAAGCGATGAAGTAAGGACAGATCGCCTTCACTTCATCGTTTGTCTAGCAGACTTCATCGTTTTAAGGATAGCGATGGCGTGAAGCAACGCAGGATCGCGTGCTTGTTCAACGTCGCGGCGCGTCGGCGTGATCGTCTCGTCGGGCGCGATGCCTGCGCCTTCGAGTCGCGTGCCGCGCGCGGTGCGATAGTCCATCTCGCTCACGTCGAGGAGGCCGCCGTCGGGAAGCTGATGGCGCGTGCGTATGGCAAGGACGCAGCCGCAGGTCTGTTCGCCGACGACGCGCGCGAGACCTGCGTCCTTGAGCGACGCGACGAAAATCTCCGCCGCGCTCGCCGTGCGCGCAGACGTAAGCACGACGATGCGACCGTGGAAGGGCTCGATCTCTTCCGCCGCAAAGAGCATCGCGCGACGGGCCTGTGGACTCGCGACCAAGCGGCCATCTCTGTCCGTGAACTCACCGAGCCGCGCGCCCGCAGGCAGGAAGATGGATGCGATGTCGATCATCGACTCGGCTTCACCGCCGCCGTTCTCTCTCAGGTCGATGACGAGCGCGCTCGCCTCGCGCAGAGACTTTCGCTCGCGTAGCGCGCGCACGAGCCCAGCCGCGATCTCTTCCGAGAACAGGTTGAAGCGCACGACCGACACGTCGCCGATGCGCCGCACTTCAAGTCGCGGCTCGCGCGTCTCAAGCTCGCGCGTCAAGACGACCGTCCTCCCGCGCACGCCCTCGCGAGCGAGGTTGAGCGAGACGAGCGAGCCGCGCGGGCCGTCGAAGAGATGCGCGATTGCGGAGAGACGCGAAGCTCGCGCGGTCGAGGCAGACGAGCCTTCGTCGGCGCGATGCGTAAGCGCGATGTTGACCGGCTGGCCGTCGATGCTCAGCAGTTCGTCGCCAACTCGCGCGCCCGCGCGCTCGGCTTGCGATCCGTGTTCGACGAGTGTGACGACGAGTTGGCCCGCGATCTCGCGCAGGCTGAGACGAACGCCCGTGTAGATCGGTCGATCCCACTCGGAGCGTTCGTCGGGCGCATAGACGCGCGTGTGCGCGTCGCGAAGCGGAGCGATCATGCGACGCAAGGTGGTGTAGAACTCGGCAGACGTGTGGGCCTCTTCCGCGAGCGGGCGAAACGTCGCGCGCTGCTGTAGCCAGTCAACGCCGCGCATCTTTGGATCGTAGTAACGCGCGCCGAGAGTGGCCCACACGTCATCGAAGACGGCCAGTCGGCCTTCGCGCGTTTCGGTCGAGACGTTCGCGTCAGCATAACTACGTGCGGGTAAGAGCGAGAAGACAACGAGACAGGAGACGAGAACGCAGAAGGTGAGAGCAAACGCGGAAGCGCAACGCGGAGACTTTAACTCGCGGCGCACGCACGGAGACTTGAGCGCGCGCCGCGTTGTTGGTCGCTCACTGGCCTCTCTTTTATTGTCGCTCAAGTTTCGTCTCTCTTAGAGATGCGCCGTCAGTTCTCTTTCGGCTTGCGGAAATTGTAGCGCAGGAGAACGCGTGTGGCGACGGGCAAGCCTCCAAGCAACGCGGGACGGAAGTGCATCTGTCGGATCGTTGCGACCACCGACTCGTCCAAGCCATAGCCGGCCCAACGGACGATCTCCACATGCTGCACCTCGCCGCGCTCGTCCAACTCGACGAGCGCATCGACGGTCGCCTCGACCTCGGCGCGCGCGGCGGTATCGGTGTAAACGGGGCGCAAACGGCGATAGGGAAGCGGCGTGCGGAAATTTTTCGCCGCCGCGCTGCCCTCTTCGGGTGCGTCCTCGACGACGGGCGTGTCGCGCTCTACGCTCGTGCGTCGTGCATCGCGCTCTGATGCGCGCGCCTTCGTCATTGCGTCGGCGTAAGAACTCGCGCGCGCGCGCAGTTGTTTGATCAGATCACTTTCGGCTGCGTCGGCGGTCGCGGCTTCTGCGCTCAGACGTTCCCACGAGATCAACCGGCCCGTGAAAGAGCTGACGAGGTAGAGGGCCACATAAGACTCGAAGTAGTCTGCGCGTGCGCTGCCCGCGCTGCGTCGCAACGTGGCCGCCTCGCCCGCGAAGAAGAAGTCGCAGCCGACAGCCGCGCCCACGTCGCGCGCCTCTTCGAGCGAAAGATTGAGCGAGCCCTTGTAGCCGACACCGCGTGCCGCCGCGCGAGACTGTGGACGACTCAAGACGTTGAACCGTTGTGGATCAGACGGAAGCGCGAGCGCGAGTTCATCGGCGATGCGATGCGACGAAGCCGCGTCGCCGAAGTCGAGCACGGCGACCCGCGTCGCCTCGCGTGTAGTTGCAAACGCATGACACGCGAGCGCGCAGAGCAACGCGAAGGTGAAGGCTGGTGTGAGACGGCGCGACATGAGAGCGTTAAAGATCGTGAAAGGTTAGTCGCCGCCCTTTGTTGCGGTGCGGGGCCGGTGGGACGTGCCGTGGTAGAGGTTATAGACCTCTGTTTTAACTTCGGGCGGGAAGCAGGCGCGGTGCAGCTCGTAGCCCTGTTGGAGACCGCGCACGGCTTCGCTGACTTCGCTGATCTCGCGCACGCGCGGGCGCGCGTAGCCGTCCTCGACGTAGATGTGCGTCGGGCCCTTGGCGGTGTAGTAGTTGTAGTAGGGCACGTCGCCCGCTTGATCTTCGTTGAAGTAGTAGCGCGGATCGAAGCCGGCGCGTGAGACGGCGTTGCGCGCGGCGTCGATAAAGTCTGCGCGCTCATCTTGCGGCATATCGAGATCGATGGCCTTGAAGAGGCGACGCGCGACGAAGCGGCGCGCGAGATCGGAGAGGACTGGATCGGCGGCGCGCTGCCATTGCTTGAGGTGGAAGAGCACATCGGAGTCGTCCATCTCAAGGTGATCGGTGACGGTGAGCGGTTGCCGGTTCAAGACCTTCTCGAACGCAGTGCCGGGCGCGCACCAGACCTGCTCACCGGCCGCGACCAACTCCAATGCGCGACTCAAGACCGAGCGCAGGACGACTTCAGCCGAGCGCAGCGTGCGATGGAAATAGACTTGGCGGAACATGTAGTAGCGCGCCTGCAAATACTCTTCGACGGCGTAGAGACCGCGCGCGGTGACGTAGAGCCTATCGTGCTCCTCATCGATGGCGAGCGCGTTGATGATCCATTCCAAGTCGAAGATGCCGTACTTCGCGCCGGTCATCAGAGAGTCGCGCAGCAGGTAGTCCATGCGGTCGCAGTCGAGTTGCGAAGAGACGAGTTGCGCGAGAAAGGCCGGACGAAACTTGCCCTCGATGATCGAGGCAACGCGCGCGGGAAGTCGCGGCGAGAAGTCGCGGAGGATTTGATTGATCTCCGTCGATTCATCGAGCACGGCGCGGACAGTCCACTCCTCGTGATGAAAGCCGAGGACGGTCTCGAAGACGTGAGAGAAAGAGCCGTGACCGATGTCGTGCAGGAGTGCGGCGGCGCGTGCGGCGGCGCGATCCTCTTCGTCGATCTTGTAAGTCTCTGAGAGTCGATCAAGGACGCGCGTGATGAGATGGAGGACGCCGAGAGAGTGCGTGAAGCGCGAATGCTCCGCGCCTTGATAGGTGAAGAGGGCCAGACCGAGCTGCTTGATGCGGCGCAGGCGTTGGAACTCGCGCGCGTCAACGAGATCGATCATCAGACGCCCCTCGCGCGTGTCCGTGCGCAGGCGGATGATGTTATGCACTGGATCGCGGGAGATGCGCTCAGTCATATCGGATCAAACGATGAAGTCGTAACGTTGAACGATGAAGTTAAGCCGCTGTCTTTCATCTCATCGTTCATCGTTCCGACTTCATCGTTATCATTACTCGATGCCTTCGAGCAGGTGGCCCATCTTCTCTTTCTTCGTGCGCATGTAATCGACCGACGCGTCCGACGACTCGACCTCGTGCGCCACGCGCTCGACGATCTGAAAGCCCGCGTCTTCGAGCGCGCGCAGCTTGAGAGGGTTGTTCGACATCAGACGCACGCGGCACAAGCCGAGATCGAAGAGTATCTCCGCGCACTGTCGATACTCGCGCAAGTCAACGGCCAACCCAAGTCGCTCGTTTGCCTCGACTGTGTCCGCGCCTTCGTCTTGAAGTGCGTAAGCGCGAATCTTGTTGATGATGCCGATGCCGCGCCCCTCTTGCAGTTGATAGACGATGGCCCCGCGCCCTTCACGCTCGATCATCTCAAGCGCGAGACGCAGTTGCGATCCGCAATCGCACTTGCGCGAGCCGAACACGTCGCCCGTCAAACACTGCGAGTGAATACGCACGAGCGTCGGGACTTCCGGTTTAAGATCGCCTTTGAAGAGACAGACGAACTCTTCCGTAGAGATGAGCGAGCGATAGCCCGCGATCTTGAACTCGCCGTAATCCGTCGGAAGATTCGCCACCGACACGCGCTCGACCGTCAAAGTCTCCGGCGCGCACGGCGAGGCGGGCCGGCTGTGGGCCACACTAGCGGCTGCTGCTTTATCGCATGAAGACATCCAGCACCTCCGGCGTAACTCGTCGGTCGCGGCTCGTTGATACGCGCGCCTTCGTCGTCCACCGTCAAACCGTCCTTGCTTAACTTAGGCTCGCGCGAATTATAGAAGCACACGGCGGCGCGCGACAAGACGGCCCGCGTTCGTCTCCTGCGACCTCGTCGTCACGGATCACTTTGTCGCGGCGTCGGCACGAGAGTTAAGATAGTCGGCGAAGGGAACTAAAGCATCGCGTCGATCCCGCGACAGAGCGAGACACACGCCAGCCGCAGTCATGCAGGGCGAAGAGAACATCCACACAGAGCCCACGCCGCGCGCACAGCACGAGCGGCGGCCCGCGCTCATCTTCATGCGCGGCGAACAACTGGCCGCGCCGATCCCGCTCGAACGCGACGAGGTTACTCTGGGTCGCGCGCTCGAAGCCGACGTGCGCGTCAACGACGCACGGGCCTCGCGCCTGCACGCGCGCATCAGCATCGCGCACGACGAGGCCACCGGCGCGATGAGCTATCGCGTCGCCGATCTCGGCTCGACCAACGGCACGCTTCTTAATGGCGAGCCCGTCAACGAAGCCGCGCTCCACGATGGCGACAAGCTCACCATCGGCGAGCACCTCATCCGCTTCGAGTTGTTGGACGACATCGACCGCGAGTTTCAGCGACAGATTCATCGCCTGCTCGCGCACGACGAGTTGACGGGCCTGCTCACGAGCAAGTCTTTCTTCTCCGAGCTGCGACGCGAAGCCGCGCGCGCCGAAGCGGACGGACGCATCTTCTGCGTCCTCATGATGGACTTGGATCACTTCAAGCTCGTCAACGACACCTATGGTCATCTCGTCGGCAGCCAGACGCTCGAAGAGATCGGGCAACTGATCACGCGCGCCCTTCGTGCGGGCGATGTGGCGGCGCGCTTCGGCGGCGAAGAGTTCGCAGCTTTCTTACTCGACGCTGACTGCGCACAGGCCCTCGTCGCCGCCGAGCGCGTGCGCCACGCCATCGCCTCGCACGCCTTCCCCTGCGCGCGTCGCGGCGCACACACTTCGGGCGCGGGCGACGACACCTTCCAGATCACGATCTCCATCGGCGTCGCCTCCTTTCCCGACGACGCGCGCGATCCGATAGAGCTCGTCGAACTCGCAGACACCGCGCTCTATCACGCCAAGCATCAGGGGCGCGACCGCGTCAGCGCGTTCTGCTACTCGCAGGGCGCGGCTGAAGGCGCACGCCGCACGCTGCCCCCGCGCCGCGCCGAGCAGATCAACAAGCCTGAGTGACACATTTGTTCAAACGCACTCAAGACTCCGAAGCTCGTGGCCGCATCCATCGCGTAAACAAAAATTTTGTGCGCCGCCGCAAGACCTCTGCTATGATGCGGCTCGACCGAAACCCCCGGAAATTACCGAAACCCCCGCACGCTTTCAGACTTTCGCCCGCGCGCACGATGCGTCGAGGTGTCGATCATGTCAGTGAGAACGACGCTACGTCTCCTTAATCTTATAACCGTGACGATCATCTGCGCGCTCTCCTGCGCCGCACCACTTCGCGCGCAGACGCAACGCGCGCGCACCGCGACCGGACGAGCAACGAGCACTGGCCCAACGCCTCCGCGTCCAACTTCCGCACAGTCATCTCGCTCACGCACGTCGTCCGCGCAAACATCAGCGACGAGTGCGACGCATCAGACCGCCGCGCCTGCACGCGTCGATTCCGGCGAAGCGATGCCCGCGCAGTCGCCTTCAGTGCCGGAGGAGAACGCAGACCTCTCCATCATCGCAAACGTGCAAGCGAAGGAGTTGAAGTTCGACGTGGTGCCGAATCCGAATGTCGAGTTTCCGGGCCACCCCGCGCGCGCAACCGAGTGGAGTGGCGTGCGGACGAACCTGCCGCCGCAAGTTCAGCCCGGCGTCACCTATCGCGACATCGGCATCCGCCTCAAGATCGTCAGCCTCTTCCCCGACATCGACCGCATCGTCGCCGAAGCCCTCGGCGAAGTTCCGCAGACCGACGACTCAACGCCGACCCCCACGACACAGCCTTCCGCCACGCGGCCTTCTACATCGCGGTCATCCGCGACTCAGCACGCGAGCGGCGCGGGACAAACGCGCGGCGTGACGACGCGGCATGCTCACACACGCGCTTTGAGGAGACTGAAATGAGTCGGGCCTTCTCTTTGTCGTCTGTGTGCATGGCGACGACTCTGCTCATCGCATGTGCCGTCACGTGCGGAGCGCAGTCGCCTGCGAGCGGGCGTCAGCGCGTCGCATCGCCGCAGCATCCGGCCACGCAGACTCGCGCTCCGCAGACCGCACAGACGAGCACATCGAGCGGCGAAGCGGACGAAGATTTCGATCTGAACATTCTCGAGCGGCGCATCACCGAGCAAAACTTTTTCGCCTCGACCGAGATTAGCGCGGGCGACGAGAGCGCGCGCGGGCTGGCCCTGCGCGTCGGCGTCGCGGTCGGAGCAGAGCGGATCGACGTGCTGCTCAGAAACGTGCAGGGGCACGTTCGCTTCCGCGCTTCGCTCGACGCACTGCGCCGCGTGCTCGATGCGCGTCGCCCCGCGCCGTCTGTGAATGAGTCGCCGCCGGTCGTGCCTTGAAGGTTTCGCGTTATTCGTCAAAACTTCTTCGGAGGAGAAAGTTCGTGATCAAAATGCTCAAACCCACTTGCGCTATTTTCGTATTCGCCTTCGCGCTCTGCGTCGGCATCGCCTCGGCGCAGACGCCGACGCCGGAGACAACCACCACTTCGAGCGGCGATGACAACGCTTCGATCACGGGTCGCTCAACGGCGACGAGGGCCGGTCAACAAACAACGTCGCGCCCAAGCCCCGCGCCCACCGTGCGCCCGCTCTCGCAGGACGACTTGCAGCGACAGCGCGATTCGAGCGCGCGCCGTCAGCGCGAAGCTGCATCGGGCGATCCCGACGTGCTCTTGGACGTGCCGAATCTTTCGGTCGATGAGATCACGCTCGAAGTCGAGAACCTGCGCGCAAAAGTTTCGCTCGATGCGCGACTCGCCAACCTGCTCGCTTTGAGCGCGGGCGCGGACGCGAGCATTGATAAGGTGAAGTTGACGATCAAGGGCGTGCGTGCGGAAGTCTTGTTGAAGGTCAGGCTCGACAACGTCGCGGCCATCATCGACCGCACGCTCACCACCATCGACCGCAATCCGCAGATACTCGAACGACTCTTGCAAAGCGTCGATAACACGGTCGGCACGGTCGGCGGCGTGGCGAACACCGCGCTGCAACCGGGCGGCGTCGTGGATCGCACGGTCGGCACGGTCGGGCAGACGTTGAACAACGTGGCGCAGCCCGGCGGCCTCCTCAGTCAGACGGTCAACACCGTCGGACAGACCTTGCAGCGCACGGTTGATCGCGCGGGCAATCTCGTCGAGCGCACGGTCGATTCTTCGGGCGGCATCGTCAACCAGCGCACGGTCGGCAACGTCCTCGATCTCGCGCGTGTCGGCGGCGACACGACGAACAGCGCGGGCCAGACGCTCAGACGCGTGCGCGACACGAGCGGCGCGGTCATCGAGTTAACGCTCGACACTGCGGGCAAAGTCATCAACTCGCGCGTCATCAGTCAGGCGACCGGCACGCCCCGGCAGTAAGACGATTGCGGAATGCGGATTGAGAGCAAGTTGAGAGCGTAGGAATGGGTGAGACTTGCTCGATGGGTGAAAGTCTGGAATCTGGAGTTTGAAATCTGGGATTTCAGATTCCAGACTTTCACAATCCGCAATCAAACTCGCGTCCTCACAGATTCATCTCGAACATTTCTGCAACTCGCGCGTGCGTCGGAGCGTGTAAACGCTTCGCGTGGGCTCGCTATTTTGCCCTCTGCGCTGTCGGTTTGCGCCCCTATCGCGCGCGGGTTATGCTTTCGCTTCGGATGCAAGCGACGACGCCCGACCTGTTAAGTAGTTCCCCGCGCGAGACAAGACCTGAGAAAATCTAAGTGATCGAAAACCTCAATCTCGCGAGCCAGCCTTTTCGCAACCGCACGCTGCCGTGGACGGTCGCGTCTGTCGTTGCGCTCGTCTCGGTCGTCGCGCTCTTCTTCACGCTGACGCAGTGGCGCGATGCACGCGCGCACACGCTCGCTGTCGAGCAGGATGTGCGCGGGCTGCGCACGGAGTCGGACGCGCTGCGGAAAGAGGCGGGCGAGATTAACGGCTCGCTCACCGAAGACGAGCGACGCGCGCTCGACGCCGCGCATCTCATCGTTGATCGCAAAAACTTCTCTTGGTCGCGCCTCTTCGCCGATCTCGAAACGACTCTGCCGCAAGGCGTGCGCGTCTCGCGCATCACCGTGCGCGACATCAACGGCAGCGGGACGGGCCGCTCACTGGCCCAACTCGAACTCGCCGTCATCGCGCATAACGCTGGCGACGTGACCGATATGCTCGGCACGATGGCCCATTCCGGTATCTTCTCCGCAGACCTGCTCACGCAGACGCCCGCCCCCAAAGGCGAAGCAGGGATTGAAGCGACCCTGCGCGTGCGCTATGCGCCTTCGGCTTCGAGACCTGCGAACTCGAACTCGAAGGACGACTCCGCTTCGCGAGATACAGGTGAGAAAGAGATCGCGCGCGCATCTTTCGCGACGGAGGCGACACGATGAAGCGCGAAGTTCACACGACCGACACGGGCGCGACGCACGCGGGAGATCAAGTGCGCGCGGGCGATGCGCGTCGCGAGCAGTTCGCGGGCCGCCTCGCGAAGCTGCGCCGCTCGCGTCGCACGAGTTTCCTCGGCGTGCCGGAAGTGATCGCGTTAGCCTGCGCCGTCGCGTTGCTCGCCTTAGCCTTCGCCGCATACTTCCTGCTGCTCGTCCCTGAAAATTTGAACCGTGCGAGCCTCGAGCGCGAGCGTCAACAGTTGCAGACGCAGATTCGCTCGGCGGGTGAGAACCGCGATCAGAAGCGCGGCGTCGATGAGACGGTCGATAAGATCAGGCAGAGCCTCGCGCACTTCGAGACCGAGTCGCTCGTCCCGCGCGATCAGAGCGAGCGCGGTTTGATCGAAGAGTTGAACGAGAAGATCAAACGTAGTGGCCTCGCGCGCGCACAGTTCTCCTTCATCTATCAGGACGATTCGCAGGCGGGCGCATCGCAGCAGTCGCAGCAGCGCGTCGCGAGTAATCTATCGGGCAGCGCACGTCGCCGGCAGAACGTCTTTCCCGCAACCGACATCAGCCTCAGCATCGAAGGCAACTACGCGAACCTGCGCCGCTTCATCCGCGACGTTGAATCGAGCCCACGCTTCGTCGTCATCAACGGCGTGCAACTCGAAGGCTTGAATGAGACGGGCGCTGGCAACGCCGCGCGCGGCGCGAGCGTCTCCTTGCGACTCGATATGTCCGCCTACTTCCGTCGCAACGCGAACGCCTCCGCGTCTTCGTCTGATCAGAACGGCGCAACCGCCGCGCGGCAATCAACATCACAGTAGGCAGGCACAGTTGTCGCGCGCGAGGAATTTCTCATGGCACTCTTTGAAGGCAAGACACAATCGGAACGCTATAAGATGGGGGCGGCCCTCCTCCTCCCGCTCCTCGCGCTCGTGCTCATCCTCCGCATGTTCTTCGCATCCGACTCGAAGCCCGCGACGACGAATCGCAACTCGAATCGCAACTCGAACCACGCAGCCGCAAACGCGACCGTCAACACTTCGACGCCCGACGAAGATCAAATCGCGATGCCGAGCGAAGTGCCTTCGATCATCGCGGCGTCTTACGCGCCCGAAGCCGCGCGCAACATCTTCGCCTTCTACGTCCCGCCGGTCGATCCGAAAAAGCTCGCTGCGGGTGTGCCGACCGAGACGCCGACGCCCACGCCCACGCCGCCTCCACCGCTCACGCTTGGCTCGCTTCAACCCGTCAACGTCTTCGCACGTACCGGCGACTTCGCGCTCTCAGTCACGGGCGACAAGTTCACGCCGCAGACGCGCATCTACATCGACAATCAGGAATTGCCGACCACCTTCAAGGGCCCGCAGCAACTCTCTACAACTGTCCCTGCCGCGTTCTTGCAATCGCCCGGCGCGCGCGCCGTCATCGTCCGCACGCCCGATGGCGCGCTCTACTCGAACACGCAGACCGTCAACGTCATGCCGCCGCCGACGCCGCAGTTCACCTTCATCGGCGTCATCGGCACGAAGCATTACAGCGACGACAAAGCGATCCTCAAGGCAAACGCCGGCAGCGATCTGATCACGGTCAAGCGCGGCGAGATCGTCGGCGGTCGCTTCAAGGTCACGAGCATCTCCGATCGCGCCGTCGAGTTTATCGACACGCAGCTCAACATCAAGCACTCGCTCCCCTTCAGCGACGCCAAAGGCACGACCGGAGGAGTGGCCCCACGCACCCCGCAGCCACAGACCGATGATGAAGGCGAGCCATAAAATAAACTCAAGCCTCGACCGAACGCGAGTCGCGATCTCTGAAGATAGCGACTCGCGATCCCGCGTCTCACTAACCGGTATGCGCTCCCGCGTCGCACTCCCTGACGCGCGCGAGGGCGAGCGCGGCTACACGCTCGTCGCCCTGATCGCAGTCTGCACGATCCTCGCGCTCATGCTTACTGCCGCCGCGCCTCGTCTCCAGCAGCAGGCGCAGCGCGAACGTGAGAAGGAATCAATCGCGCGCGGCGAAGAGGTGGCCGAAGCGATCTTCCGTTATTGGCAGGCGATGGGCCGGCTGCCGAACAGCATGGACGAACTCGTCAAAGGCGTGACACCACCCGGCTCGATCAAGACGATCCAGTTGTTGCGCCGCGAAGCCGCGACCGATCCGCTCTCCTCAAAGGGCGAATGGAAACTCGTGCGCGCCAGCGACAAGGCCTTCATCGAGTTTCAGGCATCGCTCGCTAAGTACAACGGCGGCGTGCTCCCGCAGCAGTTCATCTACAAAGGCTTCGCCGCACCGCAGGCGAACGTTACCGGCCTCGTCGATCTCAACAACAAGGACGCGGACGAGCCGCAGGGCGGCGAAGACAACGAGTCGAACGGCACGGGCCCCTTCATCGGCGTCGTCAGCCGCAGCCGACGCAAGTCAGTCCTCGCCTACTACGGCATCGAGCGCCACGACCGCTGGGTCTTCACGCCCGCCTATCGCTAAACGATCCCGCGCGCATCAATCAAACTCTTCGCATACATGAACGCGCCACGCGCTCTTCTTCCGCACGTCTGACTCGTTCGACTGTCTGACGAGCGACAACGCGCTCGCACGATCTCGATCACCGTGAGTCGATCACTCCTCAAGGATGTTCTTCAACGCATGCACGCCACATGGTCGCGAAAAAAATCGCGCGACGAAAAATAAAAGTGTTGACATCTATTCGCATTGTGTTTATAAGTCCAATATGTTGTGCGCCGTTTAGCATAGACCACAAGCCGAAAAACAGCACAGCATCTTGTGGTCACAACCAACCAAACTGAAAAAGGAGCAACTGACTTATGGCAACTAAAAAAGGTGGCAAAAAGGGTGGCGCGAAAAAGGGTGGCGCGAAAAAGGGCGGCGCGAAAAAGGGCGGCGCGAAGAAGCGCTAACACCTAGACCAGACAGGGTAGCTCAACAGCAACCTCAACTGGCGCACACAAAACTCTGCGGTCTGCATAGACCATTCAAACCGGACGGCGAAGCTCACGAAGCGCGCCGTCCGATTCTTTTGAGCACTCAGCAGTCAGGCCAGACTCTCTGGCCCTCGCTGTGCAAAGACACGCTATATGTTTTTGCTATACAACGCGCGTTAATCTCTTGGCTGATCGCTGAATGCTTCTTTATGATCCGCATCGCGCTTGTCGAGCCTGAGATACCGCCGAACACGGGCAACGTCGCGCGTCTGTGCGCGGCGACGCGCGTGCCGCTGCACGTCGTCGGCGTGACGGGCTTTCGCATGGACGACCGCGCGCTGCGTCGCGCCGGGCTCGACTACTGGTCGGAAGTCGAGTTGCATCGTCACCAAGATCTCGACGCGTTGCGCGAATCGATCCACGATGCGCGCTTCGTTTGCCTGACGACGAAGGCCACGCGCTCATACACCGACTGGCGTTTCACTAGATCGGATTGCCTCGTCTTCGGACGCGAGACAAGGGGGCTGCCAGAAGAGGTTTTGCGCGAAAACTGGGCGAATTGCGTCACAATTCCGCACCTCAATCCCAAAGTTCGCAGCCTCAATCTCGCCGTCGCAGTCGCCATCGTGCTCTACGAAGCGTTGCGGCAGACGAGCGCGTTCTGACGAGATCAATAACGCTTCATCTCGCAGTCTCTCGCCTCAGCTTTTACGCTCCCGCGTGTTATCATTTCCGTTTCCTAAACACGCGCTAAAACGCGCCGGACTGATCTGTGCAGAGGGACTATGACTGAAGAGAGAAGAGACATACGCAACATCGCCATCATCGCGCACGTCGATCACGGGAAGACGACGCTCGTTGACGCGATGCTCAAACAGGCGGGGACGTATCGCGCGAACGAACACATCGTTGATCGCGTGATGGACTCGATGGACTTGGAGCGCGAGCGCGGCATTACCATCATGGCGAAGAACACTTCGGTGCGCTACGGCGACTACAAGATCAACATCCTCGACACGCCGGGCCACGCAGACTTCGGCGGCGAGGTCGAGCGCGTACTTAAAATGGTTGACGGCGTGATGCTCCTCGTCGATGCGGCGGAAGGCTGTCTGCCGCAGACGCGCTTCGTCTTGCGTAAGGCTTTGGAGTTGCGCCTGCCCGTCATCGCCGTCGTTAACAAAATAGATCGGCAGGACGCGCGACCCGCAGAGGTGGTTGACGAAATCTACGAGTTGTTCCTCGACCTCGACGCGACCGACGCGCAGATCGAGTTTCCGATCCTCTACGCCGTCTCGCGCGACGGCGTGGCGAAGAAGAGTCTGGACGACGACTCGAAAACTTTGCGGCCACTCTTCGATCAGATCATCGAGACGATCCCCGCGCCGCGACAGATACGCGACGACTCTTTGCAACTGCTCGTCGCTAATCTCGATTACAACGAGTATGTCGGTCGGCTCGCCATCGGTCGCATCTTCTCCGGCGAGATCAAAGTCGGCGACACCATCGGCATCGCGCGTCTCGATGGCACGCTCACGAAGACGCGCGTCTCGCAGCTCTACGCCTTCGAGGGTTTGAAGCGCGCGCCTATCGAGGGCGCGCGCTTCGGCGAGATCGTCGCGCTCGCCGGCATCAACGAGATCGAGATCGGCGAAACGATCACGAGCGCGGACAACCCGCGTGCGCTCCCGCCGATTGCCGTTGATGAGCCAACCATCTCGATGATCTTCGGCGTGAACAATTCGCCCTTCGCCGGTCGCGAAGGAAAGTATGTTACGTCGCGCCAGATCGGAGAGCGACTCGATCGCGAGGTGCTTGGCAACGTGGCCATCCGTGTGGAGCAGACGGAGTCGCCGGATCAGTTCAAGGTATCAGGGCGCGGCGAGTTGCAGCTCGCGATCCTCATCGAGATGATGCGACGCGAAGGCTATGAACTGCTGGTCTCGAAACCGCAAGTGATCACGCGCGTCAAGGACGGCGTGACTTTCGAGCCGGTGGAGTTGGTCGTGGTCGATTGCCCGGAAGAATTTATCGGCGTCGTCACCGAAGCCATGGGGCGTCGTAAAGGCCAGATGACGAAGATGGTCAATCACGGCACGGGGCGCGTGCGTATGGAGTTTGAGACGCCCTCACGGGGCCTGATCGGATTTCGCGGCGAGTTTCTGACCGAGACGAAGGGGACGGGCCTGCTGAACACGATGTTCCTGCGTTGGGGGGAGTGGATGGGCGCGATGCGTGGTCGCTCGACCGGCTCACTCGTCGCTGACCGCGCGGGCGACTCGACGACCTACGCGCTCTTCAACCTGCAAGAGCGCGGCACGATGTTCATCCGGCCCTCGACGAAAGTTTACGAGGGCATGATCGTCGGCGAGAACGCGCGCGCCGTTGACTTGGACGTGAACATCATCAAGGAGAAGAAACTGACGAACATGCGGGCCGCCTCTGCCGACGAAGCGATGCGACTCATCCCCGTCAAAGAACTCTCGCTCGAACAATCCTTAGAGTTCATCGCCGACGACGAGCTGGTCGAAGTCACGCCCGCGACGATCCGCCTGCGCAAGCGCGCCCTCACCGCCAACCAGCGACCGAAGAAGAAGGAAGACTAAGGGCGTTTCACCACGGAGCGCACGGAGGGAAGACGAGCTGAGGTTTCAAATGTCGTATTTCAGATTTCGGATTTAAAATTCTGTATTCCAAAGTCCATACTTCAAATTTGAGATTCCGCATTTGAGATTTTAGATTTCAAATGCTTTCCTCTGTGGCCTTCCGCGTCCTCCGTAGTTAATTGTTCGTCTCTACCTGCTCCTCGTCATCGTCATCCTCTTCATCATCCGGCTTGTAAATCTCGTAGCCTGTCGCGTCGTCGTAGTAGTAGCGGCCGGGCCCACGCTCGTGCATCGGCGTGTCGTCAGGTTTTGGTGTATCATCCGGCTCGCGTTGGCTCAATCCGTTTCTCCATCGCGCGAAGGCTATGAGGGTCGTATGGCTCGCGCGTGTGGAATGTTAGTCCTATCGAATCATCCGAAGCAAAAGGTGGAGCATGAAGAATAGACAGTCGCGTCGCGCGCTCGTTGCGTTATGCGTCGCGTTGCTGCTCGTGCCGCGAGCCGCGCTCGCGCAAGTTGCAGTGCAGACGACAACGCAGCCCGCGAAGAAATTTGAGTTGACGGTCGATAGCATCATGAGGGGCCCCGCGCTCGTCGGCTACCCGCCTGCGGACGCGCACTGGTCTGAGGACAGTCAGAAAATTTATTTCCGTTGGAAGCAGGCGAGCGAGCCGCGACTCAAAGAGATGGACTGGTACGTCGTCAACCGCGACGGGACGAATTTGCACAAGCTCTCCGATGAAGAGTTGAAGAGCGCACCGCCCGCGAACGGCGAGTTGTCGAAGGACAAGACGTTGACGGTCTTCGCCGAAGACGGCGACATCTTCATCTACGATCACAGGTCGGGCACGCGCAGGCAACTCACGCGCACGACCGACGCGGAGCTGAATCCACACTTCACGCACGATCAGCGTCGCGTCTCCTTCACGCGCGCGGGCAATCTCTACGTGATGTCGCTCGACACCGGCTCGCTCGAACAGTTGACAGACATACGCGCGGCGGGCGCGGGTGGCCCTCAGCCGCAACTCGCGGGCGGAGGCGGAGGTCAACGCGGCGGCGTCGGCATCAGCGCGGCGGTTGGCGCGCAGGGCAGTGGATCGGAGAGTCAGGAGACGGTGCGCAAGGAGGAGCGCGAGTTGATCGACGCGGTGCGCGAGAGAACGGAAGCGCGCGAGCAGCAAGAAGCGAAGAGCAAGGCGAAGGAGAAGCGCAAGCCCCTGAATCTGCCTGCGGGCCAGAGCGTGCTCAATCTCTCGCTCTCGCCGGACGGCGCATACATCGTCGCGACCATCGGCGAGCCTGCGGCGGGCGCGCGCAACACGATTGTGCCGAACTACGTCTCGGACTCCGGCTACACCGAAGACATACCGGGCCGGACGAAGGTCGGCGACGTGCAGGGCCGGACGCGACAAATGATCATCAACGTCGAGACAGGCGACGCCAAACAGATCGATCACGGTCAACGCGTCGAGGTCGCGCCGCGCATCAACACGCGCACCGAGGGCAACGCGAGCGAGCAGACGCAGCGCGAGCGCGGAGACACGACGCAGCAGTCGGGACAACAGACGCAGCAGCAATCGCAACAGCAGCAGCAGGGCACACAGTCGCAGCCGCCGCGTACGCAGACCGAGCGGCAGCAAGGTGTCCAGTCGCAGCAGCGCGACCGCGACGTGCAGCTCTCGCAGTTGCAATGGTCAGATGATGGACGGAGCGCGGCGATGCTCGCGCGTTCGGCCGACAACAAAGATCGCTGGGTGATGCTGCTCGATCCCAACACGGGCAAGACGAAAGTTTTAGCTACGGTTCACGACGATGCGTGGGTTGATGGCCCCGGCGCGTTCACGCTCGGTTGGCTGCCCGATAACAGGCGCGTCTATTTCATCTCCGAGCGCGATGGCTGGTCGCACCTCTACACGATCTCTGCGGACGGCAGCAGCGCGCCCATGCAGTTGACCTCCGGCAAGTTTGAAGTCTCGGACGTGAGTCTGTCTGATGACAAGACGAAATTTTATTTCACTTCGAGCGAGGGCAGCTTCTTCGAGCGACACTTTTATTCCATGCCAACGGACGGCGGCCCGCGCACGCGCATCACGTCGATGGCGGGCAACAATCAAACGAACATCTCGCCCGATGAACAGATGCTCGCCGTCATACGCTCCTACAGCAACAAGCCACCTGAGCTGTATCTCGAAGCGATGACGCCGGGCGCGCAAGCCAAACAGATCACGACTTCACCGACGCCTGAATTCTTCACCTACAACTGGATCGACACGCCCATCGTCGATTTCAAAGCGCGCGACGGCGCGACCGTCTATGCCCACCTCTACAAGCCCGCGAACTGGCGCACGGGCGGCCCGGCCGTCATCTTCGTCCACGGCGCGGGCTATCTACAGAACGTTCACAAGTGGTGGAGCAACTATTATCGCGAGTACATGTTTCATCACCTGCTCATGGAGCATGGTTTCCTCGTGATGGACATCGACTATCGCGGCTCGTCTGGCTACGGGCGCGATTGGCGCACAGGCATCTATCGCTTCATGGGCGGCAAGGACTTGACCGATCACGTCGATGCCGTTAACTACCTCGTCAAGCAGCACGGCGTCGATCCAAAACGCGTCGGTCTCTACGGCGGCTCATACGGCGGCTTCATCACTTTGATGGCTATGTTCACAGAGCCCGACGTGTTCGCGGCCGGTGCAGCTCTCAGGCCCGTCACCGACTGGGCCCACTACAATCATCCTTACACTGCGAACATCTTGAACTTGCCGCAGTCCGACCGGGAGGCTTACGAACGCAGCTCGCCGATCTACCACGCGCAAGGGTTGAAAGGCGCGCTCCTGATCTGTCACGGCGTTGTCGATACGAACGTTAACTTTCAAGACTCCGTGCGACTCGCGCAAAAACTGATCGAACTTAGAAAAGAGAACTGGGAGCTGGCGATGTACCCGGTCGAAGATCACTCCTTCGAGCGCGAGACGAGCTGGGCGGACGAGTACAAGCGCATCCTCAAACTGTTCGAGACGAACCTCAAGCCGCTCGAAGCGACGAACGCTGCGGGCACGGGCCACAGGAGTCGCGGTCGTTAAATCCATCTTGGAAATCGATCGCATGCTGTGAGTTGAGTTCGCGTTGACAGTGGCTTGCTCGTCGGAGAGTTGATCGACCGCATGAATCAGAGCGTGAGGAAAAATTCGATGAAGAAAACTTCAATAGCCATCTCTCTGCTCATCGTGTGCGCGCTCGTGCTGCACACGCCAGCATTGCGCGCGCAGGGTGAAATGAAACGGCGCGGCATCACGCCGGAAGACTATTTCGCGTTTGAGTTCTTGGGCGATCCGCAACTCTCGCCCGACGGCAAGTTGGTCGCTTACGTCTTGACGACGGTTGACCAGAGACAGAATCGACGCGTCTCGAACATCTGGGTCGCGACGACTGATGGAAGCAATGCGCCGCGACAGTTCACCGCGAGTCCACAGTCTTCCAACTCGCCACGCTGGTCGCCCGACGGACGCTCTCTCGCATTTCTCTCCGCGCGGCCCGATGCTGCGGGTGGCCCACTGGCGCAGAACTCTGCGCCCTCGTCAAATTCTTCAAACACTTCTTCGTCCGCCACGCAAAGCTCGCAGAATCCCGCTTCGCCGAACGTGCCGGGCACGACGCAGACGCCGTTGCCTTCTTCGTCGCCCGCAGGCCCTCTACTCTCGCCGACGACGCCCGGCGTGTCGAGCGCACAAGCGACCGCGAGCGTGCCTGAAACACCGCGCACGCAGGTCTATCTGCTCACGCTCGACGGTGGCGAAGCGCGTCGCGTAACGAACTTGAAGAATGGCGTCGCGAGTTTTCAATGGTCGCCCGACGGCACGCGCTTGGTGCTCTTGAGTCGCACAGGCCAGAGCGACGCGCGCGCGGTTTCGAGCGATGTGCGTCACTACAAGCACCCGTCGTACAAGTTCAACGACACGGGTTGGTTCGACGACAAGCGCAGCCACCTCTTCGTCGCCGACGTTGCTAATGGAAACGCGAAGCAGATCACTTCCGGCGACGAGTGGAACGACACCGATCCGCAGTGGTCGCCCGACGGACGAAAGATCGCGTTCGTCTCGGATCGCACGGGCCACGCCTTCGACGAGAGCCGCAACACGGACGTGTGGGCCATCAACGCAGACGGCACGGGTGCGCTCACGCGCATTTCCGATCACGACGAAGAGGATGCTTCGCCTCGCTGGTCGCCCGACGGCAAGTGGATCGCTTTCACCGGCGCGATTCACGAGCGCGACCATCCGAAAATCTGGCTCGCGCCTTTGACCGGCGGCTCGCCTTCGCGACTCGCCGCGCGCTCGCTCGATCTCATCCCGTCGAATCTCATGTGGGCTGAACGTGGTCGCGCGATCTTCTTCGAGACCGGAGTGAAAGGCGAGTATCAACTCTTCCGCGTCGATGTCGCGAGCGGCGAAGTCCGGCAAGTGACAAAGGGCCCACGCGCCGTGCACAACGTTGACATCGACGATGGCGCGCGTGAGATGGCTTACACCGCCAACGACTTCAAACACCTCGACGATCTCTACGTCGCAGACCTCGCGGGTGGAAACGAGCGACAACTCACGCACCTCAATCAACGTCTGTGGTCTCAGTTGCAGCTTCAGGACGTTGAGCGTTTCACCTACAAGAGCGCGGACGATTGGGACGTTGACGGCTTCCTCGTCAAGCCTGCGGGCTGGCAAGAGAGGAAGAAGTACCCCTTGATCTTGAGCGTGCATGGTGGCCCCGCCGGCCAGTACGGCGTCGATTGGTATCAGGAGTTTCAGGTCTATGCCGCGAAGGGGTATGCGGTTCTGTTTACGAATCCGCGCGGCTCGACAGGCTACGGGCAGAAGTTCGAGCGCGGCATCGAGGGCGAGTGGGGCGGCAAAGATTATCAGGATGTAATGAACGGCGTCGAAGCCGCGCTCAAGCGTTACCCGTGGATTGATCGGGATCGCTTGGGCGTCACCGGCGGCTCATACGGCGGCTTCATGACGAACTGGATCGTCGGCCACACGAACATCTTCAAGGCCGCCGTGACGCTTCGCAGCGTCGTCAACTTTATCAGCGACGAAGGGACGCGCGACGGAGCTTATGGTCACTCGCCCGACTTCGGCGGCGACCTCTTCGAGCGATTCGATCTCTACTGGGATCGCTCGCCGCTCAAGTATGCGCGCAACGTCAAGACACCGATCCTCATACTCCACTCCGATAACGACTACCGCGTGCCGCTCGAACAGGGCGAGCAATGGTTCCGGGCCATGCAGCACTACGGCGTGACATCTGAGCTCGTCATCTTCCCGCGCGAGAATCACAATCTCACACGCACGGGCGAGCCGAAGCACTTGGTCGAAAGCATGAACTGGCAACTCTACTGGTTCGACCGCTACTTGAACGGCAACGCAGCCGCCGTCCCACCCGACGCAAAATGAAAACTGATCGATAACAGGCGACGAAGCATGCGCCCCGAAGATGGCCCGCGCGAGATAGAGATCAAAATCCGCGCTGTTGATCTTCGAGGCGCGTCGTGTGCCTATCCAACGGGTGCGAGTCGGCTTCAACGGAAATCAACTCAGCCCCAACATACTGGGTGGCGAGGGCTATCCATGTGCGCTATTTTGTGGTAGATTGCGCGCGAACGATTTTCACCGCCCGGCTCGCGAGACTCCTGTCGTGATCTGCCGAACACCAAAGCCATTCCCGTCCGTCGCCCTCGGTCTCCTCGTCGCCTGCGTCTGCGCGCAGGCACAGGGCAGTCGCCACCGCGCCGAATCGGGCAAGCGCACACCGGCCGCCGCGCCCGTCGTCTTCCTCGATAGCACGCGCGAGCGCGACGGTTTGAAGGGTGCGGTGCGCCGCGTCGAGACGGAGGTCGTGAAGGTCGAGTTGAAGGGCGGCGCGGTGGTCGAGAAGTCGCGCTCCGTTCTTGAGCGCACGCTCTACGACGAGCGCGGGCATCGCGCGGAGAACGAGACCTTCCCCGTCGTCTCGAACGCGGCGGGGCAGGAAGTTCACAGCTACGACGCGCAGGGCAATCTCGCCGAAACGATCTTGCGCGACACGCACGGCGCGACGCTGAGCAGAACGATCTACAAGTATGAGTTCGACGCTTTCGGCAACTGGGTGAAGATGACCGCATCGCTTGCAGTCTTGAGCGCGGGCAAGATCGCCTACGAGCCCATCGAGATCACGAACCGCTCGATCACTTACTACGCGACCGACGGGCCCGCCGCAAGAACATCAAACAGTGCAACCGACGCAGCCGCCGAGAAGAAAGCCGACGATGTTCATCGCGGTGCGCCGCGCATCGAAGGCGATACGGCGCGCGTCGAGCGAGTTGCGCCTCGCGCGGAAGGCGCGCGAGTGGCCCACGCAAGCGCGCGCGAGATAGAGGTCGGCGTGCTCAACGACCGCGCCACGTCTTTGCCGCCTCCGGCTTTCCGCGTAGCAGGGCGACGGCTCGACAAGCCTGTCACAGTGTCGGTCGAAGTCGTAGTTGATCAGACTGGCCTCGTCGTCGAGGCGAGAGCGCAGGACGCGCCGCGAGTTCTAGGGCAAGCGGCAGAGGACGCTGCGCGCCGCGCCACCTTCTTCCCCTTCTACTCCGAGGGCCATCCGGTGAGGGCGCGCGGGCGTCTCAACTTCGGTTTCTACTTCGCGCCGTGAGACCCTCTCTCGCGGCGACACTTTCATCATCAGGAAGCCAGAGCATTGGAAAACGTAGAGCGCACGCACTTCGTCGTCTTAACGGGCCATCTCGACGAGAGACCTCTGCCCGATCTCATGCGCACGCTGCGAGCGCAGCGAAAGTCCGGTCGCTTGCAGGTCGAATATCCAGATTCGCCCGGCTCGTTCTTCTTTGAAGAGGGCCAGCTCGTCGATGCGCAACTCGGAAGTTTGCGCGGCGTCGAAGCTCTCTATGCCGCTCTCTCTCTGCGCGGGGCAGCATTCAACTTCAACCCGCTCGTGCGCCCGCCCGAACGCAGCATCGACCGGCAGGGGCAGAAGTTCGTGCAGGACTTGATCGAAGTCCCGCGCCGCGAAGGTCTCTCGGAGATCAGGCTCGCGGGAAGCGATGCGCGCAACGTTGGGGCGGCAGTTGCGCCCGCGTTGCAGCCTGCCGTGCCTGCGCTTACGCCCGCGCCGCAGAACGCGCTCGTGCGTCTCGAGCCCAACGCCGCCGCTCAGCTTACCGCGCCTTTGGAAGCGCGCCTCACTGCGGTCGAGGCGGCCATCGCACACACTTCGCGACGCTTCTCGCGCGAGCGCATGATCTACGCCGTCGTCATCAGCTTCCTCGTCGGTCTCACGGCGATCACCGCGCTGCAAGCCATCATCGATCTACATCGTCGTGCGAACGCTGACGCGACGCAGAACGCGCAAACCATCGCGAAGCCTGAAGTGACCGGCCCGACAAACAACGTCGCGAATGCGACGACCGGGGCAACAGGTGTGAATGATACGACGGACACGTCTGCGACGGGCGCAGCGAATACATCATCGACGGTGAAGCAAGAGACAGCGAAGCAAGATCAGATCGCCAAGCAGGATCAGAGAACGGGCGCAGTCGGGCCAGCCCGTGATTCTTCATCTCAGATAGCGCGTGCATCGAAGAAGTCGGAACGCGCGGCGCGGCAGTCGCAGCCGGGCGTCGTCGCATCTTCACGCGATGGGCGTAGCGCGAGTGATCGTTCGGCCGCGTCGTCGGGCGGCTACGTCGTGCACGTCTTGATGGAAGTGAAGAACGGGCAAGTGACCGAAGCGCGCGTGCTGAATCCGCGCGCTGGGGCGGACGCATACGAGGCCCTTGCGCTCAGGATGGCCCGGCAGCGTCGCTACCCCGACAACTTCACCGGCGGCGACACGTGGAAGATCAAGGTCAGGCCCTGATCGCACAAACGGCGAACAATGCTTTTTATCCAGAGCAATAGCCTGTCGCTTTCGCTGAATGAAGGCGAGCGCCTGCGCCTGCTCGACGCGCTCTGCGCGCGCGGTCACGCGCCGCTCATGCGCGCCGCGAGCCGGCGACGCTTCGAGTTGCTCGTGGCCGGTGTCGGCGACACGAGTGAGGTTGAAGCAGCGTCGGCGGAGCTTGAACGTCGTTGCATGGCCCGCCTCGCGTCACAGTCGAACGGCGCATACATGCCGGGCGATCTGTTCTGCGCGCGCGATTGCGTCTTCTTCATCACGTTCGGTGCGCTCTCTACGGAAGACTTGAGCGCAGGAATAATTTACAACATCGAGACGACGGAGCCGCTCGTCAAGCTCGACCGCTTCTGCCGCGACGTGCGCGAGTCGCTGATCAAGATCGAGAGAAGCATCGAGAGAAGCAATCAAGCGACTGCATCGTCTAACGATACTGTATCAACTGATGCTACTGCGCCTGCAAGTGCACACGAAGATGCGTCGGCGGATGCGGGTGAAGAGAGTTACGATCTGCCTTGCTGGAAGTCGCGCGCGGGCTCTTCGTCGCAGGGGCTGGCCCGCTTCATCGCCATCCAGCCGACGGACTTCGCCGTCGTCGCCCGTTGCAAGGGCGGCGCGCGCGGCTATCTGCGCGCCACCGAGTTGATGGAGAGCCGACAGGTGCGACTCTTCCTGCGGCGCGTGCAGGAGATGCGACGCGAAGGTTATTCCGCACGCAGACTCTTCGCCGAAGCAACGCAGATCGGCGGCGTCCCCTTAGAGCGGATGATCGACGCGGGACTATTGGAGCGAGAGGTGCGCGTGAGTTGTCGCAAGTCGGGCCATGCGCTCTTCGATCTGCCGACGCCCGACTCGCTCGCCGCGATCACGATAAGCCGTGCGAAGTGCAGCCTGTGCGCCGCGCCCGTCGCAGATGAAGTCATCGAGGAGACGGTCAACCCGTCTTGGCTGGCCGTCGCGCTACTTGAAGACGGATCGTGGCTGAACAATCGCATCTATAAGATCGTGCGCTCGCTCGGCGTGCCCGACAGCGAGATCGCTTCGGGGCCTGCTTCGGCGCACGGCGAGTCGTATCTCGCGGCTGAGGTGTGCGGCCACTCGTTTCTCTTCGTCACGCGCGATGGCGATCTCACGCCCGCCTTCGCGCGTCGCATCAGCGAGACGGTCGCGCAGACGGAGGCGACGCATCTTGTCGTCATAGTTACCGGCGAGGTTGAAGACGAAGGGCGACTGCGACTCTACGAGTTCGCTTGGCGACGCGCACGCGACGGTCAGGACTTGGATACTTCACTCATCGAAGGTCTCGATGGCGCGCACGCAGAGATCGAACGCGCCTTCGAGCGCGCGATCCACCGCGAACTCGCTCGCAGACTCTTCACGCTCGATGCCCGGCTCGGCTTCAGCGCAAGCAACTTCGTGCTCGACTGGTTCAGACTCACGAAATCCGCGAGCGCATCGCACACCGCACTCGTGCCGCTCTTCTCCGATCTCGATCAGCGCGTCGCCTCTTAAGCTATAGTGTTACGAGGGCCGATCGTGATCGATGAGGGAGGCTTCTTTCACTTCCAGCATCTTCACCTTGAGCCGCACAGCCCGCCCGCGCCCATCCGCGACGCGACACTGAACATCCACGTCGGAATCGAAATCCTCTAAATCCTGTTCCAGACTTTCGACACTCTCATACCGCTCAGTCGAGCCGTCTTCAAAGGTCACAGTCAGAGGAAATTCCACGCCTGTTTCCATGACACTATGATCCACGCTCCAACGCCCGGATCAACCGGCGCACGGCGAATGTCATTCAAGGTTCATCGCGGAAGGAATGATGAGAGGCAGGCTGTCGGCACGTCAAGGCGAATTACTTGCCGTGCAACGTCGTCGCGGGAGCATAGTCAGAAGTCGAGGCGTCGCGCTCGAAGGGCTTGTTGGGCGGCGCGTTTAGTAATTGCCTCTCTGTCATTGTGCTGAGGCAACGTTTTTGACTGATGCATTCGGGCGCGCTCGCGTCGCCGTGTCAATAAAAAACAGGCCGTCGTATTCTTTGCTGAGTGTGGTCAGCGCAAACGAACTTCCCTCCGAAGCGGGCGCATACGTTGAGCCGACCGAACGCATCGGATGCGGCGCGGCGAGCCATTCGCCGATCTCCACGTTCTTGCGCGACGAGCGAAAATCTACGAGCAGAATTTTTGCGCCCGTTTGCGCCAGATACCAGTCGATTGATTCGGCGGGCGCGGCAGTTGCCGTAAAAGACATCAACATTCTTTTGGATGGGTCTTTCGGCTGCGCCTCGCGCGATTGAAACGAGCCTTGATTGAAGCTAAAGCCGAGCGCGTAATAATCTTTGCCGTAAAAACGCCGCAGGTGATAGCCAAAGGTCGGATAAGCGCCGTCGTTGTCTGTGGTCGAAATATGTCCGTTGTGCGCCCAGACGACGAAGCGCGTTCCCGCCGGTTCGCGCTCGACAAGGCGGCGGAAATTGTCCGCCATGTAAAGATCGCGCTGAACGACGCTGCCCAAATCTCTACGGCTGTAAGCATCAATGTATTGCGCGACGACGCGGGCGTATTCACGCATCTGCTCGTACTCGGCTGCGTTTGATTTCGTCGCTAAATTCGCGCCGTTGATTTCGAGAAAGACGAATAGATCGTTGTATTGATTTTTCAGTTCGACGAATTTTGCCAGCGCGTCTTTAGCTTTATCGCCTTTTCCAGAAAAGGCCGTGTTGGACAATTCCTGATCGTTAACTTTGAAAAAAGTTTCCGTTCGAGCGGCGCGTTCGGGCGCGACTCGCTTCAAGTATGCAAGCAACTTTTCCTTTCCACTATCGTTGTTTTGAATATCGAAGCCGACGAATTTGACTCGTCTATCCACCGGAACGCTTTGATTATACTTTCGCATCCAATCCATCATGGCCCGCACTTCTTCTGTGTTCCAAGTCCAAAAGCCTTGGCTGTCGAGAGCCTTCGCGCCGTCGTCGGTTTTGCCCATCACATAATCGTTGATATTTTGACAAGCCGCATAACTCGCTTCGATGGCGAAAACGCGAAAGCCCATTTCGCGTACAAGAAATTCGAGCATCCTGTGTTTGAACTGAAAGAACTCGCGCGTGCCGTGCGTCTCCTCGCCCAAGCCGACAAAGCGCGTGTCTTTGAAAACCTTTTTGAGCGGCTGCAAATCCTGAAAACCGTTTCCGGCCTCGACCGTCTTGATAGTAATCGCATTGGCTTTCAGCCACGCAATCGACGCTTGCTGTTTGCGTCTGTTTTCGGCGAGCCGCGCCGCGTAATCTTTAGCAGACAGCAACTCGTTGATTCTGATCTCGTAGCGACCGGGCTTTGCGTCCTTGTCGAGCGAGGCGATTTCGATGCGATACGTTCCGGCTGTTTTAGCTTCGAGCGCGATTGGCTCGTCGCCCTGCGTGCCGTTCGGCGAGTCAATCTCGGCAATCTTGCTTCCGTCCGGCGCGAAGATTCGCACCACAACGTCAATGCCGCGCTGGTTGGCGGCGGCATTGAGAAACTGTCCTGCTTCGAGCGTGATCTTATAGGCGTGTGTTTCTCCCGCTTTCAACTCGCGTTCGATGGGCTTGCGCTGTTCAAGCTGCTGCGCTTCAACTTGTGCAGTTGACGAAGATGCTTCTTGAGCTAAAGACACTTGAGCGGTAAAAATAACAATGCCACTCAGCAAGATGATCACGCGCGATAGTTTGTGCATACTAAATTTTCCTCGTCTCGATCTACAAAAGTAATAGCTTAACGCGAAGCAGCCCAACGCCCAGCATCACCCGCGCCCCTATTCAAATTTCATGAGAGAGTTCGTGGCAGGGCGTCGGGTGCATGCCGTTGTTAGATTGCGCCCTTAGCAATCATCGCGACGCCTTCTCTGGGCACTGTTCTTTTTTGAGCACGTGCTGGAATGAACTCGCATAGCTATTAAATGCCTGCATCGCCTCACCCTCTCTTGCTTGATCCGGCACGATGGCACTGAGTACGATGACTTCGCCGCCCGACACCGTGGAAAGAAAATACTGGCGAGCGCCTTTTGGATCGTACGGGTCAGCGGCCTCCCAAAGATAGAAGGTGAAACTTGGTTGCCCGTTAGCTGCCGGCTTTTCTCGCGGTCCAAGTTCAATGAGCTGCCTCAGCGGCGTCGGCGTTTTTTGCATAAACTCAAATTCGTAGGCTTGTTGCTTTTTTAGAATCTCCAAATCAGCAAGGCCCTTTTCCGGCTTCATAAAGGCGGAGGGTTTAACTAACAGACTTTCAAAATGAATCCCGTTGATCAAAAACCTTCGCGGGCCCGACAAGTCTTCAGGTAAGGAAATTTCTTTTCCGGGAAGCTCAAAGGCGAAATCAGGCCCCTCTCGAAAAACATAGAAGATAAACCCGCTGCCGTCATTAGCCCGCAAGACAGTCATTCCGCTCTTACCACAAGGAGACGCGGAGGTGAGGACCGAAGAGAGAAAAATCAACAGGATGAGTAAGCCAACGCATTTGATTCTCATATTTCAATCTCCTTCAACGGAGGAAGCAACCTAACTACTGTATAACCCGCAGAGCGCAGTATATCACTCCTTATGAGCGTGATATCCTGCGTCGCGCAGTATATCTCCACTTTCACAGGCAGAGGCGGCATACGTCGTTGACGTTAAAAATTCGTCTGATCCAGCGATTGAGAATGTAAGTGTCAGCTTTCGCGCAGGTCGCGTCCGGTCATCTCCGTGGGCTTGTCGAGTCCTAGCAGACCGAGCATGGTGGGGGCCACATCTTCGAGCGCGCCGCCTTCGCGAAGTGTGAGCCCTCGCGTGGCTTCGTCGATGATGAGGAAGGGGACGGGGTTGGTGGTGTGCGCGGTGTGCGGGTGGCCTGTGCGCGGGTCGATCATCTGTTCGCAGTTGCCGTGATCCGCCGTGATGATGGCCCGACCGCGCGCAGTGCGTAGAGCTTTCGTGACCCAGCCGAGACACGTATCGACGTGCTGCACGGCTTCGATGGTCTTCGAGAGATTGCCTGTGTGCCCGACCATGTCGGGGTTGGCGAAGTTGATGACGAAGACATCCGTCTCGCGCTCTTCGACGGCCCGAATAATTTTATCCGTCAACTTGTAGGCTGACATTTCGGGAACGAGATCGTAGGTGGCCACCTTCGGCGAAGGCACGAGCAGGCGTCGCTCGTGCGGGAACTCGACCTCCTGACCGCCGTTGAAAAAGTAGGTGACGTGCGCGTACTTCTCCGTCTCAGCCATGCGATAGTTTCGCACGCCGAGCGCGGCGAAGACTTCACCTAACACGTGACGCGGCTGCGCGGGCGGGAAGGCGACGGGCAGAGGGTAGGTCTTATCGTAGATGGTGAAGCAGACGAAGTGCGTGTGGGGCCGGTTCGGCGTGGGGAAAGCGTCGAAGCCGGGCACGGCGAGCGCGTCCGTGATCTCTCTGGCGCGATCAGCGCGGAAGTTGAAGAAGATCACAGAGTCGCCGTCCTTGATCGTCGCGACCGGCTCGCCCGTTTCATCACGCACGCAGACGATTGGCTCGACGAACTCATCCGTTACATTTTGCTCGAAAGATTTCTTGATCGCTTCGACCGGATCGGTCGCTCTCTCGCCTACGCCTTCGACCAACAACTTGTAAGCGCGCTCCACTCTCTCCCAACGCTTGTCTCGATCCATCGCGTAGTAACGCCCGCACACGGAAGCGATCTCGCCGACGCCGATCTCTCTGCACTTATCGCGCATCGCCGTGACGTATTTGTCTGCGGACGCGGGCGGTGTGTCGCGACCGTCGAGGAAGCAATGGACGAAGACTCGCCGCACCCCACGTTCCTGCGCCATGCGCAACAATGCGTAGGCGTGCTCCTGCGAAGAGTGCACGAGCCCGTCGGAGGTGAGCCCCATCAAATGCAACGCGCGGTCGTGCGCGAGCGCGCTCTCCATCGCGGCGTTCAAGACGAGGCTATGCTTGAACTGGCCCGACTCGATCTCGTGGTTGATGTTCTCCACGTCCGTCCTGACGACGCGCCCCGCGCCCATGCACAGGTGGCCCACGTTCGAGTTGCCCATCACGCCCGCCGGAAGCCCCACACATTCGCCCGAAGCCTCGATCAAAGTGTGTGGGTACTTCTCTAACAACTCGTTGTAGTAAGGCATCTGCGCCAGAGCGACGGCGTTGCCCTCTCGGCGCGGGCTGTAACCGAAGCCGTCGAGGACGATGAGCGCGAGTGGCCCCTGTTGATTCAACAAAACTTTTCTCCGGTTCGGTTGGCGACGTGATCATGTGCGGCATGCGTTCGTGATAACGAAGTACACCGCACGTTCATATTAAAGAAGAGTTGAACTTTGCGATCAACTTGCGCGCTTCATCCTCGCGCCCGTGTGGGACGGGGATGCGGACGCTGTGATATTGCGACGTGCGATAGCCCGGCTGCGTCCAAGTGAACTCGACGACGGAAGGGTCGCCCTCTTCGAGCCTGACCGACCGAAGGCTCTGCATCATGTACGTCCACGGGTAATAACGGTCATGTATCAACGCGCCGTCCGCGGAGATGTACGCCTCGCCCGGCGCTTCGCGCGAGAGGCGGCGCGTGGGCATCACTGTGACGACCCACAAAATCGCGAAGACGAACGCGATTGGCACGGAGACGACGAGCATCGCCTCAAGTATGGTGCGGTCGAACCCGCCGCGCGACGAGAGCATGAGTTGCGTGAACGGGACGAGCAGCACCACCGTCATCACGCACGCGATAATGATGAACAGCTTGCGCGCACGCGCCTGCTCGCGCGCAGCGTAGTGCTGCCACTCGTCGGCAGTGTAAGTCCAGTGCGCGAGTACGCCTTGACCGGCGCGAAGGTTCGCGACCACCTTCGCCTCCCAACGCTTCGCGAAGATGATCGTCACCCCCGTGATGAGACCGGCGATTGCGAAGCAGCCGAGTATTGTCGCGAGCGTGGCGAGCCCGGCCCACTCCTGACGCGAGGCGAACGCGCTCTTGCGCCCCGACAGGAAATAGACCACGGACGCCGACGCGATCATGACGGCCAGCGACGCGCCCGCGAGGGTGAGCCCGACGCGCGTCCAGTGCGTCAAAGGCTGCTTCGTGTTGGTGGGCATCATCGACATCTTCGGCGATCAAGGTCTCTAATTCAGAACGAGATTCACCGCAGAGACACAGAGGACACGAGAAGGTGCGCAGAGAGTTAAGCAATCTTCTCTGCGTTAACTCTGCGCTCTCTCGTGTCTGCGGCGGTGAGTCCTCATTTCTTTGCGGCTCTAGCCTTCTTCGCTGCGCCGCCTTTGCTGCCGCTTGCGGCGCGCTCGTTCGCGAAACGTCGTTCGAGTTGATAGAACGCTGATGCGCCGGGGTAGCGTGCGGCGTCGCGCAGGTCTTCTTCGATGCGGAGCAGTTGGTTGTACTTGGCGACGCGGTCGGTGCGAGAGAGAGAGCCGGTCTTGATCTGTCCCGCGTTGGTGGCGACGGCGAGGTCTGCGATGAAAGTGTCTTCGGTCTCGCCGGAACGGTGCGAGATGATGGCGGTGCGATTGTGTGTGCGCGCAAGCTCGATACAGTCGAGCGTCTCTGTGAGCGTGCCGATCTGGTTGACCTTGATCAGAATTGAATTGGCGACGCCAAGCTCGATGCCCTTGCGTAAGAACTCCGTGTTTGTGACGAAGAGATCGTCGCCGACGAGTTGCACGCGCTCGCCCACTTCGTCCGTCAACAGTTTCCAACCGGCCCAGTCGTTCTCTGCCATGCCGTCTTCGACGGAGATGATGGGATACTGATCGATCCAAGACTTCCAGTAAGCGACCATCTCCGCGCTCGATAACTTTCGCCCGTCGGATTTTTTGAAGACGTAGGCCTTGCCGTCATAGAACTCGCTCGCCGCCGGGTCGAGCGCGAGCAGTATGTCTGTGCCGGTCTTATAACCGGCCTTGCCTATCGCTTCGAGGATCGTCTCGATGGCCTCTTCGTTCGAGCGCAGGTTCGGCGCGAATCCTCCTTCGTCACCGACGCTCGTTGCAAGCCCGCGCTTGTGCAGCACGTCTTTGAGCGCGTGGAAGATTTCCGCACCCGCGCGCAATGCGTCTCTGAAGTTTGTCGCGCCCACAGGCATCACCATGAACTCTTGGAAGTCCACGTTGTTGTCGGCGTGCGCTCCGCCGTTGACGATGTTCATCATCGGGACGGGAAGCGTGCGCGCATTCGCGCCGCCGATGTAGCGATAGAGCGGAACTTCGAGGTACGTCGCCGCCGCGCGCGCCGTGGCTAGAGAGACCGCGAGCAGAGCGTTCGCGCCGAGCTTCGATTTATTCTTCGTCCCATCGAGCGCGATGAGCGCGGCATCGACCTCCGCTTGATCGAGCGCGTCCATCCCTTCAACCTCGCGCGCGATCTGCTCGTTGACGTTTGCGACGGCGCGCAGCACGCCGTTGCCGCCGTAACGCTTTTTGTCTCCGTCGCGAAGCTCCACAGCTTCATGTTCGCCCGTCGAAGCCCCCGAAGGAACTGCGGCGCGACCGATCTCGCCGCCGATCAGATAGACCTCCGCCTCGACCGTCGGGTTGCCGCGCGAGTCGAGTATCTCGCGCGCCCGCACCTGTTCAATCAGACTCATGTGAGTTGTCGCGCCCCTTCCCTTATCGCCACAGTTGTGAATTAAAGTTCGGCGAATTCTATCGCACATCTGGCGCAGTCGGTCAACGTGTCGTGTCGTGTGAACAATTATTAAACGGCGTGTCACTTTCGTGGTCTTTTAGATACAGGGGCGCGAAGTCATGCGTGTAGAGTGCCGGACAAATGCAAAGGGTAGCGGCGGCGAAGGTGGCGTCCGAGGGCGGCGGGGCGAAGGGCGGGGCGGCGAAGGCCCGCCCTCTATCGGGATTTCTGATCGCAGGCGCATCGCTCGCCGTGCTCTTCGCCATCGCCGCGCTCAAAGGGCGCGTTAAAGACAGAGGGTAAAATTCCGAGGAGGCAAGGGGAACTAATATGTCAGCACAAGGTTTAGGTAAAGCGACGAACACGGGGACGGGAAGCATGACCGGCGGCGGAAGTCTCGCGACGCAGACCGACAAGGCGGAGACGATACTTAAAACCATCGACAACACGACGGTCGAATCGACGGGCATCAGCCTGTTTCACATTCTGACCATCGGGTCAATCGGCGCGTCGCTCGCGCTCTTCTTCAGTGGCAACAAACAGGCGGGCATCTTCGTTGGCTTGTGGCCGCCCACGTTTCAGGCTCTCAAGTCGGTCGTGGATAAGAGTGACAAGCGTTAACCGACAGTCATCTACGAGCAAGGGGTTATCAGAACAAGGGGCGGCGCGGGGTGAGCATTCAAACCCCGCCGATTATTCGTGCGCCCAAAACCTCTAACAATG